>CAZGHW010000003.1:20488-213272 GCA_964525695.1 uncultured Rheinheimera sp. | reverse complement strand
AGCACCACCTTGACATGGTGGGGGTCGGTGGTTCGAGTCCACTAGGACGCACCAATCATTCACAATCGGATAATCCATTTTTTCTCTATCAAAACAATCAGTTATGATATTTTAAAACTGCTAACAGTACCCGCGTATATCAGCTCTTATTGATACATTTTGCCAAATTTTCGCGATTTTTCATGTTGGTGCCCAACTGGTGCCCATTTCCAGCGTTTTGCCGTTGCAACAGCGAAATTCTACCGCTAAAAATGCACCCCACCCGAGTAGGCACCATCGCTAAATTTTTGCTGAAAAGTTTGTTTGGTTTCATCGGTTTCGCGGCAAAAAGTATCGGTGCCCACGATAGGCACCGATATGAACGGCAAATAACAAAGACTTTTACCACTTTAGAGATGATGCACTCTGACGGCTACAACACTGCGCGCAGACTCCAGGAAAGCCACATTGCTTTCAGCACCCCGATCAACGCTTGGTTACGCCGTTTCACACCATTGCCAATATCATCCCAACGAACATGCACCTCGCAAGTAAATAATTTCTGCTGCGGCATAATGCTTTGGTCAATTGGCTGGTTGACCGGCTGCCGCTTCTTGGCACGCCCTTTTGGCGCTGCCAGATCCTTGAGCAGACCGGCATGCAGGTCGTTTATTAATTCGATGGCGATCTGCTGCAGTGGGTTTGGACTGTGTGCATAGAGATGACAGCGGTTAGTTAGCATCAACCGATAGCTAATGTCTTGCGGGTTGATTTGTAATTGCTCTAACCAGCGCCCTAACAATTCCAACTCCTCTAGTGTACGGCAAATAAACAGAAAATCTTTGCCTGGATCGGTCAAATTAATGATTTGCTCGACCTGGCTTTGGCTAAAATGCAAAGCCCACTGAGCTTCATCTAACAGCCTCAGCCAGCTGTTAAAAGGCTCAATCACTCTGAACGGCACTTTTTTCCGCATCACCTTAGTCAGTACGGCACGGACTTTAGGGATAGCGTTGTTTTTGTCTTGCACTGATTGAAGAGCGGTTACCAATGATGGGGGGACGTGGTCATTGCTTTTTACATGCCGGCTACCACTAAGCTGAAAGATCGCCTGCCCTAACAAGCTGAGCGGATATACCTTTCCAGACTTCACTTGTTCTGTTTTCAGTGCTTGTGCAATCAAACGGGTAGCGCTTGCAAGCACCTCATGGTCTGGTTCAGGCGTTTTATAGATAACTTGGTGGTCCTTAGCACTTAAGTTCGATAGGTGTACTAAAGCATTCACCAGATCACTGATATGGACATAGGAATGCAGAGTAACTGCCGGCGAACTATGGCCAGCAAGGATTGAGAAGACGTGCAAATCTCGCCTGCCCAACTGTCCGTTAGCTAGCCCTAATCGTTTACGTAAAAACTCCGCACGGTGATAACCAAGCCATGGATGGCGAAAAAACACCGGTGTAAACTTTGGATCAATACGTGGTAAATGCAATAACCAAAAACACCAGTTTAGAAAACTGTGTCTAAGTTGATGAAAGACTAGATCTGGCTGCTGGGTTGTTTCCTTGATCAAGCTGGTCAACAATTCGAGTGCGGTTAAAGCCAATTTTTTATCATAAAACAACAGTTCTGAATTGCGGACAGCATCACTTTGGCAATACTCCTGCAACAGGCTCAATTCCTCGTTAGGCCAAAACAGCTCCAAGGGGACATTTCTGCGCCCCCGGGTCGATTTTAACGTCCTATCAATGGTATGACGTAGCGCAAGATATGGCATACCGTCGAGCCGCAGATTTGTCTTTTTCAAATATAACACTTCGGCCCGACGCAACCCGCAGGCAAAACCAAAGCAAAAAAGTAACCGGGCGACACGCGTAAGTTGATTGTCAAATCGCCTTAAGGCAGTTAGCACTACCTCAACCTCGGCAGGCACCAACATATTAGCATCAACATGTGATTGCAGGCTTGGTAGTTCAAAATCCTCGATATGTAAGTCTGGCGCAATATCATTAGTCGACAGAAAAGTTACAAAACGCTCTACCGCGGCCGGTTCACAAGAAGGACCAGCTTTGTTCACAGCATCTTCTATTACCATCAGCCACTGCAACGGGTGTTCATCCCACGTATCCTGCGCACCAAAACTTTGTAGTAGTGGTCGTGCAAACTGCAGATATTTGCCAATGCTGCCTGCACGAAGTTTACTTTTTCGTTTTCCGCCATTGATAAACATCCAGTAAGCCCATGCGGTCAATAGCCATTCCCAAGGGGCGTCTTCCGCATTCCTCTGAATGTCCAACCATTCTCTCAATCTTGTCAGCTCAGCTGTACGCGATCTTTCTGACGATTCCATTAATGGCCGTAATCTTTCGCGTAGGGATCTGTACTGGCTCTCCGCCGATTGCATGAAAAACTTAACGGCCCTCGGCTTCCACTGCCTTTGAGAACGGACCGGCAGGGGTTCGCTATCATCAGGTGAGCTAGCCGAAATATGCACCCTTTGCCCCAAAAGCTGTCGCCACCGTAACGTTGTTAGCTGTGTGGTCTTGATACTTCCTGCGGCAAGCTCCGCAGCACAAACGCCATTTTGAAGCTTCATATTGAGCGCGGATGCCTTACATAACAAACTCAGGCTCACCTTCAAACGGAATACATTTTTACTCAGCCATGCACAAAGAATATTGATCGAACGACCGTATTTTAGTTCGGCGTACTCCTGGTATAGTGCGCAAAAATCCCTGGATATCAGCAGTCGTTCATCATGGCGCTCCAACCAAAACAGCTGCTCTGCACACTCAAGTTGATAGTGACGGGCAATCAGACCTTTCAGCACCTTTGGGTTTAGTATCTGTTGTTCGAATATCAAACGCAGCAGGAAGAAACTGAACTCCGTTTGTCCCCAATTCTTTTCTAAAACTGTGCTTTTTGTCGTTTCTATAAAGTTCTGCGCTGCCGAAATGATTGGCAACAGTCTTACCTGACTGAGGTCAATGTAATTACGTTCAGGTTCAGATAACAACACTCTGGGGGCTGGCGATGCTTCGATCTGATAGCGTATCTGCAGTTGAGCCAGGCAAAATTCAAATAGCTCGTGCTGACGCCGCCTTGCTTTTGTGTCATGTGCAAACTTGCGGACCACTGCAGCAATACAGGTATCCGGCACACGTTGAGCTTCAACCCAAATTACGGATTGGAACAATTCAACTGTTGCCAGCTCTAATGGCTCCAGCGGAACCTCGCTAAAAATCGTTCGAATCCATTCGGCGGTATTGGCTTGCTTTGAGACCATTAGGTCAGCAAACTTCTTTGCGCTTTCCATCCCTGTTCCTCCATAACTGCAGTGAGCACTGGGCGTAAGACCCTATTGCTTTCATACGGGCTAAGTTGCGAGAACTGGCTAAAAGGCGACTCGCCAATTGACCAGTGTCCAAGTATTTGATTGACCAACTCGTTGTGAACCCTTTGTTTGATCAGGCTACTTCGCAGGTGATGGCGGCCAAAATTCACTTCCAAACCAAATGGGCGAGTTAATTTAGTGAGCTGTGCGGGAGCCAGTTGTTGTGCACGGCCCATGCCATCCAAGTAGAACAGAGGACCAACGGCATTTTTCATCTTGATAAGCCGCGTTATAAATTGAAGATCTGATTGTTCATAAGTCAGCATCTGTCGATTATGTGCGGCTATGTCAGGCGCAATTGCCGCAATACGACTTGCCATTGCATTCAGATGGTCCCGATAAAATGATATTTGACGTTCAACGACAGGGCATAAACTGACTAAGCGAGTCGCTACAGAAATGTCGTCCTTATCGCAGACAAACAGTAGAGAATCAAAGATCAGCGCCAACGACGGAAATGGATTTCGCACTGCGCGACAACCTGTCCCACTCAGTAACATCAACGCCGTCCATTCAACATAACGGTTGTGATATGCAAATAGCGCTGGCAGGCTTCGGTCAATTTGCTGACGACTAAATTGCTGGCAACTATCTCGTAGCGCTTTGACAAGACTACAGTGCTGCGATAGAGCCCCTGCCCGCTCACTGCCATAGACGATTTCGGGATCGTGCGGGTGAACCTGATAAAAATCAGCTGCCAGACTGTCGGGCTGCGCCAATTCCTGATGAACTCGCTGCCAGATTTCGGAAATGCCGCGGCCGATGTGCTCTGCGGTCATTTGCGTGTAATGCCGCTGCACACGAAATTGAAATCGTTCTACGCCAAAAGCCAGTCGTTGGTAAATCGGATCTAACTCGGGCGTGCATTGTAAACGATTTGCCAAAAAACTTTCGACTCGGTCTATGGAAATAGTTAAACCATGTCGCTGCGAGAGCCTGGCCAGCCAATTGCTGACTTGTTGCGTTGCATCTTCAGCGTGAAGAAATGTCAGTAACTGGTTGTTATTTCTCTGCGCCGCCAGTGCGGATGCATATATTCCGAATACTGTCGGGCAGCTCAAAATAATCTTTTGCCTTGCGTCATGAATCAACACGGGTTCAACTATGCATTGGGTGTACCAATGCTTTCCATGCTGTACCAAACCGGCCCCCTCACCAGCCAGTTGCCAATGGCACAATGTTTTCAGATTTATACCCGTCCACAACAGAAGCAGCGTGGCTAAACGGCAATTCAGTTCAACCACACTTTCAGCATTGCGCCGAAGTAGTGCATTCAATAAGACCGAGAGCTCATCAGGTTGCAAAATGCTCACACTCAGCAGCGATTTGTTATTGGCCTGGATCAGACGATTTGTCGTGTTAATCCGATGAACCCGGCAAATACCGCGATCTTCGATGACGTCGAGCGAAGGGCGGTTTTTAGCCCACGTTCCTGTCGGACGAACTTCCAGCAACATGCAGGGGTCTGACTGCTCGGGTATGTTAAGGACATCGTCCAGCATTGTGGTTGCAGGCAAACCTATCATAGCGACATCCGAGTCATCGGTCGCCACTGTAGTTTCACCTGCGGGTCTCTTGCGGCGTGTACCGCCAGCGGCCTTCCGCCGAAGGCCGGGACTACGGACAACCTGTTTCCATTCTGTGCTAAGGGTTGTTTCAATATACTTTGCGTAACGTCTGTCGGTAGTACTGGCTTGTGGATTTGCGGAAAGTTCGCCCATGGCGCTAGCCAGTTGTGCATAACTTTCGAACGTCGCCCAACCCAACAACATAATTGGCTGCCTGACCACCATCAACTGACGTAACGCTTTACTGAATTCAACTAACCGGTTCGGATGTTCCGCGAATTGAATACGACGTATCAGAACAAACTCTAATGCGACAGCAACCATGCTCCAGGCACCAGATGGCAGATTCGACAGTGAGAGGGCTGCCTCAACCAGCAATGCATAAACTGGACGTTCTGTGCAAACTCCACTTTGTTTGGTTAGCCGAAGTAAATCTTCTTGATCTGAAGTTGCCTGCTGCAACTCAGACATGAATTTGCCAAGTATGTCCTCAGTTACTTTTATTTCGGAAACTAAACGTGGATGCTGAGTCAATAGTCCTTTCACAACTGACAGCACTGGTAATAAAGCCCGACCAGAATCCGGAATTTGTAACAGTTTGCTGAGCTCATGGATCGGTGTCTGCTCAAAGGAGAAGCTCGTGTTACTCACCATTGCTCCTCCCGGATTTTTGCTGATGATGTGACCTGACTATTTGCCCGATTCAGAGCGAACGAAAGTTGTTTCCGAGAACTAATCTTTGGAAATAGCCGCTGAAAATTTTCGCGATTTAACAGCTGCTTATTCTCCCCTTCCTTGTTTGGGAACAGTTCTTGTAACATTCGGGATAACTCTGTCGCAGGCAATGACTCTGGAATGATTTTATTCGTCAGCACTTCAAGACGAATCAACTCCGCAATCTCATCTGCACTCGCCAAGGAATACATCGCTGTTATCTGAGTTTCTGGGCGAAGTTTCGCCCGGATCAGACTAAAACTATGGAAATTACCGACAATATCAAAGCTGCCAGCTCGCGCAGTTTGCTTTACCACAATAGGCGGGTAACACGTCATCTGAAATGCCAGTAACTCTGGACATTGTTCGACCATCCGCAGTTGTGACACGGATGGCTGCACAATCGCGTCCCTGATACTGGTGGGAATAAAAGCAGACAAACGAATTTTCGATAGCTCTAGTTGGATAGGTTTGAAGGATAAATCCAGTAACCGATTGTTCGCTTTCAAATGTGCATTCATAGCCAGATCTCCGTTACAGCTTTTTATATTCTTGTAGCGGAAAATCGAAAAAGACAAGGGGTCAATTTTCAATAAAATCTATTAATTTCAATAACTTTTATTATGTTACATTGAAATAATAAACGTATTTCGGCAAACGAGATAGAAATCAGATACATAGTGAAATGACACTGAATTGGACTTTTAGAAAAAATAAATTGGTTGACATGGGTTATTTTTTATGGGTAAAACAAACGCCTTATTACATCGTCAACTTAGCGTTTATTTAAGAACTCTCTGTGCCAAGGCTGCTTAAAAAACCTTGATGACCTGTTGGTCTAAGTACTAAATAATTATGAGCAATTGGTCTTAGCTAGCGATCCAATTTCTAAACCAAGTTCAGTATCCTCAGTTGATAAACGTAGGCAGGGAGATTCTGAGATGTCTCGCCATATTGCGGGTCAGCCACTCTCTTTTCGGAGCTGATGGACGACTTTGTCAGCGAAAATAATTCAATGCAAGTGACTGATGTCTATGTTAATCATCTGTATTTATTCGACTTAGGTTTTAACAGCGTGAATCCCAAGTCAACTGGCCGTCCAAACTATCATCCTGCGACAATGCGCTTTTCACTGAAAGCGGACATTGGTGAAAATTGCCCAAATAACTGATCCTATTAATGCTACACCCGCTTGGTCCCGTGGCCGCTGCCAGGAAACGGTGATGCGGTATCCATAAAGTGTTCAACTCTTTCCATCAGTTCCTCCATCGACTTACAGTTGTGGTTGCGTGTGACGGTCTCGTGCAACGAATGCCACAGCAGTTCTATTTTGTTATGCCACGGGCTGTAAACCGGCAGGAATAACAGTTTGAACTTTGGGTTGTTTGCCAGCCAGCGCTGCGCCTTTTTACTCTTATGAATGATGTAGTTATCCACTATCAGCGTGATAGTTTTGGCACTGCGGTAGCGTTTTCGGAGCGCCCTGAGTAAGTCGATAAAAAGCACCGTATTCTTTGACGATGAACCGACGTAAGTCACCTGGCCTGTCTTTGCTTGCAACGCTCCTGCTAAAAAATATTTCTTGTTCTGCCCCGGCGTAACCACTTTGCGTTGCTGTCCACGCAAGCCCCAGTCTGAACCGATTTTAGGATTCAGGTGGATATCCACTTCATCTTCATAAAACACCGGATTGCGGTTGTCGCAGCTTGCAAGTGCTTGTTTTATAGCTGCTAATTTCGCTTCTTTATCTGGGTCTTTGATGCACAACGTTGGTGCTGCACGTCGCCAGACGATGCCGTGTTTGGGTAACCAACGCCGGATTGTCGAGCTGTGGAGCACAATACTGAGCAGTTCGCTGCTCCAACGTGAACGCTGATAGCCAAATTCCTGCGGTCTGAATCCGACCATAAAGCGCAGTAATTTTCCGATGAACTCCGGCTCAAACCGTACTTTCCTGCCTGGTAAATCGGCTTGTAGACCATCAATACCATCGTCAAGATACCAATCAATCCAACGATTAATGCTCGACCGTGCTGCTTGTAATAGCGCCGCGATTTCGGTTTTTGGCTTCCCTTGTGCCAGCAGCAACATCGCATTTGCACGTCGTGCTAAGGCATTATTCGGATTCCACTGCACAATTTTTTTCAGGCGGTACAGCGCCTGCGGCGTAAAAGATGGTAATTTGCTCATGCTCAATGCGGTTGCGTGAAGGTTTTGTTTGGCGACTGATCAGATCGCTCAAACCGCATTGAGTTCCCACCTGCAAGTGATCTACTAATTGGAACAGTTATTTAGACCGAAGCTCTCTAAAATTTTGATGTGGGTGGTGCATGAATTGTCACCTTATATGTACTAGCTCAGATTTGATCTGACATTTACCAGTTTTGTGCTCGTGTCTGTCAGATTAGATTCGCGACAGAGTCTTTTCTGCCCAAACTCTTGTCCCATCAATCAACAATTGCGACTTCGTTTGAATCTTATTCTAATTCAACTTAACAATTCCAATAAAACACATTGAAAAATAGGTACATAGACGTTACTTTTGTATGGGTAAAACCAAATATAAAACAAGAAGAAAGACTGACTTGCTAGTCATTTTTTTAAAATACAAACTACGTTTTAAGGCTTCGTTAAATGAAAATTACCTCATTCGCATTGAAAAACTATAGGCGGCTAGCAGACGTAACCTTAGTACTTGATGATAAAACAACTGTTCTTGTCGGGGCTAACAATAGTGGTAAAACTTCTTGTATTGGCGCTTTACACACATTTTTGAAAAGTCCGGATAATCTAAAGGTTCGAGATGTATCAAAACGGAATTGGAAGGATATTCAGTCAATTGGCAGGCAAGTCGAAAACGAATTTCCAAAAAGTGAAGATATACAGGAATTATCAGGCAATTTAACTCGTCTTTTACCCAGCTTAGATATAACGATTGATGCAAAAGCAAGTGAGGCGTACAAGGTCCGAGACATCCTGCCTGACTTGGAATGGCATGGTGGTGCTTTATACGTTCGCATAACTTACGAAACAACCGATATTTCCATATTGTTACGTGAATTTGTTAATGCAAGAACCGTAGTGTCCGGACACAACGGCATAGTCAGTCTATGGCCTAAAGACCTATGTGATTTTTTGGAAAAAGGTCGGAACTTCAGTAAATTCATAAAGCAAAAACATTACATTTTGAGTAAAGCAGTAAAATCTGGCTTAAGTGAAGAAGTCGAGCCAACTACGTTTGAAATTTTGCAGCCTCTCAAATCAGAAGCTTTGAGAAAGTTAATTAGAGTTGACGTTATTTCAGAACAACGCGGGTTAGGCTCTGAAGATAATTCGGATCAAAAGGGACCATATTCAGAAAAACAACGACTCAATAAACTACTACGCGAGTATTACGATCGCATATTGAACCCAGAAGACTTTCCTGAAATACAAGATTTGGAAGTTTTAGGTCAGCAGCAAATACTAGAAAAAACCTTTACTGAAAGATTAAACAAACAATTTCATGCTCCTTTTGAAGAATTAAGGGCAATGGGATACCCAGGTATCGGAGGTAATCCGACAGTCGAAATTGCTGCACAAATTAGTGGTGCAGATGCGTTGCAAAGATCGTCATCGGTGCGTTATCGATTTGACAAAGACGATGAAGAATTTCTTCCGGAAAGTTACTTAGGTCTTGGTTATCAAAACCTTATATATCTAACCTTCAGACTTCTAGAGTTTCGTGATAAATGGATGAGGGTTGGTAAATCAGCATCCTCCGAAGACAGCATTGAAAAGCAGATCGAGCCAATTCATCTGGTTTTGGTTGAAGAACCCGAAGTGAACCTTCATGCACAAGTCCAACGCGTATTTGTTTCAAAAGCCTACGACACGCTGCGAAATCACTCTGCTTTAAGAGATACAGCTAGCAAAACTGATAAGTCTGAGTATCAAACACAACTCTTAATTAGCACCCACTCCAGCCATATAGTCAATGATATTGACTTCAAAGATTTGCGTTATTTCCGGCGAAATAATTCGAATAACACTATAGCTATGGACCACACTTCTGTTGCAAATATGTCAGAACTTTTTGCAACGCCGAAAGATGCACTCTTGTTTGTAAACAAACACTTAAAGCTTACTCATTGCGATATATTTTTTGCAGATGGAGTGATATTTGTTGAGGGGCAGGCTGAGCGTATTCTTGTACCAGAATTCATTTCAAAAAATTTTCCCGGTCTGTCGAACAGATATATTTCGATACTTGAGGTAAACGGTGCTCACACCCATAAATACAGAGAGTTAGTAGAGAAACTTGGAGTAGCTACTCTAGTGCTAACCGATTTAGATTCAATAGATTCCAACAGAAAATCCTGTCCACCTCTAAAGGGAGCAAAGCAGAAAAGTAGCAATAATACGCTGAAGCTATGGCATCCGAAAATAGAAACATTGGATGATTTGGTTGACTTACCAGAACTCAAACATGCCACGCAACATCAAGGGGCAGCTCTTTACGTTGCCTATCAAAAACCTACGAAGATTTCAGAAACCCCAGTGTTATCTAGAACTTTCGAAGACGCATTGATCCTGGCGAATATCGAACATGATTATTTCCTTGGGAAGTCTGAGATCAAAAAAGCAAAAACCGATTTTGACAGCGAAATTAAACCTCTTTCGAACTCACTTTATGACTATGTACAAAGTTTGAATAAAGGTGATTTCGCATTTAATTGTCTCTTCTATCTGGCTGGTAAAGAATCAAAAAGCTTCAATCCTCCTAATTACATTAGTAACGGTCTCGGTTGGTTGGAAGCTCAGCTTTCGCCAAAAGCGTAGGGGAAGATCATGACTGAAAAATTTTTCTTTGCGGAAACAAAACCCGTTAATCAAGATAATGACATCGATGTAGGTATACAAGAGTGCTTATCTTTGAGGGCTGGAAAAAGCTTTATCACTTTTGCCGGTGCCGGATCAGGTAAAACTTATTCTCTAAAAAAAGCGCTCGAATTTCTGAAAGCTAAGTACTCAGATGAGTTCTCTAAGCAAGGCAAGCAAATTGCTGTTGTCACCTTTACTAATAATGCAGCCGATGAAATCAAGGACCGAATTGAGCAAAGTCCAATTTTTTCGGTATCAACTATTCATAGTTTTTGCTGGGCTGCTATCACAGGTTTCAATGAGGATATTCGCAAGTGGTACTTGAAAACAATTCCTACGACTCTTGCAAGAGTCCAAGATGAACAAGACCGTGGGCGAGCAGGCAAAGCTTCGGACGCCAGAAGAAAAACAATTCTGCGCTTGGGTGAAAAAATGGAATGGTTGTCAGAACCACGTTCTTTCATTTATGACCCAAATGGCGTCAACTCAACTCCAAACGCGTTATCACATGCAGACGTTTTGAAAATTTTCTCACATTTTTTAACCTCGAAACCGATGATGGCTGAAGTTATTGTAAATAAGTTTCCTTTCATATTTATCGACGAAAGCCAGGACACTGACCATGATGTAATCAATGCATTTTTTGATCTGCAGGCTCTCAAATCCAATCAAGTTGTTGTTGGCTTATTTGGGGATACGATGCAGCGTATTTTCAGTGGTGGGGAGCCTGAGCTGGGTAACACTAAGCCCATTGGTTGGCAGACTTTCGACAAAAAAATGAACCATCGATCAGCTCGACGCATTGTGGGTTTAGGCAACCAAATCCGTAGTGAAGATGATAAACGAAAACAGTATGCGCGTGATGGCGCAACGGAAGGCTATGTTCGATATTTCTTACTTCCGCACGGAATTCCCAATAAAGATGAAGTCGAAGCGAAAATTCGTGAAACTATGGCCGAAGTCACTGGGGATATTGGCTGGGCTAATGCTGAATCCAACGAAAGCGCTATCTTACTTTTGGAACATAAAATGGCAGGTTATCGACTTGGATTTGATGATCTTTGGGACAAGCTTTCAATATCAAACAAAATTAAAGATCGGATTTCTGCAGGTGAAAATGCAGAGCTAAATTTTTTTGCTGACATTGTTTTTCCTATGGCTGATGCGAGCTTAAAGCAACAGCGAGCTCAATTAATGTCAATCTTGAGGGAAACGAAGTCGCCTCTTTTAGAAGCCAGTGTACTTGATTCTAACAAGGATGACCCACTTGTGCTTGCTAGAGCTGCAGAACATGCATTTAGAAATGTTATTTCAAATGAAAATGTAAGTTTTCTCGCTGTTTTAGAAGTACTCTCTAAGTATAACTTACTAAGAATTCCTGAAAAATTGCAGGCATTCGTAGGTGAAAGCAAAAAAACTCAACTTGATCAAACACGGCTTGATGACCAATTAGAACCTGATACTCCAGATGATAGCGAGATTGCGGCATGGGCAGGAGCCTTGGAGACTAAGTTCTTTCAAACTCGTAAATATAAAGATTACATCAGCGGGAATTCAATTTTTAGAACCCATCAAGGCGTGAAAGGAAATGAATTCGATCGAGTGATGGTCATAATGGATGACGAAGAAGCAGGCGGTTTTTTGTTTTCTTATGAGCAGTATTTTGGAACGAAGGAGCTCTCTCGCGAAAGCCAAAAAAAACTTGAAGCAGGTGAAGAAACTGGTTTAGACCGTACTAGGCGATTATTTTACGTAACAACCACACGAGCAAAAAATAGCTTAGCGCACGTTATTTATACGAGAGATGTGGATAAAGTAAAAAGAAATCTACTCGACAGAAAATTCGCATTTGAGTCTGAAATTGTTGAGTTTACTTAACTATTATTTTTAATGTTCAATTTAGGCAGAAAGTAGAAGCTAAGGAACAATGTCCAAAGCATAAACTGCTATAGCCTTCCTGATGGCCATTCTCAGAATTTGCGACCATGAGTATTAATTAGAGAAATCATTTTAATGTCGATCAACATTCTGAGGCACGACCATTTTGCAGTGTAGGGGTCGAGTAATTAAATAATGAAGGGAGTAAATTAAAGATGGGAAGTCAGAAATGAACGAAGTAATAGTGAGTGAAACTGTCGAGGCCGACCCACTAAATCCTTCGGAGCGTGCGCGCTCTGATTTCGTGCGTGACATGGTACAGCGGCGTGAACCAGCTCAGCTCAGCTCTGAGAGATGGTCCGCGCCCACCCCAAAACGTATTGTTCAGTTCTGGGACGACTTGCAGCGATTGCCGGCAGATGTCCAAGCTTGTATGAATTCATGGAAGAAATTGGAACGAAGTGGATTTACATTGGAGCTGTTCGACAAAAAATCGGCTAGTGATTTCATTCGAAACCGATTAGGGGCTCGTTATGAGGAAGCATTTAATAAATGTTACCACCCATCTATGATGTCCGACTACTTCCGTTACGCCTATGTGTTTGTAGAGGGCGGATTCTACATTGACGCCGACGATGTTTACCACGGAACACCTGTTGAACAACTCTTCGTTGATGGAAGGTTGAAGCTTCAACCTTTCTGCTATGACATAGCAACGTCTGGGATGGTAGACCCGTCAATATTTACTCAGCCTGGGGCTAATCAGCCTGGATGGATTTTCTACTTTAATACTACACCGCTAATTGCGTCTGCTCGTCACCCCATAGTTGAGAGAGCGCTGATGAATGCCACGGTGTCTCTTGAAACCGCCAGTACAAGAGAGTTGCCTGAAGTGCAGGCTACGACGGGGCCAGGCAATCTAACTAGGTCGGTCTTCGAAATACTAAACGAAGGTTGTTCTCTCGATCTAATAGCCGTCGCGCACGATTGGGAACTCATATCCACCAGCCAATGGCCACTGAGCTATCGCAATGATTCAAGAAACTGGAGGCTATCCAATCAGCAAGCGTATCTTGCTCCCTCGGACCTGGAGGCGCGATGAATCCAACGCGCCAATATCAGGCCGTCCTTCGTTGGGTATTTCGTCTGGGACATGGACTTCGCAGAATCCTCCCTATGCAGACGTCCGCCGCATTTGGGGCTAAGCCGGGCCAGCCAGTAAAGGCAATTGAAAAAATCTACGTGATCAATCTTGATCGTGAGCCTAGTCGGTGGTCACGTGTGAAGCAGGAACTAGGGCGTATAAGAGATAGATTTGGAAATGATCTTTGCAGCCTTACGGAACGCTACGCCGCTGTAGATGCGAGGAATTTTTTGCAGGATCCTGCCAAAGATTCAGAGGTTGATCCTTACTACACACTAGCGGAACAATTATTTGTCGAACCTCAGCCTTTGACTCTTCCTACGTGTTATGAGCTTGACGCACCAATTCGAATGAGTAGAGCAGAAGTGGCTGTTGCGAAATCGCATATTGAGGTGTGGAAAAAAGTTGCAGAGGGGACACAAGAGTATGCTCTGATTTTAGAGGATGACGTCTGGTTTCATCAAAGTTTCGCACGCCAGCTTGACCATGCTTGGAATGACCTAATGAATGGCGAACAGAAAGGTAGTTTCGACGTCCTTTACGTTTCTTATATGGAGGTGAAACATGGAGCTCCAAAATCATTGGTTTCGAAACAAATTTTTCGGCCGATACGAGGATTGTGGTTTTTGTCTGGGTACATCCTTTCCAAAAAGGGCGCAGAGAAACTTCTTAGTATGTTGCCGTGCAGAGGCCCGGTTGATCTTTGGATAAACCATCAGTTCCACGCTCTAGAAGTATACGCAACCAAGCGCAGCATTGTCCTTCAAAGGACAGATACAACCTCGACTAATTCGTACTCGATTCTTCCAGCCCTTTCTACGATAGGTGCTATTAACAGCGAAGGGGCTGCTTTGTTCAATACTCGTCCGACACAGTTCCCTGTATTTGTATTTGGTCCACCCAATTCGGGACTGTCATCGGTAGGGATGGCACTATTAATGCTTGGTTACCGATGTTGTAGTGATCTAAAGGACCTACCCAGTGAAGAGTTGAAAAGACTTTGCGAGGGTAATGTTGAACGGGTGTTCAATGCGTATGTCAATATTGGATGCCTCGAGTCGATGATCGGGGATCTTCGACATATTTACCCCCATGCTAAGTTCATCGTAACAACCGACGCTATCGGGCAAACTGCTCACGTCGTCTTAGCCGACCTCGAAGGTGCAGACGTCGTCGTGCTTGATTGCGATAATGTAAAAGTTTGGCAGATCCTCTGCGAGCATCTCAGGTGTGCACCACCATTGTGCTCATTTCCCAAATTAGACGATTTGGGGCAACGATATATCGAAGAAACGCATAGTGAACCTAGATTAATCAAGATGTGTACGATAGCCGAGGGTGATCGATCGCCTTGGATAGTTGAGTCAAGCCACAGTACCTGGGCAGGTATTCGGGTCATACCGCAAGCGCTGATGGGCGATAACGAATGGATAGACGTCTACGAATCCTTCGGAAGGTTGGACCCGCTGTGTTGGTCCACTCGATCTGACACGTTCACCGGCAACTTAGCATTGTTCCGTCCCCAAAATGTTGAATTCGACAAAGATGGAGGAGCTGCGATTCACGTCCGACGGGAAGAGTTGGGAGCTCGACAATACAGTGCAGGCGCATTAACCAGCCGTGCCGATTATTTATTTGGGAGGTTCGAAGCAACCTTCAAAGCATCCAACGTGCCAGGGGTCGTCACAGGGTTCTTTCTTCATCGTAACTCTCCTCATCAAGAAATTGACATTGAGATTGCTGGGAACTTGCCCAATCGCCTCCTTGTCAATGTCTTCTACAACCCAGGCGGCAACGGTGCGAAATTCGACTACGGCTATCGGGGAGCTCCTAGCTACATCGATTTAGGCTTTGATGCCTCGAAAGGTATGCATCGGTATGCTATCGAATGGACTCCATGGGAGATTCGATGGTTTGTGGATGACCTCTTGGTCCATCGACGTGTGCTTTGGGAGCCGACGCCGATTCCCCATTTACCGATGCAACTGCACTTCAACACCTGGCCTACTCGATCCTCTCAACTCGCTGGGCGCCTCAATGGTCGCCGACTACCGACAATGGCAAAAGTGCAGTCGATTCGTGCACTTACGCACAGAGCGTTTTTACAAGAACAGGAAGCCAGGGTGATCCATAACCTGGACGGGATAGTTATCAACGGAGTTCAAAATGAAGATACTCTCTTACAACCCAGGCCATGATGGTGCATTTGCATATATTGAGGACGGGCGTTTGGTGTTTTCGATCGAGGCTGAGAAGAGTTCCAAATACCGACATTCATCACTATCTGTCCCCGATTTATTCGACGCCCTTGCGGAGCTTCATGACGTTCCCGACGTACTCTGTAAAGGGGGATGGTGGCCTGGTGACTCTCCGCACAGAGTGGGGACAGTGGCGGAATATCGTGGTAGTGATCACGGGCAAGTAATTGTCAGTAAGAGACAGTTATTGGGCAAGACCATTGACTTCTTCTCGTCATCTCACGAGCGATCACATCTTATATGTGCGTTTGGGATGTCTAGCCTACCGCAGGGCACCCCATGTTACGCGTTACTTTGGGAAGGTGTTATTGGGGCCTTCTACGAGATCGATCCGGAATTGAATGTGACGAAGGTAGCCGATGTGATGCCGGAGCCTGGCCATCGCTATGCCATGCTCTACGCATTAGCAGATCCTACTTTCGACAAAAGCACCGCTGAATTCTCCCGGTTGTCTGACGCCGGGAAGCTGATGGCGCTGGCTTCTTTCTCGAAAAGAAGCCAGCCAACGACTGAGGAAGAGGCCATCATGTCTTTCCTGTTGCAAGATTGCGAGCACCTTAAGCCCCGCGACTGTGAAGCCTTGAAAGAGTCTCGGCATTACAATGTGGGAGTGGAGGATCCTGAGTTCTGCAATTTTGCAGGCATCTTCAGCAATCGCCTGTTCGACCGTTTCCACCAGTTTGCTGAGGCGAATCTGAAACGGGGCATGCCATTATTAATAGTGGGAGGATGTGGGCTTAACTGCGATTGGAACACTAAATGGAAAGATTCTGGATTGTTCAGCGAAGTGTTCGTCCCACCAGTCGCTAATGATTCAGGTTCAGCGATTGGTACAGCCATCGACGCACAGTTTCATTTTACTGGCAACCCGAAGATTAAGTGGGATGTGTACTCTGGTTTGCCATTTGTCGTTGACGAGCCCGTCGATAGCTCCTTGTTCGACGATTGGGAAGCTAGTTATGCCGCAGTAGCCGCAATGTTGGCTGGCGACTTGATCTTAGGTTGGGTAAGCGGCCGCTACGAGATCGGGCCACGCGCGCTTGGAAATCGTTCAATTTTGGCAGCTCCATTTAACGCAAGCACAAGAGAGCGGTTGAACATTATCAAGCAGCGAGAGCAATTTCGTCCCATTGCTCCCGTTTGCCTCGAGGAGGATGCGAAAAAATGGTTTGGATGCAGCCGACCTAGCCCCCACATGCTCTACACCTATCAGGCAACCACTGACGTACTAGCAGCGGTGACTCATGTTAACGGGACTGCGCGTATTCAAACTGTATCCTCAGAAAGCAATCTCCCTTTGTTTGAGTTACTAACAGCCTTTAAAAGGCAAACAGGTTATGGGGTACTGTGCAATACGTCTCTGAACTTCAAAAGTAAGGGCTTCATTAATACGATGTCCGATATGTCGGCTTACACACTGCAACATAAACTTGATGGATTTGTAGTCGAGGGACGTATCTACATGCTGAAATCGTCAGTGGCCTATCAGAACTACTTGCGCAGCCACAGGTGAACTCTCGCTCTCTGAAGATGCATTCTTGTAGTGGCACACAGAATTTGTGCCATCTGGTTAGAGGTTTCTTGACATACAGCTCTCACGAAAAAAACGAATGACAGCTTTTAAGGCAAAGCAAACATTTGTTTTTTCGTGATAGCCACCCAGAATGAATGCGGCTTTGTTTTACTGACCGATATCCACTTTTAGGCTCTGCTTCGATTCTCACAACTGGCTTATAAGCTTCTGCTGGATTGCTATTCATCTGGTGTGTGAGATGCCAACTTGTCCAACTCAACCCCAAAATATACACATAGCTTATCCAACACATCCGTAGTGGTGTTATAGCCTTTTTGATTTGCGATTTTAGACAGCGTAGTTCTGTGGATCCCCGTGCTTTTTGACAGTTCGTCAAAAGTGATCCGCCTGTTTTCATTAAATTCTTTGTCCGCGATAAGCTCTTTGAGCCTGAATCTGATCATTCGTTCTCCCCTCTTCAACTTGCATATTCTACACAAAAAACGAGTTTGATCATTAATTGATGATTAAAAGCTACAAAAGACGCTTGACAAAGACATTTATACTCGCATAATGTTGAGTATACGCTACATTTGTTCATCAGGAGGTGTTTACGATGCTTAAAACCTACTTAACTACGGATGAGCTGGCGGAGCTCATCAAGTACTACAACAGCACAATTCGCGAGTCGTTAAAAGACCGGTGTTGTTTGATGGTGTTCACTACATCCGTCCTTTTGGTGGTCGCAAGATTTTGTACCTCTGCGAGGCCATTCAGAAGAACATCAATAAACCTCAATCGAGGACATTCAACCCAATGGCAAACGGAGGTATAGCACATGGGTAGTTTAAGAAAGTGGGATTCCGGCACACTACAGCTGGATTTAAGATACCAAGGCGTGCGTTGCCGCGAGCAAACAGCGCTGCCGGATATGCCGGCCAACCGTAAAACGCTGGCTTGGTTGATGCAGAAGATTGAAGCGGAGAACCTTTTAGGCAGTTTCGTTTGTAGCAATTACTTCCCGAACAGCAAGCTGGTCAGCAAGTTTGAAAAAATGACCCAGCATCGGTTGGCTGTTAATACGGCAGGTAAAGAGCCGAAGTTTGTTGAATTTGCCGACATCTGGCTGGATGAAATGGCAGTCAGCTGGCGAGTCCCGTACCAGGAAACCATGCATGTGGTGGTCAACAATCGGCTGAAATCTTATTTCGGTAATAAGTTGATCAGCAGCATCACTAAAGCGGACATCATCCAATTTCGCGCCTCACTCGGCAAAGTACGTCGCGAAGATGGACAAGGGCTGTCTGCCGGCTACATCAACCGGAACATAAAAGTACTTTTTATGATCCTCAATGAAACCGCCGATCGCTATCAGTTTACTGCGCCCGAGCGTTTAAAACCACTGAAAACCCCGAAGTCGGATGTCGACCCTATGATGCTGGAGGACATTGAGCTGTTTCTGCACCATGTCGACGCCAAATTTCGCGATTACTACATAGTACGGTTTTTCTCCGGTATGCGTACCACCGAAATTGACGGCCAGCAGTGGCGTTATATCGACTGGGACAACAGGCGCATTCTGGTGCGTCAAACCTGGGTAAAAAACCGTGGGGAGTACACCAAAAACGATAGTAGCCAGTGCGTCATCAATATGACGGAGCCGGTCTACCAGGCGCTGCGCCGTCAGTTAGAGCAAACCGGCGGTAACAAGTATGTGTTTGCCACCCGCAATGACACGCCATACGGCCACCGCAACCTCGTGCAGCGTGTTTGGTATCCGGCTCTGGAGGCTGCAGGGCTGAGAGCCCGCACGCCCTACCAGACTCGGCATGCCAAGGCCACTTTATGGCTGGCTGCAGGCGAGCATCCAGAGTGGATAGCACGGCAAATGGGACATACCACCACCGAAATGCAGTTTCGTGTGTACAGCCGTTATGTGCCAAACCTGACCCGTCAGGATGGCTCTGCGGCAAACCGGTTACTCAGAGGTTTTAATGGAGGAGCGCAGTCATGATCCAGATTGAACAGACCCGTGAATACAAAACTTATTTGCTGAATAAATCGTTGAATCAGCAGGTGAAGCGAATGGCTGTGTATCTGATGACCACACTGTTTATCGACCCGCACAGCAACCAGTTAGCTACGGCTATTCAGCCTGCGATACAACAGGATAATGCCGAGCTGGTGCTGGGTTGGGTGCGGCAACAAGTGTGCTGTGCCAGTTGTATGCAGGAAGTCGATTTTAAAGCGTTACAGCGTGATTTTGTGCGCTGGTTACTGAACCATGATATTCCGGTAGGAGAGCTGCAATGAACGAACCACATGGTTTTTATGGTATTTATCAGGTTTGGCTGGGTAATTTTGTCACCGCCGATCAGGGTTGGGAAGCGATGCAGCTACGCAATGTACCGCGTAAACACTCTCGCTTTTTCTATCCGTATACCAGGCTTGGCCAGCGTGGTTTGCAACGTCTGAACACGCTGACCGAGCAGGCATTCTGCCAAAAGCTGGCGCATATGGGATGTATTCCGTCATCGCTATTACTGGGGTACAGCCTCACCCGTGAGTATGGGGACACTGGCCGGGTGATTTGCGAGGTCAGTGGGTACCAGTACCTGTATTTTGGCATTGAGGGCATCCTGCAACACTATATTGAACCCGGCTTTTACGATGAAGTGCAGCTGTTCTTTCACGATAGACTTTTGCTTGATATTTGCTGGTACTTACTCAGGAGTTATGAGCCGCTAGGGTTAGACCACGCCGAGCATCCGGTAATGCAGTTCTGTCGGATGGTCACCAGCGATAGCCTGAGTTGCCCGCGGTTGGACTCGTGAGTGAGAGGAAGCAAAACATGCAAACTTTAATACCGGTGCCGGCCCTCTCCGGCAAAAGCGACAATGAAATTGTTTTGCTCGACCCTGCCCGGCTCGCAGACTGGCATGGGGTTGATAGAAACTCACCCAAGGTGCTCTGCAAAACAGCTATTTATGGCAACCATGCTGCAGGCTGGAGCCTTTACTTACACGAAAACGGCTGTTATGAGTGGCTGATTGGGTCTGACGTTGTTGGCAGCAGCAGTGGCGCTCTGGATGTGATAGCAATACTTGGTCACAACCTTTGCCTGATGCCCTGGCAAAAGCTGATTTTTTGCAATAAGGGTGAGGCCTGCACGGCAATATCGTATATCCGCTGGCCTGGACTAGCGAGCTAAGATTGAAAGTGGAAACAGCTACTTTGCAAGCCCTGTTGTTGTAATGACAACCAGGGCTTTTTCGTTTGATTAATATGCCAATATCCTCAAATACTACAAATTTTTCGTGAGCAAAGCCGTCATAAGTGGCGCCTGAAGGATCCCCAGATATTTTTTAACCATGTCATACGTTCACCTCCCTGACACTTGCCCAGTCTAAAACTCTGGCCCATTCAAGTAGTTGCCTGACAGCGACCTGGATTTCCTCACCGCTGATGCCTACTCTGGTAAACTGACACAGCCGTTTGCCCGGATAGTTAAACGCTAACACCCTGCGATTTTTCAATGAGTTCTCCTGAAACGACCGGTGTTTGCCAGCGAATCAACTAGGACGAACCAATATTGACATACACTGTTATTTCATCTCGTGGGGGTTTGTGGTGTTAAGCTGTTCTCGCTGATTCTCGCCTCAAGCTATCCATCGACAGTGAGTAACTCAACCAATTCATCCACAGCTTTTGAGTTAATATTGAGCTTACGAAACCAGAATAAAACGTCAGAAATGATCCTCTACCCCGTTAGCGATCTGCACTATCAAGGCTGCACATTAATTCTTCCTTCGGTCAATCAACCTAATCTAAACTGCGCCACCGTTGAATTCATCCGCTCCGCCAACTCGGCTAATTGTTGACTATTTTCTGCGTTTTGCTGAGCGGCTTCGCTCGTTTCTTCAGCAACAGTGTTAATGCTCATGATTTTTTTATTGATACCCTCTGCCACGACAGCCTGCTGCTCCGCTGCCGATGCAATCTGTGTATTTTTATCACTGATAGCTTGTATATTCAGTAGTACTGCTGACAATGTTTCTCCTACAGTTTCAATACGTTTGTTACCTTCAGTTGCTCTATTTTGACTCTTATTGATGGCCTCTGCCGCTTGCTGAGTGCCACTTTGAAAATCTACAATAATCTGTTGAATATCTTTGGTTGAAGCGGCAGTTCGACTGGCGAGTGCTCTGACTTCGTCCGCAACAACGGCAAAACCACGTCCCTGCTCGCCTGCCCTTGCAGCTTCTATCGCCGCATTCAAAGCCAATAAGTTAGTTTGCTCTGCAATGCTATTAATCACATCAAGCACCGCGGTAATTTCTGAACTTTTACTCTGCAGTGATTCGATCACACCTGCTGTAGCACTGACTTCTTTGGCAAGTTCACCGATCAACGCAATAGTCTGCTGCAACTGCAATTGACCTTGATTCGCATTTTTTTTCACAAGCTCCGACAATTCAGCTGCTTCAGTCGTAGTAAAAGCGACTTCACGCACAGTTGTACTCATCTGATGCATCGCAGTTGCCGCAAGTTCAGTGTCTTGTTGTTGCCGTTTAATACCGTTGAAGGTTTGTGCTGTCACCACTGAAGACTCTTCAGCGGCGGCAGCTAACTGAGCTGATGCACTGCTGAGACCCCCAATCACTCTTTGCAACTGGCTGACTAAAGTAGAGGCTGCTCGAGCGATATTGCCAAATTCGTCCTGACCAGCTTCAGCAGTCACTTGGGTCGGGTCCATAGTTAAATCCCCAGAAGCAACAGCGGTCAGGGTTTGCTCTATCGTGATGACTGACACCGACATCGAATGAATCATTTTTTTAATGATGAACGTCGTCACTATTGCTAATAAAATCAGTAGCGCTGTCAGTAAAACAAGCTGATTCTGTGCAGATTGTTTGATATCACCAGCTTCTGCTGCCAGCTCGTCAGACAGCACAGTTACGAATTCGCTGAGTTTGCTCAGTCGCGCCGTAGCAAGATCAAACCAAGCCGCATCATCAATACTAAACTTAGTGGCCGTTGCCTTTGCAAAAGCTTGCTGATGTATATCGGCTACTTGCTGAAATTCTGGTTGGGATTGCATAGCTTCCCAACGTAGTTTCTGTGTTTCTGAAAGCATATTAACCATACTTTCAGCATAAGCGCGGTATGCGCCTAAATTATTGGCAAAAGCAGCAAGGGTTTTCTCGGTAAAACGGCCATGACTAAACACAATACCCAAAATAGCGCGTTCTCGACCGGCGCGCTCTTTGGTTTCTATCAACATATTCAAGGTTGCAAGTTTGCGACTCAATGTCAAATGTTCGAGCGCCTGTTCGGCTTTACGATCAAGAGCGATTAAATCTGCAATCAGTTTAGTGTAGCGTGCGGCAGACTCTGAGCTTTCGATAGTGAGTCCGTCAACTTTGGCTCTCAAATCAGCCTTTTCAGATTGTATGATCGGCCAAATTGATAGACCTAACTGTTGCAATTCATTTAGCGCTAAGTCGGTTTGCAACCGTAATCCGGCAAGCCGTTCTTGAAATCGACCACCTTTGCTTGCCAATACCACGCCACTAGCTCCACGTTCAGCCTGTAAAGTGCTAATTAGCTGGCTGATTTTCAACGAATGCTGGACAGTCGAGTCGACAGCCTGAGCGATTTTTAAGTTTTTAACATCTGTCACAACACGATGAATGACGAAACAAAACAAAGCCAGAATCGGCAATGATAACAACAATAATAATTTGACTTTAACGGTTAAATCACGGATTTCCATTATCAGCACAGGCCTTAAATTTTTCTGGACCTAAATAAAATAGGTGAGGTATCGAAAAAGACAACTAACTACCACTTTAGGTATATGTTTCTTTTTTGACACCGCATTTGGATACACAACAGGGAAAAGAGGAGTTGAAAAATTTCATTCATCACATTGGTGTGCGTAATAAATTATTGCGTAACAATGCTCGACGAACGCTTAAACACATCTTGCCAAAACGGCGGATCTCATCAAACTTCGGGACCACACCTCGTTTGATGGCGCTTTCCCAATAGCAAATTTCACTATCCACCATTTCCAGCAACTTTTTCGGGCAGCCGGAACAGTCGGTATTGGCGCCGCAAATAAAGGTACGGGGTTCATACAGCGGAAATTCAGCTTTGACCTGGCTGATGATTTGGAGCATCGCCGTTACCCGATCAGGTTTCATCATGCGACCACTTTTTTGCTAGCGGGATCCGCTATTCGCTAAATAGTTGCCAGCATCATAAAGCACTGGCAACTATGCGACGATTGACCAGAAGAGGTAACTACAAGGCGTTACGCAGGCACTTTTTCTGACAAATATTCAGGATAGAACCTGAAGTAAACGCCGGTGCCTCCTTCCTGTCGACGCTCGACTGTTAAGGTTCCATGCAACTGACGACTTCGTTCTTGCATAATGGCCAGGCCGTAATGGTTGAGCTTTTCAGCTTGATCGGAAATCCCGACGCCATTATCTTCAACACAAAGCTCGACCCATTTATCATCATCCTGTTTTAAGCGGACCAACACTTCAGTGCCACGACTATGATGAACAGCATTTTGGCTGGCTTCCCGGACAATTTGCAGCAAATGAATTTCTTCTTGTGGTGACAACGGGATATTCGATAACTGATAATCAACGCGAAAACGAATACCAGACTGCTCAGCTAACACCACAACCGCTTGCTGCATCGCAGCTTCAACACCGCCCCCCTCAACTTTTAGTCTAAAGGTTGTTAGTAATTCACGCAGTTGCCGATACGCATTATCTAGACCTTGTTTAAGTTCATCAGTAATGTCCTGTAATAGATCTGGTCGTTGTTTTTCTATGGCTTTGTTGAGTCTGGTGACCTGAATTTTCAGATAAGACAGCGCCTGCGCCAACGAATCATGTAGCTCCCGTGCAATCACCGTGCGCTCTTGCATTAACACCAGACGTCTGCTCTGTTCCTGATCTTGTTTCAAACTGAGCGCAATAGCAATATGACCAGCGACACTGCGAAAAAGTTGTAATTGCCAGTCACTCAACTTCTCGGTTTTGTGGGTGCGAACCACTAAAACCCCATGATGTTGCGGCTCCCGTTGCACCTGAAAGCGATACACCCAGCCACTATCATCAATTTGTCCCTTGTCGGACGCACTGTTGCAGTCATCACAACTAGCACGTCGGCACTCTTCGTGATTGGCATCAGCCAGAATTTGTAAATACGGCCGGTTTCCTTGCTCTGTCAGTAAACAGAGTTCAATGTCTTTGACCGCTACCACTTGTTGTAGTTGTTGCACTATTTTATCCAGTCGGGCACGGTCAACAGTCTCAATGGATAAATCACGGACCATATCATAGAGAAACTGCAGTTTAGTATTGGACACCTGTAACGCATGAGTTTGCGCGTCGACACGTTTCTGTAATGAACCATACATAGACGCAATGGCGTCTGACATTTTATTCAGTGTTTGTGCCAATACTCCCAATTCGTCTTGCTCTTGCGGTTCAACTCGACAGGTAAAATCGCCCTGTCCAATTCGATGTGCGACCCGGGTTAATTCAGTCAAAGGTTGCTCAACCCTATTTCGCAACCAATGCAGCACCACAGCCGCCAGAAACACTGTTGTAAACAGGGCAAAAATTTGCACAATCCTTAGCATCCGAACCTTGTGTTCGGCATCTTGTTGGATAGTCGTGACTAAAACTTCGATATCATTCACTTGGCGCTGTACTTGAAACAAACGTTCAGATGGTTGCAGAGCAGCAAGCCTTGGCTCCAACGCTAACCAATGTTGCCGGGCTTTGACGAACTTCAAATTCAGCTCCGGGTTGGTTATTTTCATATGGCTAAACACCGGATGCTGCCAACTTTGTATTAATTTATCGCGTGCTGCGGCATATTCGGGCGCTGTTGATTGTTCACTGAGCATGGCCAGCTTAAAGGTTTGCATTCTGAGCGAACCGGCAACATTAATCGCAAGCGCATCACTATCAGCACGTTCAGATAGCCAGTAAGAAATAATCATCGTGGCCAGGGCTAAGGTCACAATAATTCCAAGTGCAATGCCAATACGACTCACTATCGAAGATTGCTGTTTCAAAAGCGGTTTAGATTTAGACATGTCAGCCTCTTTATGTTCTAAAGCCATAGTACCCCATTCATCGATTAATTTCAGGGGCTACTCCTTTTGCACTAATTATCGATTCCATTTAACAACGAAAACACCAATAACAAAACTTAATCCATACTAATCAATTACATAAAGAAAAATTACGCTACCCCAAAGGTGGTATTCAATATCATTTGTACCCATTTAAACCACGTAGATTGATCTCGTGAAATCAATCATGCTTCCGTTTGCGCATTCAAAACTACTGACAAGTTCAGCATCGCACTCTGGTCGATCACTTGACAACCAGATAAGCAAGCAGGAGTAAAATAATGAGTCACTTGCTCGATAAATTGCGTTTTTTTAAAACGCGTAGCACTCCCTTTGCAGAGGGGCATGGCATTACCACAAATCAAGATCGGACTTGGGAAGCGGGTTACCGCCAACGCTGGCAACACGATAAAATTGTCCGCTCAACCCATGGCGTGAACTGTACCGGCTCCTGTAGCTGGAAAATATATGTTAAAGATGGCCTGGTGACTTGGGAAACTCAACAAACAGACTATCCACGCACTCGCCCAGATCTGCCAAATCATGAACCTCGTGGTTGCCCACGAGGTGCTAGTTATTCTTGGTATATCTATAGTGCGAACCGACTGAAATACCCCAAAGTACGCCAACATTTGATGAAGCTGTGGCGTGAAGCGAAGACGGTTCACAAAGATCCAGTGCTGGCCTGGCAGTCCATTGTTTCTGATCCGGCAAAAGCCAAAAGCTACAAAGAGCGCCGTGGTTTAGGCGGTTTTATTCGCGCCAGTTGGGACGAAGTGAATGAACTCATCGCTGCTGCCAATATTTATACCACTAAAAAATATGGTCCAGATCGGGTGACCGGCTTTTCACCTATTCCAGCGATGTCCATGGTGTCCTATGCTGCCGGTGCACGATATTTATCGCTGATAGGCGGTAACTGTCTGAGCTTCTACGACTGGTACTGCGATTTACCTCCTTCATCTCCGCAAGTCTGGGGCGAGCAGACTGACGTCCCGGAATCTGCCGACTGGTATAACTCCAACTACATTATTGTGTGGGGCTCTAATGTGCCACAAACACGAACACCAGATGCCCATTTCTTATCTGAAGTCCGTTATAAAGGCACCAAAACTTGTGTCATTACCTCAGACTACTCAGAAGCATCAAAATTCGGTGACACCTGGTTAGCACCAAAACAAGGCACAGATGCAGCGCTGGCGATGGCTTTTGGCCATGTTATTTTAAAAGAATTCCATGTCGACAGCCCAAGCAATTATTTTACCGACTATGTGCGGCGTTACACTGATATGCCGATGTTGGTCTTGTTAACAGAGCAAGACGGCAAACTAACCCAAGGTCGCTTCCTGCGCGCGGCCGACTTAATCGATAACCTGGGTGAAGCCAATAACCCAGACTGGAAAACCATTGGCATTAAGCAAGATGGCAGTTTGACCAGCCCGAATGGGGCAATCGGCTACCGTTGGGGACAAAACACCGACCAGATTGGGAAATGGAATCTAGAGCAGAAAGACAAAAAAGGTGAGATTGAATTAAAACTGTCTCTCATCGACCAACACGACGCCATCGCTGAAGTCGCTTTTCCATATTTTGGTGGCGCACCACACGAATATAAATATTTCCAGCACACCGAACATAACGAAGTACAAATTCGTCGTATCCCAGTACGCAAAGTACAACTTAAAGATGGTACTGAAGCTTTCGTTGCTACGGTTTATGACCTGACGCTAGCCCATTACGGGGTCGATAACGGCGCAGCAGTGGGTGTGATTGATCCAAACCGGGCGCAATCATATCAGGACAATGTGCCTTACACTCCTGCATGGCAACAAGCGATTACAGGCGTGGAACCAGAAGCCGTGATCCGCGTTGCCCGCGAATTTGCCCGTAATGCCGATAAAACCCGTGGTCGTTCTATGGTCATCGTCGGTGCTGCTCTCAATCACTGGTATCACATGGACATGAACTACCGTGGCCTTATCAACATGTTGATGATGTGTGGTTGTATTGGTCAAAGTGGTGGCGGTTGGGCTCATTATGTAGGTCAGGAAAAGCTGCGTCCACAAACAGGTTGGGCACCATTAGCCTTTGCCACCGACTGGCAGAAACCACCACGCCATATGAATGGAACCTCATTTTTCTATAACCATGCCAGCCAATGGCGTTACGAAAAACTGGATATGGCCGAAGTGGTGTCCCCTTTGGCAAATAAAGAAAAATGGACCGGTTCCATCATTGATTTTAACACCCGTGCTGAGCGCATGGGCTGGTTACCATCGGCACCTCAACTGGGCACCAACCCGCTACATTTGGCAGCAAAAGCAAAAGCGGCAGGTTTAGATGTCAAAGACTATGTTTTACGTGAACTGAAATCTGGCGACATCAAATTTGCCTGTCTTGAACCGGAGAATCCACAGAACTTCCCGCGCAATATGTTTATCTGGCGTTCAAACCTGCTGGGTTCAAGCGGTAAAGGTCATGAATACATGTTGCGCCACTTGCTGGGTACCAAGCATGGCCTGCTTGGCAAAGATTTAGGCGGTTTTGGTGGTAAAAAACCAGAAGACGTGCAATGGGTTGACGATGCTGCTGAAGGCAAAGTCGATTTGTGGGTGACACTGGATTTCCGGATGTCGACTACTTGTCTGTATTCAGACATCGTCTTACCAACTGCCACATGGTACGAAAAAGATGATATGAATACTTCGGACATGCACCCGTTTATTCATCCCTTGTCAGCTGCGATTGATCCTGTTTGGGAAGCACGCAGCGACTGGGACATCTTTAAAGGTATTGCTAAAGAATTCTCCAAGCTTTGCCCTGGTCACTTAGGCGTTGAGACCGATCTGGTCACCACCCCGATGCACCACGATACTCCTGCCGAGCTCGCCCAACCTTATGGCGTTAAAGCCTGGTGGAAAGATGAATGTGAGGCCATTCCTGGTATCACAATGCCACACCTGAATGTAGTCGAACGTGACTATCCAAATACTTATCAGCGGTTTACATCCCTGGGTCCATTACTGGACAAAGCAGGTAACGGTGGTAAAGGCATCAGTTGGGATACTAAAAATGAAGTGAATTTCCTTAAAGAACTGAACCGCACTCATACCGCCGAGGGTGCCAATAAAGGCCTGGCACGGATTGAAAGCGCGATTGATGCCTGTGAAGTCATTTTGAGTCTTGCGCCCGAAACCAACGGTCAGGTTGCCGTTAAAGCTTGGGCTGCACTATCAAAAATAACCGGACGCGATCACCGCCATCTGGCACTGAACAAAGAAGACGAGAAGATCCGCTGGCGCGATATTGTGGCGCAACCGCGCAAGATCATTTCCTCTCCAACTTGGTCAGGTTTAGAAGATGAGCATGTGTCCTATAACGCAGGTTACACCAACGTCCATGAGCTGATCCCATGGCGCACTATCACAGGCCGGCAGCAGTTCTATCAGGACCACGAATGGATGATAGATTTTGGTGAGCAGCAATGCGCTTACAAACCGCCGATCAATTTAAAAACCGTAGCGCCGGTGCTACACAAAAAGCCCAATGGCAATAAAGAGATTGTCCTGAACTGGATCACGCCACACCAAAAATGGGGGATCCACAGCACGTACTCAGACAACCTGTTGATGTTGACGTTATCCCGCGGTGGTCCGATCGTCTGGCTCAGTGAGCTTGATGCCAAAGCTGCTGGGATTGAAGATAACGACTGGATTGAAATTTTCAACGTCAACGGCGCCATTGCTGCCCGTGCCGTGGTGTCGCAACGGGTACCTGAAGGTATGAGCATGATGTACCACGCGCAGGAGCGGATTGTGAACGTGCCAGGCGCCGAGACTACCGGCACCCGTGGTGGTATTCATAACTCAGTGACCCGCGCAGTGATGAAGCCAACGCATATGATTGGCGGTTATGCCCAGCAAGCCTATGGCTTTAACTATTACGGTACTGTCGGTTGTAACCGTGACGAGTTTGTCATCGTGCGCAAGATGAACAATGTCGACTGGTTAGATACCAAATAAGGTTGGAGTAAACATTTATGAAAGTCAGAGCCCAAATTGGCATGGTGTTAAACCTCGACAAATGTATCGGTTGCCACACCTGTTCAATCACTTGTAAAAACGTTTGGACCTCGCGTGAAGGCGTTGAATATGCATGGTTTAATAACGTCGAAACGAAACCAGGTATTGGTTTTCCGAAAGAGTGGGAAAACCAGCAAAAATGGCACGGCGGCTGGGCTAAAAATGCCAGCGGCGAGCTTGAATTAAAAATTGGCGGCAAACGCCGGGTGTTGGCGAATATTTTCGCCAACCCGGATTTACCAGAAATCGATGACTACTACGAGCCGTTTGATTTTGATTATCAATATCTACACAACGCGCCAGATAGCAAGCATCAACCGGTGGCTCGCCCGCGCTCACTCATCAGTGGTCAGCGGATGGAAAAAATCGAATGGGGTCCGAACTGGGAAGAAATTCTCGGTACTGAATTCGAGAAGCGCAAAAAAGACCAAAACTTCAATGACGTCGTGCAAAAAGACATTTATGGCCAGTTTGAAAAAACTTTCATGATGTATTTGCCGCGCCTTTGCGAACACTGTCTAAACCCGGCCTGTGTCGCGGCCTGCCCCAGCGGTGCAGTCTACAAACGTGAAGAAGATGGCATTGTACTGATTGACCAGGATAAATGCCGCGGTTGGCGGATGTGTGTATCGGCCTGCCCGTACAAAAAAATTTATTACAACTGGAAAACTGGCAAATCAGAAAAATGTACCTTCTGCTTCCCGCGCATTGAAGCGGGTCAACCAACGGTTTGCTCTGAAACTTGTGTCGGCCGCATCCGCTATTTGGGTGTGTTGTTGTATGACGCCGACAAAATTGCGGCGGCGGCAAGTGTCGCCAATGAACAAGACTTGTATCAGGCGCAACTGGATATTTTCTTAGATCCACATGACCCGAAAGTGATTGCTGCCGCTCGTGCCGAAGGAATCACAGAAAACTGGCTTAAAGCCGCCCAGCAAAGCCCAGTTTATATGATGGCAATGGACTGGAAAATTGCGTTACCACTGCACCCGGAATATCGCACGCTGCCGATGGTTTGGTATGTGCCACCACTGTCGCCGATTCAAAGTGCAGTACAGGCTGGCCATGTCGGTATGAATGGCGAAATTCCGGATTTAAAATCGCTGCGTATTCCATTGAAATACCTCGCGAATTTACTCACTGCTGGCGATGAAAAACCAGTCGTCAGAGCATTAGAGCGGATGATTGCGATGCGTGCGTTTAAACGTGCACAACAGGTCGATGGTGTGGAAGATTTGGCGGTGCTCAAACAAGTTGGCCTCAGCGCCCATCAGGTCGAGGAAATGTACCGTTACATGGCACTCGCCAACTATGAAGACCGATTCGTTATTCCAACCAGTCATCGTGCGTATGCCGAAAATGCCTACGACCTGAAAAGTTCATGCGGCTTTAGTTTTGGCAACGGTTGTGGAGATGGCAATAACGGCGTCAACCTGTTTGGCTCAAAAGCCAAAGGCGTACACCAGGTGATTCCAGTGGAATTGAAGGATTAACATGATGCAAATACTCCAAGTGATTTCTTTATTGCTCGACTACCCGACTGAACTATTGCATGACGGTCGAACAGAGTTAGAGCAGATTGTGCAGGCGTCGGTATTGTCCGACGCGGCCAAAAATGCCTTGCTGGCTTTTGTGAAGAACCGGCTCGATAGAGATTTAATGGATTGGCAGGCTGAATACGATAGCCAGTTCGAGCGTGGCCGCAGCTTAAGTTTACTGTTGTTTGAACATTTACACGGTGAATCGCGCGATCGCGGTCAGGCCATGGTGAATTTACAAGCACAGTACCACGAAGCAGGGCTGGATATCTCACAAAAAGAACTGCCGGATTATTTGCCGCTTTACCTTGAGTTTTTATCGACCCAAGGAAGTGACAATGCCCGCTTCGGTTTGCAGGAAGTCGCGCCTATTTTAGGCTTGCTAGCTGCTCGACTGGCACAGCGCAATTCGGATTATCAAATCCTGCTGCATAGCTTGCTGGAGTTGTCAGAGGCTGAGATTGATCTGGCCGATCTTTCAAAACAAATCAGTAGTGAAGAACGGGATGACACCCCAAAAGCACTAGATAAAGTTTGGGAAGAAGAAATGGTGAGTTTTATGTCGCAACAAGGTGAAAACAGCTGCCCAAGTAGTCAACTTCGCCCAACGGAAAGTCAGCGCCGCGATCAAATGGTGCCCGTGCAATTTTTCAATGGTGGTCTATCAGCTGCGGCTGCGGCTTCAGGAGTTCAGTCATGAGTTATTTTGATCATCTGGCCTTTGGCATCTACCCCTATATCGCCTTTGCAGTGATGTTTATTGGGAGTTGGATCCGTTACGATCGAGAGCAGTACAGCTGGAAAACCAGCTCCAGTCAACTGTTGGAGAAAAAAGAGCTACGCCGCGGCAGCATTCCGTTCCACATTGGGATTATTGCCATTTTAGGCGGCCATGCTGTTGGTTTGCTGACGCCACATCAAGTTTGGGACTTTTTGGGCATCACGGCCTCCTTTAAACAAATGATTGCCATGGGCGTTGGCGGCGTATTTGGACTCATTTGCTTATATGGCTTGCTCATTTTACTGAAACGTCGTCTGACCAATCCACGTGTACGCGCTAGCAGTAATCCAATGGATATTGCCTTGCTATGGTTGTTGCTTGCGCAATTACTGCTTGGACTCAGTTCTATTTTTGTATCGGCTGGTCATATGGATGGCAGTGAAATGTTGAAGTTAATGGCTTGGGCACAAAATACCGTGACCTTCGACAGCGCCGAAGCTGTGGCTGCAATGCAGGGCGTACATTGGATTTTCAAAGCGCATATTGTGCTGGGCATGACCTTATTTGTGGTGTTCCCGTTTAGCCGCCTGGTTCATATGCTGAGTGTGCCGCTGCAGTATATTAGCCGGCCACATCAGATTGTCCGGCAGCGTTTTGGCCGCTGAGATATCAAATAATGCAAAGGCCAGTCCTGACTGGCCTTTGAGGAGATGCAACATGATCGAAGTCAATCAACAGCCAATATCCGAAGCGGATATATTTGCGGAGATGCAATACCACCCAGCAACGGATAAACGTGCTGCGATGGTCGCGGCAGCTCAAAGTTTGATTATTGAAAAGTTACTTTGCCAGCGCGCCGATACGCTTGGTTTAGCCGTGCAGATCGTGAATACGCAGCAACAAGAAGATGCCAAATTGCGCCAAGCGGCGCAAGATCGACTGATTCAGCAGGTAGTTGATGCCGAAGTGAAAGTCCCCGCGGCGAATTCAGCAGACTGTGAACTTTATTACCAGCAGAATCCAGACAAATTTGTCAGCTCGCCACTGTTGGAAGTGCGGCATATTTTGTTGGCCTGTGCACCGGATGATCACCAGGGACGCGCCAGTGCTCAGTTGCAAGCAGAAACCTTAATCACGCAAATTCAGGCTGGCGCCGCATTTGCAGTTTTAGCCAGTCAATTTTCGGCCTGCTCGACGAAAGACTGTGGTGGCTTACTGGGACAAATCTCAAAAGGACAAACAGTGCCGGAACTGGAACGACCACTTTTTCGTTTACAACCAGGGTTATTGCCCTATCCATTAGAAAGTCGCTATGGTTTGCATGTCGTCGAAGTATTACATCGGGTTGACGGTCAGCTGCTGCCTTATCATGCTGTCGCACAGCGGATTGCCGATTTTCTGAATGAAAAAGTCCGTCGCAAAGCTATCAGCCAATACCTGACCCAATTGATTGCCAATGCCGAAATTAGCGGATTTGACTTTGCGGTGCAGCCTTCACCGCTGATGCAATAATCATCAATGCATGGCCAAAGTCCGCTGCAATAGCGGACTTTGGCTTATTCAATAAAATACTGCTGTACGCACTAGTGTGGTGCAACTTATCATTAGTTCATTCAGGTACAGGATAAGTTTATGATGTTCAAGGGCTATAGCGACTGGTTGCTCCACATGATGGGGCTGAAAAAGCAACATGAACAACGCATTTCAGCAATTTCATTCAAACAGCGGCTAAAAGTCGTCAGCGCTGCATTCTTCGCTTTGTGGCTGGTAGCAAACATTTCTGAATTCTTTTTGTCCGGCACTAGCCATACGCTGTTATTGGCCTCAATGGGCGCCTCGGCCGTTCTGCTGTTCGGACTTCCAGGAAGCCCATTGGCAAAACCAGCAGTGTTCTTCTGGGGCCATTTGCTATCAGCCGCTATCGGCCTGATGTTCAGTCATCTACTGAGTAATTTTGCGCTGATGACAGCATGCACAGTTGCGGTGGTCATTTTTGTGATGTACCTGTTTGAAGCAATGCATCCACCGGGGGGCGCTACAGCGTTGGTTCCGGTGATTGCGACCACAACCGGTCCGGCGCCAGCACTCGATTTTTTGCTTTTCCCAGTCAGCCTTAATCTGCTGCTGATGCTCACGGTCAGTTTGTTACTACAACGCTACCTATTAAAGCCGAACCAGGTCAATCCGGGCCCAGGCACACCAGAAACCCGAGACTTGCCCCCACTAAGCCGCAGTCGGTTGCAGAAAAAGGATATCCAAGCAGCGATGCAAGAGTTTTCATCCGTGCTGGATATCAGTGAGGCGGATTTGGTTCAGTTATTTAGTCTTGCACAGCAACAAGCAATGAACCGTCAATCTAGTCCCTTACAATGTGCTGACATTATGGCGCGGGATTTGATCACGGTGTCGCCAGAAACGCCGTTGCATCAGGCATGGCAGCTGCTGCGTCGGCATAAAATCAGCATGTTACCCGTTATCGATGCTGATGATTGTCTGGTCGGTGTAATTTCTGTGCCGGACTTTCTAAAAGATTTGGCAATGCCTGAACTCACCGGTACCCGTCAGCATTTGCATAGCCTCCGATTGCACTTACAAATGAAATGGCTGAGTCGCCAAACCGGGCAGCAAAGCACGGTTGGCCAAAAAATGAGTACGCGGTTGATTGTTGCCGCGCCACAGGATCCAATTGCGACACTGGTGCCACTGCTTGCCAATAACGGGCTGCACCAAGTCCCGATTGTCACCACAAATAAACAACTTTGCGGGGTTGTTTCACAATCCGATTTAATGGCTGCTTTAGCGCCACATGCGATGGCAATGCAGTTATAATTTAACTGCTCAACCAATACCTCCTTGTAGTTATATGATTGTTTATATTGGTATTTATCCACTTAACCTTGCGATTTCCACCTACAATACGCGCAGCGAACCGCAAGAGGAAAACAATGATGAAAAGCGCGTTATTGCTGGCCACACTGGCCTTGTCCCAAACCGTTGATGCCAATCAGATGAATCAATTCTGGCAAGACTCGACTTACACATGGAATTTTCGTTACCGTCTGGAGCAAGTTCAAGCCGAAGGAGCATTAAAAGACGCACTAGCATCAACTTTGCGTAGCCGCTTGACGGTGAATACCGGAAAATGGACGCTTGGCAATCAGCAGCAACTTAGTGTCCTGCTCGAAGCCGATCACGTTGCTCTCATTGGTGCTGAAAACTATAACAACACGGTCAACAGTCTAAGCCGCTATGCCACCATCGCAGATCCGAACGGATTGGATTTGAATCAGGCCGCTTTATTGTTTAAAGCCACAGATTCCAGCCTAATCACCCTGGGACGCCAACGGCTGAACCTGGACAACCAGCGTTTTATCGGCAGTGTCGGCTGGCGGCAGAATGAACAAACTTTTGATGGCATTCGCCTCAATCAGCAGTTTGGCAGCAACATTCGGGTTGATCTCGCAAGTCTGCATAACGCAAACCGGGTGTTTGGACCTGACGGCCCCAACGCGGATTTGCATGGCCGTTTTAATATGGCACAAGCGCAGTGGACGGTTAAACCGGAACATGTGCTGCAGACATACTTATTTGACCTTGACTTCGACACCCTCTCTGCACGTACCAGCACCACCAAAGGCATTGATTACAAAGGGCATTTAAAAAACTTAAAATGGCAATTAGCCTATGCAAATCAGCAAGATGCGCATCAAACTTCGTCCAGTTACCAGGTAGATTATCATCGCGTTGAACTCAGTTATCCGATTGAACAATTCACTTTCAAAGGAACCATTGAACGCTTAGGTTCAGACGGAAAAGTAGCGTTCCAAACCCCATTTGCCACATTGCATGCATTTAACGGCTTTGCGGATATGTTTTTGATCACACCAACCCATGGTTTACGTGAACAGGCGTTCCACCTGGCATTTCCGCTGCTCAATGCCAAAGGCATGGTGTCATGGCATCGCTTTCACAGTGATGTTGTCAAAGTGCATTATGGCGATGAAATCGATGCCAGCCTTGCTTATGAACTAAACTCACAATGGCAAATCCTTAGTAAAATCGCTTTTTATAATGCAGACAAACTTTATGCTGATACCCGTAAATACTGGTTCATGCTGACCTATCAACCGTAAAGGCACGACTGATTTACTCTCTCGGACCGGCCTCTTCACGTCGGTTTTTTGCAGCGCCATCTCCAATTGATTTGGCGCTTTTTTTATTGATACCGCCCATCAATTGCACCACCTGAGTTGCCATCTCTGCCAGTGATTGCTGCATATCCATCGCTAACTTTTGTAACTGATGATGTGCTTGCTGCTCCGTCAGTTTGTGTTGTTCAATCAGCAGGAGTTTTGCTCTTTGGATCACTTTCAGCTCCTGCACTGCGGCTTTGGCATTCCCTAGCTCCATTTCAATGTTGGATATGTACTGTGACTGTTCATGTAACAGATGCATCAAGGATGCTTGACTGGGATGTTGTAACACTGCTGGCAATTTCCGTAACAGCGCATTCGCGATTGGTGCAACGTGGTTTATCTGATGCTGATTTAAGTTTGTTTTCTTCTGGTCGTATTGCTGTTTTGAACAGTCAAGCTGCTGCTCCAGAGCTGCATTCACAGGTTTGAATAAAGCCTGCAACACATCAATGCGCTGGCTGGCACAGTCAAACCACAATTCAGCAAGTTTGGGCGATGCTTGCGCATGCTGACATAAGCCAAACATCAGCTTTTTTAACTCAAGGTAAGGCCCCTGCGAATCTTGGTTAAAGCGAGGCCGGAATTCCTGAGAAATCTCTGTGCCAAGACCAAGCCAAAGAGCTTCAAGTGCATCCTGCTGAGATTGGCTAAGGACTTGCAATCGCTCCGACAGTTCAGAACCAAGCGCTTTCCCGGAAAAGGCAACAACCCCCCAGGCTCGTTCCTGCCCTGCAAATTCTTTGGCCTGTAATAAATAAATCAGACTTAGTACCACCTGAGTGACTTGCGCAGAAACCGATAACGCCGCAGCCTCAATCACCACATCCAACCACAATCGGACAATCACTGAATATTGCTCACAGGGTTTTTCACTGACTTCCTGCTCTAACTGACACTGCTGGACAAATTGGCGGATTTCAACCAAACCATGACTACTTTGCAAGCCAAGAGCAATCGAGGTTTGTAGCCTTGCAGCATACGACTGACCACCCGACATCATTCGACCGATAATCTCAACTGTGGCTGTCAGGGAACGATCGACGCACTCAGCCTGCTGCAGGAGTTCTTCCTGTATAGCAGGTTGTGGCGTATACATCGCCATATTGCTTAGCCCGCGTTCTCGTTGCAAATGATGGATTAAATCACCGATCTGAGAAACGAGTTCAATCAAGGTATGCAACTGTCGTAGTGCTGCCAAATCTTGTTGTTTTGCCGACAATATTAAACGAAGGACTAATGGATCCATTGAAGTTCATCTGAAGAATCGGGAAACAACCCCTCGCAAGGGCCGTTCCAACTTCTGAATAAACGACTTATATCTATGATTTTTATATGTATTTCATCTTAGCAACCCATTTGATATAACGTATTTCCGATCCTCTGTTGCGCCAGTAACGTGCAGCATTTGCACTCATATAGCGCACCACAACCTCAACACAAAGTAACGAATGAGTCTTTCAATATATAAATCATAAAGTTAAGCTAAAGCTAATCTTGGCATCTGAAATGCATTCGATAAAGGTGCGGCTATCCGCATCACTACAAACCCAATTTTGGACAAAGGCGTCCGCTCCTCATTCGAGGGCGGACGCTTTTTTTTGTACATCAGTAAACAAGGAAAAACTATGGCTTATCTCATTCCCGCAGAATTCGTCACCAAAATGGTTGACGCTGGCGAAGCAAAAATCTTTATGTCGACCCGGGATACTCTCATCCGGGCTTTTATGGCGGGCGCGATCTTGGCACTGGCCGCAGTTTTTGCCGTGACAGTTACAGTACAAACCGGCTCTGCATTGGCTGGCGCTATGTTGTTTCCGGTGGGTTTTATTATGCTCTATTTGATGGGGTTCGACTTGTTAACCGGTGTTTTTGTATTAACCCCACTGGCCTGGCTCGATAAACGTCCTGGTGTCAGTCTGCAAGGCATTCTGCGCAATTGGGGCCTGGTATTTTGTGGTAACTTTGCTGGCGCAGTCACTGTCGCCCTGATGATGGCATTCGTCTTTACCATGGGTTTTGAAACCCCGCCAGGAGCTGTCGGAGAAAAGCTTGCTGGTGTAGGCGAAGCTCGTACTCTCGGGTATGCCGAGCATGGAATCAATGGCTGGCTCACCATTTTCTTGCGCGGCATGTTATGCAACTGGATGGTTTCCATGGGAGTGGTCGGTGCCATGATTTCAACCAATGTCAGTGGCAAAGTGATTGCTATGTGGATGCCTATCATGTTGTTCTTTTATATGGTGTTTGAACATTCGGTAGTGAATATGTTCTTATTTCCATTTGCTCTGTTGATGGGCGGCGATTTTTCCATGATGGATTATTTACTGTGGAACGAAATTCCAACCGCACTGGGTAATCTGGTTGGTGGTTTAGCTTTTACCGGTTTAACCTTATACAGCACCCATTACAAAACCGCACCAAAACGTGAACTGTTGCAACCCAACAGTTACAGCACCACCAAAAAGGCCAGCTCACGGTGAGTTTGCAGCTACAAATCGGCCAGTACAGCACGGCTGGCCGTCAAGCGGTAAATCAGGATTTTGTCGACTTCTGCGTGCCAACCAATACCGCGCAACTGCAAGACAAAGGCGCGGTGTTCGCCATAGCCGACGGCATTGGCAGTAGTCAGGTCAGCCAAATCGCTAGTGAAACCGCAGTTTGCAGTTTTATCCTCGATTATCTTGCTACAAACCCGGCTTGGTCTGTGCAACATGCAGCACAACAGGTGCTGCAAGCCTGTCATCGCTGGTTATACCAGCAAAACAAACAAAGCAGTTACCGGCAGGATCCAGATAAAGGATATTGTTGTGCTTTTTCAGCATTGGTCCTTCGCCAACAGCAGGCACATCTCTTCCACATAGGGGATTGTCGAATTTATCAGTTTCGCCAACGACAGTTGACGCAACTAACACGTGATCAAAGGGTTTGGCAGGCAAATCAGCTATTACTCAGTCAAGCACTGGGGGCTCAACCTCAGCTCACACCAGATTGTTTGCAACTGGATTTAGCCGTTGGAGATCTTTATCTGTTAGCCACAGACGGTTTTTTTGAATTTATCGAGCAAAGCAAACTAGCCCAGCTTTTAGCGGACACAAAGGCCAATGCCGATCTGAGCCTAATCGCCCGGCAATTGATTGAGATAGCCACAGCTAACGGTAGTGACGACAACATTTCAGTCCAACTGGTATTGGTCAAATCACTACCGCACCAACTCAAACTGCCAGGAAGTTTGGATGAGGACTTACCACTACCACCAATCTTACAGCCAGGTTGTCAGATTGACGGCCTGACTGTGCTGGACGTGATCAGCCAAAACCATCGTAGCCACCTATACCTGGTTGCATTAGCGAACAGCGAAAAAGCCGTACTGAAAGCACCGTCGCTGGAACTGGCAGACGACAATCAATATCTTGAAAAACTGCTGCGGGAAGAATGGATCGCTAACAGAGTACATAGTCCTTTTATTATGCGCGCAGCCCAAACCGAACATCAACGGACGGCCATCTATAGTCTATTTGAATATGTTCCGGGTCAGACATTAGCGGATTGGCGCCTGACACAACCTGTTCCTGAGCTTGAAACTGTGCTGCAAATAACTGAACAAATTGGCAAAGCATTGCAAGCCTTGCACCGGGCTGAAATTTTGCATCAAGACATTCGCCCTCAAAATGTGATACTGGACCCGCAAGGACAGATCCGTGTCATTGACTTTGGTGCGGCAAGGTTGGCGGGGTTACAACCTGATCTCGAGGTCGCCGGAGACATTCCAGGAACGGCATTATTTACAGCTCCGGAGTATTTTACCGGTCAGGCTGGCACCGCCCGATCAGATTTGTATGCTTTGGCGGCGCTATGTTATTTCCTGCTGACTGGCCAAACGCCTTATGGTCCGGACATCGCACGTTGTAAAAGTCTGCAGACGCAACAGCGCCTGAGTTACCAGCCGATGATTGGCCACAATGCTGACTGGCCAGAGTGGCTGGATCTCACCTTGCAAAAAGCTTTACAAGTCGATCCGGCAAAACGATACCAGCACCTTTCCGAATTTTTGTATGACTTACGTCACCCAAACCCATCGCTGGGTCGGGAATTAACGCTGCAAGCAGCTTATCCGATGCGGATTTGGCAAACCATCTGCTTCGTGCAAGCACTGCTGATTGCGCTCTTACTGAGCATAAGTTGAATAAAGCCAGCATTGGTCAGTTAGCGCACAGTATGAGTACGGTAAGGTTAAACCAGACCATTCGTCACAGGTGCTTTTAGTAAGGCAGGCACCACGGCCATTGGCGTGCTGACCACCAGCCCAATCACAATCAGCGTTGGTCCCTGGAGTGGTTGTGAGCCTTGTTGATGGCGAGCGTAGCGGGCAGAGATATCGGTAAGGGTACCCGTTAATTGTTGCTGGGAATCTGTACTGACTTGATCGAGCAAGGCCACCGGCATGTCCCCGGGCCAGCCGACATTAATCAACCCATGAGATAACTCGTTGAGCCGGTTAAGTCCCATATACACCACTAAAGTCGGGTTTTGCCCCTGTTGATAACGGTAACTTTGCCAATCGGGTTGACGGGATGGATCTGCAAACTGCGCCGTTAAAAACTGCACTGCCGCAGCCTGCCCCCGTGCAGTTAATGCAATACCGCTGTAAGCACTAGCGGCACAGGCACTGGTGATGCCCGGAACTATCGCAAAAGGAATACCGGCGTGTTCCAGCGCTGCCGCTTCTTCAGTGACCCGACCAAAAATGGCTGGATCGCCACCTTTGAGTCGCACCACCACTTTGTGTGCCGAAACACTTGTCTTGCCGTATTCAACCAACAGCTGATTGATTTGCGGTTGCGTCATCGCATGCTGGCCTGCCCGTTTGCCAACATAAATTTGCTGGCAACGGCGCTGACAAAGAGCCAATATCTGTGGCGATACCAGATTGTCATAAAGCACCACATCGGCTGCGCACAACAATCGTTCACCTTTACGAGTCAATAACTCTGGATCGCCAGGACCTGCACCCAGCAAGTAAACGCCAGCTCGGGTATCACCGCCATTGTTGGCTTTTGTTGGCTTTTCTAGCCGAATTCGGCTGCGCATCTCACTGCTGTTCCCACTGAAGTGATGTCCCAGACTTTGCCCAAACAGCTGACCCAATTGGCGCAAACTAACACTCGCCTGTTGAAATAAACTTAATACACTCATCTAAATCTCCCGCTTCTATGCTGGTTTGCTGCCAGTTCATGATCATTTGACGCTGTCGCCTAACCTTGTCACTTTGTTGCTTTATTTAGAGCGTCTGACTTTTTTCACTGACTCAGGCCGCCACAGCAGCTACAGGTAGTGGCTGACTGCTGATCAACACCTTGTTATGGTTGAGCATCACCGGATAGACCGGCACACTGACCGAGGGATCCTGTAAACATTGCCCGCTGCGTAAACAAAAATGTTGTTTGTATAGCGGGGATGCCACCACCAGTTTGTCCCCTATCGAGCCCAGAATGCCGCGTGACAGAACATTGGCTCCGCCCAACGGGTCAAAGTTGCCAATCGCAAACAATTCACCAGACCCCGCCGATCCCTGCCCAAGCAACCAGAACAAAGCGACTTGCTGATCTGCAACCAGCACACAAACACCACTGTTTTCGACTAAATCGTCGAGACTGCAAATTTCAAAAAAGCTCATGCGCTATACTCCTCTTTTCCAAAATTAAGCCCCTCTTTTGCCAAAGCCTCTGTTACCAAAGCTTGCGCCTGAAGATTTTTTACCGGGATTTGTAATTGAAATTGTTGTTTTTCTTCGGCTGTTGCCGGACGAATTTGCGTGCGCTCTTCAACAAACAGAATGTTGGGATCAGCTTGGTCGCTGTTTACAAAATGGCGGAAACGTTTTAATGCCTGCGGATCTTCCAGGGTAGCTTTCCATTCACAAGCATAAGTGCCGGCCAGTCTTTGCATCTGTGCCTCTAACTCGGCACAAATGCCTAAGCTGTCGTTGATCACCACGTCTTTCAGATAAGCCAGGCCACCTTCGAGTTTTTCCAGCCAAACCGAAGTCCGGGTCAAACGATCGGCAGTTTTGATATAGAACATCAGAATGCGATCGATATAACGAATGAGCGTTGTGGTGTCTAAATCGATAGCAAACAAGTCCGCATGGCGTGGCCGCATCCCGCCGTTGCCACAGACATACAGATTCCAGCCACGTTCTGTGGCGATAATGCCGATATCTTTACTCTGCGCTTCAGCACATTCGCGGGTACAACCAGACACCGCCATTTTGATTTTGTGGGGTGCGCGCAGACCTTTGTAACGATTTTCAATAGCTATCGCCTGACCAACACTATCCTGCACACCGTAGCGACACCAGGTACTGCCGACACAGGATTTTACCGTGCGTAACGACTTACCATAGGCATGACCGGTTTCAAATCCAGCATCGACCAACAACCGCCAGATTTGTGGTAACTGCTCTAATCGGGCACCAAATAAATCGATGCGCTGACCGCCGGTAATTTTGCAATAGAGATTAAAATCCTTGGCGATTTGTCCGATCACAATCAGCTTGTCTGCAGTAATTTCACCTCCGGCGATCCTTGGCACAATTGAATAAGAACCGTCTTTTTGCATATTTGCCAAAAATGTGTCGTTGGTATCCTGTAGCCCGACATGTGGTTTTTTCAGCACAAAATCGTTGTGCACCGACGCCAGCAGCGAACCAATTGTTGGTTTACAAATCTCACAGCCGTGACCTGAACCATGCGCAGTCAGTAATTGATAAAAGTTGGTGAAACCTTCCACCTGAATAAAGTGCAGCAGCTCTTGCCTCGAATAGGCAAAGTGTTCGCAAAGATGATTCTTTACTTCAACCCCGCGCGCCTTCAGTTCATCATCGACCACGGATTTAAGTAAAGCACTGCAGCCGCCACAGCCAGTCGCCGCTTTGGTGCATTGTTTGATGCTGGCCAGATCACAAATGCCGCCGCCAATCGCACTGATAATGTCGCCTTTGGCGACGTTATGGCAGGAGCAAACAGTGGCACTGTCAGGTAATACCAGCGCAGGCAATGCAATACCGCTGGAGGCTGGCAGGATCAGCTGCTCCGGTTTTGCCGGCAACACCATCTCATTCAACGCGTACTGCAATAAGGTGTCATAGCCACTGGTATCGCCAACCAACACTGCGCCAAGCAGCTTTTTGCCATCCTTGCTGACGACCATTTTTTTATAGTGGCCGGCTTTGGGATCGGTAAACAAATAGCTCATGGCACCCGGCGTTTTGCCATGTGCATCACCGATAGAACCCACTTCCACGCCGAGTAATTTTAATTTGGTACTCATATCTGCACCACGAAATGCCGGGGTGGAACTTTGCTTTTGCAAAAGATGATCAGCAACCACTCTGGCCATCTTATAACCCGGCGCAACCAGCCCATAGATTTTTTGCTGCCATAAGGCGCATTCGCCAATGGCATAAATGTGTGGATTTGAAGTTTGACACTGATCGTTAATCACAATGCCACCGCGTTCCCCGACATCCAGGCCGGCGGGTTTCGCTAACTGGTCATAAGGCCGGATCCCAGCTGAAAACAGCACCAGATCTGTTTCCAATGCAGAACCGTCAGCAAACTGCAATTGATAACGACAGTCAGTCCCTTGGGCAATAGCTTGTGTCGCCTTCCCGGTGTGGACAGTTACGCCAAGACGCTGGATTTTTTCCGCCAGTAAAGCACCACCGGCGCTGTCAAGCTGCACCGCCATCAATTGCGGTGCAAATTCAACCACATGTGTGGTTAACCCAAGCTGCTTCAGCGCATTTGCCGCTTCTAAACCCAATAAGCCTCCACCGATCACGACACCGACTTTACTTTGCAAAGCACTTTTTTCGATCTGCTGTAAATCCTGCAGGGTGCGGTATACCAGACAATGCGGCTGATCGTTACCCGGGATCGGTGGCACGAATGGATAAGATCCGGTGGCCAGCACCAGTTTGTCATAGCTAAACACACGGCCATCCCGACACCAGACCTGACGCTGTGTTGGATCGATCCGTTCCACCCAACAATCCAGCTGTAAATCAACCTGCTGTTCTGCATACCACTGTGCAGTTGATAACGAAAGTTCCGAAAATGGCGTACCACTGAAATATGATGACAAATAAACCCGGTCGTAGGCCAGCTGCGGCTCACCGCACAGTACAGTCACGGAAAAGACTTGCTGCTGACGGCTTTGAGTGACCAGTTGTTCTATAAAATGGTGTCCGACCATCCCGTTACCGATCACCAGGACTCTGATGTTGTTGTGAGCTGGTATTACTTGTTGCATGTTGTTGTCCCCTGGCTTTGCGTGCTAATTCTGCATTTGTTCTTTAAATTGGGTCTTTAAATGACAGGCATAAAAAAAGCCCATGTCTCACCTGCGGATTTGCAGGGTCAACCTGGGCTTCTTTGCCGGGGCAGAGTCTTGCTCTGCCTGTATCTGTCATCAACCGATAATCACCGGACGATTTTTATATCACGAATGAATTATCTTCATTAACTGCATACTATAAAGCAGTAATCAGGCCAACCTATTAAGCATATGTTTTAATTAATTATTTCTTGAAATCGCCTGCAGTGTCATGTTGTGCACTGCACATTTTTGGGGAAATTTTGCACCAGTTCGTGGCATCTACTCCTGATGGGGTAGCTGTCTCTGGTTTGTTACAAAAGTTGATCCAGATCAAACTCCCGACACCGCAAGCGCCTAAGCTAAACCCCATATCTAGTAAAAAAATTACAACCAAACACTATATATGGTGAATTCAGTGCAAGACGTGCTAAGAACAACCGCCTGCGAGATCTTGCTTCAGGAAATACCCGGCGAGGTAAGCCTCAGCTATTTAGTAAGCGGTTGTCCATTGGGATGTAAGGGCTGCCATAGTACCGATAGCTGGTCAGCACTGCAGGGCGAATTATTAAACTGCGCGCGAGTGCTGGCAGATTGGAATAAATATCAAGGATTAATCAGTTGTGTACTATTTATGGGCGGCGAATGGCAACCCACCCAACTTTATCAGTTACTGATCCTTTGTAAAAAACTGCAACTCAAGACCGCACTTTTTACCGGTTTAACTTACTGCCCTGCAGCACTTCGTTCTCAGCTCGACTTTGTCAAAACCGGGCCTTGGCAGCAGGACCTGGGCGGTCTTGCCAGCCCTTTCACAAATCAGCGGTTATATGACCTGAACCGCCAGCTCTGCTTAAACCCATTACTCTGGCCAACGCCTGACCAAGCCTATCCGGCAATACCGGCATTATCACCACAATAAGGAAAACATCATGCAAGTGCTTCAAGCCGACCAACTCGCACACAAACTGGACTTCATTCAACACTATGTTGCCGCTGCGAATCCGGCCGATGGTTCTAAATTAGATGCCAACGCCAATGTCACCCAAAAAAATATTGCCACGCTCGAAGCCGAGTTGATGAAAGATTGCTTTATTCAGGTCAACCGCGCTTTGGTAGCCAGCAAAATAGCCAGCCTGTTTGGTCAACCGCTGGCAGAGGAATATCACCGTCAGATTGAACAGCATGAAATTTATGTCCACGATGAAACGAGCCTCAAACCCTATTGTGTCTCCGTCACGATGTATCCTTTTTTACTGGATGGACTGACCAAACTGGGCGGCGAATCCCTAGCCCCAAAACATCTGGAATCATTCTGCGGCTGTTTCGTTAATTTTGTGTTTGCCGTATCCAGCCAATTTGCCGGCGCTGTTGCAACCGTCGAGTTTCTGACCTACTTCGACTATTTTGCCCGCAAAGACTATGGCGATGATTATTTAACTACCCACCGCCATCAGATCAAAAACCATTTACAGCATGTGGTCTACGCTCTGAATCAACCTGCCGCAGCCCGGGGTTATCAAAGTGTGTTCTGGAATATCTCGGTATATGACCAGCACTATTTCAACGCGATGTTTGGCGACTTTGTGTTTCCGGATTTCACCAAACCGGATTGGCAGAGTGTGCAAGCTCTGCAGCTATTTTTCTTACGCTGGTTTAACCTGGAACGGGAAAAAACTGTGTTGACCTTCCCGGTTGTCACCGTCGCCATGCTGACCGAACAGCAACAGTGTAAGGACCGAGTGTTCGCCAGCCAGATTGCCGACGAAATGGCCCAGGCCAACAGCTTTTTTGTGTATTTATCTGAAAATGCCGACTCTTTAGCCTCTTGTTGTCGCTTACGCAGTGAAATTAGTGACAGAACCTTTTCTTATTCCTTGGGCGCAGGCGGCGTTGCCACTGGCTCGATTAATGTCATCACCCTTAATATGAACCGATTGATTCAGGATGGCCGCGACCTGGCAACCGAAGTCAGTAAAATTCAGCGATATCAGGTGGCCTATCGCGCTTTGATGGAAGAGTACAAAAACGCCGGACTGCTCACTGTGTACGATGCCGGTTTTATCAGTTTGGATAAACAATTTCTGACGATTGGCATTAACGGCATGACTGAAGCAGCCGAATATCTTGGGCTACAGCCGGGCAATAACGTCCCCTATCTGGATTTTGTCCGCGACCAGCTAAAAATTATCTATGATGCCAACCGCCAGGCACGGCAAGACTATGGCTATATGTTTAATACCGAATTTGTACCAGCCGAAAATCTTGGGGTTAAAAATGCCAAATGGGACCGTGAAGACGGTTATCAGGTGAATCGAGACTGCTACAACTCCTATTTTTATCTGGTGGAAGATGAGCAAAATAATCTGCTGGATAAATTTGTACTGCATGGCAAAACCTTGCTGGAGTATCTGGATGGCGGCTCGGCACTACACCTGAATCTGGAAGAAAAACTCCATGCAAAGGGCAACCTGGCGCTGCTGGATCTGGCCGCGAAAACCGGCTGTAACTATTTTTGCGTCAATGTCCGGATCACCTTGTGTAATAGCTGCCAGCACATTGATAAACGTACCCGCCACTCCTGTAGCAAGTGCGGCAGCAACGACATCGACTATGGTACCCGGGTGATAGGTTATCTGAAACGGGTGTCGGCCTTTAGCAAGGCGCGCCGGGCTGAGCACCAGCGTCGTCACTATCACTGGCAGTCACATGCTGACATCCCATCTTTAGTTCAACCACAGACATATGCTCAGCACCAAAACGTCCAACACCCATCTGCCAAGCCGCAAACTGAGCCAGCTACCCCATAAGAGGTATGCGACTGCTCCTTTCGGGGAGCAGTATGTTACCGGCTGCTTTGATAAGCTTGGGCCTGAATATTTGATTGGTCATTTGCAGAAGGTTACTAGCATGAGCTGTCCATCCCATCACCACCCCACACCATCTAAAGCTGAACTACAAATTGACAGCTACAGCAGTTTTATTGCCATGGCCAATGCGCAACCCGAGCCACAACGGCTGTTATGGATCTTTGCCCGCGCCGAATTACCCAACGGCTTTACCGAAACACAAAAGCAGCACTATGAAGCCGGCCGAGGCGGCGCGTTGGAGCCGGTACTTTGTGTCGATAAATTACCCACAGAAGTGGCCGACTTTGCCAGTCTGGTCGCCGAATCCGCTCACACCGGAGTAGATTGGGATATTGCTTTTGTTGCCAGTATGGCCGGCCGTGCCGGCATCGCTCCCAATAGCGACGAAGCCATTCAACCGATGCGATTGATGTTAAATAAAATCCAGTCCGGCATGATTGCAGAATTCCTGACTTTTGATAAACAAGGCGAACTCGTCAACCTGAACTAACCATTTCTCCGGACCGGCGGCCTGTAACAGGCCGTTTCGAATTGCCATTTTTAATAACAAGAATGGGCAGAACAGGTTCGCTTCCTTGCGGATACTTTGATGGCTCAGCGTCATGTGGAGATAGCCGATGAAGCTGCAACGCTAATCTGGCATAAGGGTGCTTTTCACTGAAAGCGGACATGGCTGAATATAAAAATATGCTTTTTCTCCGAAATTTCGAGACCTTGGCGCATTGTGAGAAAGTTATAAAAGCTTGCAGTATTCATTTCGTGTTGATGCTGATGACCAGTGCTTAGATTACAACGATTTGGCCAAAATTAGCTGACCACTACAAAGAGAACTATTTCCAATTGCAGCCAAACCTTAAAGATTGTTAAGTTTCTCTAATTCTTCTTTAGCACTACGGCCCATGTCTTCGATGTATTCAATTATTAAATCCTGAGCTATAGAAGATAGCTCATCATCAAGACCAGCAATACCTAGGAGAATTTTTGAACTTGTACAAACCAACACATTAGATAATTGAACTGCCGCAACCGCCTTGTCTTCGTCCGTTTTTGCTATTTCGTGATTTGTTTTTAACTGATTAAAATAGTCTTCTGCTTTTTTTTTGATAGCGTTATCAATTTCATAGGAGTATGTTTTTTTAAAATGAATAAAACGCCGAATTTTTTGTGGGTAGTTATTCTTGTATAAAAGGGGTGGATATGCGCTAATAAAATCATTAAAAAACAAACTATCTTTTGAAGATAATTCTTCGATAAGAAGAGATCTGATTATTACAGATTCTATGGAATTACACCGCTTTACACCATCAAGCAAGACATCCTGTTGTAGTAAAATTTCAGAAAAACCTTTCTTGAACGAATTTCCAACTACTTCCATAATTGCTTTATGGGCTTGAATTTCCTCTTCTGGTGTCATTTTTTGACAACCAACCATAGTGGAAACACAGGCTATAAGTAAAAATCTTATCCACATTCTACAAATCCTTTTGAGCATACTTAAAAATTAAAATTTGATGTGAAATGGCACACTGAATTTTGCCATCTGATCAGAGTATACACTCTGGGCTCTCGAAAAATCGAATGTCCGCAAAATAAGGCAAATGAGACTGTCTGTACCGTCGATTAAGGCAGTCTGAGCGCCAGGAACTCACAGATAGCGGACATTGTTGAAACCGAAGCTATCATGGCACTCGAAATTTTCGAGCTTTTCTCTCAATACCCGAAGGCTAAAAATTCGAGCGCTATTCGTGGCTGTTATGAGTTACTGGCTAGCTTGTACTGACCAGTATGGTGAGTACAAGCATGTTAAATATATGATGCAAAATCACTTGGCGAGTTTGCCCCTGCTTTGCGCCGACCGCTACAAGGAACTTGACGCTAAAGCCTTGAGATTGAGGTATTTTTACGTTAGCGTTGTAGGACTTTAAAAAACTCAAAAGGGTTGCCCATGCTTAAAAGCTCGGTTTTTCCTTTTGATGAATTTGTTATATTTATTAAGGTTCGACTATGCATAAAGCTTCAAGATTAAAAAAGTACGTTGAACTGTTTAAAAAAAACATTAGTCGATACCTCGCTGATGGCATTGATATCAGTTCAACTATCTATCCAGTGGAATCCGAAGGAGCTGTATTCGAGTTTCTACTCAATAACACTAATGATAATAATGAGGTAATTGAAAAAGCCCGCCCAACTGTAGGGCGTGTCTTATCTGAAATCCCTCAGAAATTGATCGGTGGAAATATAGATGGTGTGAGATTTCGTGGAACAAACTTATATCTCGAAGGCAACAGGATACTAATAATTAAGGGTGAAGATGATGCATCTAGCTGGTCTGGAAATGCAGTAATAGAAGATGTTCAACGTGTTGTTTCTACCTCGCAGGGAGGTAAAATAGCATGACCAGCAACGTACCCGTTGATCAAATAAAAGCGCTTGCGGAAGATGTGCGGCTTATAAAGGACTTTGCAGAAAATCATAACTTTGACGCCAGTCTGCTCAATGCAAAGGTTTCTCCTTCTAAAAATTCAACAACAGATAAAGACTGGCCGTTAGTAAGCATGATTGCATGCATTATCTTTGTGCTTTTATCTGTAGCTGCAATAAAATTTTGGCAACCTCCTTTTAGTCAATCAGTAAGCAGCTTTGTATTTGTTGTTGGATTAATTTTCGCTACATTGGCAGCTATGTCTGCTCATATGAAATTCAAAGATAATATAGTGACAATAATCGCAATTATTGGTCTCCTAATGGTTCTGTTTATAGGCGCAGGAATTTTTACACCAGAGCAAGCGTTTGATAAAGTTGGTGAATTTTCAAAATGAAACATAACAAGGCAAGTCATCATCGCACCTTCGGTGCTGGACTCGCTAACGCTCGCCGTTGCTTGCGGCGTAAGCCAATGGAGGTTTAGGCGTGGACTTGCAGGATGTAACTAAAAACCAACATTTCGTTCCTCAAGTAGAGCAGAGACTTAATGCTATTAATCCGTTAGCTAGAGCAGAAAATCAAAAGATTTACTCATTCAGTCTGAAAGATCGAGAGTCATATACGTTAAATCTAGAGTCAGAGAACGGCTCCAAAATATCAAATACTCTAAGCTTGAACGATATATTTAGCTTTGACATTCTGGGAAAAGAGGCTGCAAGATATAACTTTGAAAAACTATTTCATCAATATGAAGTAAATATCAAAACAAATACGGAAAGTTTGATTTCAAAGCTGCCTACCATTGGAGCTGATGTAAAGTCAGAAATATTAAATATATTCCTTTCAAAATTTCTTAATTTTGTCAGAAATCCATACTCGATTAAAAAGGTACTAAATACCTTTCCCCAACTCAGGGGAATTCATCCAAATGATCCCGTTCATTATAAAAACTTTGAGCGTGTTATGACCGGAAGAAAACCCCATCAGGAATATCTTTGTGAAAAGCTTGGAGTAACAGGAAAGGAGTATGCTGACTGGTTGTCCGTAATATTTCTTTTATTGACCCCATTAGATAAAGGTCAACCAAATTTTCTAGAACAGGTTGTAAAAGGGCTATATGAAGATAAAGATACATTCATTATGGTCATCATATATACCTACGATGATAAAACCTGTCTCCTGTCTGATCGTGGCTATAGTATCCCTCTGCCAGAAAGCGATCATATGGCATTGGATTTCAATCTCTATTCTCATGGGTTTATAAGATATATCTTTGGAAATTTAGATCTACTTGCTCCAGCATCTGCACCAAAGGAACTTATTGAAAATTTCAAGGCAGAACCTAAATCGATTCACGTATGCAATGTAGCCAATGACTTGAATGAACTAGAACAATACAATAAGAATGTACTATACCAGTGCCACAAAAACGTATTCAATTCTAGTTCTGAGTGCTATGGCTTATAACAACAAGTTGCTGAACTCGGAAAAAATACACGCTACGCTCCTAATTTTCAGTTGAGCAAGGCGTTAAATGGTTACATCACGAAAAATCGAATGTCCGCAAATAAGGCAAAGCCAACATTCGTTTTTTCGAGAACCATATTTAGGATGCATCTCAGCTTAATCTATATAAAAAGCACATTCAGTTGCCACAATTTATAGCCCACTCGAATTTTAATCCCTAAACCACCACCGCCGCACTTCCCTATTGCTTAGCCACAACCCGTTCCGGCCGGCGCCATAACCAAAATGCGACCAGACTTAACAACAAACTTACTGCCAGTTTTAGCCACAGCGATGCGACACTGAGCCAAAGCAATAGCACGCTGCAGAACATCATTACACTGGCGAACCATTTGGCCTTGCGTGGCACCACGCCTGCCGAGCGCCATTGTTGGATGGGAGGGCCCCACTTTGGATGGGCCAGTAACCATTCTTCAAATTTTGGCCAACCTTTGCCAGCGGCAAAAGCAGATAGCAACACAAAAGGGACTGTTGGCAGACCGGGCAAGACCACACCAATGCCGCCAAGTGCCAGACTAAGCAGCGCCAATGCCCGCCAACAAACCATTTTCACCCATCGCTGCAACTTGGTTTGCCCCCTTGACTTACCACCCAGACCCAGCAGTGTCGCTTAGGTCGCGATCGCTTGCAACCAGGCCAGTAGTTGCGACGGTAGCAATTGCTCTGGCTCGAGGGTATCGAGATAGTTTTTAAGTTGCAGGCCAAGTTCGGTATCACCAAGGATGGTCAAACGCCGCTGAAAAAATAACGTATCCGGGTCGACTTGCTGCGTCAGTAGCAATAATAAATCGGCGCTCTCGGCACGAAATAACACTTCGCCGGTTATCGCTCGCGCTGAAGTACCAGCAGTGTTTAGCCAAAACATGCGCTTTTGATCCAGTCCCAAATCGTAATGCATTTGCAGATCCGGCACTTCAATTGTCAGGCGTTTACACTGTAAAAAATCCAGCGAGCCGCTGAGAGCCGCTTTTGCAAACACCAAACGCAACAGCTGTTGTAACAGTGCTGAGCGCACTGTTGCCGGACATTGTTTTTCTATTTGCTGCACCAACGCCGGGCCATAATGACGCTGTTTCAGTAACCACTGACCTGCCTGAGTCTGTGGCGCGGGTAGCAATTGCCACAACAGAGTGCTTAAACGCTGGCCGCCACTGCTTCCAACTATGGAACCAACTTTGCACTCAGCCATGCCTCCAACGAGGCCTCTAACATCGCCGCACAACCGGCGCCATACCTCTTTTGGTGTAAACAACTGATACCCGTTTTGCATCCGCCACCTCGGCACTAGCCTCTTTATAATGCCGCTATAGTGCCAAATTGACTGTCTAGTGCCCATATCGCTAAAGAGGTAAACCCACGTGGATAGCCCAAATCATGCCAAACCTGCTGGCGGCGTCAAACAAGCCACGCCGTTACTGGAACTGCTCTGCCCGGCCGGTTCGATGCCGGCGTTAAAGGCAGCCATTGCTGAAGGTGCAGATGCGGTGTATGTCGGCATCAATAACGACACCAATGCCCGACATTTTGCCGGGTTGAATTTCAGCCCGGAACAGCTCAAAGAGGCAGTGCACTTTGTCCATCAGGCCGGGCGAAAACTGCATGTTGCCATCAATACTTTTGCCCATCCAGGGCAACTGCCAAGGTGGCAACAGACCATCGATACCGCCATTGCCGCGGGCGCAGATGTGCTGATCCTGGCTGATATTGCCTTGCTTGAGTATACACAAGAGCGCTACCCGCACGTCGAAATCCATTTATCGGTGCAAGCCAGCGCAACCAATCTGGCGGCACTTGAGTTTTATCAACAATTTGGGATCCGCCGTGCGGTGTTGCCGCGGGTACTGACACTGCAACAAATCCGGGCGCTGGCCCGGCAAACCTCGCTGGAACTGGAAGTCTTCGCCTTTGGTAGTCTGTGCATTATGGCGGAAGGTCGCTGCTATTTAAGCTCTTATCTGACCGGTGAGTCACCCAATACCGCCGGCGCCTGTTCTCCGGCCGCTTTTGTGCGTTGGCAGGAACAAGATGATCAACTGGAATCCCGCCTCAACCATGTGCTGATTGACCGTTTTGCGGCCCATGAAACTGCTGGCTACCCCACCCTCTGTAAAGGACGGTTTGAGGTCGACGGCGAGCGCTACCATGTGCTGGAAGAGCCAACCAGCCTCAATACGCTGGAGCTGTTGCCCCTGTTACACCGCGAAGGCATCGCATCACTCAAAATTGAAGGCCGTCAGCGCAGCCCGGCTTATGTTAGGGCACTCACCAAAGTGTGGCGCGCCGCCATTGATCGGGTCAAAACTGACCCAGCCGCCTTTGTGAGTGATAACCAATGGCAGCAGGTGCTGGCCGGTTTGTCCGAAGGCAGCCAAACCACTTTTGGTGCTTATCACCGGCACTGGAAATAACTCTGTTGGAGCTACATGTGATCAAATTGAATGCAACAGAACAAAGGCCGAAAGTGTCTGTTGGTCCTATCCTGTATTATTGGCCCAAAGCGCAGATGCTTAAGTTTTATCAACAACTGGCAGATAGCTCAGCCGCAGTGGTTTACCTCGGCGAAACCGTCTGCAGTAAAAGGCGTGAATTTAGCTTCGCTGATTATCTGCACACCGCACAGATGCTGCAGGAAGCGGGTAAACAAGTGGTGCTGTCGGGTTTAACCTTACTGGAAAGTCAGGCCGATTTAAAAGCGCTGAAACAACTGACTGAGCAACAGCAGTTTATGGTCGAAGCCAATGACGTGGGCACTGCCCATTATTTGGCCAGCAAAAACTTAGCTTTTGTCGGTGGTCCGGCACTGAATCTATATAACGAACAAAGCGTGTTGAAATTATGGCAACTTGGCATGCGCCGTTGGGTGATCCCGGTTGAATTATCCAGAGACTGGCTTTGCAGTTTGTTAGAGCAACCAGCGCTTGGCGCGACGCGCCAACAACTGGAAATCGAAGTCTTTTCTTATGGCCATTTACCGCTGGCCTGGTCCGGTCGCTGTTTTACCGCCCGCTCGGAAAACCGTCATAAAGACGATTGCCAGTTGTGCTGCATCAACTACCCCAACGGCAGGCTAAGCACTAGCCAGGAAGGTCAGCCATTATTTGTGTTAAATGGTATTCAGACCCAATCAGGCGCCAAATACAATTTGCAAAACGACCTGCCGTCCATGCAGGGTTTAGTGCATTATGTCAGGCTAAGTCCAGAGCCTGAGGGCTTTTTTGACAAACTACGGCAATTTAACGAAGGCATAGCAGCGCCGCTTGGGCCGCAGGAAGTGAATGGCTACTGGCATCGTGTCGCCGGTTTTAGTCAGCATGTTGCAGCTATTGAATAATTCAGCTTGGATAATTTTCTACAAACGGAGTTTTAAATGAGTAAACCCATTCGCATTGGTATTCTGACGGTGAGTGACCGCGCTTCGCAGGGCATTTACGAAGACATCTCGGGTAAAGCCATTGCGACGACACTGACTGAATATCTGAGCTCGCACTGGGAGCAAGTGTACCGACTGATCCCGGATGAACAGGCGCTTATCGAACAAACATTGATTGAACTAACCGATCAACAGCAGTGTTGCCTCGTCGTCACCACCGGCGGTACTGGCCCCGCCAAACGCGATGTCACCCCGGAAGCGACCGAAGCGGTCTGTGATCGGATGATGCCCGGTTTTGGTGAACTGATGCGCGCCGAATCGCTCAAATATGTGCCAACGGCCATTTTATCGCGGCAAACTGCAGGCTTACGCGGAACAAGTTTGATTGTCAATTTACCAGGTAAACCAAGCGCCATCCGGCAATGCCTGGATGCCGTGTTTCCGGCTATCCCATACTGTATTGATTTGATGGAAGGGCCTTATCTTGAGGTATATCCGGAAACAATTAAGGTTTTCCGCCCCAAGTCCTGAATAACGTCACCAGCAAAGCATTTGCCGGCTTATCGCATGATGATGTCCGGCAGACTTAGCGGCTTTAGTTACGCAGACTAAATAACCAAATCAGCAACACAAAAGTCACCAGCCAAAAACCACTCAGCAGCTGCCAAAACAACAACTTATTGTTTTTTTGCGCCGAGGTCACCTGCTGATGTAAAAACAACGGATTGGGATGTTGTAAATCTTTCAGTAGTTGACTGACATGAAGATAACGCTCTGCTAAATCAAGACTCACCCCTTTTTGTAAGGCGCGGTCGAACCACAATGGAATGCGGCTATTGTAACTACTGGCACTTTTATAACGAAGCTTCAGATAGTCAGCAAGCGAACTGCAGTCTTCTACTTTATCGCCATACGGCAGGTAACCAGTAAATAACTCGTAAGCGATGGTGGCAAGGGCATAAACATCCCCTTGCTCGCCTGAATTATGGCCGTGCAAATAATGCGGATCAGAATAACTGGCGGTGCCAAGCGCGAGTTCCTGCGTGAGCGGAGAATACAACTCAGCAAGACCAGGGACAAAAGCCGAGCCAAAATCGACAATCTTTAGCTGGCCGTCGGCCAGTCGCATAATATTGGCCGGTTTCAGATCCTGATGCACGATCCCCAGCTGATGAAAGGCGCCAAGCGCAGCGGCGATTTGCTTGATAATTCCGATCGCAACCGATGGCCGCAGTGGTTGGGGCTGAGTGGCCAAGAAGCAGTCGAGCGAATCACCGGCCAAATACTCCATCAAATAATACAAAAAAGTTCGCGGCCGCTGTTGCTGGATCACCCGCACCACTCCCGGATGATCGATGCGAAGACCAACCCACTCTTCCCGGATAAATCGTTCAATGTAGGCGGTATCATCAGCAAAATTCTGTGAAGGTGTTTTCAGCACATATTCAGCCTGATCCGCCAAATCCCGCACCAGGTATAAATGACTGCGAGCACTGGCAAATAACGGACGGATCACTTGGTATCCGTCTACTTTCAGCCCTGCGTCAAGCGCTGGTAAACAAGGTAAACGGGTCAGACGCTCATTATAGTCGTCAAAAGACTCGGCTGGTAACTGCTGCACGTGCGCCAGCACCACACTAATATTGTCTGCACTGTGCCGCGCGGCGTCCAGTAACGCAGCCACTTGTTGGTCCAAGGTCTGTTGCTGCACTAAAATTGTGGCGATATCGGCGTCACTGACATCATCACTAAGACCATCAGAGCACAACAAAAACAGATCACCAACCTGCAACGGAATCGCACCATGTTGCCAATGCACTTGCTCATCCATGCCAAGCGCCCGGCCCAAAAACTGGCGGTTTTCAGACAACTTAGTGGTGTGATCGGTACTGACTTGCCGCAGCTTACCCGAGCGCAACAAGTACAAACGGCTATCGCCAACATGAAACCAGCGCGCCGTGGCGGATTTCAGCACCAAAGAGGTAAAGGTGCATAAATGGCCGCGATCATCCTGTTGATATTGATGGGAGCGTTGATACAAGGTGCTGTTAATTGCCGTTAATACCGTGGCCACGCTGTGCTCGGTACTCCAGCTATCCGGGGTTTTATAATAATCCGCGACAAAGCTGGCACAGGCGTATTGACTGGCGCTGGCACCGGCTTCTGCCGAGCTCACGCCATCGGCCAGCGCCACCGCTACGCCCTTAAATATGTGCGCATGCGCTGAAAGCTCTGGCTGTAGACAAATTGCATCTTCATTCGGAAGTTTGCCGCCAGGGATACAAGCACCGAAGGTTTCTACCCGCAATTGGTCTTGCAGCTGCAACGGACTCTGCCACGGTGGCAGTCGCTCGGTTTCAAGCTGTGACTGGCTGGTCGGCAAAGTCGGTGTGTGCATATTAACTGACCCGGATATGGTGGACATTACCCTCTTCATCCACTTCAGTGATATGACCCTTCGGCTCGGCCAGAAACATCACTGACACCAGGCCGACGAGGGCGGTCCCACCAATCACGTAAAAGAAAGTGCCATAGTCCACATAACTAAGAATGGTCAGGTAGACCACAGCGCCGACATTACCATAAGCCCCCGCCATCCCGGCAATTTGGCCGGTCATCCGCCGTTTGATTAATGGCACTATCGCAAACACCGCACCTTCGCCGCCTTGCACAAAGAAACTACAGACCATACACAGGATCACCGCTGCTGCAATAGGCCAGCTACTATCGATGGTGCCCATCAATAAATAACCAAGTGCCAGGCCACCGATCAAAATGGTCATACTTTTGCGCCGGCCAAATTTATCGGAAAACCAGCCACCAAGCGGTCTGGACACCAGATTCATAAAAGCATAGCCCGAGGCTAATAAACCTGCTGTCACTGGATTTAAGCTACTAAAGGTCTCTAAAAAGAACAGTGGCAACATCGAAACAACGGCTAGCTCAGAGCCAAAAGTGGTGAAATAAGCCACATTTAATATTGCCACTTGTTTAAATGGATACTTCTCATGTTCAGATACACCGCGGCGTAAATGCTCAGCATTCACCCGCCAGACCTGATGGGTTTGGACCACAAACAACAAGGCTAAGCCAACCCAAATCGCTTCCATATAAAAACTACTGAACAGATTGACACCCGCAGGTGACATTTTCCAGGCGAGCATGGCTAACGCCAGATACATCGGGATGTTCATCACAATCAGTAACCATAAATCCCCCCAACTGGTCACTTCCATCGCACCGGATTTTTTGGGTTTAAAATATACCGAACCTTTTGGGGTATTACGCGCAGCAAAATAAAACAGCAGCGCATAACCCATACTAAGCACAGCAACACTAACCAGCGCATACCGCCAGCCATCAGCGCCGCCGAACATCAACGCAAGGCTCGGTAAAGTCATGGCCGCAGCGGCCGAACCAAAGTTACCCCAACCACCGTAAATGCCCTCTGCGGTGCCAACCTGATGTGATGGAAACCACTCACTGACCAAACGAATGCCGATCACAAAACCAGCCCCGACAAATCCAAGCAAAAACCGAAAGAGTGCGAGGCTTTCAAAGCTCTGCGCGAACGCAAATCCTATGCAAAACAACCCGGAAATAAACAGCAACAAACTGTACATAATCCGCGGGCCAAATTTGTCTACCAAAATGCCTACGACGATCCTTGCCGGGATGGTCAAAGCCACGTTTAAAATCAGCAATGCTTTAATTTGCGCGTCGGTCAAACTTAACGCCTGTTTGATATCTGCCAACATCGGTGCGTGGCTAAACCACATCACAAAGGTCAGAAAAAATGCAAACCAGGTAAAATGTAACGTTTTTATTTTCGGGTCGGCAAAGTTAAACAAATTAACGTTCCCAACGCCCGCTTGGGCGGATGTCGCCATAATGTCCTCCACTGGACTACCAGTTGTCATATTTTCAACGCCAATGTACATAGCGTACTGGACAATTTGTTTGACTGACATCAAAGGATTTAACGACTAACACGCTGAATAATATGGGATATACCCAATAGTAGGTAGTTTCCAAAGGCCGGCAAACGCCGGTGAATTCTGGGGAAACTACCCCATTCGGGTAAGGCGTTCCTAGCGCAACTTCAGCGCCAGCAATTGCGGAGTACCTCTTTACTCAGACAGCGCGCCAGCTCCAGTTGCGATAGCATTGCCAAATTGGCCGCAGGCAGAGGAAAGCGATGAACAAGCAGCAATGGCAGATCTTGATTGCCGCCACACTGACATTTGGCTGGTGCTTTGCCGTTTGGACCTGGTATGCCGCTGCCGGTTTATTACTTCCCAGCGAATGGCAACTCAGCGGCACCGAATTGGGGTTATTACTGGCAAGCCCAATCCTAAGCGGCGCCTTGCTGCGCTTACCAGCGGGTATTCTGGCCGACCGCATGTGCCCGGGTAAACTCTGGCAAGGCTTGTTGCTGCTGCAAACCCCGGCGCTGTTTTTGTTAAGTTATGTTGACAGCTATCAAGGTTACCTGATTTGCGGCCTGTGGCTTGGGATCTCAGGGGTAAGCTTCACTCTTGGCACGCGGTATCTGGCATTTCTGGTTCCCGCCGGCAAAGCAGGTTTTGCGCTTGGGATCTTTGGTATCGGTAATGCTGGCGCAGCGATCTCTTTATTCGTGACCAGCTTGCTGAATGCACAAATCAATCTGTTATCAGACGCCGGGCTATACCTTGGTTTTATGAATATTGTGGTATGGCTGGTGTTTCGGCGTTTCTGCCCGGCGGTGCCAGCGGCAGAAATTGCCCATTCCGCCACAGTCAGCGCTGGCGCCTGGCGGGTGCTTGTCAAAGACGCGCGAATTTGGCGTTTTTCGTTGTATTACTATTTTGTCTTTGGTTGTTTTCTGGCGTTATTGTTGTGGCTGCCGCATTACTATATGACCGCCTATCAGTTATCGATGAGCGAAGCCTTAAGTTTTACGCTGTTTTTTGTTGCTACATCCAGCATGGTGCGCGGCTTAGGCGGCTATCTGGCGCAACGTTTTGGCAGCAGAACCATCAACTGGAGTGTGTTTTGGATCTGCCTTGGCTGTTTGTTTTTCTTAAGCTACCCGCCCACCGATTTAGTGATCCACGGTATCAACCGTCAGGTTGCGCTACATATTGAAATCAATGTTTGGTTGTTTACCGCGCTGATTTTTGTGGTTGGCATCGCCCAGGGCTTAGGCCGCGCCAGTGTTTATAGTTTGCTCTATCGCTACTATCCGCAACAATTTGGTGCAGCCTCGGGGATAGTCTCTGCGGTCGCCGCGACCGGTGGTTTTACCCTGCCGGTGCTGTTTGGTTTGTCGCAAGACTTACTCGGTATTTATAGTGGCTGCTTTATGCTTCTTTACGGCGTTCTGGCCCTTTGTATGATCCTGATGTTTTTTGCCAACCAACGTGAGCAATTTCAACAAGCATTGGCCAGAGCCCGTGCCGATACCTTTTTAACGGACGACGATTAGTCAGAGGACAGCATGCAAATCACAGATTTAGCCCAAGAACAGAAAATTCCGGTATTACTGCGTCTGGCATTCCGGCCATTATTTTTAGGGGCGGCGTTGTTTGCGGTGCTGGCCATCGGCTGGTGGGGCGCCATTCTGGCCGGTTGGCTGCAGTTAAAACCTGCCCTGCCCTTGGTGTTTTGGCACAGTCACGAAATGGTCTTTGGGTTTGGCAGCGCCGTAGTGGCCGGTTTTTTACTAACCGCGATGCAAAACTGGACGGGCTTGCGCGCCACGCATGGCCGACCTTTGGCACTGTTAGTCGGCTGTTGGTTACTCGCCAGATTGGCAAACGCCGCCCCGGTACAGTTACCACTGCCACTGCTGATGGTACTGGATTTAAGCTTTCTGCCGCTGGCCGCCTGGTTATTAGCCAGGCCACTGATCGCAGCCCAGCAGTATCGGAATTTGTTTTTTATCCCGCTGCTGCTGGTATTGACCATCTGTAATGCACTGATGTGGCTTGGGCTGATGCCGGGTTACGACCAATTCCAACAGCATGGTTCCACCAGCGCTGTGTTGCTGATCACTATGGTGATGGCGATTGTTGGCGGTCGGGTATTGCCGATGTTTACCGCCAATGGTACCCGTACCACCCGGGTATCGCCGTTGTTGTGGTTAGATAGAGCTGCGCTGGGTAGTTGCTGGTTAGTATTTAGCTATCATTTTTTTCATCTGAAATTATGGTTACCGGCACAGGTGCCGTTGATCCTATGTAGTCTCGCTGCACTGCTGTTAGCGGTGCGGGCGCTGCGCTGGAAAATCTGGATCACCTTGCGTGAACCGCTGCTTTGGTCTTTACACATCGCCTACTGGTGTATTCCGGCAGGACTCGCTTTGTTTGCAGCAAGGTATGCGGGCTTTGCAGTGACACAGAGTCTTGCGATTCATCTGTTGACCGTTGGTGCCATGGGCGGCATGATTTTGTCGATGATGTCGAGAGTATCGCTTGGCCATACCGGCCGACCTCTCAAAGTTCCACGCTGGATGCCGCTGGCCTTTGTGTCGCTTATAGCCGCAGTAATCAGCCGGGTCGCGCTGCCGATGGTTTCAGGAATGTGGTACCAAACCGGCGTGCTGTTATCAGCGCTATTCTGGGTATGCGGCTTTAGTCTGTTTCTACTGTGTTACTGGAATATACTCACCAGCCCAAGGGCAGATGGCCATCCTGGTTAAGCCGTTACTTTTTGCACAATCAGCTGGTCAGCCGCAGCTACCCATGAAGGGGTAACTGCAAGCCAAACTTGATGTAAATCAAGTCTTAAAATCAGCACCAAGCCCAAACTGAAGACTCTCTCTTCAACTAGGAGTTTGTTATGTCGAGCTTAATTGACAAAAAACCGCTGGTTTACGCCTGTTCTGGCTGTTCGAATGTTGCCCAACTTACCAATGATTTAGCGGTGGTACTCGATCGGGAAGGCATTGCTGAAATGTCTTGTATTGCCGGTATTGGCGGCAAAATTAAATCCTTGGTCAAAGTGGCGCAATCGGGCCGGCCAGTGCTGGCTCTGGATGGCTGCCAGCTCAATTGTGTTCGCCAGACGCTCGCAACCGTCGACGTAGTGCCGACCTGGCATATTGAAGTCACCTCGTTTGGGTATAAAAAAGCCCGTCAACAAGATTGTGCCCTTGGAGCGGCATACGAGTTGCTGCAATACATTCAGCAGGACTTACTGACAGAACAGCGCCAGGGGCTGCATTAGCAGCCAGCTGTGCTATTTAGGTAATGAGTTCAGGCCATACGTAAGTATTATTCAGAATGTCCGCAGCAGCCGGGTTGCTTTACAATACCGAAACTTTGCCATTCGCTTTGCTGTGCATCAAACAACCTGAGCTGATGCCATGGCAAATTTCCGGCACCGGACAACCACAGCATTGTCCAGAGCGCTTGTTGCACCCCAATCAGCCCGACCACCGGCGCAAAAATACCGGCATCCAGACAACTGAGCTGCTGCTCACCCATGAGCCCTGTGACGCAGCGGTAGCAAGGGCCAGTACCGTCGTTTTTAAAACAACACAGTTGCCCTTCGAACCGGATGGCCGCAGCGCTTATCAGCGGGACTTTTGCAGCAACACAGGCATCGCTAATTTGCTGGCGCACCGATAAATTGTCGGTGCAATCGAGGATCACGTCATGGCGCTGCACCAAATCTGCCAAAAGCTCAGCGTCGGCAAACTGACAGATAGCGTTGATTTGAACCTCAGGATTTTGGCGGGTGAGCCAGTTTGCTGCGGTACTCGCCTTAAACTGCCCGATATCTGATTCGGTAAATAAAATCTGCCGCTGTAAATTGGTCAAATCGACCATGTCGCCATCCACTAGTGTTAACTGTCCGACACCACCACTACATAAATAAGGTGCCGCCGCACAGCCCAAACCCCCCATCCCGATTAACAAGACCTTACTGTTGAGTAGTTTCTCCTGCCCGGCTAAATCAACCGCTGGTAGCATAATGTGCCGACTATAACGGCGGGTTTGTGGCAAGGAATCCAGGCTTCGCATCATGTTAATCCTGTTTAGAAAGATGGTTGGCAAGCAGTTCGCGGCGTGTACCCGCAGGTTTTAGACCCAGCTTGGTCGCGAGTTTGTGTAAATTGCTGGGATCAAGTTCAAGGTTTCTGGCGGCATCAGACCAATTGGCATCACTTTCCAGTAAAGCCGCTGTAATCATCTCGCGCTGAAAATGCGCCACCGCACTTTTTAAACCCATGCCTGTCGGCAATGGATTAACTACCGCCAGCGCTTGCTGGCTTAGATCCTCATTTAGTGCACAATTTTGGCCAAACGCTGTAGGTTCGCTTAACTCCAGAAGCTGTGGTGTTAACGTGATAATATCCTGACGGCTAGCTCCCTGTGACAGCGCTTTGACCGCAGCGCGGCTAATAGAATGCTCCAGCTCACGTACGTTGCCGGGCCAATGGTAGAGTTCCAGCGCCTGCACCGCAGGTAGCGAAAGTCGCAGCGCTCGTACCCCAAGCCGCACCCGGTTTAACTCCAGAAAATATCCGGCCAACAAAGTGATATCTCCTTGCCGCTCGCGCAGTGGCGGAATAAGAATTGGATAAACCGATAAACGGTGAAATAAATCGGCCCGAAAATTACCGGCAGCCACTTCAGCCTCAAGATCACGGTTGGTCGCAGCCACCACCCGCACATCGACGCGGCGGCAATCATCAGAGCCTAAACGCTGGATATCACCGTTTTGTAATACCCGCAGCAGTTTTGCCTGCACGGCCAGCGAGAGTTCACCAATTTCGTCCAAAAATAAAGTACCGCCATTTGCAAGCTCGAACTTGCCTAGCCTGTCCTGCATTGCACCAGAAAACGAACCTTTTTTGTGACCAAACAATTCACTTTCTGCCAGCGTTTCCGGCAACGCGGCGCAGTTCACATAAATCATGGCTTGTTGTTGACGTAATGACTTTTGCAGCAGCCGTCGGGCAAAGAGTTCTTTCCCCACGCCGGTTTCTCCTAAGAGCAACACGGGTAATTCAGTGCGAGCAACAATATCAAGTTCACTCAACACCACTTTCATCGATGTGCTTTGTCCGATCAATTCCTGACTCTGGGCTTCTTTACTGTCAAATGGCAGCGGTTGATTGAGCCCGGCAATCCTGGCTTGACGCAGTTGGTTTTCCAATTGACCAACCCGAATTATTGCTTCGACCAGTAACGAAAAACGCTGCAACTCCAGCACCGTCAGCCGACTGAAAGTGCCGCTACTGAGCGCATCCAAAGTGAGCACGCCCCAGCAATTCCCTTCGACATATAAAGAGACGCCCATACAATCGTGCACTGCAAGCTGTTGGCCGACCTGAGAATCAACCAAACCATCATAAGGATCGGGCAAGTTAGGATCTGGCGGGAAATGAACAATTTGTCTCGTTTCCATTAATTGTACAAGTCGTGGATGCTGTGAAATGGTAAAGCGGCGACCCCGAACTTCTTCAACTAAGCCCGAAAATGCGATTGGCTTTAAAGCCCCCTGCTCCAACTGCAGCAAAGCAACAGCCTGACAGCCAAAATGCATTTTTAGCGTGACAACCAACCGCTCAAGTCGAACCGCAACGGGTAATTCAGTGACCAAATCTGCAATCAAACTTTCTTCCAGCATGGTTTAGGTTGTCCTATTGTGCTTCTATTGTGCTTAGTCTTAATCAAACTAAAGTGAATGCAGAAATATACCCACCAAGGTTACTTATACCTAGCTGGGTTATTTATACCAAGTTTATTCAGGGTCAATTTTACCCGACTGGATGAAAACTCTATATAAATCAAAGGTGGTAGTTTTGGCCTGAATTTTGACTAACAAAGACATGCGGCGGTCTTTTTTTGATGTAAAAAATCGCCTTATGTTCTTAATAGTAAAGGAGTAACGTCATGATCCATGCCAATCAAAGTCTTGGCCAACTAGCCACCAGCATTCCGGGTGCCACCAGCGTTTTTCATCAATACAAACTAGATTTTTGTTGTGGCGGCTCGCGCACCTTGGCTGAAGTCGCCGCTGAGCGCGGTTTGGATGCCACAGAAATCCTCGCGAAACTTTCAGAATTACAGCAGCAAATCACCAGCCGGGATTGGCGAAGCGCCAAACCTGCGGAACTAGTTCATCATATTTTACAGCGTTTTCATGCAAAACATCGTGAACAGCTGCCGGAACTGATCCGATTGGCTCGGCGGGTTGAAACCGTGCACGCTGACCACCCAGAATGCCCAACTGGACTTGCCGAGCATTTAAGCCATATGCAGCAAGAGCTGGAAAGCCACATGATGAAAGAAGAGCAAATTCTGTTTCCGATGCTGTGTAACGGCTTTTATCCTGGCGGCCCCATTCATGTGATGCAACATGAACATTTACAGCATGGCGACGCGCTCGGCACGATGCTGAGCTTAGCGCATGATCTGCAATTACCTGATGGCGCCTGTAACACCTGGACCGCCTTATATCTGGGACTGCATGAATTAAAAGAAGATTTGATGGAACATATTCTGCTTGAGAATGAAATTTTGTTTGTCGAACCTGTGGCGCAAAAAGGCAGCTGCTGTGGGTCTTGCCAATAAAATACTCTGAGAGATAGATCCCAGAGTTTCAATCTTGGTGCGTCCGCGCACCAAGATTGTTCAAAAAACCGCAATCAGCCATACTGATGATGCCGCATACATTTCAATTTACTGCATATTTTCAATAACCTACAGACGAATCATTCAGCTGGCACAAATACTGAATAGTTAAATTGCCAGCTGAGTTCTGGTCATTCATTAAATACATACAGCAAAGACGCTGATAGGCTCCCTCGCCGGCTGCCATCAGCGTTTTTTTTTGCTCGTGATTTCGCAGACTGATACCGGAGGCTCGCTTTGAAAAAAATGATCACACAATCCACCTTGTTGCTCTGCACCTTGTTATTACTGCCACTATCGAGCAACAGTGCTGAAGCTGAGAAACAACAGTTAAAACTCGGATTTATCAAGCTGACCGATATGGCACCGCTGGCTGTGGCGCTGGAGCTCGGTTATTTCGACGATGAAGGCTTGTCGGTGCAACTGGAAGCCCAACCTAACTGGAAAGTACTGCAAGACCGAGTGTTAGATGGCCAGCTCGATGCTGCCCACATGTTAGCCGGTCAGGTATTGGCTAGTCAGGCTGGGATGACGGGCAATCAAAAGTTACAAACGGCACTGGTGCTTGATCTGCACGGCAACGCCTGTACCGTGAGCAGTCAAATCTGGCAACAATTATCTGCAAAAACAACACCGCCCATTCCGCTGGATGCAACTGCACTGCAAAGCATTCCGACACAACTCAAATTTGGCATGGTATTTCCGGTTTCCAGCCATAACTATGAACTTCGTTACTGGCTGGCTGCGGGTGGCTTGCATCCGGGTTTTTATGCACCCAAAACCGGCGATAACTCTGGCCAGCTGGAAGCGGATGTCCTAATCTCCGTGGTCCCACCGCCACAGATGCCGGCTGCACTTGAATCCGGTACTGTCGCAGGTTTTTGCGTTGGCGAACCATGGAATCAACAAGCTGCGGCCCGCAAGCTCGGCGTACCGGTCATCAGCAATAGTGATATCCGTGGCTTCATGGCGGAGAAAGTACTTGGCGTCAATAGCAAGTGGGCCGCTGAGCACCCGGTGACGCACCTGAAATTGGTCAAAGCGCTGATCCGGGCTGGTGCTTGGCTGGACGCGCAAGATAATGCGAACCGTGCAGAAGCTGCACAAATGATTTCGGCTGCCTATTTCGTCGGAGCGGACGCTGCAATTATTAAACGCAGCATGACTGGTGAGTTTGAATTCGCGCCAGGCGATAATCGTAAGGCACCTGATTTTAATGTGTTTTTTCGATATCACGCGACCTATCCATTTTACTCTGACGCGATCTGGTATCTGACGCAAATGCGTCGGTGGGGGCAGTTAAGCGACGCCAAACCTGATAGTTGGTATCTCGATACAGCAAAAAATGCTTTTGACGTGCAACTTTACCAACAAGCAGCAAGGGAATTGATCACCGAAGGTAAATTTAGCAGCGCTGATTTCCCTGATTTTGCCAAAGAATCAGGTATCAAAAAACCTACTGACTACAAATTTGCTGATCACAAAACCTTTGATGCCAACACGCCAAATAAATACCTGCAGCAATTTACCATTGGTTATAAGGATTAACCGGATGATTATTCAACTGAAAAACCAATTACAAGTTAAAACTGCTGCCGTCTGGCAATCTAAATTCCGTGAAGGCCTGCGCCAGAGTAGTCTGACCTTGGCCGGTCTGGCGATCTTTGTATTGTGCTGGGCTACCTTGGCTGCCAATCTGCACACCTCGTTAGGACAATTCCCGGGTCCGGCGGTGGTCGCCGGTCAGCTCAAAGCATTGGTGGCCGAACATCAGGCCGAACAGCTTCGCGAACAACTGTTTTATCAACGCCAGCACGAACGGCTGACCAACAACCCAGCGGCGGTCGCACGGCCTTACAACGGCCGACCGACCTTTTTCAGCCAAATTCAGACCAGCCTGCAAACCGTGCTCAGCGGCTTTTTACTCGCAAGCCTGCTGGCGATCCCCGCCGGGATCCTGATTGGCTTAAGTCCGCTGAGTTACAGTGCAGTGAACCCATTAATCCAGTTACTCAAACCGGTATCTCCCCTAGCCTGGTTGCCACTGATCACGATTGTGGTGAGCGCTAGCTACCCGACCGATGGCATCTTCAGCCGCTCTTATCTGGTATCGGTTTTTACCGTTGCATTGTGTTCGTTGTGGCCCACGTTAATTAACACCATTGTTGGCGTCTCACAGGTGCCGGCCGATTTGCAGAACGTCAGCAAGGTCCTGCGGCTGAACTGGTACCGAAATGTCCGTGCCATTGTGTTGCCGTCGGCAGTCCCGATGATTTTCACTGGTTTACGGTTATCGCTGGGAATTGCCTGGATGGTCCTGATCGCGGCGGAGATGCTGGCGCAAAATCCCGGCCTCGGCAAATTTGTCTGGGATGAGTTTCAGAATGGTTCCAGCGACTCTTTGGCAAGGATTTGTGTGGCCGTCGGCGTCATTGGTTTTATCGGTTTAATTCTGGACCGGTTGATGCTCGCGCTACAGAAAGCGGTGAGCTGGGATAAAAGTGTACAACTACGCTAAGCATTCTCGATCCGGCTTGGGCAAATTATCGATCAAACAAACCCCTTTAAAGGAACTATGATGAAAAAACATCTGGAACTCAGTCAGGTTGGCATTAGCTTCCCAACCCCCAAAGGCCCTTTTGTCGCGCTGCAAAACGTCAATCTGAGCATCGCCAAAGGGGAAATTATCAGTCTGATCGGTCATTCTGGTTGTGGCAAATCGACGGTGCTGAATATTATTGCCGGCTTGCTAAAAGCGACCGAAGGTGGGGTGATTTTAAACCAGAAAGAAGTCAACGAACCTGGGCCGGAACGCGCCGTGGTATTTCAGCATCACTCTTTATTACCATGGCTATCAGTTTATGAAAATGTCGCTTTAGCGGTGCGCCAGGTATTTTCCGGAAAAATGACTAAACCACAGATGCAACAATGGATTGAACACAATCTTGCATTGGTACAGATGAGTCATGCCCGTGATAAAAAACCTTCTGAAATCTCCGGCGGGATGAAACAACGTGTCGGCATTGCCCGAGCGCTCGCGATGCAGCCTCAAGTGCTGTTGATGGATGAGCCTTTTGGGGCATTAGATGCACTCACCCGCGCCCATTTACAAGACAGTGTGCAACAAATCCAGGCAGAACTTGGCAATACGGTGATATTAATCACCCATGATGTCGATGAAGCGGTGCTGCTCTCTGATCGGATTGTGATGATGACCAATGGTCCGGCAGCCACTGTTGGCGAAGTGCTGCAAATTGACTTACCCCGCCCACGCGACCGCCTCGCATTAGCAGATTGCGCTAAATACAATCATTACCGGCATCAGGTATTAAGCTTCCTGTACGAAAAACAGCGCAAAATCGAGCCTTTACCCGTCACAAAAAACAATCAAAACAAACCGCAAGCCAAAGCTTTAGCAGAGGCCAGGGTATGACGTATCAGCTTGACGAATCGACCTATTTTGATCTGGTCATTGTTGGGTTTGGGATGGCAAGTCACCGATTATTGCAAGAGCTGACCCTGCACTCGCAGTCCCGGCTTCGCATTCTGGTGTTGGGTGAAGAACCTCATCCCGCTTACAACCGGGTACTGTTGCCACAATTTGTCGAAGATTGCACCACCGATTTATCTTTAGCTGCAGTTGATTTCACCAGGCATGATTTAAGCTTTCATACCGGCGATGCGGTCTGTGTGATCAACCGGCGGGAACATCAGGTGCAAACGGTCACCGGACGGCAGTTTTATTACCGGCAACTGGTGCTCGCGACCGGCTCTGCGCCGGTGTTTCCTGATTTTTACCATGCAGCAACACTGAAACGTCCGACGGTATGCGGGAAGATTCTGGCGCTGAGGAATGTGCAGGATGCGATCAGGCTCAGAGCCATTTCTCAAGGCAGCCATATTGTCATTCAGGGTGGAGGTTTTATTGCCTTGGAAACCGCTGCTGCGCTGAGTACACATTACCGGGTAACCGTTTGTCATCGTGGTGCATACCTGATGAACCGACAATTAGACCAAACCGCGGCGGAATTGCTGCAAAAAGCTTTAATTGCCCGCGGCATCACCTTGTTACTGCGCAGCGAAATCAATGGTGCAATGGACTCTGCGGACAAATTAGAGCTCGCCATAACTGGCCCTGCCGGCGTCAGCACGCTGGCAACCGATCTGTTAATTGCGGCGCTTGGCGTCAAGCCCCGGGTTGAATTGGCTGAAGCCACTGGACTAGCAGTCAACCGGGGTATTGTGGTGAATAGTCAACTGCAAACCAGTGATCAAGAAATTTTTGCCATCGGCGAATGTGCAGAGTGCCATGGTGAAACTGTCGGGTTAGTAGCGCCTGCATATCAGCAGGCAAAAGTACTGGCGCACGTTTTGTCTGGCCAACGGCACATACATTATCAAAGCCGCAGCACAGCAACCATGTTAAAAATCAGCGGCCTGGCAATCAGTTCTATCGGCGATGTCGCGCGACTACAACAGAAGTCTGAGCTTGAAGTGAAAACCATGGTCTATCAGGATTTTCAGCAAGGGGACTATCGACGGATTTGGCTGCGTGATGGTCAACTCCTGGGCGCAGTACTTTGCGGCGATACCAGCCTCAGTCCTTATTATCAGCGGTTGATATCTCAATCAGCCACCGCTGACACAAGTGAAGTTGAAACGACCTTGGTGGCAGACGATATGTTCAATGATTTGTTGTTTTACGCCGCGTAAAACTAAAAAGTCGATTTAAAAAGGGGTCGGAGCTAATTATCTTTAGACAATTAGCTCCGACCCTTTTTTGCTGACCCTTTTTTGCTCTTTTAAGCTAGCGCTTTTTGTAACAACTGCCGGATCTCAGGCAGACATGAACCGCAGCCGGTGCCACATTTTAGCCTTTCCCCTAAACTGACACTGCAGTGGGCGCCCCCAGCAATCGCTTGCTGAATACTTTGTTGGCGCACCTGAAAACAACTACAGATCAGTGCAGAGCAGTCGGCTGCGGCCATCGGCGCCCCGCGCAATAACTGTCGCCTGGCGCTGGTCGTCAACTCACCGGCAAAACATTGATTAAGCCACTGCCGATCCAGTGCCGGCAGCGTCGGACCAGCATATATTAACGCTTGTAGATGTAACGCGTTGACAAAAGCTTGGCGCCAATGCTGCGAGCCATGAGCTTCGAGTTGCTGTAGTTCAAGCGCATGATGCGATTGCCGCAGCGCGGCCGTTAGCTGCTGACTGATTAGCCTAAATTGTTGAGAGAGTTCTGACACAGGCACTGTCAGTGCCAGCCGGTATTCAAACATGTGAGCATGCGGGATCAGCACGCCATAACCACACAAAGGCTGAAACCGACTCAGTAAATCTGCCTGACGGCTCAGCAGCACCAATTCGGCGGTCACCGGCATTTTTTGCAGTTGTACCCGACCTTGTTTAAACGCTGGTTGGCGTGAAATCGGATCGCGGCTCTCGTCAAACAACACGTCACAACAAGAGGCTGTGCTAAATTGACCGCTCCAATGCATCGGCACAAATAATTCGCCACAGCGCTGCGCATCTGTGACTTGAGCGCGGCCACGAAATAAGCCCTGCCGGTTTGACAACTCAACCAAATCACCATCCAGGAGTTGAAACAACCGAGCATCCGAAGGATGAATGGCAATAAAGGGTTCACTTTGATGTTGCATCAACGCAGGGACCCGACCCGTCCGGGTCATGGTGTGCCATTGATCACGTAAACGTCCGCTGTTGAGCAGGAACTCCCCAGGGTTGCTGCCGCAATTTACCGGGTCCAACCCCTTGAGGGGGATCAGTCGTGCTTTGCCATCAGGCGTATAAAAGTGGCCATCGGCAAACAATCGGCTTTGTTCTGACTTTGCCTGACGCAGCGGCCAGCATTGTGGTTGCCAGTCGTCATATTCTTCGTCCGACAGCGTGCGACATGCTGTCAGGTCCAAGGCACGACGACCGCCATTACATAAGGTTGTAAGGGCTGCATGTTCACGGAAAATTTGTGCTGGGTGTTGGTAATTAAAACCATGTTGAAAACCCAGCGCTTTGGCAAGCTGACAAATAATTTGCCAGTCCGCGCGCGCCTCGCCGGGGGGGGCTAAAAATGCCCGTTGTCGTGAGATTCGCCGTTCCGAATTGGTCACAGTGCCATCCTTTTCAGCAAAACCCAATGCCGGAAAAACAATATCGGCAAGGGCTACTGTGTCGGTATCCTGATAGATATCAGACACAATAACCAGTTCACAACGTGCCAACGACTGCTTAACCAAATCGGCCTGCGGCATACTGACCACCGGATTAGTGGCCATGATCCAAACCGCTTTAATTTCACCACGGCCGATGGCTGCAAACAAATCAACTGCAGTATATCCACCTTGGGTGACCAGCGCTGGTGCCCGCCAGAACTGTTGTAGTGATTGCCATTCAGCCTCTGGCACGGGGTCAATCCCGGCAAGCTCAGCAGGAAAACGTAAATGCCCCGCCAACTGATTAGCCAACGCTCCGACCTCACGTCCGCCCATAGCATTGGGTTGTCCGGTCACCGAAAACGGACAGGCACCTGGTTTGCCGATCCGGCCCGTGGCCAAATGCACATTAATAATGGCGTTCACTTTATCGGTGCCATTTTGTGCTTGATTGACCCCCTGCGAAAACACCGTGACGGTGCGCGGGCACTTAGCAAACCACTGAAAAAACTCGGTAAGTTCGACCAGCGACAAATCGCAGTAAGTGGCAAGTTGCGACAGATCCTGCCAACAGCTCGCGGTATCGAGCGCTTGCTGTAATCCTTGACAGTGCTGACGGGTAAATGCATGGTCGATATACCCAGCCTTAGCCAAATAGCTGAGTAAACCACTAAATAACGCGACATCTGTGCCCGGTTTCAGCGGTAAAAACAAATCTGCGCTATCGGCAGTCGCTGTGCGGCGCGGATCAATCACTACAATTTTTTTGGCAGGATATTTTTCGCGGGCAGCCTGCAGGCGCTGAAATAACACTGGATGTGCCCAGGCCAGATTGCTGCCCACCAGGACCACCAGATCTGCCAGTTCCAGATCCTCATAACAGCCCGGCACCACATCTTCACCAAAAGCCCTTTTATGTCCGGCTACGGTCGAAGCCATGCACAAGCGGGAGTTGGTATCCAGATGACTACTCCCGATAAAACCTTTCAGTAATTTATTGGCGACATAATAATCTTCGGTGAGCAACTGGCCGCTCAAATACATCGCCACACTGCCCGGGCCATGTTCATCGATAATGGCTTGCAAACGCGAAGCCGCCGTTGCCAGCGCCAATGGCCATTCGGCTGGCTTACCATCGAGCAGTGGCTGTAATAATCGCCCCTGCGGTTGCAGAGTTTGCCCAAGCGCCGCACCTTTTACACATAACCGACCGAAATTCGCTGGATGCAGCGGATCGCCGACGATACCTGTAGTTTGATGATTTCGGGTGATACCGCAGCCGACCCCGCAATAGGGGCAAGTACTGCGGAGTTCGCTATTCGCAAGAGATGGCATCGATTGCTCCAAAACAAAAAAGGCGCCGCTACCGACAAAATGTCAGCGCAGGCGCCTTTACCAGAATATAGATGTACTGAACTGCAGCATTTCTGATGCCATCTTTTATATCATTGATTTTTATCAATAATATTGAGAGCTACAATGGTAATCGGTTTAGACTGGTGCAATCCTGCCCTACTTTTGCACAAAATCTGATCATTACCGGCATAAAAATCCAATATTTTATTAAATTTCAACAACTTAATTTGCGGCATCAAAATTGTAAGCCACACAACTGTGACTAGATAAAAAACTTGATGTGGCAATGAAGCCAACGTCCGGCATGCCGGACGTTGGCTTTTTTATGATTAAAACGACGAAAAAGTACCCACAAAGAGGTAGCGGATCTGCCCAGTGAAGGCAATAACAGCTTGGACGACTGACTTATACAATACCAACAACGCCGAGCCCTTCTGCGCTAACTCAGGAATTCCTGACATGCCAGAGCGGCCGTGGCAATCATGCCACCGGGCCTGACTGGAAACGGTCTGACCTCCCCACTTGGAAAGGTGTCTATGTATGCTGCAAGACTCATTTAAACGCCGGTTCAGCTATTTACGTTTGTCGCTGACCGAAAGCTGCAACTTCCGTTGCAACTATTGCTTGCCCAATGGCAGCGCTTGTGACAACAAAGCTGCCGAGCTGACGCTAACGGAAATCAAACATCTGGTGAAAGGTTTTGCCCTTGCTGGCACCAGTAAAATACGGTTGACCGGTGGCGAGCCGTCGCTGCGTCGTGATTTGTGCAATATCATTGAAACCGTGCGCGGGACCCCAGGGATCACGCAGGTTGCAATCACCACCAACGGCTATCGCTTAAATAAAGACATTGATCGCTGGATCGATGCCGGACTTACCGCGCTGAATGTCAGCGTCGATAGTTTAGATGCAGACACCTTCCATTTAGTGACAGGTCAGGATCGTCTACCGGATATTCTGGCTGGGATTGACCGGGCGTTGGCGCTGGGTCTGGCAAAAGTTAAAATTAATACCGTGTTATTGCGCCAATATAACGGCAACTCCCTGTCCCGCTTTCTGGATTTTGTCCGCGACAAACCGATCAGTCTGCGGTTTATTGAATTGATGCAAACCGGTGATAACGGCCAGTTTTTTGCGGCGCAACATCTCAGTGGTCGCCATATCATCAATCAGCTCACGGCTGCCGGCTGGCAACTGCTACCACGCCTTTATAATGCAGGCCCGGCACTTGAATATGCGCATCCGGATTATTTAGGCACTATTGGACTGATCATGCCGTACAGTGATCATTTCTGTGATGACTGCAATCGGTTAAGGGTTTCCAGCACCGGTCAGCTGTTTTTATGTTTATTTGCCGAGCAACATCAAAATTTACGGCATTTGCTTGCACAAGATCAGCCGGACGCGCTTGTTGAATTCCTGCAGGCACAACTGCAATTTAAACCTTTGAGTCATCAACTGGCAAATGCCAAAACCGGTCAGACCCGACAACTCGCGATGATTGGCGGTTGATCATGACTTATCCAAATCATCCACAATTTTCGGTGCTGGTCCTCTGCGGTGGTAAATCCTCACGCATGGGGCAGGACAAAGCATTACTCCAATTAAACGGTGAAACGCTGCTGCAACGGGCAGTTAGGCTTGGCCATCAGCTTGGTGCAGCACAGGTGCTGATCAGTCGCAACCAGAGCGGTTTTATTCGGGACCAGGTGCAAAATGCTGGTCCAATGGCAGGGATCGCCGCTGCGCTATCACATTGCAGCAGCCGCTGGCTCCTCGTGTTACCGATAGATATGCCGTTGCTGTCCCCTTTGGCGCTGAACCCGCTGTTGCGATACCCGATATTGCACCACCATGGCTGCTTTGTTGAGGGTTTTCCGCTGCCGGTCATGCTTGAAAAGACAGAGGTACTGCAACAATTACTGGCTGATTTATTGGCAGATCCATCGGCGAGCCGGTCTTTAAAAAGCGCCTGGAACAGGCTTGGGCTTAAACAACTTCCAATGCAAACCCCTGAAGCCTTTCAAAACAGTAACAACCCGGCTGATTTTGCCAAAATTACCGCCCTGTTAGCGACTCAAGTCTGTCGTCAAGTAGGTGTTGCTGCGATGCGGCCTTGCTCTGGAGCTTAAAATGAATAAATTTCCAAACGAATTTCCGTTGCAATTAGCGATAGTCACAGTCTCCAATCGTCATACCATTGCTACCGATGATACCGGCGAAATGCTCAGCAACGCGCTACAGCAACAGGGGCATCAGCTTTGTCAGCGCGTCATCGTGCCGGAAAATCTTTACCAAATCCGTGCTGTCGTCAGTCATTTGATTGCGGATACTCAATCACAAGTAATTTTGTTATCAGGCGGCACTGGGTTTCATGCCAAAAATTGTACGGTGCAGGCGATAACGCCGTTATTTGACCGTGACATCCCGGGATTTGGCGAACTGTTTCGCACCTTATCCTTTCAAAAAATTGGCAGCGCGGCGCTGCAATCGGGTGCCAGCGCGGGGATCGCCAATCAAAAACTGATTTTTGCGATACCAGGCAGTGCAGACGCTGCACTACTTGCAGTGGAGCAGATCATTTTTCCGCAGCTGCTGGCGCACACCAAACCCTGTAATTTTACCAGCTTATTACGCCGGGCTGGTCCCTGCGCTGCAAATGAATAAAAGGAACACCTGATGCCCGAACTGACCCATTTAAATGCGCAAGGAGAAGCAACCATGGTGGATATTGCCGGCAAAAATGCCAGCAGTCGCACCGCCATCGCCCAGGCTGAAGTAACCATGCTCCCGGCCATTGTCGCCACCCTGGCACAACTTCCCAAAGGTGATGCGTTAGCTTGTGCAAGGATCGCCGGCATCATGGCCGCCAAAAAGACCGCTGAACTGATCCCGCTGTGTCACCCGTTGCTGTTGAGTAAAGTTGATATTCAATTTGAACTGGATACGGTACGCGGCAAAGTGTTGGTGCAGGCGTTGTGTAAAGTCGAAGGTAATACCGGTGTGGAAATGGAAGCGTTAACTGCGGTCAGCATTGCCGCGCTGACTCTGCACGATATGGCCAAAGCGGCAGATCCGGCGATTGAAATTAACAGAATTCATCTACTGGAAAAAATCGGTGGCAAGTCAGGCCACTGGCAAAGACCGGCCGCGCAGGAGTAATAATGCCATGAAAGCAAGCCAAGACACCGCCGTATTGTTTTTTGCGTCATTACGAGAAGCGATGAAAACTCCGAATCTGAACCTTGCTCTGGAAAATCCTGTGCAGGTCTGTGAACTGGTGCAACTGATTGCCACACAGTCTGCAGCTTACGCCGCGGCACTGGCTGGTCGGGAGTTGTTGGTTGCAGTGAATGAGCAATTAGTCACGCAGCAATGTATGGTAACGCCCGGCGATACCGTGGCGTTATTTCCTCCCGTCACCGGAGGCTGAACATGACTCTAAGCATCAACTGCCGTATTCAAACCGAAGATTTTTCAGTTACAACGGAATATCAGGCGCTGCAAAGGCCGGACTGTGGCGCGGTGGTAATTTTTTCAGGTCTGGTGCGCGAACATTTTGCCCCCATCGCGCCGCTGTCCTGCGAAAACACCCTTGCAGGCGTCGACCGGCTGCTCGCCTTAGAACTGGAACATTATCCCGGCATGACCGAACGCAGCATTATTGCTATTGCCCAGCAGGCGGCAGCACGTTATGACCTGCGCGCCGTGACTATTATTCATCGCATTGGCGTGCTGCCGGTGCATGAGCAAATCGTATTGGTCGGCATTGCGTCGCCGCACCGCCGTGACGCTTTTGCTGCTTGTGAGATGTTGATGGACTACTTAAAAAATGAAGTGCCGCTTTGGAAAAAAGCGCATTTTCAGCAATCTAGCGCCTGGGTCGAGGCAAAAGCTTCGGATAAAACTGCTTTAGCGCGGTGGGAGCAGCGACCATCATGAGCTATCTAATTCGAGGTTACTGGCTGCTGTTGCTTTGCTGCCTTTGTAGCAGCGCTTTAGCGACAGAAAAACTCACCGTCGCCGCCGCCTCAGATTTACGCTTTGCACTGAATGATATTCTGCAGGCATTTACTAGCCAATATCCAGAACAGACATCGGCACAGCCAATTCAGGTGATCTATGGGTCGTCCGGCAAAATCAGTCAACAAATTCGGCAGAGTGCACCTTTTGATGTGTTTTTTTCAGCCGATCAACGCTTTACCCAAGAACTCTATCAAGCGGGCCTGACCCGCGATGCAGGCACCCTATTCGCCAGCGGGCGGCTGGTGTTATGGAGTACTAAGCATGATATGCGTGGGGTTCCGTTGGCTGATCTGACGCTGGAAAAGTACCACAAGATTGCCATTGCTCAGCCAAGTCATGCGCCTTATGGCGAGCGAGCCAAACAAAGTCTGCAAACCGCCGGTGTCTGGTCGCAACTGGCGCCTAAGCTGGTATTTGGCGAGAACATCGCGCAAACCGCTCAGTTGGCACAAAGTGGCGCTGCGGATGTGGCAATTATCGCGTTATCACTGGTTAAAAATCCTCATCTGGCAGCAAGTGCTACCAATAACAATCATGCTGAACACTATCAATTGCTTGATGAAGCAACCTATCAACCCCTGCTGCAAACCTATACCCTGACCCACTCCGGTGCACAAAAGCCAAGGGCCCTACAACTGTTGAAGTTTATGCAAAGCCAGCAAGCGCAACAAATTCTGCTGCATTATGGTTTTGAGTTGCCCAAACCGGACCTGACCCAATGACAACTGTTGATATGGTAGGTTCCGCAACATCAGCATTGGGAGCCGCTGACTGGCAGGCAATCCAACTGACACTGACACTGGCTTTCTACACTATGTTGCTATTGCTGCTTATCGCCACGCCACTGGCCTGGTGGCTCAGCGCCACGCCACATCGTGACTCAAGACGCGGATATTGGCTGCGCACCACAGTGCAAACTCTGGTCGCGCTACCGCTTGTGCTACCGCCAACCGTGCTGGGATTTTATCTGCTGTTACTACTGGGGCCACAAGGGATGGTCGGTAGCTCTTTACAGCAACTGGGGCTGCCGCATCTGGCGTTTTCATTTGGCGGTATCTTGTTCGCTTCGGTCCTGTATTCCCTGCCCTTTGCGGTGCAGCCACTTCAACAGGCGTTTGAACAGCTCGGCCGGCAACCGGTGGAGATTGCCGCTAGCCTTGGCGCAGGTCCGATCGATCGGTTTTTCAGCGTAGTACTGCCGATGTGTAAAGGCGGTTATATCGTTGCCGCGACACTGAGTTTTGCACATACCCTGGGCGAATTTGGGGTGATTTTAATGCTGGGCGGCAGTATTCCTGGACAAACCAAAGTGCTGTCGATTGTGATTTACGATCATGCCGAGGCGATGAACTACGCCGCAGCCCAGCAGCTGTCGTTGATGTTGTTACTGTTCTCATTTGCCGTGCTGTTTGTAGTGTACAGCGTACGACGTAGAATCGGAGGCGGCTGATGGCACAACTGCGGCTGCAGGCGAACTGGCAGCGGAAAAACTTCCGCCTGAATATTGATACCACACTGCCGGCACAGGGGATCACCGCATTATTCGGCCGCTCTGGCTGCGGCAAAAGTAGTTTATTGCGATTGATCGCGGGCCTTGACACTATCCCCGCAGCCACCGTGGTTTTTAATAATCAGCAATGGCAAACCGGCCGCAGTTTTATCCCCTTGCATCAGCGCCGAATTGGCCTGGTGTTTCAGCAAGCCAGCTTATTACCGCATTTATCTGCCGGACAAAATTTGCGCTACGGCTTTGAGCGGGTGCCGGCAGCAGAACGCCGATTACAGCCAGATCAGGTGATCCGGATGCTGGAACTACAAACCATCTTAACGCAGCCGGTCAATAGCCTGTCCGGCGGACAACAACAACGACTAGCGCTAGGCCGAGCCTTACTGGCGAATCCGCAGTTGTTGCTGTTGGACGAGCCTTTCGCTGCGCTCGATAGCCAAAGCAAAACTGCGATTTTGCCATATATCCGCACTCTGGTTAGTGAAACCAAAGTGCCGATCATTTTTGTGTCGCATGATAGCCGTGAAGTAGAAAAACTTGCCGATCACCTGGTGCTTATGGACGGTGGTCAAATCCGCCAACAAAGCGACATTAAAACGGCGTTGGCCGATCCGCAAAGTCCGCTATTTGATGGTTCAGACATCACCTCGTTGTTTTTTGGCAAGGCAGGCAAAGTTGACCAATGGGGCCGCCAGCCAGTCTTCAGCGACGGTTGCTGTATATGGCTTGGTGCCGGAACAGAATTCAGATCAAATGACGTAATGGACAACACCAACACCGGCGAAGTACGACTCTGTATCCGGGCAAAAGATGTCAGTTTGGCCTTAAGGGAACTGCCGGACATTTCCATTCAAAACCAGTTACCCGCGCAAATTATCAAGTTGCAGCCTTATTTACAGCAGATATTGGTCACGCTAAAACTTTCAGACGGACAATTACTTCAAGCAGAAATTACCCCCTGTGCCGCTGCACAATTGCAGCTTCAGCCTGGCATGCCCGTGGTGGCGCTGATTAAGGCCATCGTTATTCGCTGAGAATGGCGAAATGAACAGACAGGATGAATTCGTTAAACTGCCCCTAAATTTCAAATAATCAACGGGGTCAGAGTCATTGATTTTGGATTGAAAGATGCGAACGGCTGAAATATCAAATACCAAATATCAATGACTCTGACCCAATTGATCCGCTATTTCGTAGCACAAAGGCCACGCTGAAAACTAGCCAACGTGTCGCTGTAACTGTGCTGCGGTAACATCACTTCAATCAGTCTTGGCCTTCGGGTGTCAGCCAGTGCGTCCGCCATCGCGCCGTCAAATTGTTGTTCATTCCAGATCTGACTGGCACCACAACCCATGGATCTGCCAAGTGCGGCATACTGCCAGCCGCCTAAAGCAGTGGCTTTTAATTCCGGAGCAAAGGCTTTAATCATCCCCCAACTTTGATTGTTCAACACGATCACAATCGGGTTCAAACCATAACGCTGACAATGGCCAAGCTCTAAACCGGTCATCTGAAATGCGCCATCGCCGACTAGCACGATCGGCCTTAAACCAGAACTCAGCTGGACACCCAAAGCGGCCGGCACGGCAAAGCCCATCGAGGCATAAAAAGCTGGAGCCAACAGCATCGAGGGTTCAGCTGATAAGGCGGCAAATAAACAATCGCCGATATCCACCACAAAAGGATATAACTGCGACTGTTGGCTTAACAGGTGATGCAATCGTCTGACTAAAGTATCTGAGCGCCAGCATGGGGACTGCTGCGGTTTTGAAGCTCTCTCCGATTGAACAGTAGCAGTGGCGGACTCCAGCCCCCTTGCATCCACAGATGGCAGCGCTGCATCGCTAGCGTCACCAAACGCCTGCTGCAGCAGCGTTAACACCTGACAAGCGGGCAACTCCACCAGGGAACCATCCGGTAAAATGCTCTGCTGCTCGTCAACCCAAAGCACAGCTCTGCCCGCCAGCAAATGTGGATGCGCGGCAAAATTGCTGTCTGATCGGATCACGCCAGCGCAAATCAGCAAATCAGCCTGCAGCAACCAGGGCAAACCAGCATCTTCTTTGCCGCCGCTATAAACGCCTTTGTACCAAACAGCGCTGATATCCAGCACACCACGGCCCAACAAGGTCGTCAGTGCCGGCATGCCACAATGCTGTGCTAATTCAGTGACTGCCAGATCAAAACCAAAGCGTTTTGCTTTCACGCCCACCAGCAAACATGGCTGTTTGTACTGAGCACTCACCGTCTGACAAAAGCTTGTGAATTGCAGTTCGGCAGCATGCTTTTCAGCACTCTTGCTGCTCTGGCCGTCCACTGTTTTACTCACTGCGTTATTTCCGATGGCGCCGGTATTTGCTTCGGAAGAATGTGTTCGGTGCTCAACCGCAACCATCGCCATATCCCGCGGCAGTTCGATCAATACCGGTCTGCTGGCTGATTTTGCCAGTGCCATGATCTGCGCCAGGTCAGTCGCGGCTGTGGCTGGATTATCCAGCCGGCATTGTGCGCACGTCACTTCGGCTAAAATCCGCCGCTGCGCGTCCAAATCGCTGATCTGATGGTGTAACAATAACCCAGAGTCCACTTCGGCCTGCGATGGGTAACCAGCGAACACAAATAAAGGCACAAACTCCATATAAGCCTGAGCGATGGCATTGACGGCGTTGAGCGCGCCAGCACCATAGGTCAGCATCACCGCTGTTGGACTATTACGCCAACGCGCTGCGGCATCGGCGGCATATACCGCTGAAGGCTCATGACTGAGCTGAATAAGCCGCAAACTACAAGCTGAAGCGCCCTGCAGCTCCAGTGCCTGTAACCAGGGCAGTACAAAATCGCCCGGCACAGTATACAACTCCGTAATGCCATGACCCTGCAGCAGCCGGGCCAGCGTTTGGGACAACGTTTCTGTATGCATCAAAATATCCTGTGGGATCACCCAACTTGGCTAAAACTAGCGCTATTTAAGGCGTAAATGCAGCAGCAAAGGTTGCGCTATATCAACAAAACCGACGGCTTTGCCAAGGCAGAATAGGTAGTCTTGATGAGGTATTATTGAGTGCACTCAGGGCCGTACGGCCCTGAGTGCACATGAGCGTACTGCTGTGGATAAATTCAGCTACAACCACCAATGGCTTTTCGGTTGAACCCAGATTTCTTCTCCGGCCTGCACATCCGAGCGCGGTTGTTCCAACCAGGTTAAGGCATCCGCCATCAGCAACGAAGTTAACATGCCCGAGCTATCGGTCCCGACCGGTTCCGCCTGAATGCCATCGGCCGTCACCTGCAAACGAACCCTTTGCATATCGAGCCGCCCAGGCTTTTTGCGCAATGGCTGTGTGGCAGTGGCTACCCACAACTTCGGGCTTTTCAGCGGTTGGCCACTGAGTAACTGCAAAGCGGGGATCAACAACTGTTCACAAGTCACAGCGGCGGAGACCGGATTGCCTGGCAGACCAAAAATCCACACAGGTGGAGTTTGTTCAGTAGGTTTGCATTGCAACCAACCAAAGGCAAAGGGTTTACCGGGCTTGATCGCCACTTGCCAGAAATCCATTTGCCCAATTTCGGCAAGCACCTGCCGGGTATAGTCGGCATCACCGACCGATACGCCACCACTACTGACAATCACATCAACTTCGGTTGCGGCCTGCGTAAACAAGGCGCGAAGAGCCACCGGATCGTCTGCCACCCAGCCTAAATCAATCACCTCGCAGCCAAATCTTTTCAGCACGCCAAGCAACATGATCCGGTTACTGTCAAAGAGATCGCCCTCCATTAAAATAGAGCCGGGCTGCTTTAACTCGTCGCCACTGGATAACACCCCCACCCTTACCTTTTGGTACACCTTAATCTTAGCAATACCAAGCGTAGCTAATAAACCAAGCTGCAACGGGCCAAGGACGGTACCTTTGGCCAGCACAAGTTGCCCAAGCTCCAGCTCACTGCCGCACAGGCGGATATGCTGCCCGGCCACCGGACGTCTGGTTAGCGCTAAATGGCTGCGTTGGTCATTCAGCCAGCGGGTATCTTCCTGCATCACCACCGTATCCAAATCGGCGGGCACCACAGCGCCGGTGGTGATCCGCAGACAAGCCCCGGGCGGAACTTCTCCCTGATAAGGATGACCAGCCAGACTTTGGCCAATCACCGGCCACTGTTGATTTGGATCAGCAGTGACATCGGCAAAACGCAACGCATATCCATCCATTGCTGAATTGGTGGCCGTCGGCACCGGTAGCGGCGAGTACACATCTTCGGCCAGTGTTCGGTCTAAAGCGCCATCAATTGCCACTACTGTTGAACACAGTTGCAGCTGTTGACTGATAGTAGTCACCAGCCGCGCCAGCGCATCGGGCAGCGGCAGCATAGGTTTGACTGCTTTTGTTTGCGGGTTCATCTGTTGTAATTTGCTGCTTTGCGATTCCATGCGTCCCCACTACTTCTTGCTTTGAAAATTAACCATCCAGACCGCAGCTTCCACCCTCGAGCGCAGATGCAGCTTTTTCAGCAAGTGCTTCACATGCACCTTCACGGTACCATCTGAGATATTCAGCTCACGGGCAATCAGTTTATTGCTGCGCCCTTTGGCAATCAGCTCAAGGATTTCCTGTTCACGATGGGTCAGCTGACTTAAATCCGTGGCTGGTTTTTCTACCGGTCGCCGAATGGCTTCAGCCAAAGCAGCATTAACCGCTTCACTCAGGACCATTTTGCCTTGCACCGCTTTTTTGATTTGTTCCAACAACTCGTCAGGGTCCGAGTCTTTTAACAGATAACCATCCGCGCCCAAACTAATGGCTTTAATCACATCTTCATTCGAATCGGAAACCGTTAGCATGACAATCCGCGAAGTGACGCCATCATCACGCAGCTGTTTCAGGGTCTGATGACCATCCATGCCCTGCATATTTAAATCCAGAATAATTAAATCCGGATCCAGTTCATTGGCCAGCGTGATAGCTTCTGCCCCCGAACTAGCCTCAGCCACCACCTGTAATGAGTCTTCAAACGCCAATAGTTGACGCAATCCTTTGCGTAACAACGGATGGTCATCCACCAGCATCACGCTGTAACTATCAGTTTCTTCGGCGAGTTGTTTTTGCTGTTCTGACATGCTTGTGTTCCTGTGAGCAACTAGTCTGCTGCCTATTAAGAAATATTCCGTTTGCGTTGATGTTGATTTATATCATGCCCGCTGCATACACCAAAATTATGCTTCAAGACACACCCCATAAAAGCCGCCTTCGACACCAATGTATGCAATTGTTTTTATTGACTTTTGTTTATATACAACAACAGAAAATACCTCGTTGTAGGTATCACCAACAAGCTGTTTCAGTGCGAGCTGTAACTCTTCAGATCGATTGAGAGCCTTGCAGTGGCCATGCATAGTGGCTGGGATACGAAAAACTATGAGGACTTTTTATGGCCGATCTAAAAAGATGGCAACCAGAAAACGAACAATTCTGGGCGGAAACGGGTAAAGCCATCGCTACCCGCAATCTTTGGATCTCAATACCAAGCCTGTTATGCGGCTTTGCGGTCTGGATGTTATGGAGCATTTTGACAGTCCAGATGCTAAACCTTGGCTTTCCTTACAGCGCCAGCGATTTATTCTCATTAACTGCGATCGCCGGGCTAACCGGGGCGACCTTGCGCATTCCGGCCAGTTTTTTTGTCCGGTTATGTGGCGGGCGCTACACCATCTTTTTAACGACGTCGCTGTTGATGCTGCCGGCAATTGGCACCGGTCTGGCGCTGCAAGATAAAAACACCCCGTTTTGGGTGTTTCAACTGATGGCACTGTTGTCGGGTATTGGCGGAGGTAACTTTGCGGCTTCGATGTCGAATATCAGTTTCTTCTTTCCGAAAAAACAACAAGGTCTGGCGCTGGGGTTAAACGCTGGCCTCGGCAATTTCGGCGTGACCAGTATGCAAATTCTGGTACCGCTATTTATGACCTTTGGCGCTTTTACCCTGCTTGGTGGCGGCGATTCAATGACACTGCAAAAAGCAAGTGGCACCCTGATCGGTGCCATTCCGGCCGGTAGTGAAACCTGGGTGCAAAATGGCGGTTTTGTCTGGCTTTTATTATTGGTACCTTTAGCCTTCGCGACCTGGTTCGGTATGAATAACATCAATACCGATGAAGTCACCCCCAACTTGCCATCGGCACCAATGTCATTTGCCATTCAGCTGTCGATGCTGACCATTGGCTTTTTAACTGCCATAGCTGGCCTGTGGCTCATGTTACCTGAATCGGCTAATGGCTCTGGCTTTGGCATTCCCAAAGAACTGGTGCTGATTGCAGTGTTATTCGCCACGGTATTTTTATTAAAACTACTGCCCGGCGCCATTCGCACTAGCCTCGACCGTCAATATCAAATATTCGGCAATAAACATACCTGGGTGATGAGCGTGTTATACGTGATGACGTTTGGCTCTTTTATCGGTTTCTCTGCTGCCTTTCCATTGTCCATCCAGGTAATTTTTGGTTATAGCCATCAATTGGTTGATGGCGTGATGACGCACACCACAGTGAATCCTAATGCACCAAGTGCGCTGACCTACGCCTGGATTGCGCCATTTATTGGTGCCTTGATCCGGCCGGTAGGCGGTTGGCTGGCCGATAAACTTGGCGGCGCTTTTGTCACCCAATTATGCTCGGTGGTGATGATTGCATGTGCCTTAGGTGCGGGTTACTACATGCAACAGGCTTATCAGTCGGCAACGCCTGAGCAGTATTTTATGCCGTTCTTTTTAATTTTCCTCGGCCTGTTTGCAGCCAGCGGTATTGGGAATGGCTCGACTTTCCGTACCATTGCGGTGGTCTTTCCAAAAGAACAAGCGGGCCCGGTGCTGGGCTGGACATCAGCTGTCGCGGCTTACGGCGCATTTTATATTCCACAGGTGTTTGGCGAGCAAATCAAAGCGGCCACCCCGGAATATGCGATGGTCGGGTTCGCGCTGTTTTATGCCCTATGTTTAGTCATCAACTGGTTCTTTTACCTGCGCAAAAATGGTGAGTACTACAACCCATAACGAAAAGGATATTGAAGCCGACTGGGCTTGTAGTTTCAGTTGGCTTTTGAATCCGTAGTTTTATCTGAAATATAAAGCATCAATTCTGCCAAATCACACTCGAAATAATCACACAAAATTTCAATCGTTGCCGTTGTAGTCGAGTGGCGGTACTTCGGGTTTGCCATTTTGGCTAATGAGGTGCGGTTTACCCCTGTCTCGTCCGACACATTTTGCATTGTGATCTTGCGACCTTCCCGGGCAGCTTTAGCTTCTATGAGCTCTCTGATACGAAAAATAATCATAAAATCCTAAAATGTTCTTTGACAGAACACTTTTTCACTCCTATTTTGTTCTTTGAGAGAACATTTTTTGAAAAGGGGTGTTTATGTCGCACACGCTGTTAGACGTCAGGCAACTTGCCAAACGCATTCATTACAGTTCAGTGTATATCAATCGCGTCCTGAAAGATTCAGTTTTTCACGAAGGCATACATTACATCCGTCCTTTCGGTGGACGCAAAATTTTATATATCTGGGAAGCAGTCGAAACCGAGCTTTACAAAGCAGGTGTGCGTGGTTGTTATGCCATTCCGATGTCGCGCGGAGGTGTTTGTTATGGCTAGTATCCGAAGCCGCAATGGCAAACTCTTCCTAGATTTTTATTATTCAGGTGTGCGCTGCCGCGAACAAACTGAACTGGATGATTCAGTGCTTAACCGGCGAAAACTCGAGAGGCTGCTGAACACTATCACACAAGACATCAACCTCGGGATCTTCATATATCGCGATGTGTTTCCGCACTCTGCAAAAATTGCTCAATTTGCCGATGCGGACCAACAAGCGCTGATTAAAAAGCAGCAAAATGCGCATCTGGTCAGTAATCATCAACATAAGTTAAGGTCGACCGATTTTGCTGCCATGGCGCTGGATTGGTATGAAACCAACCTCTGTCGCTGGCAGCCTGGCTATCAATACAACATCCGACTGATCATTAACAGTTATCTTCTGCCGGTGTTTGGTTCACTGCAGCTACATGAGATCACGCGCGCGTCTATCCTGCAATTTCGCGCCGATCTAGCGGCATTAAAACCTGAAAAATCGGCAGATTTTATCAACCATGTTATGGGCACTTTGCGGATGATCCTGGCCGAAGGCACCGCGCGTTATAACTTGCCGCAGGTCTTTACAAATATCAAGACGCTGCGCGTTGGACAGACGGAGGTGAACCCGTTCACGTTACAACAAATGCATAACCTCATCGAAGCAGTGCGGATAGACTTTAAAAACTACTACATCGTGCGGTTTTTAACCGGCCTGCGGACCGGAGAGATCGACGGTTTGCAGTGGAAGTATGTCGACTTTGACCGCCGGCAAATTTTGGTACGGGAAGCGCTGACAGATGGCAAGTTAGGGCCATTAAAAACGCCCAGCAGCCGACGGGAAGTGGATATGAGTACACCAGTATATGAGGCATTGCTTGCACAATATGAACAGACCGGTAGAACCTGCCCTTTTGTATTTTGTACCCGCGCCAATACCCCGCTTGATCATCGAAATGTGCGGGACCGTATTTGGGCACCGTTGCTAAAACAATTAAGTATCCCCTACCGTCGGCCTTATGAAACCAGACATACCACAGCGACCCTGTGGCTGGGCGCTGGTGAAAACCCCGAATGGATTGCCCGCCAACTTGGGCATGCCAACACTCAAATGCTATTTACAGTGTACAGCCGCTATGTGCCGAATCTGACACGCCAGGATGGCGCATCGTTTGAACAGCTGTTAAAGTCTCACCGTGATAAAAAGGGCTGACCAGCCCCTGCCATCGACTGCACAAAAATCAAAATCGGGAACGATCGCAGTTAAGCCCAGTTAACTGCGGTTTTTTGGCCAATTGAAGCTCCCTCGCTGATCTACGATGTTTTAAACAATTGTTTGAATTTTGTTTTTCGGGCACGAATCACCAATTTTGCTGGTAATCATCGTTCTACCCTGACATAGTTCAGCCGCCTACTGTTTCTACCAACAAACCTAAGGCCGCCAAATACGCAAAAACCCAGTAAACTCGGACAAATTTTGCCAAATTCCGGAACTACTCAGTTTGCCAACAAAAATGCCTGTTTTAGGAAGAAAATCTGTCTAAGCAGCATTTAGACCAATCTCTTTGCTTGTGGCAAGCGTGCATCAGATGTCTGCTCATACCCTGACACAGGCATGTATTTTTTGCCTGAGTCACTAGCGAAACCAGCTAGAGCAAAACCCCTGCAGGCCAATAAAATCAAGCCGGTGGGGGTCAAAACCAGAATGCGCCCGTTGGTGCCCAGAAATATAGTTCGACACTGGCAAAAGCGGTTTAGAACGCAGTCCTTCAACCTTTAGCTCACGAACACAATTTCTGCAGGTTTATGATTTTATTTGTTTAAATTTTATACTATACTTGTATGAACTTGCTCTACCGAACGCACCCCGCACCTTGACATGGTGGGGGTCGGTGGTTCGAGTCCACTAGGACGCACCAAATATTATTTCCTGTGCAGTCACATCTCACTGTTTTTTCCTTAATATGAGCAGATACTTATTGACATAATCAACCTGAATTCGGGTTAATTAGCTGTTGGAACATCAATTGTTCGTTGTGACTGCACAACCATAAAAGTCAGATAATGGCTTTGTTGCCGAAACGGTGCTTCATCAAGCTCATGTTAAGGCTGATGTTTTCATCTTCGCACCATATCGCAGGCCCCTCCCCTGAGAGGCTCCGGGTAAAGACTCATTGCATGGAACAAGACTCGACTATGCTGTTTTCGTTGTTATGAGTCATAGCCAATACGGCAACATCAGAACAAGTCATAGCTTCGCCTTCCGTGTTTATCATCACGAATAGGCTTAATATGGCGTTGGTATTAAAAAATGCCGATAAAACTGCGCTTAAAGCTGTGCTTTTGCCAGCTGTCTAGTGCCGCTGAGATGTTTAACACTGATCAGACACAAAACCACAGCAGCCATGCCAAGTCCAGCACTGAGCAATAGCCAAATACTGTCCACATCACCTGAGAGTATCCACCAGCCCTGACCAACCACAAAGTAACTACCAGGGATCACAATCAGCCAATAGACCAACAGTAACACCAGTAACGGACTCACAAACTGCTGCAGCCCCCGTAAAATGCCAGCTGCAACTATCTGAATAGCATCAAAAAATTGAAATAACGCGACATATATCAGTAATCCAGCCGCCAACACTAAGACCTTGTCATCCTGACTAAAAGCCAGCAACAGTGGCTGACCATAGCTCACCAGAGCCCAGGCCATGGCTAAGCCATATAAGGTTGCCATGAACAATGCAGCTTTTGCTGTGTTTGTTCTATTTTGCCTGTGCTGCGGCTCGGTAAAAGCTGCAATTCGAATAGTGGTCGCACTACTGAGCGCCAATGGCAACATAAACACCACCATAGCCAGGTTAATAGCAATTTGATGGGCTGCAACCTGCTTGACACCTAATGAAGAAGCAAAAAAAGCCAGCGTCGTTAACGCCAGCACCTCAATCACAAAAGCAATACCAATCGGTAGCCCCGCAAGGAATAACTCTTTACTATCAGCCCAGCTCGCAGCCATCTGTGGCTGTTGACAAATTTCAGGTACCGCTTTTTTAACCTCGGTCTTGATGATAAACAGCGCGACACAGGCACTCACAGCTGTCGCCAAGCCACAACCTGCCCCACCCAGCCCCGACATATCACCGACACCAAACACAAATAAAAAATTCAACACCAGATTACATACCACCAGTGCCACCACCACCTTGATGATCGGCATCAGCTTGCTACAGCCCTCACTGATAAAGCGGTAAAGCAAGCTATAAACCAGAGCTGGCATAGCAAAAGCCACCCAATGTAAATAATTACTGGTAATCACAGCCACTTCAGGCTCAGCAATAAACCAATGGCAACTAAACGCCAATAACTGGACTAAGACAAAAGCGACGACAGATAACTGCGCGGCCAATTTTTTGCCTTTGGCAAACAGCGGATAAATCTGCTTTGTATTTGCCGCTGCGACCTGTTCAGATATTTTTGGCACCAGCACAAATAAAATACCTGTGATCAAAATAAATACAGGCGTCCACATATTGCTACCCAAACCTACTCCAGCCAAATCCTTATAGCCATATTGCCCTGCCACCATAGTGTCAATAAGTCCGAGGGAAGCCTGACAGATCTGAATAAAAATAAGCGGTAGTGCCAGTGCCAGTAACGGGCGGTATACAAGTGTAAATTTTGACATGAATATCTCTCAAGAATGCAACCATAGATGATTGATAGCTTCCCTGAACACTAATTTCAGCAGATTTGCATCAACGTCGGCGCTAATCCTAGCGTAAACCCCACCAACAAACAATTGATAATCTAAATGATAATTAGTACTATTTGCATGCCGAGCTGTGTATCATCTCTATGAACAAGATGGCAAGTGCCAGAAAACAGACTCTTTTAAGTCGCCACGAGTTGCACAAGTGGCACTGTTTGCGCAACTCGTGGAAAAACAACATAAGTCATTGCAGCATGCCAAGGGTTGAAGGCAGGAATTAGGGTTATACAAAATGGAAAAAAAGGTTGTTCTTCATTCGCAAAAAATGAGCGAGTTTAAAAAGAGACTGGCAGAGCTGGGTCTGGACAAAAAGCCAGAGTTCAGCACCAATGCCAACACATTAAAAAATAATGAACAACTGAGCTGGTCCGAAGAAAGAGCCTGGATGCTTCACCAGCAAGATCCGTTAGCAGCATCAGGGCCATTTACGGCAGCTTACCAGCTGTCAGGTGAGGTAGACATAGCCAAGTTGGTAAAAGCTCTGAAACAAGTTTATCAGGGTGATTCAAACCTCAAGCAAATATATAAACTGAATGAGCAAGGTGAACTCATTAAGCAACAGCTGGATGCAAACAGCATCCAGATAGGCGTCATCCCATTAGACACAGATGCGCAAATCATCAACTTCCTGTTACAACAGCAAAACTCAGCCATAGATTTAGCCAGTCAGCCTGCTATCCAATTCTGGGTATTTCACAAAGCCGATAACCAACTGGTACTTGGCATTTTAGGCCACCACATACTGTTGGACGACAGCTGTTGGCAGCCAATTTTTTCTGCCGTGAGTGCACTCTATCAGGACCAAGCCCTGCCACAGACCGCGACTTTTACCACTGTGCAGCCACCTGTGGTGAACGTTGAAAAAAGTGAGCAATACTGGCAACAACATCACCCGCAGGGTTTTAGCCAGACACCGATGCCGGCTTTATTTATCAATCCGGCGCCAGGACTCACAACTATTGCCCACCTCGGTAGCCAGAATATCATTCAACAGCCAGTTAAAGCCCACAGGTTTTATACCAATCAGCCACTGACAAAAGCCAAAAGCCTCGCGAAATCAGCTCAGGCATCGCCGTTTCAGGCTTTATTGACCCTGTTTGGTTTATATCTGAATCAGCTTTTCGCCAGCGAAACCATTGATATTTTACTGCCTGTTGTCAGCCAAAAAACCGTGACGCAACTGAACCAGATTGGCTCCAGCTCTAATGTATTGCCCGTGACAATTAAAATGCCTGATTCAGATATCAGCTCAGCTATTAAGGATCTGCGCAATCAATTGCTCGAAGGTCTTGAACACAACTTACCAATAGAGCACATTTTCTCTGCGACTAAAACTCGTAGGAACAATACGCCTAACATTCTGGTCACTCAGGTGTCAGATGCATCAGTACATTTGACATTGCCTGGTGTGAATGTGGCTCCAATGTCCATCCCCCCGCTGGCATCTGATTACGACATTACCCTGGCGGTACAATTTATTGCTGACGAGCAAGTCCGGCTTGAGCTGACGACAGGTCAGACGCTATCTGCGACTATAGGGGCGTTTTTACTCGAGCAGTTTATTGGCTTTATACACACTGCCGATGCAGATACCAAACCAAACTTTCCTTCATTATTCGCTGGCGCACATGCACAAACAACACTCATGTCCAGCTTTGCGCCGAGTCAGTCTGGAACGACAGACCAATCGATAGTTGATGCGATTTTGACAGAGTTTAAAGTGGTGCTAGCAAGACAAGATATTCGTGCCGACGATGACTTTTTCGAACTGGGTGGCCATTCGCTCCTGGCAACCAGGGTCATCGGCAAACTGAAAACCCAGCATAAGATCGACGTAAAAATTGCAGATTTTTTTAATGCCCCCAGAGCCTGTGAACTTGCCAATTATGCCCGACACTGTGAGCAACAGTTCGCTCCATTGTCGACCATAGCGCAGGATGAAGAATTCATTGCCCCTTTGTCTCTGCTGCAAAGTACCTATATGGAAATTGCTGAATTAGGCCAAAATCCGGTATTTAACATTCCCTTTGCCTTTAAACTGTCCAAGCCGCTGGATGAACAGGTGTTCAAGCAGGCATTCCTGCAGGTCATCATCCGCCACCACGCCTTGCGCAGTCTATTCCTGATTCAACCAGGTGAAGCCATCCAACAGCGCATTATTGCCGCAGCCAGTCTGGAGGATTACCGCTGGTTCTTCCCATCATCACTTCAGGCTCAGCAAAGTGCAGAGCAAGTATTAAAACAGGAAGCCGCTTATCGTTTTGACCTGACCAGAGAACTGCCTGTCAGAGTCAGATTTGTCTATGATCAACAAGGACAACAATATCTGTCCATGTTGATTTATCACAGTGCCTTTGATGAATGGTCAACAGGGATCCTGATGCAGGACTTGTTCTATGCCTATAAACAACTCCTGGCAGGCAAACCAATCAGCTGGGACAAAGCTGCCACACAATTTCACCAGTATGCGCTTGAAAAGAACCAACACCCAACGACAGAGCAACATCTAAAGTTTTGGCATGCATATCTTGGCAAAGTGACCCCAGCGAAGCCTTTGTTCTATCAGGCGTCGGCACCGACCGCAACATCGCCTGAAGGCGATTGGATAGAGTTTGCCTTTGAGCGAGCTGTACCAACCGCACTTGCTAAATTGGCCCAAACGAACAAATCGTCTATGTTCCATGTGATCCATGCAGCAATATCTCTCGCCCTCTATTATCTGGGCGCAGGTGAACAGCTCTTGGTTGGCACCTCCGCCTATGGTCGCGAAGATGCGCGCTACCAGGATACCGTTGGCCTGTTCACGAATGTGATTATGCACCATGTGAATTTTGCCGAAGAACTGTCAGTTAACCAGCTTGTTTCTCAGGTAAAGGATGACATTATCGCCTCTCTACCTTACTCAGATGTCCCATTTGGCATCGTTGAGCAAGAGGTCGCAGCTGCGCCTATGGCCTCAATGTTTGACAACCTGTGTGAAGTTTACATTCAGTTCCATCAGAAAAATATCCTTAATAGCGCCATAGATTTAGGCAATAACAGCCAGATTGATTTTGAGTTGTTAGAACCAGAGCGTGACATCGCCAAATTCGGCCTGCACTTTGAAGCCTTTGAAGACCCTGCATCAGAACAACAAGCTCTTCGAGTCGTACTGACATACCGAACCAGTCACTACAGCAGTGCACAAATTACTTTGATTAAAAACACTGTGGACGCCGTTGTCCGCAACCTGGCCAGCAATATTGAGCATCCAGAGCTCACATTGCGGGACCTGAGAAAAGCGCTAGCTGGAGTGTGTTTGTGATGAGCCGAAAAAACCACCAACCCCGCATCAGTCGCCTGTTTTCTGCAGTTGATATGGCGCAGGGTTTTATCCCTTTCTCTGCAGAGAGAGCTGATTTTTATAAGAAAACTGGTTGCTGGGAGGATGAGACCCATATCCAACTATTGGATCGGATCCGCCAACAGTATGGCGATAAAGTTGCCGCCATTCAGGGTGAAAAAAGTTTAACCTATGCCCAGCTGTATCAGTACGCAGCACAATATGCCAGCTACTTACAGCAACAAGGGCTACAAGCCGAAGATTTTATCGTCATACAATCACCGAATGTCATCGAGTTTTTTATTGTGTTATTTGCCTTGTATTACATAGGTGCAAGACCGGTGTTTTGCTTAAACGGTCATGGTGCCTATGAAATAGAAAATATCGCCATGACCAGCCGTGCTGTGGGTTATATCAAAATCAACCAGCCAGGACTTAGGACAAAGGATGCTGAAGATGTCTGTCTTGGTTTTAGCCAGCCCAATGTCAACTTGTGGTTCAGGCAAACCCTCAACAGTACCGACAATATTGAAGCGGCATTTGCCGGTATGCTGACAGCCTCTGCGGTTGTGGCACAGTACCAGGCCAGTGCTCATAGCATCGCTTTCTTACAACTATCCGGCGGGACTACTGGACTGCCAAAACTGATCCCAAGAACTCATGCCGATTATCTTTATTCAGTCAAAAAGAGCGTGGAAGTTACCCGGCTAAATAGTGACACCAGGCAGTTAATCGTGTTGCCAGTGATGCATAATTTCACCATGAGTTCTCCGGGGTTCTTAGGTGTGTTTTACGTCGGTGGCCAGGTTTGCCTGACCACAGACCCCAGCCCTAATACTTGCTTTGGCCTGATTGAACACCAGCAAATCACCCAGGTTTCGCTGGTGCCCTCGCTGATCAATGTGTGGATCAACGCCCCACAACTTGAAACAGCAAACTTGACTAGCCTTGAAGTCATCCAGGTCGGGGGGGCAAAATTATTGCCAGAGCTGGCTGAAGCTATCCATAAAAAACTTAGCGCCAAATTACAACAGGTCTATGGCATGGCTGAAGGTCTGGTTAATTTCACCCGCCTGGATGACGACCCCCAGACCATACTTTACACCCAGGGCAGACCTTTGTCGGAACACGACGAGATCCTGATCGTCGATGACCAAGGGCAAGCACAAGCCTGTGGTGTGGCAGGTTATATCCTCACCAAAGGTCCTTATACCATCAACGGCTATTACAACTCTGCAGAAGTGAATCAACGCAGTTTCAACAGTCAGGGTTATTACATCACCGGTGATATTGGCTATCTGGACGAAAACCAAAACATCGTGGTCACCGGTCGTGAAAAAGAACAAATCAATCGCGCCGGCGAGAAGATCACCCCCAGTGAAATTGAAAACTTGATCCTGGCCCACAGTGCGGTGAAAGACGTGTCTGTGGTCGGCGTCAAAGATCCCCTCCTTGGTGAGCGTACAAAAGCACTGATTGTATTGCAGGATGCGAGGAACTCCTTATCACTGCGGGATATCCGGGTATTCCTGATGCAGAAAAACATCGCCGAATACAAATTACCTGACGAAATAGAATTGGTCGCAAGCTTTCAATACACCCAAGTTGGCAAGGTCAACAAAAGTCTGTAAGTCAGCAAAGCACATAGGATAGTCAATTGAATAGTGAAGTTTATGATATCGCAGGTATTGGTATCGGCCCCTTTAATCTGAGCCTGGCCTGTATGAGCGACCCCTTGTCGGAAATCTCTACGATATTTTTTGATCAAAAGCCTGAATTTGACTGGCACAGTGGCATTATGCCCGCGTGGAGCACGCTGCAAATACCCTTTTTTGCCGATTTGGTCACCTTTGCCGATCCCACTAGCAAGTTTTCTTTTGTGAACTATCTCAAATCCCAGGGACGCATTTATCAATTTTACATCCGCCAAAGTTTTTTCATTTTGCGCACCGAATACAATGACTATTGTAAGTGGGCTGCAGAGCAATTAGACAACCTGTACTTTGGTCATAGGGTAGAAAAGGTCAGCTATGATGAAACTAGCAAAATCTATACCTTGACAGTCAGAAATAGCGACAACCAACTCAGCAACGTGCGCGCCAAACATCTGGTACTGGGTACGGGCACTACACCTGTTATCCCTGAGTTCTGCCAACCTGTAAAACAACAGGTCCATATGAGTGCAGACTACTTATCGCATAAACCAGCTTACAAGGATAAAAAGTCTATTACCATTATTGGCAGTGGTCAGAGTGGCGCAGAAATATACTATGATCTGCTTTCTGAGATTGATCAGCACCAGTACCAACTCAACTGGGTCACCCGCTCCGAACGCTTCTTTGCCATGGACTTGTCCAAGTTATCGCTGGAGTTAACCTCGCCGGACTACACTCAACACTTTTACGGCTTATCACCACACAAACGCGATCAGTTTATCGACAGACAGGCCATGCTTTACAAAGGCATCAATGCCAGTCTTATTGATCAAATCTATGACATGTTGTATATCAAATCTCGTCAACCGCAAGTAAAAACGCGGCTACTGGCAGATACCCAACTTAACGAAATCAAACACCAGGATCACATATTCACCTTGTCCTGTACTAAACAGGATCTGGCACAAGACTTCAAAATAGAGTCGGAAGTGGTGATTCTGTCGCTGGGCTACGAATATAAGATCCCGGGTTGCCTCTACCCCATCGCCCATCACCTGCATTGGGATGACAAAGAGCGCTTGCTGCCCAGCCGGGACTTTACCATCAATGCGGACAAAACCGTGTATGTGCAAAACGTGGGCCTGTACACCCACGGTATTTCAGCAGCTGATCTGGGCATGGGTTGTTATCGCAATTCCATCATTATTAATCAGATCATGGGCAAACAGATCTATGTCGTGGAAGAGAAAATATGCTTCCAGGAGTTTTCGCCCCAATAGCAAAAAAAGCACGATGCAAGGCTGCCGCCCACCAATAGGGCTGACGTTGTTATGATGATCACTGGCTTAATCATCAATGCTAAAGCCAGTATTGAGGTTCTAGTTATGCAAACTTTGTCCAGTAAGCTACCAGATACATTTAGCCTGAGCATGAACCAGCACCTTTACGGTCTGAATCAGGTTCGCTATCCAGATGATTTGCCACTCTTATATCGCTGGATGCATAGCGAGCACGTTATCCCGCAGTGGCAGTTGAATAAATCTGCATTAGAACTACAGGTTTTCTTTGAAAAAATGCTGGCGGATGATCACCAGCGTTTATACCTTATTACTTTGGATAGTCATCCCGTCGGTTATGCTGAGATTTATGAATGTGCCCGTGATCGCATCGCTCGTTATTACCCCGCAGCACAAGAGGATATAGGAATACATTTGTTATTAGGCGAAGCCCGGATTTTAGGTCGGGGACACTTTGCCCCTGTGATGGTATTACTGGCTGACTTTATTTTCCGTCACTTGCCAGAAGTAAACAAAGCCATTGGCGAACCCAGCAGTGAAGTCTCGATCTTCCGCCATGCCGCCAAATCTCTCGGCTTTGAGGAGCAAAAGCAGATTTCTCTACCGGAAAAATCGGCCACCCTGTTCTTTTGGCCCCGGATTGAATTTTACCAGTCATCCGGGTACAACAAATTGCGCCCCTTAGATCTGAAGGGCTTTCCTGCCCTTGCCTATCAGACTCAAAGTGAGCAAGCGGTAATCACAACTGACACTAACCCATCTGAAAAACAATGGCAGAACCACAAGCCTGCCTGCACAAGTGACCAATAGGGACTTTATGAACACACGAACCCCCATCCTGGAACAGGATCAGAAGCTGGATATTATTGACCACATCAGCCAGGATCACACTGAAGAGCTGTTAACAATGGCGCAAAGTCATTACCCGCAGCAACAGATATCCACAGCCAGGATCCTGGACTTATTCCACGAAGGAATACTGGTTGGTCTCACCTATGGGAATGATAACCAACAGGATGACATCTTTATCCCGTTTCAGATTGAAGGTGATCTGGAAGAGAAAATTCTTTATCTGGCTTATGCCGCCATCGTCGAACAAGGTCGAGACTTTAGCGGAACTGGTAAGCGTTTTTTTGAAATTACCGGCAAACAAAAAATCAGTCACAACATGATCCGGCTTACTGTCCAATGTGCGACCCCTTTACCCGAATACTACCCGGGTTACGCCTATGCATTTATGCTCAAAAGCATGCAAAAAAGTGCCGGCGCCAACACTATAGCCCGCAGTAAAAAACCTTGGCTGAAAGATAAGCTAGATCGTCTGTTTATCTGGTTAATGAAGCATTTATCCAGCCAACGTCGACAAAAACTACTGCAAAACATGAATAAAGACATCCGCCTGTATACCTTGCGTAAGTCTTGGCAGAGCAACGGGGCAACTTTTGTGAATCAGGGTTATGTCGATATCTACACCCATGACGACAGTCCGGGCAGTCTATGGGCCCGAGGCTTGCAGGTTGGTGATGTGATCCTCAGTCGCTCTGAATCAGCAGATAAGCATCCACACCTGGCGCAGGGTCAGGCTTTGCTGGTGGCTGACGAAACAGCTTATCCAGCCGTCGCCGGTATCCTTGAACGATGGCAGAACCCTCTGCCACCACAATTGATCATTATCAGTGCGGCCAAAGGAGAGCAAGATTATTTCAATGATGTCCAAATGCCTGCAGGGACTGTGGTACACAAGATCGTATGTTCTGCCCAAGAGCAAGCAGATAAGGTTATCCCCATCATCGCAGCAATAGCGAACATTGATGTGGCCTGGTCAGCCTGCGAGTCAGAATCCGCCAAAAAAATCCGACACTACTTGCGCAACCAAAGACAGGTAAAAGGCCGACAAAACCACAGTAAAGGCTATTGGCACTTCAAATCCGAACGTGGGGGTCTGGGCTAAACTTCAGGGGCTGAAAAAAAGGGTGACATCAGATCACCCTTTGCGTACTAAGCGCTTTTTGCCACGACCCAGCGTGAAATACTCTTTAGCTTTTCAACAGTTTCAGTGAATTCCCTTTCAGGTGTCGAATCTACCACGACTCCAGCGCCAGCCTGCAGCCAGGCCTGATCACCTCTGCCCATGATGCTGCGCAATACCAAAGCGGCATCCAGCTCACCAGTGTGGTCCAAACGGAGAATAGCCCCAGCATAAATACCCCGGCTGGTAGATTCGTGGCGACGTATCTGGGCATAAGCGGCTTTTTTCTGAATACCCGAGGCCGTCACCGCGGGAAATAAGCTTTCAAAGGCATGCCAAAGGTTATAGCCGGCTTTTAAAGTACCACAGACACTGGAAGATAAGTGTTGCACCGAGCCGCGTTGTTTACGGCCCATAAACTTGCGAACAGCAACAGACTCAGTTTCACATACCGCTTCCATTTCCTCTACTGCAAGTTTGACCGAAATAGCGTGCTCATGAATTTCTTTGGGATCTTTGAACAGCTCATTAAAGATACTGATATCTCCTTCGACATCGCCCACCATTCGTTTGGTGCCCGCCAGAGGTTCAGCGGTCACTTCACGCTCTTTGCTGACTGACAAAACGATTTCAGGACTAAAACCACTGGCTTTCCAGCCAGCCAGATCCATCGTAAATGAGCGGGCGGGCGTATTATGTAAACGTCCTTTTAACCAGGTCGCAGTAAAGTCCGGGCGAAAATCAAGCGGCACTTTACGCGACAAAATCACTTTATCTAAGGCACTGTGCTGGATCTTTGTCACTAACTGACTCACCGCGCATTGATAACTGCTGTCTTCTGGTATCTCTACACCAGAGACGGCAGCAGGTAGCTTAAACTCGGCCTCCTCCAGGACTTTGCGAACCTGTTGCTGTAACACAGCATCAGCCGTGATGAAATAGCTATCTTCACGAGTGAGGTTCACGATGACTTCTGGCTCACAAATAAACAGCAATGCTTCGCGCCCTTCCCTTTCATCGTCATTTAATAGTTCAGGACACTTCAGGGCGTAGGCCAGCTCAAAACAAGCCCAGCCACAAGCTTGCCACGGACCTTGCCAGCGTTTTAATTCTTGCTCAAGCGCCTGACACAGCTCCCAGCTATTGAGGTGTTGAATGACTTTGCCTTGAGGGCTATCAGATTCCAGGCGATTGGCGAACAGGGTAATGGAGCGCTTGAAACCACCAGCAAACCAGCATTCAAAGTTTTTTTCGTAAACCAAATGTTGGGTAAATAAGTCACTTTCGGCCAGGGCTGCAGCACGGGCCAGGATCATGTTGTACTGATTATTTTCATTTGGGTTTTCACTGAAAAACTCAGTTGCCATAAGTATTTTTGCTCCACTTAAGAAATAAAACTCACCAAGCACCAATATGAATGAGAAATAACCTGATGACCCAATTAACTCTCACCAAATTAACTGGTTGCAATAATACTCCACATAAACAATAATGCAAACAATTATCATTTGCGTAATTTGAATGCCGTCGCTGACGAAAAAATTGCTATCAAACGGCGGGAAAAAACCAGCCACAAGCCGTGGCTTCGACCACCAAAGCTGTGAGTTATCGTTATTTAATCTGATGCATTCGGGTTCATGATCAGCCTGCACAAAGATTCATCTGCACAGCACGAATTAAAGGTTTGATCTGGAGATTTTCGCAGAAATCAAGGCGCTTTTTCGTACGTTATCGCTGGCTATGGCTAGCAAAGCAACACAGATAGGCGCGCAAAAAAGCGTATCAAAAGGTATTGCTTAACCCGAGTTCAGGTTATTCAAATACAGATGGGCCTGAATATTTAGTGAACCGCAATGACAACTAAACAGACAACTATCACCTGCACTTTTGGAGCAACACATGAGTGGCAACCTATTTGACGACAACCACCAGACTTTTCTGGTTCTAGCCAACGATGAGACGCAATACTCACTCTGGCCTGAAACTCTGGCGATACCTGCAGGCTGGCAAGCTGTTTTTGGCCCTGACAATGCTGCAGCCTGCCAGAGCTGGCTGAACAACAATTGGACTGACTTACGCCCAAGTGTGCAACATTCTGGCGCGGAAGAAAGTTTATACCAGCGTTTCCAGCAACAAGTTGCCCAGCATCCCGACAACATTGCCCTGTCTGATGAGCATCGCTCTTTTAGCTATCTGCAACTGGAACAACAAGTTTGTATCGCTGCCGAACAGCTTTATGCCAAAGGCGTAACAGCCCAGACCAATGTTGCCCTGCTGCTGCCTAAAAGCTGTGAATTTATTATCCAGTTACTGGCCACTCTGAGGCTGGGCGCCTGTTATGTGCCAATAGATCCGGATTACCCCAAAGAAAGGGTCAACTGGATCCTCGCCAGCACTCAACCCAAAGTATTGGTCAGCTACAAAGCGCTGAACCAACCAGAGTTACAAGTGGAGCAATGTATATACCTGGATGACGTCGACCCCCTAAAAAATGAAAGCCTGATGCTGCTGCATCAAGCCGCTCCTGCATCTGCCAACGCCACTGCTTATATTATTTTTACGTCAGGAACCACAGGCAATCCCAAAGGTGTCATGGTAGGTCATCAACAAGTGCTGGCCTTACTGGATGCTGCCCTGCCCAAATTGGAAGCTAGATCAACTGATGTCTGGCCGTTGTTTCATTCCACAGCCTTTGACGTCTCAGTGTGGGAGCTTTGGGGGGCACTGACCACTGGCGCTAAATTAGTCATTGTGCCCAAGAGTGTCGCTTGGTCAGCAGAGATTTTTTCCAGCTTTTTACGAGAGCATCATGTCAGCATACTCAACCAGACCCCCTCCGCGTTTTACGCCCTGATAGATGCAGAACACAGAGCCAGACAACAAAACCAACCGGCACTGACATTGCGCAAGGTGGTCTTCGCAGGCGAAGCCCTGAGTTTGCAGAAGCTGCAAAAGTGGTGGCAACTCTATCCCATGCATACCACTGATTTGATCAATATGTATGGCATTACTGAAACCACGGTACACGCCAGTTGGTTACAACTAGAAGATAAACATCAGGCCATAGATGAAAGCCCAATTGGCAAAAGCTTACCCAGCCTGGAATTACTATTACTCGATCAGAGCCTGCAACCCATAGCAGATGGACAAGTGGGAGAGATCTATGTCGCAGGCAAACAACTTGCTTATGGTTATATCAATCGTCCAGATTTGACCGCAGCGCGGTTTATTGCGAGCCCTTTCCACCCGGGGCAACGTTTATATCGTTCAGGGGATCTGGCCACACAACAGGCTGGTGAACTGAACTATCTGGGTCGCGCTGACCGGCAATTAAAAATAAGGGGCTTTCGCATCGAGCCCGATGAAATCGAAACAGTGCTGGAATCACATCCGGCCATCCAACGGGCTGTCGTTCTGGCTAAACCCTGTGCGACAGCAGAATTGCCAGATGGTTTACTGGCTTTCCTGATAAGCACAGCAGCGACAACGTTAGTGACCACCACAGAACTACGTGATTACGTTGCTGAGCGTATGCCCAAACATTACTTACCTTCAGCTTTTGTCTTTATTGATAGCGTGCCACTGACCATCAACGGCAAACTTGATCAAAAAAGCTTGCTGGAGCAATGGCGCAACAAGCAAGACAGCCCGCAAACCGTTCATCAGAAGCGCATGCAATTACTCAGGGCCAGACAACAAACCAACCACCAGCAAACTGAGCAAACTGGTGATGTCTTTTAAATTCGGAGAGCTAAACCATGAATCACACACCTGACTTATCCAAGCTACAACAGGAGATCCTTGCGGTTGTTGGTACAAAATTAGCAGCAGGGCTAAGCCATATTTCAGCAGATACTCATTTGATTGAAGCCGGGCTCAACTCCATTAGCCTGATGAGCCTGATGTCTCATTGGCGCGCTCAGGGTTATGCGGTCAGCTTTGCCGAATTGGCCAAAGATCCCAGGGCTTCGACTTGGGCATTACAACTACAACAAAGCGCAAATGCAGCGGATAGCCAACAAAGTTTTCAGTTGGATCCGACGAGCATCGGAGAGCGCCCACATGCATCATTTCCACTAGCGCCGATGCAATTCGCCTATTGGCTTGGTCGTGATCACAATCAACCACTGGGCGGCGTATCTGCCCATTTGTACACTGAATTCCAACTCAGCCCCGCTGCTGAAAATGGCCCACTCGATGCAGAACGACTGTCTGTGGCGCTGGAAAAATTGCTGCAACGCCATGGCTGCTTACGCCTCAAAGTCCATTCAGATGGCCAGCAAAGTCACCAACCTGCCGACAGTGTCAATGCTCAGGTACGGTTACATGACTTACGCCAAAAATCAGCAACAGAAGCAGAACAATTACTGCAACAATACCGCCACACTTATTCATCCCAAATGTTAGCTATCGAACATGGGGAAGTGTTTGCTCTCGCTTTAAGCTTGCTGCCAGATTCGAGTTGCCGCTTGCATCTGGACGTCGACATGATCGCAGCAGATGCCGTAAGTTACCGGATATTACTCCGGGAATTAGCAATGTTGTATCAAGATCCGGCGCAGCAATTGCCGACACTTCCTCTGAGCTATAAAGATTGCCGCAGGGCTCTTGAGTGCAACTGGTCAAAGGTACAACATAGTTCTGGTGCCTGGTGGCAACAACGCCTTGCAGATTTACCTGACGGGCCAGTGCTGCCACTCAAAGCCACCTTCGGTGATAAGCCAGTGACGACAAGACGTCATCTGCACTTCGATGCAGAGTTAAAAAATGCCCTATATACCCAGTGCCAAAAACAAGGCTTAACCCCTTCAGTGGTTCTGGCAACTGTGTTAGCTGAAACCCTGGCAGGCTGGAGTAAAAACCCGCGCTTCTTATTAAATGTACCTTTATTCCAGCGCCCATTGGATGGGCCGGATGTCAGCGGGGTTATTGGGGATTTCAGCAGCTCTATTTTGCTGGACATTGATACGGCGCCGCGCCAAAGCTTTACTGAACGGGCACGGCAAGTGCAATTTCGTATGCATGAAGATGCAGCTCATGCAGATTATGGTGGTGTGCATGTCCTCAGGGATTTGGGCCGCGCCCGGGGACGACAGGTGACAGCGCCAATAGTCTTTACCAGTGCGTTGAATTTAGGTGAATTATTCGACGCCAATGTACGCCAGTTATTTGGTGATCCTATTTGGATTATTTCGCAGGGACCACAGGTTCTATTGGATGCTCAGGTTACTGAGCTAGATGGTGGCATTCTGATTAACTGGGATTGCCGGGAAGATGCTTTTGTCGATGGCGTACTGGATGCCATGTTCGAGTTTTTCCGTGCCAGTGTTCTCAAGCTGGCAACACAGCCTGCCTCATGGGCGGAAAATGCCGCCAACTTATTGCCGGCGAACAGAACCATGGCCGAACATCAGCCTGCCGTGACTGTTGCAGCTTCCCCGGAGAAAACTCAGCCGCCCAAAACCGCAATGGAAAGAACTGTTGCAGCAGTGTGGACTGAAGTCATAGGCGGCGATGGTTTAGATATCCATCAGGATCTGTTTGCTGCTGGCGGCGATTCGGTACTTGCCACCACCCTCATCAGCCAGTTGCGCGAAGTATTTGGTGAAGATGCCATCGACATGCGCATGCTGTTCACCGCTCCCACTATTGCCGGTATTGCCGAAGCCATTTCTCGTGGGAACGCACATGAAACAAAGCTGCAGATTGCAGAAGTCTACTGCGAAATCCTGGATATGGATGACGAACCCCTGCTGGAAATGGAGTCCTGAAATGTCTGACAGAAGCGCCAATACAGCAGAGTTACACCCCTGGCCAACAGAGCTATCCTCGCAATATCAACAACGAGGACTATGGCAGCAGCAAAATCTGGCCCAGTGGCTAACACTAAAACTCAACTTATCAGCCAGCAAAGTCATGTTGAGCGGCCCGGGGGTACAAGGTGAAGCGTGGCAACAACTGACGGGTCAGCAGCTCTGGCAGCAAGTACTCAACACTGCCAGCCACTTACATGGCCTGGGTTTGCGACAGGGTGACAAAATTGTCATGCAAATGGCAAACAACAATAGTTTTATCCTGACGCTCTTTGCCTTACTGCAGTTAGGCGTTGTGCCCGTCATGGCTTTGCCCGGTCACGGCCCGAGGGAAATCCGACAGTTTGTGGAACTCACGCAAGCCAAAGCCTGGTTTGTCAGTGCCGGAAGTACTGCATTTGACTGCGATGAACTTGGTCGGCAACTCCAAGTACAACTTCCGTGCCTGCAACATATAATAGTCGATGGCCAAAATGCCACTATCCACACAGCCTTCACGACTATCACTGCACCGACTGAGACGATGACACCTCAGGAATTATCTGGTTCTGCTGTGCTGGCAAGTGATATTGCCATATTGCTGTGTTCCGGCGGGACGACAGGTATCCCTAAACTGATCCCCAGAACCCACAGGGATTATCTCTACAACGCCAAAGCCAGTGCTGAGATCTGTAACCTCAGCGCACAAGATAGCTATCTTGTTGCCCTGCCAGCTGCCCATAACTTCCCGCTGGCTTGCCCGGGCTTATTAGGCGCGCTAGAGGTCGGGGCAAGTATTGTTATGTGCCCGATTGCCAGTCCGGATATAGCTTTTGACTGCATAGAACGGGCTCAGGTCACAGTCACAGCACTGGTGCCAACCCTGCTCAAAAGTTGGCTGGAACATGCCAAGCTGAACAAGCCTCCTGCTCAGTGCCTGCGCTTATTACAGGTCGGTGGCGCCAAACTGGACGAAAGGATGGCACGCAGAGTGAATAAAGAGCTGGGCTGCGGTTTACAACAGGTATTTGGTATGGCTGAAGGACTTCTGAACTTTACCCGGGAGACCGACCCTGAAGTACTCAAGCTTAAAACTCAGGGAAAACCCATGTCAGACATGGATGAGCTACGAATCGTCGATGAACAGGGCCAGGATGTACCTAAAGGTAAAACAGGTGAGCTGCTCACCCGGGGCCCATACACTATCAGGGGTTATTACAAAGATCCGTTAGCTAACCAGAAATCCTTTACCAGTGACGGGTATTATTGTACTGGCGACAGAGTCAGGCAACTCAGCACCGGGCATCTGATCGTTGAAGGTCGAATCAAAGAAGTGATCCGCCGTGCTGGTGAAGCGGTTTCTGCTGAAACGCTGGAAACAGTGCTGGCTTGCCATCCGGCCATTCGTGATGTTGCCGTTGTAGGTTTACCTTGTGAGGAATTAGGAGAAAAAACCTGCGCAGCTTTAGTATTAACAAATAACCAGCATGAAAAACCTACGTTGCTGGCATTGCGACAATACTTATCAAGCGAAGGGCTAGCCCGGCATATGCTACCAGATGTGCTGGCCTTTGTAGCTGAGATCCCACTCACGGCTGTTGGTAAAATTGCCCGAAAACAACTTGCCGCGCAAATACTGCAAGACTGCTAACAACATAAAACCAGCACCAGTGTTCCATCACTGGTGCTGGCTGCAACATTGATCTTAAGCTGACTCTACATGCTCAAGCTGCATCATTTGGCTTATCTCTTCGGCTATATTCCCAATAGAACCAGCCTGCACCAGAGTCTGCAAACTAATATCTAACCCCAAAGTTTCAGACAATAACCCGGCAATTAAACTGAGTTGCTTTGTTCTTAATCCCAGGCTGGTCACAGAAGTCTGCAGCTCAACAGAGCCAAGTTCGACTCCCGCTGCCGCGGCAAAAACTTCGACTAACATAGCAAGTAATGGATCGTCGCTGATACTGGCTTGTGCTGGCTGGTAAAACGCCTGCTCGGCGATAGTTTTCAGCTGTTTGCGATCAATTTTTCCGTTTGCTGTTAATGGCACTGTATCCAACAACAACCAACGGCTTGGAATATGGGAAGCCGGTAACCTGGCTTGCAGAAACTGACGTAGTTCAGCATGGCTAGCTTGCTGCTGTGTTTGGCAGACATAAACCGCAGCCAACTCACTTGCCCCATCTGCTGATCTTTCAGTCGTCAGCGCAATACTTTGCAAAATTGCCGGATGCTTGTTCAGACAGACTTCAATTTCAGCTGATGCAATCCTGATACCACGCACCTTGAGGTATCCTTCCTTACGGCCCGCAAAAATAATCACACCATCTTCGGTAAAATAACCGCGATCGCTGGACTTAAATACCCGCACAGGCTGTCCCTTAGGATCGTCAATCATCACAAAGTCTTGGTGATCAATCTGCCCATCCTTGAGATAACCGTTTGCCAGGTTCAACCCCGACATACAAATAGTACCAGTGACAAAGTCGGGACAGTGCTGCATATCATCGTTTACCACGTAATAACAGTTGTGGGATAGCGCAGAGCCATAAGGGATCACTTCAATATCCGCAGGTTGGATCTGATGCCAGATACTCCAGATTGTCGTTTCTGTCGGTCCACCCACAGAAAATAAACAAGTTTCCGGTAACATGTGTCGCAACTGCGTAACCACAGCTGGTTTGACATAATCGCCCCCCTGCGAAATCAATTTCAACGACTGTAATTGGCGGGGTTCAGCACATATTAGCAGCATATCCACAATGGCAGGCACTGAGCTCCAGACCGTAACTTTGTGTTGTTCAACTAAGCTAGCCCAGTCCATCGCGCTTTTAGCCTGAGCCGGAGTCGGTAACACTAAGGTAGCGCCCAGAGACATAGCGCCAAACAACTCATACATGGACATATCGTGATGACATGGGGTGGCTGCGAAAAATACGTCGGCTTGGCTTAGCCCCCAGATTTTGTTGGTCAATTCAATCACGTTTGCCGTCGCCAAATGGTTTAACACGACGCATTTTGGCGTGCCAGTGCTGCCTGAGGTATAAAGGTAATAACCTGGCTTTGCACTGATGACAGGCTGGCTATCGATGCGGTTAGGCAACGGAGATTCATTTAACAATTGCTGGATAAACAAGCTTTCAATGCCGTAATCCTGCACCTGATCACAGACTAAAAAATCAGCCTTGCAGTTGCGGAGCATAAATTGAATTCTTTGCGGCGGTGACGCCATATCTAATGGCAGCCAGATGATATTTGCCAATGAACAGGCCAGCGTGACTGCCACCTGCTCTGGACTTTTGGCTAAACAGATAGCCACCACATCACCCGGCTTTACATTGGCTGCCTTGAAGCCAGTGATAATTTTAGCTACATTGCGGCCAAGGGTCGAATAACTGATGTGATTGCCGTCAAAGATCAGCGCGGTTTGCTGATTATTCTCAGCGTACAAATGCTGTTGAATACGCTGCAGGTAATTTTCGACCCGCACCTCAGAGCCAGTGGCACCTTGTTGCGCTGTATCTGCTTTCACAAACCTGGGGGCTCTCATCTGATCCAGGCTTTCCATGCCAGCGAGATCCGATAAGTATTGCTTCAAAGTCGTCAGCATCTGTTTGATCACCAAGGTAGATAAGGCCTGCACCGCATAATCAAAATCTATCGCGATATGATGATCAGCGGTTTGAGAGATACGAATATCCAGCGCAAGTTGCGGTGTTTGGGTGATGCCTGCGACAAATTCGGCATGGTCGTAAGCCTGCGATCCCCAACTCAGTGCGTTGGTCATCGCAATAGGCAAAGGCACTGCTTTGGCGGTTTTCTTCACCAGCATTTTGCCAAGTTCTGTACCAGAAAAGCTGGTGTGAGCCATCGCGACCAGGACATCTTTTTGCAGCTGACCAGCTTTTTCAGTAAAACTTTGTTGCGAAGTCGCGTTGTAACCTATGGCGATAAAGGAAGCATGATTACCCAACTCCTGTTGCAATACCGAACTAGAAACAGGCATAGATAACAATAAGTTGTTATCTGCTGTCCATAGCCTCAGCACTTCAAAAATAGCCGCGGTCAGTACCGTGTTTGGCAGTAATCTTTGTCTGGCGGCCAGAGAACAAACTCTTTGCCAATTTGCTTTTGTTAATTCGATACCCTCGCGTTGATAGCGAGGTGAGAAAATAACTTCAGGATCAGTCAACCAGGGCAAAGTGGTCACTTGTTCGACACCTGCTAATTTGTCAGTCCAGTAAGCCTGATCATCCGCATGGTTGGAGAAATAGCTGCCAGGGGCAGGTAAGTTCGGTGTTGGCTTATACTCAAATCCAGCGACAAAAAGCTCTTTTAACAAGATAGAGATAGCAAAACCATCCGCAACAAGACCATCAAAGCAGACAAAGATGAGTGCTTTTTTTGTACCTTTGGACATTGATTGCGGCAACATGATCAAGTGCATACGCCACAAAGGTTGATCCAGTGGCAACATGCTGTGACAATATTGGTCTCGCAACACCGATATTTGCTCTAAAGCCGCAACATCTTGCAGCTCCCGAAAGTCGCTCACGCCAATGTTTAACACGACTTCGTCCAGCACCCTCTGGACCAGATCTACCTCGTCCACCACTGTCCGTAACAACGGATGTCTTTTGGCCAGCGCCAGCATGGCTTGTTGTAACTGGGCTGGGGTAAAATCGCAATAAAACTCGCGAAAATCAAACATGGCATTACCACCAAGTGGCATCAGCTCACTACGGCCTAACAAATAGGCACGCTGTAATGGGTTCAGTGATCTTGCTGTAGGGGTGTTCATGATTGTCCTCGACTACCGCAGTCGGTCAGTGTGCTTTTCACTCAAATCAGCCTATGGGTGGCAGGTCATGATTGAGATCAATCATTGTGGCCGCCACTGATGAACCCAAGTTCAGGTTACTTAGCCGCAGTTAACAAACCAACCCAGTCAGCTATGGTGGGCAGCGAAGCAAAGTCCACGTAATTTAATACCAGGCCGTATTGCTGCTGAAAACCGTTAACCAGTTGCATAATCGCTAGAGAATGCAAACCAAATTCGATCAAGTTGGCGTCTGCAGGAATATCTTGCCCTTGCAAATTCAAGACTTGTTGTAGCTGTAATGTAATTTCTTGTTGCATTGATTGACCTGTTAAGAACTATTGAACTTATGCACCTAAAGTCGCGCCACCGTCTATCACCAGATCGTGCATCGTAATGTGGCCTGCTTGCTCACTTGTCATAAACACCACCCCATGGGTAATGTCTTCCACTGTCGCCAACTTTTGTAAAGGGATCCCCAGTTTAAAACTCGACATATCCCCGTTAATGGTGAGCTGTTCGCCATTCTCATCGGCCCACATCTTGGTTTGCATTGGAGTCAAGGTTGAGCCGGGCGAAACAGAGTTCACTGTGACCCCAAAAGGTGCCAATTCCAGGCCGAGGGTTTTTGCCATGTTCGTTAACGCTGCTTTGGAAGCGCCATAGGCTGCCATACCAACTCGTGGCACATGCGCAGCGTTCGATGACACAAAGACAATGCTGCCCCGGCGACGCTGCTGAAAGTGGCTTGTTAAATGTTGCATAAAATAGACGGGACCGAACAAGTTAACAGCAAAAGTGTCCTGCCATTCATCGACACTGGATTGGTGCATTTGTTTAAAATGTAAAACCCCGGCAACACTGACGAAAATATCCGGCGCCTGCGATGGCAATAAGAGTCGGCACAAAGTTTCAATTTCACTGGCAATGCGAATATCGCATTGATGAGCAAAAGGTTGCAGATGCTCAGGTACATCAGCAATAGTTCGATCAAAGCCGACGACTTGTAGCCCATCTTGATAAAAACGCTCAAATACAGCCGCGCCTATCCCCTGGTTAACACCCGTTATCCAGGCTATTTTCTTTTCTTTGTGATGCTGCATAAAAACTGTATTTAGTTCACTTCAGTTTCGTCGATAGCGACGGTCTGGGCAGTCGTAGTGACGACCCCCAAATTACGCTGCACATAACGCAAGGCATAGACGTGGTCGTCACGGTTAAAATCAGCAGTCGCATCGGCGACAACAAAGGGTTTGATTCCCTTCATAAAAGCTTCTGCTGCCGTTTGTAACACACCAATATGTGCATAGACACCACAGACGATGAGCTGATCACGTGACTCTTCGGACATTTGTTCTGCCAGGTTCGATAAAAAGAAAGCACTGTAACGCCACTTGGTTAACACCCTGTCATCGGCATCAGGCAGTAAAGGCGCAACCACACTGGCCAATTCGGGCCTTGCCGTTAATCCAGGTCCCCACATATCATTTAACAAACCGCGACTTGCATCGTTTTGTTCAGCAGGCTGGGCGGTATAATACACGGGCACCTGGTGTTGTCTGGCCCATTGTTTAAGGGCCTGGATCTGTCGAATGACACTTGCCACCATAGGACTGTCTTTGTGATAGAAATTCAGGAAGTAGTCCTGCATATCATGGATCAATAAGACGGCTTTTTTAGGCTCAACTTGCCAGCTTACTTTGGCTGGCGGATAGTCAGCTACCTTGGGTAATGGGTAATCTTCAATGGATGGTATTGTCATAACTGATTTTTATTCCCGGTTAAATTTGCCTGCTTAAGGTTTTCATTCAGCAGATAAAACATGCAGCATGGTGCCTAATTTAGATTCGGTTTCGCGCCACTCAGCATCGGCATCAGAGCCTTCCACAATGCCGGCGCCAGCGTACAAACGCATGCATCCCTCAGATAACAGGCCACAGCGAATCGTGACGACCCATTCTCCATTGCCCTGTGCATCCATCCAACCAACCAGTCCGGTGTAAAAGTGACGATCATAACCTTCATTATCCAGAATGAATTGCTTGGCTTTTTGGGTGGGTGTGCCGCATACCGCAGGGGTAGGATGAAGATTTAATGCCAGATTCAGGGCATCCGGAGCATCGGTGCGTAACTGGCCATTAAACAAAGAAGACAGATGCAACATACTCGAGGTTCTCAGGATATGTGGCTGCTCAGAAATTGTCAGATTACAACAATATGGCGCCAGATTGCGGGCAATATTATCCACCACAAACCTGTGTTCGTGATTATCCTTAGGTGACTGCTGCAGGTGCGCTATATGTTTCAAGTTCTGTTGCTCGTCATCTGAACGCCGGGCAGAGCCCGCTAGCGGGTTGCTGACGACTTTATTGCCATGACGCGAAAGTAGTAATTCTGGACTCGCCCCCACTAATATCTGCGCATTGCCTACAGGAACCACAAAAGTGTAAGCCGAAGGGTTCTTATCGATCAGTCGCTGTGCCAGGTGCAATGGGTTAACTGATTGTTGCAATTCCACTTCCAGCGACTGCGATAGTACTATTTTTTGCAAATCCTGCTGCTTGAACGCTTGTAAGGCCTTTCCTACAATAGCTTTGAAGTGCTGTTCGCTAGTGATTCGCCTGTTACTTTTAATAGCTAAATCAGGTATTTTGGTCGTCGCCGGTTGTTCGGTTTTGGGCTCTTTCAGGTAGTTTTTATAAAACTTCAAGCAGGATTCTTGATTATTGTCAAAAGGTAAAGCACCTAGCAAGATTGGGTTCTCAGCTCCCTGCTCACGTAGCTTGTTAAATGTCCGTTGAATATTCAGGTTGAGTTCAGCCCGTTTTGCCGCCGCTGTACTGATGGTCGCAGCACAATCCATGGCAAAGATCTGGTAATCACTGGCTGAAAATAACGACGTATTCTCATGAGTAAACTTTGTGGTATCTAAAAAAAACTCACCAGAAGCGTTTTGCATTGTCTGCTCCATATCCTCTTTAATTAAGCGAGTGTGCTCATCAATAGGTTGTTCGTGCCTTGCATTGGCACTGAGGCAGAGCTTTATCTCACGCCAACTAATAAATGATAATTATTTACATTTGCATCCATGGTATTAAGCTTCGTTTTCCTCGTCAAGCTCCTCAGAAAATTATTTACAAAACTCTTACGCCAAAGGTCAACACAACTTGGCTGAAGACAGCATGACCAATGTGATTTTTGGTATGAGCTGCAGAATGAAGCTATAGCATTGACACTCAATAAGTAATAATTAATAATTATCATTTACAACAAGATGATGAACCTAACTGCTGACCAGTTATGCTCGGTTGATTAGCTCACAAAATTTAGTAGAGACTGGCGCAGGCCATGAACGGATAATAATGATGCAAAACAAAGGGACTCCCTGGATAATGCTCGCCAGCATTTACATCACTCAATATATTGGTGTGGCATTTATCATGTCAGCAGCCATGGCCATTTTGAGGCAACAAGGCGTCGCGTTGGATAAATTGGCACTGCTGAACCTGGCAGCCTTACCAATGATTGGTAAGATTTTTTATGCACCTCTCATTGACAAATATCGCCCACATTTCCAAGGACAATACCGCAGTTGGTTACTTATCGCCCAGGGCAGTATGACATTCATGCTTTTTACGGCGGGTTTGATGGACTTGCAACAGCACTTTAACTGGCTGTTTTTAATTTTGGCTATCTATGTGTTTTTTATGAGTATCCAGGACGTATCCGTTGATGGTTTATCCTGCAAACTGTTTGATGCTGACTCACGAAAAATGGCCAGTAGCATTCAATTTTCCGGCAACCTGACGGGAAATATTATTGGCGGTGGTTTGATCCTGATGTTCTACCCCTGGCTGCACTGGCATGGCTCGTTGTGGTTGCTAGCCGCTTTAACCTTTTTTTCGCTGTTGCAGATCGTTTTCTTTTGCGAACCAGAACAAAATGCCCATTCAGCCGCTCAAACTACAGTAAACAAACGACTGTTGGCCGATGCCTGGGACTTTATCAAGCAGAAAAAGCACTGGTTTATCGTGATGACCCTGTATCCGATCGGTTCAACCTGCGGTTTTGCTTTATTGAATCCCCTGCTGGTTGATAGTGGTTGGTCACTTGACGATATTGGTTTTGCCTTGAAGATCTATGGTTCAGGTATCGGCTTGGTGTCAGCCTTGATCGCCACACCGGTTATCACTTATTTTGGCCGGATGAAAGCATTGATGATTATGTCATGTCTGCAAGCGATTGCCTTGCTATTTATTGTGCCCTTAACCCTGGGTTACACAGACAAACTCACTGTTTACCTTGCTCTTACGGTACACTTTATCAGCTTCCCTGCGTTGTTAGTCATCAGCGCGACTATTATGATGGACAATGCTGCCAATCAGGAGCGTAAAGCGACCTTTTTTACCCTGCAGTTCAGCTTTGCAGCATTAATGGGGTTTATCTACTCCTATATCAGTATGGCTCTGGCGAAATATATTGGTTATAGCGCAGTGGTCATGTCTGGCGTGTTGGTGGCGTTTGTTATCACATTCTTTATCTGGCTGTTGGAGCAAAGCAAAGCCAAGACTGCTGTGCATTGTGAGGCAGAGCGTGAGGCACAACACAGCACTTAGTTCAGTGCTCGTACAACCTTTGAATTGAGCAAAAAACAATGAATTTATTCTGTTTGCCTGCAGCAGGAACCAGCGCTTGGCTTTACGCTTGCTGGAAGAAGTTAATGCCTAACCATATTCATTTGCTCCCCATAGAGTATCCCGGACATGGTACACTCGCCAGACAAGCGCTGACTCATTCTCCTGAAGCGCTCACCAGACATGTGATTGCTCAGATAGCATCCCATGGCAGTCAACCATTTATTCTCTTCGGTCACAGCGTTGGGGCGGCATTACTCTGGCGCGTCGAACAACAATTGCGGCAGACCGGTTTATACCCATACTTGAAATTGTTGGTGGTCAGTGGCCGGCCGGAACTGACCTATACCCGCACCATGGCTGCAAAGGGATCGCTTGATCGCGAAGGTCTGGTCAATGCTCTGCGTCACTATAACTCTGTGTCCGAAGAACTATTACAAAATAGCGAAGCCATGGACTTTTTTTTGCAAATACTACGCAACGACTTCCAGTTAAATGACAATATGCTGCAAGACGAGATCCAGACCACCAAAGTGCCTCTGGTGGCATTTTACGGCCTGGAGGATCCAGATATTGCCAACGAACAGCAAATGCTGGCCTGGCAGCAACATTCATTGCAATGGCTAGGTTGTTATGGACTGGCAGGTGATCATTTTTTCTTTAACAATCTCGCATCACGCCAAGCCATGTTGGATAAAATATGTCAGTTGGCTGATAGCCTGGCAGTTACAGCCCCAGATAACACATTTTCTGCTCAGGTTACGAATGTCGAGGAGCAAGCGGGATAACTCGCTGAAAAACGCCGTCCCCCTCTTGCCGCCTCTTCATATGCTGTTCCAGAAATCAGGTTAGCTGATCGTCTGTCTATTGATATAAACCAAAGGGTATAGCTGCATTTTTTTCGAACTGAATGCAGGCAAAGTCAGCAAAATTTAACCAAGCAATTTCTCCTGCGATGGCGAGGGTAAAGCACGGCTACTAGCCTTTTGTAATAATGTTTGGACTGGTTTAGTGCTTTGGGCTGTAGTTTTAAACACACTCACCGCATGCATCATAGTTTCCGCTTGATCTCTAAGCGACTCGGTCGCGGCAGCCGCTTCTTCGACTAGGGCAGCATTTTGTTGTGTCACCTGATCCATATGGGTCACCGTTTGGTTGACCTGAGCAATACCGGCACTTTGTTCTATCGAAGCTTGGGTAATTTCACTAATTAACAAGCGAACTTTTTCAATGCTGCGTTCAATTTCAGCCATGGTCAGTCCCGCTTGATTGACTTGCTGGCTGCCATGCTCGACCAAACCAACCGAATTATTAATCAGCACTTTAATCTCTTTGGCTGCTACCGCTGAGCGTTGTGCTAACTGACGCACTTCAGTTGCGACCACTGCAAAGCCCCGGCCCTGTTCACCAGCCCGCGCCGCTTCAACCGCAGCATTCAGCGCCAGGATGTTGGTCTGAAAAGCAATACCGTCGATGACACTGATAATATCCACAATCTTGCGCGCAGCTTGCTGAATATCGCCCATAGTGTCGACCACTTTACGCACCACCAGACCACCTTCTTTGACAATATCCGCCGAAGTTGTCGCCAACTGACTGGCCGCTTTGGCATTTTCAGTATTCTGATGCACAGTGGTCGTCAATTGCTCAGTACTAGCGGCCGTTTCTTCCAGACTGGCAGCCTGAGATTCTGTGCGGTGCGATAAATCCGCGTTGCCCTGCGCAATTTCGGTGCTGACATGATAAATGGTGTGACTGGCGCTCTGAATATCACCGACCAAATTTTGCAGGTTATGCACTGTGGTATTCACCGCTGTACTGGTGTCACCAAAAATCCCCGGATAGCGGTTTTGGATGCTATGGGTTAGATCACCATCTGCTAACGCCGACACCACCCGCATCACATCCTTTAAACCGGCATCCGTAACGCGCGACAACTGGTTCAGGCTGTCGGCTAGTTTTAAGGAAAAGCCCTGTTTATCTGCAGTGGCAATTTGTACTGAGAAATCACCATGCTCAGCGGCAGCAGACACCATCCGGTCCACTTCACCAATCACATTACGTAACGTGAGCACAGTTTGATTCACGCCATGCTTGGTGCGGCCAAAAGTCCCCGGAAAAGATTGCTCTATGGTTTGAGTTAAATCGCCCTGCGCCAGCGCTTCAGACACCCGTAGAATATGACTAAAACCATCATCACAAGTTTTGATTAATAAATTCAGATTTTCCAACATGGTTCTGAACACAAATTGGTGCTGAGTTGGATCGGTTCTGACACTAAAATCACCGGCCGCCCCAGCGGCAGATAAACGCTGAATATCATTGCTGATGGTCAGCAGCGCGGTTTTTACATCCGCCACTGAATGGCTAATTTGTTGCTTCTCACCGGGTAAATCAGGCATATCATGATCAAAGTTGCCTTGCGCATAGTGGCCAATGATAAAAATGGTCTGATTGATCACATCGATATATTCTTCAATTAATTCATTCACTTGCTTAGCCATTTTACCAAAAGTGCCAGGGTAGCGACTGGCATCAAGCCGGGCTGTTAATTGCCCTGCGGAATGATGCTGCGCTAACTGCTGCTGAGCCTGAACAAAGTCCTGAATTGAGTTTTGCATTTGTTGCATGGCCAGCATTAACTGGCCTGCTTCATCTTGCCGCTCAACGGTAATCACATTATCTAAATTGCCAACGGCAATGTTTTTTGCGATGTGCACAGCGCGATTTAACGGCACTGAAATTGCCCGGATCAGCAGAAAACCTGAGATGGCTGCTAACACCAGCCCCACGCCAATCAACGCCAAAGATGTGTTTCTCACTAAGATATACGTTTGCTGAGCGCTGGCATATTCAGTTTTGGCGACAGTTAACTGCAAATGAATCAACTCGCCGATTTTACTGCCAATCGGATCAATTGCCGCATACAGCGGCCCATCAAAAGCCGTCAGTTGACCTTGTAAATCGCCAGGGTGCTGCTTTAGGAAAAGTACCAATTCAGCGACATGTTGATTCGCAGGTTTAAACAGTGCTTGCGCTTGTTGTGCCAAAGCCTGCTCTTCAGGGGTCAGTGTGGTCGACATATATTTTTGCCACTCAACATCGATTTCTTTGGCGGCTGTTTCCACCAGTTCCAGCGCATCCTGGCCAGAAGTGAGGCCAGCATTCGCTTTGTTGACGGCATCAATCACACTGACGGCATAGTGATCAGAGATCACTTTCAGTTGTTGCAAAGGTACCACTCGATCTTCATATACGGTTTTGAGCGCATCATTGACACCGGACAGGGCGTAGTTGCCTTTTGCGCCAATCACAATCAATATAACGGCCAAAAAAACGATGGTGACTATCAACCTTGATTTTATTGTAAGCTGCATATTTTCCTGCCTCATCCTGCTGCAAGTGGAACTGGTGTGGTTTGCCTAACCTAGCAACGGCTATGACAATAGGTGTAGCTGAAGATGCTTGAAATATCAGCGCTTCAGCCTGATTATTTATCCGCGCAACAAAGTGCAACTGAACTGTGGTCTCAGGCGAATATCACAGCCTTACACGGCGCGATAATCCACCTGAAGCGCTGCACACAGCTTTAGTTCAATTTTGCCAGCAACATATCAATCACCCGCTTACGCTGCTTTTCAGTTTCTATCGAATCGTCAAATAAGGCGGTGGCTGCCGCCATCGAATCCCGCACCACACTCAGTAATTTGTTTTCTTCATTTTCCAGCAAACTAAACTGAGTGATTTCCGCGATGATATTGGTTTCCATATCGGCGATGATCCGTTCAAATTTTTCTGATAAATGCACATTACCCTGCTCAATCTCCAGCACCAGATTGGCCAGAATTTTATTCACCACGGCGATACGCTGTTGTTTTTCCAGCTCACTTTGTGCAATTAAAATGCTTCGACAACGTGCATCAATGCCATTGAGCAACAAGCAGACTTGGTCCTTCAAAATGCCGTAACGTTCTTCATCATCAATCGGCATATTTCTGATCAGGACGGTGAACAGGTCATAGCTGAAAAAGGAATATTTTTTCCAGGAAAACAACCGGCCTCTGGCGCGGGCCGCCAACATGGATTCAAGCTCCAGCTGCGATTTTTGCTGATCATCGCGATAATAAGCCGGGCTATCGTTTATTAAAAAAACAATGGTTGATTCAAGCTCAAAATTGCGCAGCGCCGAAAAGGATAAGTCGGCCAGCAGCGCAAAATCATCCGCCTGGTGAACTTCTTCGTGAAAACGCAGAATTGCCCCTAATTCCGACGAATTTTTCATAGCATCAAAGGCAATTTTCATCGCGGTGCTGGATTGCGCGACGGCATCACATTGTTGCTGTTTTTGCTCAATTAATTTACTGATTTTGATTGAAAGCTCATTGAGTCTGATAGGCTTGATGAGATAATCATCGGCTCCAGCGGCAAAAGCCTTCATCAGATCTTCGTTATCCATCAAACCCGAGGTAAACAGCACCGGAACATGCTCAGCCAGAAATCCATCTTTGAGCAATTCACAGATTTCATATCCACTTTTACCTGGCAGATTGATATCGAGGATCACGAGCGCGACTGTGGCTTGACATTGCTCGCGAATGGCAGCTAATCCCCGCTCTGGATATCTATCGAAATGACAAAATCGAAAACCGTGCTGGCCAAGTGATTCCATCACTAATTGAGCAACAGCAGGTTCATCCTCAAAATATAAAATAAGTAATTGATCTTCCATTGATTAATCCTTTTTAAAACCACCACATACTTTGACGGGATTGCTCCCTTTCGCAGCTCAGCGGCAGGTGAACCTGCCAGTTGAGCTACTGAATATTCTCTGTTTGCCTCACATTGGCCTGCCATTTAAAGATAGTCGATGTGCTTAGCTTACAAAGGTAAAATATTGAATATTCTCAGCTAATTTTAGTAAGGTTCTACTTACACCGCTGGCAAGAGCGTACTGTCTGCCGACGCAGTTGTCTTGCTGCCAAAACACCGACTATGCAGACCTGAGCCAGGCTTGTTGCTTCAGGCTGCCGGGATTAAAGCAGCAACGCGTTGCAACAGTGTGGTCATTGGCACTGGCTTGGTTAAACGCTGTTCATACCAGTGCTTTGAATCTTCATCAAAAACCAACGAACTATCGGCAAAACCACTGATCAATTGGATGTTCACTGCGGGAAAATCAGCTTTAATACGTTTTGCCAGTTCTAATCCATTCATTTGCGGCATCATGATATCTGACAGTAATAATTGCACAGGCTGTGATTGCAGCAACGTCAGGGCTTCGCGACCGCTGCGCGCTTTGCACACCCGATATCCGGCGGACTCAAGCAATAACGCATGCATTTCCAGCAACTCTTCTTCATCGTCAACCAGCAAAATCGTTGTTTGTTGCTGTGACGGACTGCTAGTCGCAGCCACACTGGCGGAGGTCGTGGCTGGCAGACGAAAATGTGTCTGCGCGGCAGTCACTGAAGTCGCAGCCAACAGCTCAGTCAGCGGCAAGTAAATATGAAAACAACTGCCTTGGCCTGGCACTGAGTCGACCGTAATGGCGCCACCGCACCTTTGGATCATGCCATAAGCCTGTGCCAAGCCAAGTCCAGAACCTTGCTCGCCTTTAGTGGTAAAAAAAGGCTCAAAAATTCTTTTGCGCACCTGCTCCGTCATACCACAGCCGTCATCGGCTATCGCCAAATGTACATACTCGCGTTCCGCTAACCCTAACTGCACCGGGAGTTGTTCTGGCTGAATGTGATGGAGCGAAATTGTCAAAGTGCCATTGCCATTCATGGCATGATTTGCATTCACTGCCATATTGATCAGTAAGTTATCAAATGCATTGAGTTCAACCTGCACTGAAATTGGCTGGCTCGGGACTTGCAGTTGTAATTGCACCCCAGCCGCTACTGATTTTTCCAACAATGGCCGTAACGCATTGACGTGCTGCCCCAACTCAATGGTGGTGACATCGCGTGTTTTTGCGGAGGAAAAATCCAGTAACTGACTAATCATCGCCGAAGCCCTGTCACTGGCTTCAATAATGGGTAAAGCCAGCCTGGCTACCGTCGCGCCCTGATGTTGCAGCATCTCGGCATAACCCCGCACAATGCCTAAAATATTATTAAAATCATGTGCGATGCTACTGGTCAGTTGACCAACAGCCGCCAACTTTTCACTATGTAGCAGTTGCTCTTGCTGTTTTTTGATCTGACTCAGATCATGGCAACAACCCACAAAACGAAGGTGTTCATTTTCGCCAATCACCGCAAGCGACAGCGCAACAGGAAATTGCTGGCCAGTGGCATGTTTTGCTGTTATTTCATGGCTGGTGCTGAGCTGTCGTTCGGGATCAGACTGAGCATTCGACACCGCCTGCCGTAAATACTGTTGGATCTGTGCTGGGAGCAGCGTCGAAATAGGTTGCTGTAACAATTGCGCCCGTTGATAACCAAACATGCGACAAGTGGCTGGATTGACATCCTGGATCTGACCCTTGCCATCCAGCGTGATCACTGCATCCGCTAAACTGGCCAGCGTGGCAGCAATTTCTTGCTGCAGCGCCACCCGTTGCTGCTCTGCGGCTTTGAGTTCGGTGACATCATGTAAGGCCCCAATCCAACAATGGGTCTCGTCTTCATGGGTCATACGCCGAATATCTTTTAACCAACGATACTCACCGCGTTGCGCACACCAGAAACGATATTCAACCACTTGTACCGTATCAAGCAGCGCGGCTTGCATCGCAGATGTCTTATCATCCGGATGCAGATGTTGTTGCCAGAATAGCCCTTCATTCAAAATATCATGTTGACTAACACCTAAAATCTCACCGCAGTTAGGGCTGATATAAGTATATTGATGAAACGGCAGCGATATCATTTGATAAATGATCACCGGGCTGGAATTGAGCAAAAATTGCATCTGCTGCTCCATTTCCAGCATCACCTGGTCCAGCAAGGCTCGTTCTGTCACATCTTGCAGAAAAAAGGTGGCAGTCGCTGTTGCTAAGTTCGCGTCATGATTGACGACCCCATTCACACTAAAGGTTTTCAACTCACCACTGCCGACAAAGCAGCTATATCTGATGTCTTTGATGTCAGTACCACAGCTAAATATCTGCTGAAAGGGCGATGCACCAAAGTGGTTATCGGTCCAATACTCGATAGGAAGCTTTAGGCTGTTACTGGCGATTTTAATATTAAACCAATGTAACACTCTGTTATTACAGTAACTAATATCCCCATGCTCGTCGAGTAACAGCACACCGACATGACCGACATTAATAATATTTTCCAAAATATTGCGCCGCGCGTTCAAAATATCCCGCAGTCGATACCGCTCTGTCACATCATGAAAAGTCAGAATAAAACTCGCCTGCTGGAACAGATTGCAACTGACGGAAAATACAAACTGTCGGTGTTTATTTTGAATCTTTAAAATTTCGGTTTTCTTTTTGTTGGCTAAAGCGCAGGACTGCACAAGATCCAGCAAAGCACGGCTGTTTTCCTGGTTAAAAAACGATGTCAAAGTCCGGCCCTGGGCATTGAGCAGTAGTGCTAGTTTTTCCGGTAGGTGTGGTGTCCATGAAAAAATGTCGCCACCCTGCGCAACAATCAGATAAATCTGATCCAGATAAGGCAAAATAGCCTCTGGCAACTGCAGCGGATCCTCGTCTTGTTGGCACAACAGCGCGCTTTCAATGCCGCTGATGTCAGCTGACATGGTGGCTGCCAGCCATTGCATAAATATTTTCTCATCTGGCAACAGTGCTTTTCGCTTTGTACTCATCACGCCCAGGCAACCAATCAACTGACCGTTGGCCGCACAGATACGGCAACCCAGAAAGAATTTGACCATCGTTTCAGCCGTTGCACTGAAAATCCCTTTTAGGTCTGTGCTCACTAGGTTATCTGCCAGCACAATGTCGTCAGCTTGGTGCAATAGGGCAATCAAGGCGTCAGGTTTCACAATCTCATACGAGAGATAATTGACATCCAGAAACAAGTCACCGCTAGTGCTTAAGAACATCATAAATATGTCATGCTGGGGAAACAGTTGCTGTACGACCTGATAGTAGGTTTTACACAGCGCCCCATCAGCACAAGCAGGGAAGTTTTCGACAAATTTTGCTGAAGAAAAATCAAAGATCTGCATAAGTCACTTTCCCTTTTAAATTATGCACTCACACCAAACAGCAGATGCATCGCCGCGCCATCAAATGCGATAGTTCGTCCCCATCAAATTCAATAATTCGATTAAGCGGTAGCTGATTTCATCTAACGAATACACTTTTTTCACAGCGCCGGTTTTGATCGCCTCCTGTGGCATACCAAAAATTAATGAGCTGGCTTCATCCTGCGCTATGGTAAATCCCCCTTGTTCAGCGATACACCGAATGCCGGCAGCACCATCTTTGCCCATGCCGGTTAAAATCACCGCAATAGCATTACTGGCCACTGACTCAGCCACCGATTGAAACATCACGTCAACCGAAGGTTTGTGACCTGAGACCCTGGGGCCATCATCTAATGCAATCACGTAATCGGCGCCACTGCGTACCACGGTTAAATGTTTATCGCCCGGCGATATGTAGGCATGGCCTGGCACAATTCTTTCCCCTCCTTGCGCTTCCAGTACCCGGATCCGGCATTTAGTGTCCAGCCTTTTGGCGAAACTGGTGGTGAAACCAGGCGGCATATGTTGGGTAATGACAATACCTGGACTATCCACCGGCATTTCAGTCAGCACGGCGCTGATCGCCTCAGTACCGCCGGTTGACGCGCCAATAGCAATAATTTTTTCCGTGGTTTTAAAGCGCAAATGCTCAGCTGGCCTGGTGTTGCGGCTGGCAAATTTGGCAATCTTAGCCTGGGCGGCGGTTTTGATTTTATGCACTATTTCCTGTCGGTATTGCTCAATCCCCCGGGCAATATCCAGTTTAGGTTTGGCCAGAAAGTCCACCGCGCCTAACTCTAAAGCCCGCATCGTGACCTCCGCGCCTTGTTCGGTCAGGCTGGAAATCATCACGACCGGGGTGGGCCGGGCTTTCATCAGTTTCTCTAAAAAGGTCAAACCGTCGACTTTGGGCATTTCGACATCAAGGGTGATCACATCCGGACGCAATTGATTGACTAAATCTCGTGCCATATAAGCATTACTGGCTGCCCCCACTAACACAAAATCGGCTTCCTGGCGCACAATCTCACTGAGTAAACTGCGGATCAGTGCCGAGTCATCGACAATCAGTACTTTAATCATCAAATAACTCCACATCATTGTCATGACTACAAACGGGTTTACTGCGTAACTGCATGCGATAGGCAATTTCCCGATCCAAAATGGTATTGTTATGCAAATTTTTAATTTTTCGGATTAACACCTGCCCGGTATCGGGAAAAAAGTAGACTTTACGCGGATAAATATCGAGCAAATCTTTGGCAACTATCGGGATCCGTTCCAATTTTAAGTAGTCCAGAACAAACTCAGCATTACGTTCACCGACATTAATGGTAGAAAAACCTTTGAGCACATTACCGCCACCAAACACTTTTGCTTCCAGTTGCTCCCGGCGGGCTCCTAATTTGAGCAGATGGTTAATCAGAATTTCCATGGCATAGGCACCATAGCGTGCTGACTCGGACAATAGATTATCCCGGCAACTACCGTCATTGGGCAGTAAAAAGTGATTCATCCCGGCAATGCCAGACTGTCGATCGCGAATGCAGGCTGAAACACAAGAGCCCAAAACAGTCACAATTAAAGTATTGGATTTGGTGGCAAAATATTCACCCGGCAGAATTTTGATCGCCTCTCGCTCAAAATGCCGATCAAAATAACGATTCGGCGCCACATGAATGTTGTCAGTATCAAAGGCATTCATCAGTTGGCCTTGCTTAGATTAGGCAGATACACAGTTTGCCCGGCAGGTTTGACTAAGTGGCTTGCACTGGCAAAATTTTCCGAATGTCCGGCAATGTAAAGTCCCGCAGGTTGTAGCATCCGAATCATCCGTTCCAAAATGGTTAATTGAGTAGGTTTATCAAAATAAATCATCACATTACGACAAAAAATAATATCAATAGGCCCGCGAATGCCCCAGTCGGCAGCCAAAAGATTTAACTGCCGAAACCGCACCAACTGTTGTAACTCCGGCACCACTTTGACCAGTCCGGCATTGCGGCCTTTGCCACGATAAAAAAACTGCTGACAACGCGGCGCGGAAATACCAGCAAGCCGGCCAAGTTCATACACGCCCCGTTTGGCCGTTTGCAGCACCTGACTATCGATATCAGTGGCGATAATGTTAATTGGCACATCAAAACGGCCAAAGGTTTCCGCCACAACCATCGCGATCGAATAAGGTTCCTCGCCTGTACTGCTGGCCGCACACCAAATGGTTTTTGTTTCGGGATGAGCCAATAAAAACTGACTGAGGATGTCAAAATGATGCGGTTCGCGAAAAAACGAGGTCAGATTGGTGGTCAGGGCATTGATAAAATGCTCGGTTTCGGTGCTATGTTGTTGCAAATAGTCCAGATACAGCTGAAAACTATGCAAGCCAAGCACACGGATCCTGCGTGCCAATCTGCTGTACACCATCGAATCTTTACTGTCCGCCAGCCGGATCCCCGTCAATTGATGTAGCATGCGCCGTACAGCATCAAAATCGGCGCGGTTGAAATTAAATTCCCGCTCGGTACTTGGCAGCGGCTGCTTCAAAAGCTTTCCCATTCATCTTCATCGGACGGTGCCGGTTTAAGCGGTTTAGTCGCCGCTGGGCTTTGCGGCTTGGCCAGTGGTCGGGAGACTGGTTTTGTCACGCCTTTTGCAACCTGAGCACGGGGTTGCGACTTCGGCTGCAGCACTGGCTTTGCCCCCAATATCGCCACACCATCATCCAGGGTAAAACGGCCCACACTGTCGGCGAGTTGCGCAGATTGTGATAACAAACTTTCGGCGGCGGCAGCAGCTTGTTCAACCAGCGCCGCATTTTGCTGCGTCATCTCGTCCATTTGAGTGACGGCTTTACTCACCTCATCCAAGCCGGCCGATTGCTCAGCAGAAGCGGCGGCTATTTCTGCCATGATGTCATTTACGCGCTGAATAGAAACCACAATGTCCTTCATGGTGGTGCCGGATTTACCGACCAGCTCATTGCCATTGTTAATTTTGTGCACGGAGTCTGAAATCAGCGCTTTGATATCTTTCGCTGCATTGGCGGAGCGCTGCGCTAAAGTACGTACTTCAGCGGCGACCACGGCAAAACCACGTCCTTGTTCACCCGCTCTGGCCGCTTCTACCGCAGCATTCAATGCCAGAATATTGGTTTGAAAAGCGATGCCGTCGATGACGCCAATAATGTCAGCAATTTTTTGCGCCGATTCATTAATCGATGCCATGGTGTGGACCACTTGCTCAATTAAAACGCCACCTGCCACAGCCACATCCGACGCTTTTGCCGCCAGCGTATTGGCCTGGCGGGCATTATCGGCATTCTGCCGTACAGTGCCTGTCAACTCTTCCATACTGGCCGCAGTTTCTTCCAAACTAGACGCCTGTTGCTCAGTGCGGCTGGATAAATCAATATTGCCCTGGGTGATCTCACTGGAGGCGGTATTAATGGATGTCACTGCGCCACGAATTTCTGCCAGCATTTGCAGCAAGGTGGCGGTGGTCTGATTACAACCATCTTTGAGTGCTCCAAAGCTACCTTGATACTCTGTCACTACTCTTTGTGTTAAATCGCCCTTGGCAATAGCGCTTAACACAGTATTCATTTCAGCAAGACCGTCTTCAGTACTGGCCAGCAATTTGTTAAGGCCTTGTGCCAAAATAAGGAAAAAATCGGTTTTATGCTGGATTTGAATGCGTGAGGAAAAATCACCGGTTGCGGCAGCCGTAATCACCTGATTAATTTCATTTTCAACTGTGACTTCGCCGGTCCGATCTAACCATTCCAGCACAGATCCCATCCGTTGACCTTGCGACGAAAAAATTGGATTCGCCACCAGTCTGAAATGCAAGCTGCCAAATTGTAGATTCGTCGTGAAGGTACTTTGCATGCTTTCTACTGCACTGAGCAGTTGCAACTGATGACTAAAAAATAGCGTCAGTGACTGACCAATCATGTTGCCAGCGGAAAATTGCGGTAACACTTGCTTTAACAAAGACTCAAGCCGTGCAAAAGTGGTTTGAATGGTCTGATTGAGGTAGATGATCTGATGCTGCTGATCAGTGATCATCACATTCGCAGAGGTGGTATTCAGTGCGCCCAGTAACCGGCTTAATTGCTGCTCAGCGGCCACCTCTTTGGTTCTGTCCTGCCATTCAACAACAGAGCCAAGACGTTCACCTTTGTCTGTCAGAATAGGGTTGGCAATCAACCGAAAACTCCGGCCAGCCACTTCAATATTACCGGTATAGGTTGCCTTAAGCTCGGCCAATAAGCGTCTTTGATGAGCAGGGTTTTTATGGAAGATATCCATATTGCTACCGATGATGCTTGCAACCGAAAAATGCGGTAACGCGGTCCGTAAATCAGCCTCTACCGCCGTCAGCATTTTCTCTACGGCTTTATTCATATACACAATAGTGCGTTGTGCGTCCGCTACCATCACATTGGTCGAGGTGGCCTCCAAAGCCGTCAGCAGTTGTGCATGCAGAATGTTTTGTTTCTTCAGATCGCTGATATCCTGCCAGGTCACTGCTGTGCCCTGCCGACGTTGCTGCTCGTCAATCAGTGGGTTAAACAGCAGTTGAAACACTCTGCTCCCGATGACGATTTCTTCGCAATGTGTTGTCGATAATCTGGCAATCAGATTGGGGATTTCGGCGGCATTTTTCAGCAAGATGTCCACAGAACTGCCAAGGATCGCCGCCAGGGAGAATTGCGGTATCTGTTGCTGCAAATCTGCCTGCGTCCGCTCAAACAGCTGACGAAGCGCGGTGTTGACATAAACAATAGTGCGCGCTGGATCGATGATCATCATCGCCGCAGAGCTATGCATCAGCGCTAAGGCAGGTAATGTCGTTGTATCGGAGCGCTGAAAGCCAAACCATGATTTGAACGTCATAACATCAGCTCCTGCTCCGCCGTCGGGGCGTCAAATAAACCCAGCTCGGCACTGGAAATTAGTTTTTCGATATTCAGTAAAATAATCATCTGACCATGCACCGGCGCTAAACCGAGTAAATACTGGCTGTCAAAGGCCACGCCAAATTGTGGCGGTGGTTTGACATCATCGGTACCAATATTAATGACATCCGACACCGCATCCACCACAATACCGACAATCCGCTCGCCAATATGCAACATAATGACGATGGTAAATTCGTTATAAGTGGCCTCTCCTACCGCAAACTTCAGCCGCAAATCGACAATGGGGACTATATCGCCCCGCAAATTCAGCACACCTTTGATAAAGGCAGGTGCATTGGCAATCTTGGTGACTGGCTCATAGCCGCGAATTTCCTTCACTTGCATAATATCCAGCCCGTAATGCTCATCGCCTAGGGTAAAGGTCAAAAATTCAAGGCGTGTGCTGTCGGTGGCGAGTTGTTGATTACTTTGATTGTTCATACCAGATCCTTTGACACAGACGTTGCCGGCAGTTGACTGGACAGTGACTCTACATCCAGAATTAATGCCACACTGCCGTCGCCCATAATGGTCGCTCCTGCGACCCCTGGCACCCGACGATAATGTTGCTCTAAACTTTTGATCACCACTTGCTGCTGTCCGATTAAATCATCAACCTGCAGCGCAAAGCGGGTTTTGCTGGTTTCGATCAGCACCAAAATGGCATCTTCCGGCTGCTGTTTGGCATCAGCAATCTGCATGACTGTATGCAGTTGCACTATAGGCCAGTAAGCATCACGCAACTCCAGCATCGCTTGGTTGGAGATAAACTTCAGTTGCTCAGGTGCCGGTTTGACTGACTCAATAATGTTCACCAGCGGAATAATAAAAAGCTGCTCAGCGACGGCCACGGACATGCCATCTAAAATGGCCAGGGTGAGCGGTAAACGGATTTGAAAAGAGGAACCAACCCCTGCCACAGACTCAATGTCTAAGCGTCCACCCATTGCTTCCAAATTGCGTTTGACCACATCCATTCCAACGCCACGCCCCGACACATCGGTAATTTCAGCTGCGGTTGAAAAACCGGGCGCCATAATCAATTGCCAGATTTGTTGATCGGTTGGATTGGCTGGCAGTTCAATACCTTGCTGTTCAGCTTTTGCGACAATTTTATCCCGATCCAGTCCGCCGCCATCGTCCTGCACATAAATCAGGATATTGCCGCCCTTTTGCTCCGCTTTCAGTGTCAAAGTGCCGGTTTGCGTTTTGCCACGTGCTAACCTTGTGGCTGGTATTTCGATACCATGATCCAGGCTATTGCGGACCAGGTGCGTCAATGGGTCGACCAGACGTTCGATTAAGCCTTTGTCAATCTCGGTCTGACCGCCTTCAATGACCAATTCAACTTGCTTGTGCAGCTTGTGCGATAAATCTCGGACAACTCTTGGAAAACGATTAAAAACAAAGGACAACGGCAGCATCCGGATCGACATAATACTTTCCTGCAATTCGCGGGTGTTGCGGGCCAGCTCTGTCAACGCGGTTTGTAACCGCTCCGCCACTTGTCCTTCCACTTCAGCCCCAAGCAAATTGAGCATCGATTGGGTGATCACCAACTCACCGGCCAGATTAACCAGAGTATCCACTTTGGCAATATCGACCCGAATACTGTTGCTTTCGACGGATTCGGTTTTGACCGCAGCCACCGTTTTCGCCACTGTAGCCACGGCTGGCGGCTCCGACTGGGCTGGTGCTGATGCTGCGGCAGTTACTGGCTCAGCGGCAAAAAAACCAAAAGCCTCAGTCTCAGCACTGCGCACCGGCGTTTGGAAAAAACCAAAACCGTCATCGGCAGCGCTGTTATGCTCAACTGTGGTAAAAAAGCCAAACCCTTCATCCTCTACTGGGCTTGGTTGCAACAAAGCTTCCACCAACTGGGTTGTTCGTTCCACCATCGACCAATCAGGCTCAGCCCCATCGCTATAGCCGGTTAATAACATGCGCAGCGCATCCACAGCTTGCAGTAATACATCGATCACATGGCCAGAAAACACAAACTGACCCTGACGAGCTTTATCAAATAAGTTTTCCATCACATGGGTAACAGAAATTAAGGCTTCAAAACCAAAGATACCGCTGCCGCCTTTAATCGAATGGGCGGCGCGGAAAATACTGTTCAATTCTTCAATATCAGGATGATCAATTTGCAGGGCCATCAACAAACGTTCGATATCGTCCAAATGCTCCTGGCTTTCTTCAATGAAAACGCCATGGAACTGGCTCATATCTATAGACATAATCTAGCCTTCCATTGACAGATTAAGGATCTCAGGCAAGCACTTTGCCAGTCATCTGCAGCAATTTGGCCGGATCAAATGGCTTCACCATCCAACCCGTTGCACCTGCAGCACGTCCTCTGGCTTTCATATCGTCGCTGTTTTCTGTGGTTAATACCACAATAGGGGTGTTGCGGTAATCTGCCAGCTCGCGCAAAGATTTCACCAGCGTCAAGCCATCCATCCTTGGCATATTTTGATCGGTCAGCACAAAGTCGTATTGCCCTTGCTGGCACAATTCAAAGGCCTCCTGACCGTCTTTGGCAGCTGTGACTTTGTACTTGGCCGTCTTTAAAGTTACTTCAACCATTTGCCGGATGGAGGCAGAGTCATCCACAATCAGAATATGTTTTGTCATCAGCGTCCTCAACAATCTACTTTGCGTCATTGCAAACAAAATCATCGGCTATTTCATGGTATAAAAGCTGGCATAGCTGCCAGTTCAATCAAATGCACAGCAACAAACTGCGATGCAAGCGGTTTGGCAACACATGAACTCAGCAGGATAGCGTGAACAGAGTGATGCCATCCTGTTGGCTTGGCGTGGAAGCTGGTCAGTTGCGCCAATTGGCAGCGCCGCCACACCTATCCAACAAATTCCATCATTGGTTTTGTTAGCCATGCAGTTAGGTTTAATTCACAGCGCTATGTTTCACAAGTAAATACATAAATAAATTTATTACCTACAGCGACTGTGGTCAGCAGCCACTGTGGGCCCAGTGATATCCGCAGCAGCTTGCAGGCAAGATGATAAAACTTGAGGTTGATTCACTTTCAACATAGCTTCGGAATATTGGCTGCGCGCTGGCGCCAAGTCCCGCAGGCTGCAGGGTTAAGCCCACACATGCTGCAGCTGGCTTGAACCGTCCAAATGCCGGGCGACCTGAGCCTGGAATAATTCAGCGCAGGCTATCGCATCGGTCACCGCGTGGTGCGGCTGATAAGCAGGCAATTGATAGCGCTGCCGGCAAGCTGCCAGCCGCAGCGAAGGTGCCTTTTGACCGGATAACCACTGCCGCAGCCTTTGGGAGGCAGGCTGATTGAAACGACGTTCCAACGCCAGAGTATCAATCATTGGAAACAGCAAAGGTTCGCGCAACCGGCTCAGCACCGCCTGATATAAAAAAGCCCGCTCAATCCCCAGATGATGCGAAATCACCACTTTACCGGCCAACTGTTGTAATAATGGCGCCAGACAGTGTTCTAAATCCGGAGCTTGCGCTATAGCACTGTCGGTAATGCCGTGCACGATGACGGCGCTTTCTTTTAACTGCACCCTGGGTTTGAGCAAAAAACTTGTTGCCTGACTGCTCCGGATCCGCTGCAGGGTGAGCGGCACCAGACCGATACTGACAATCCCATCGAGCACCGGATCTAAACCCGTGGTTTCAATATCTAACGCTACAAACTCAAGCTGCTGTAATTGGCTGTCAGCAGCAGCAACCCCGGCCTGATAAAAATTTTTCAGTCTTTCATCGCTGGCCTTCTGTGCCAGCCGCAGCATGGTGCGCTGCCAGTTGTTGCTCAGTCGGGGCAAGGGATCCAGCCTGAGTTCTTGTTTTTTTAAATAAAACATCGTTGCTTAATGCCGGCCTCCGTGATAACGAAATTTCAAAAATTTCTGCGCATAGCTCAGTATCTGAAAGGCCTCTTTGAGGGTTTTGCGCTCAAAAGCGGATAGTTCTTCCGGTTTAATTTTATTGTCTGCCACTAAACCTGCTTGAATGGAAGTCGCTTGCTGGCGAATTCGTACCATCGCGATCACTTCATAGGCCGCCAGCAAATCATCTGCTCTGCCCTGTGGCAACAGTCCGGCAGTTTTGATGGCCTGTAATCGGTCATAAGTATTGGTCGCAGTACAGCCTATCGCCAAGGCATGAATTCTGACTAAATCGACCAAAGGCGCTGTCCCCCGGCGTTTGATATCCAGACTGTTGTTTTGCTGGCCGTCATTTTCCAACACAAAATTTTTAAAAAAACCTAACGGTGGCGTCCGGCTGATCGCATTGCGTGCCATACAGGCCAAAAAATCCGGCTGCGTTTTGACTTGTTGCCTGATCTGTTGATTGAGCACATCCGCAAACTGTAGTTGGCCCCAGACAGGCGTTAAATCAAAAAATATCGCACTGTTGAGTAAATGCTGCGCATCAGGTTTGTGGATCCAATCCGTAAAGTATTGCTGCCAGACTTGCAGCGGTTGCCGCCACTGGCGGTGAGTCGCCATAATCTGGCCACTACACAGTGGATAACCACAAGCTGCCAGCCCATCGCAGACAAACTGCGCCAGCGCAGCAAAATATTCATCATGCAGCTTGGCATCATAATCATTATGTAAAACCAATGCATTGTCCTGATCGGTCACAATCAGTTGCTCGTCCCGCGCCATTGAACCAAGCGCCAGAAAACAATAAGGCACAGGCGGCGGCCCAAGTTGCTGCTCAGCCAATTCAAGCAAACGTTGCTTAAAACTGCGCCCCATCACGGCCATGGCAGCACCAATCATTCTGGAATTGGCATCTTCATGCACCATTCGTAGAAAACATGTTGGTAACTCCCGACTGAGCTGCTGCAATTCAGCCACACTTTGCTGCCGGAAAATGCTGCTCACAATGTATAAACTGTTTTGTGATTCATAACGGATAACATCGGCAATCGAAATCACCCCCAGTAGCTTGCCTTGCTCCAGCACCGGTAAATGGTGGACATGGTGACGTAACATCATCAACATCGCTTCAAATACAAACTGGTTGTGTTCAATCCAGACTAACGATGTGGTCATGATCACCGACACCGCTTGCTGATAATCCAGCCCGGCAGCGATCAGGCGGTTTCGTAAATCCCGATCGGTCAGGATCCCGACTAAGGCGGCGTCTTGACGGTGATCCGCCACAATCAACAATGCCGACACCGACTCTTGTTGCATTAATTGGGCTGCTTGTTGCACTGTAGCCTGCGCAGCTAGTGTGACCGCTGGCCGACTCAGCAACTGGCGTACCTCAGAACTCATTAAAGCATGCGGATGTTTATCGACCAGCCCAGCGTTTTTTTTCCGTTGCGAATCACCTATTTCAACATAATCGGCAAAAAACTCATCAGCCTGATACAACATTTCAAAACAAGACACCGGAATATAGTAAATCAGACTATCTTCAATCGCAGTCGCCGGAAACAGCACCTTTTTATCGCGAAGTAAGCCATGCTCTGCAAAAATTCCGCCTTCACTGAGCCTGTTGTATAAGGCACCATTACGCCGGTAGGTTTCCACTGCACCGCTGCGCAGCAGATACAACGCTTGCAATGGCTCGCCAAAACGTAAAATTGTCGTGCCCGCTTTCACATAACCAATGTCGATCTGGATGGCCGTTTGCAGTAATAGCGGCTCGGGCAATTCTTTAAAAGGACTATAACGTTTTAAAAAATTTAAAATTTCTACTTGTTCAATCTGCATCAATTGCCTGCTATATCAACACGACAGGGTCAGCCCTTTCGTTTAGGGTGGGCCAAGGTTCAAAGTCCGCGCGGTTCAGAACGCAACCCAATGACCACAGATATCGACGAAGCCAATAACACCAGGGCAAATGGAAATCCAGTGGAAACGGCCATGGCCTGTAATGCAACTAAGCCACCGCCAAGCACCAGCGCAATAGCCACCAGGCCTTCAAAAGTGCACCAAAAGACCCGCTGGGCTACCGGCACATCTACTTTGCCTCCGGCGGCGATAGTATCTATCACCAAAGAACCCGAGTCAGAGGAGGTCACAAAAAACACCACCACTAATAGAATGGCGATCCAAGACGTTAGCTCGGCCAATGGCAAGGCTCGCAACATCTGAAATAGCTGTAAAGGCAGTTCAGCCGAAACAGCCCCTTGATAACTATCCTGCACCAGCTGTTGAATCGCCGTGGTCCCAAACACCGTCATCCACAACACGCAAGCCAGCGAAGGCACCAATAAGACTGAAATCAAAAATTCCCGCACGGTGCGGCCCCTGGATACCCTGGCGATAAACATACCGACAAAAGGTGACCAACTGATCCACCAAGCCCAATAAAATGCCGTCCAACCTTGCAGGAAGTTGCTATCTTGCCGCCCTAGCGGGTTGGCTAATGCAGGCAAATGCTGCAAATAAGCAGTCAAATTCTGCAAAAAACCACTTAAAATCAGCAGCGTCGGCCCCAGCACAATGACTGCCAGTAACAGCAGTGCAGCCAGCAACATATTAATTTCAGATAAACGTTTCACACCGGCATCCAACCCTGCCACTACGGACACCAGGGCTATCAGGGTAATGATCACCACCAGCACAATTTGGGTCGTCTGCCCTTGCGCAATGCCAAACAACAAATGTAAACCTGCCGCTGCTTGTGCCGAACCCAACCCCAATGACGTCGCCAGACCAAACAAGGTCGCAAATACCGCCAGAATATCAATACAGTGTCCTGGCCAGCCCCACACCCGCTCACCAAGCAGGGGATAAAACACCGAACGCATGGTCAGAGGTAGACCTTTGTTAAATGAAAACAAGGCCAGCCCCAGCGCTAAAATGGCGTAGATGGCCCATGGGTGCAAGGCCCAGTGATAAATAGTCGCCGCCATTGCCAGTTGCGCCGCAGCAGCCGGATCCTGACGAGCACCATTTAATGGCGCCCAATCAGTCCGCATGCCCTGCTCTAGCACTGGACCTGCCAAGGCGCTGTTAAAGTGCGACAAAGGCTCTGACACACCATAAAACATCAGTCCGATGCCCATACCCGCGGCAAAAAGCATCGAAAACCAGCCTAAATAACTGTAATCAGGTGTTGCCGCAGTGCCGCCTAAACGAACTTTCCCCAACGGCGACACAATCAGTGCCAGACAGAGCAGCACAAAAAAATTGGCAGTGCTGAGGAAAAACCAAGCCAGATTCTGGGTTAGCCAACTGCGCATGCCGGCAAACACCGGCGCGGCCTGGTCTTGAAATAACAAAGTGATCAGGACAAAAGTCACAATACTCAATCCTGAAATCAAAAATACCCGGTTATGAATATCCAGGCCAAAAGGACCCAATTGAACGAGGATATTGTCCTGACCAGCCTGATAGTCGGTATTGATCGCATTGACGCGGCCATCGGGGATCATCGGATCTTTGTATTGGTTCATGTTCTACCTGCTGTAATGAAGAGTGGTGTTCCACCTTGGTCCGGGCGGATCAACAAAGGAGTGGCGTTGAGCAACAGCCCATGACGAAAAGCTGGCTAAAAGTAATAACCAACATTGATATTCAGACGTTGTTCTTGTTCGCCGCTGTTGCCAGCCATACTGCCGCCGACAAAAGGCTGATTCTGGCCTTGCGCGTAATCGACATAAGTGAATAAAGCCCCGGCAGCAATCGAAAAACCAGTGACATTGAGCATGGTATTGCGGCTTTGATCGGATTTGTCATACACCAAACTGTAGTTATGATAAAACTGCAGATCTGTGATTGGCCCCACTTTACCGGGACATCATAAGCAAGATTCACAGTGGCGGATGTTGCTTTGGCAGCAATTGAATCGTAAAAACCATAAGCTGCGACAGCAACCCGTTGCACATCATCTAACCGATAATGATACTGACTATGCTGCAATTGCAGCTGCCAACGCTGAAAACGACTCGTCAAATGCAAAGCATAAGCCCGATAGTCCCCGGCATGAAAACGACCAGTATGTAATTGACCAACTAAGGCTGAAAACCCTAGTTCGGACTGCAGCGCGCCTTGGTGCAGATGGTAACCAAAACGACTGACCCAGCTATTCGTCTCTGCGATCGGCCGATCAGGGATACTGAAAATATCGTCAGTGACACTACGCAGACCCACCACATCGTAAGAATAATCATCGGTTTTATCACTTACATAGCCATCAATACCGCCGAGTTCATCATTTTTAAAAAAGCCCAGAGCCAATTGCCAGTGATCTGACAGTTGGCGTTTGAACAGCAGGCCCAAATCGTGATCATCCTCCAACCCCAGATAATAATTACTGCTAAAAAAGTAGTTATTGGAGTTGTAAGGCCAATTGCCAAAAGGCACTTGGGTGATCCCTAGCTGCAATTGCCACAATGGCGTCAGCGCATAACCGATATAGGCTTGTTTGACCGTCGTCATATAATCAAAAAAACGGATTTCTGCCTTCAAAGACAGATCGGCAACGCTGCCGCGAAAATCCAGCCTGAGCAGATCAAAGTCGAAATCACCGCCGCGGTTTTTATTGCCATGATCATAAGAGGTATAACTAAAGTTAGTCCGCACCGCACCGCCCACCACAATGCCGTCGACTTGTGACTGGGCTGGAGGGATTGGCTCTGACACATCGCCAACTGAAGCTGATGGCTCAGAAAATTGCGCGAATTGGCGCTGTAAAATCTGCATCTGTTGTTGTAGTTGTTGCAGTTGTGCTGTGGCATCCCGGGGATTTGTGTCGCTGCTGAGCGCGGCGGCATCAGCGACTATAGGACAGGCGGTTGTCACAGACAACGCCAGCAGTGTGGACTTGACCATTGTATAACCTTTGGTAAGTGGTGAAAAGATAAACGCCCTGTTAGGGTACCGCAGCCTGAAACTGAGGCCAAATCAAGACAGGAAAAACGGGATAACAGGGGCGCTCAGCGGGATAGATGGCTAATCAGATAAAAATGAATTAATGAAATTAGCTTATTTATTCCAGATAATTCTATATTATCACTACTTTTAACCACAAAATTCTTGAAGCACAATCGACAGGTGCACTGCTGCTCGCGACATACCAAGCGCTCTTTTGCCGGAGCGTTCGCCATTTTATTGCACATGCAAAGCTTTGTTCAGTGTCTGCTGTTCTGGTTGGCTGCATGCCCGTCATCGGCTTAGCACCATGACAAAACGGCAGCCATTGAGACTTTGCTCCCAAGCATGCTGAAGACACAACTTGCATTGCTGCCGCCTTTTAGCGCCAGTGCTGAAGCTTTGGCAGTTCGAAACTATCCTGCCAAAAACGCCCAGCGGCAGCGTTTTACTGCGGCAGATACGGCCTTAGGTGTGACCCTTATTCTGAGAGGCTGGGACTGGTTGCATGACGGTCTGTTCCTCCAGCTTGAGCTGCCTTTGAGCAAAGAGCACTACATAAAGTTTGATCCTTTGGCGGGCATAAAAGGCCCATTGCCTTGGCTGGCGCTGCCGTCTGCGGCGAGGTATGACCAATCGTTACCACATCGGTGATGGCATGGTTGGCTGGCCAAACGCGGGCGCTCGCGTCAAGCCAAAGTTTTTTGAACCTAAAGAAGAAACATGCTATTTGCAGCAACAGCAGACATCAAAACAATTCAATCATCGGTTGTTGTTGCATTTGCTGGTGCTGGCCTACCGCCTGGCTATGATTTTCCTGCTGGCGCTGCATCACATATTTTTCCCGATGATTTTCCAGTAAGTGCGCCAGGGTCGATAATTCAATTTTAGCCACCGGATCCGCTTGCAGGCATTGCTCTAACTGACTGAAATGATCTACAAAATCGTCTAGTAGATGCTTCACACTGTCAAGTTGCTGCCGGCTGATATCCTGAAACTGCATATTTCCAAGCGCTTGTACTAGTCCTTGATGGATCAGGGTCATGGTGTTTTTACTATCATGACTTAGCGTTTCAACATATTGATTTAATTCAGTGAAATCATGCAATACCGCTTGTAGGCTGGCCGATATTTCCGTCACTTTGGCGAGTTCATCCCGGGTATGGTCCCCAGAAAGTACCGTGGCCAAATTTTTCTCCACGTTTTCACTTACCGCGATAATGGCCTGATCAATGGACGCTGTGGCAGTTTCGGTTTCCTGTGATAAAGTCCTGACCTCATCCGCCACCACAGCAAAACCCCGACCCGCATCGCCAGCTCTGGCAGCTTCAATCGAAGCATTTAATGCCAGCAGGTTGGTCTGTTTGGCGATATTACGGATCAGGCCAGTCAAGCCGGTTAATCCTTTGACTTGCAGTAACACGTCTTGGATCCGCTGGTGATCAACCTGCATTTGTACAGACTTAGCAGAAATAAATTTAGTCATCTCCTCCAGCAACATTTGGTCAGTTCTGAGTCGCTCCGCCTGAATAGATTTAAGTGCCCGGGCTTCCCGTTCACTCCCGTCCAGTTTCGCCAATAAATGTTCACTGGCGCGATAGACTTCGTCTAACACTTGCATAATCCGCAGTGCACCTTGCTCAGTTTCAGTATTTGCGGAATTAATATGGCTGACCATCACATCGCCAACAGTGCCAATAAAACCCACATCATTGCGGATAAAGTCTTGGTTTTGCAGCAACAGATGGTGCTGGGCAATCGCTTGTTGTATCGATGTATCCTCAGATTGACTGAGGCTGGCTGCCAATCGAGCCGATAGCCAACGAAAACACATCACCGCAGTGAGCACAACCAAAAATTCCAGCAACAACCGCAGCGGCAAGGACTCCCCGACCACTGTACCTGCGCTGACAAAATCCAGCATAGCGAGTAATAAAGCAATCAGCACTGCAACAGCCACATCAATTTTCGGATTGGCGATCTGGATTTTTTGCCGCATAACAACCTCAGGCGCCAGGTAATACTTGTCGAATCACTTTGAGTAAATCAGGCCCACTGATAGGCTTGACTAACCAGCCGGTCGCGCCAATTTTTTTTGCCTCATCCCGCTTTGCCGCCTGACTCTCGGTGGTTAACGCCAGAATAGGTGTGAAGCGTAAAATAGCGCGGGCATTTTTAATAAATTCAATGCCATTCATATTCGGCATATTGATATCGGTAATAATCAGGTCAGGTTTGAGGCCAGCTTTGATTTTATTAAAAGCCTCCAGACCATCTTTAGCGGTATCAACTTTTAATCCCGACATTTCAAGGGTTTGTTTCACGCTCATCAGCATGGTGGCCGAATCATCAATTAAAAAAATCGTTTTTGCCATAAGGCGTCTCCTGTGAAACCTGATACATAAATATCGAATGCTCGATCCAATCTGCCAGCGCCTGTTGCCGCGGCAAGCGATGTATCGGCAGTTGAAACTTCAGCAAAAGTTGCAACACCGCACTATGCAAATGTTCACAATCCTGCAAATCAACTTTTTGAAACAATTGTTTCTCAAACTGAGCATAGACAGTTTCTGCATCTTCAACCCCAATATGACCACTGAGGCGAATAATTTTTCCACGGCGCTGGATGGGCATCAGTAAAACTCCTGCGGATTGAGGATCAGCAATACAGAGCCATCCCCTAATAACGCTGAACCAGCATAAAGTGGCATTTTGGCTAGTTCGCCGGGCAGCGGTTTTAAGATAATATCAATTACTTCATAAAAATCGTCGACCAGAATGCCAAGCACTTCCCCCCTGCTACGCACCACCAGTAACGCTAATTCCTGCTCTTCGTTTTGCAGCGGATCCTTGCTGATGGCAAGAAGCTGATTGAGTGCCAACAACGGGATCACCCGGCCACGTAATACAGTGGTCATCTGCTGCTTGATATAGCGTACCGCAGTCACCGGCAAACGCACCGTTTCGACAATTAAATCCATCGGGATGCCAAAAATTTGCCCGTCAGCACCTATCACCATCACATTGGTCACTGCCATCGATAAGGGTAAAGACAAGGTCAGTTTGGTACCCTGCCCTTTTTCAGAATGCAGTCGAACCGTGCCGCCGACTCTGGTCACTGCAGTTTTCACTACATCCATGCCGACACCACGACCGGATAAATCGGTCACTTGCGCGGCGGTAGAAAAACCGGCAGCAAAAATAAGCTGGATAGCCTCCTGATCAGTCAAGCTTTCCAATTGCACTTCATTAATGAGTTGTTTTTCCCATGCCTTGCGCTTAATGACGACCGGATCAATACCGCGGCCGTCATCTTCAATCACAATCATGACGCGATCAGCCTCCTGACTGGCACGGATTTTCAACACCCCCACCGCAGCTTTGCCTTGCTGCACCCGCTCAGCCGCAGTTTCCAAACCATGGTCCAGACTATTGCGCAGAATATGGATCAAGGGATCTGCCAGTGATTCAATAATGGATTTATCCGCTTCGGTGTCTTCGCCCTGGATTTGTAACTCCACTTCTTTGTTTAACTTGCGGGCAATATCACGAACTAAACGAGGAAAACGCTGAAAGATAAAAGAAACCGGCAGCATCCTCACTTGCATAATGGCATCTTGCATTTCTTCAACAATACGATTAATGACCGCATATTGCGCTTTGATATCACGTGATAACTCGCGCACGCCGAACTGATCTTCCGCTTTATTGGCAAGATAAGGCAGGCTGTTTTTAGCCACCACAATTTCACTGATTAAATCCATCAGCCGGTCGATTTTAGTTTGCTCAACTTTGAGTACTTTGCCGGCGGATTGATCTTCAGCACGGCGACCAAACCGCGCTTCATTACTTGGTTCAAGCGTCGGCTCTGCCAAAACCGGATTGGTTTGAGCAACTGCATCTTCACTCAGTTCAACTGATTGCGTTTGCTGAGGTTGTTGTGCAACCCTGCTGCTCGCAGTGGGCCGGCAGGCTAAGAGTAATTGCTGCAACCAGTCTAACAAGGCTGCAGGCTGTTGCGGCAAGGAGCCAGCCCGGACTCTGGCTGGCAGTTGTGCTTGTAAACCTTGCAAACAGTTACGCACTGCGGCCAATACCCCTGCGATTGGTTCATTGGCCACCTGTAGTTGTAAAATGTGTTGCTGTGTTTCCAAGATTTCAATGATTGCATTATCAAGTTCAATGCTTGGCAACGCAGTGACGGGTTCTGGGCTTAGGGTCTGAGCAGCATCGGGTATCGTGTACCAACGCACTTGCTCAGGGACGTAACGAAAATGCTGCAATAAATCATCCTGACTGGCTGCAGTCACTGCCAGATAACAACTGGTCGATTGAAAACAATCATAAGGGCTATCAGTGGACTCAGTCGACACCAGGGCTGCGCCCCACAACAACTGCGGAATTTGCTGACTCAGATAAAAGGGATCTTCGCCCTTAAAATAACAATCGCTGTCAGGCTGGTAAATCAGCAAATGACAAGGTTGATGCTGCTGTCCAAGCGCCTGCACCTCAGCGGGTAATAGCCGGAATAGTGCTGGCAGCCTGACTTCGGTCTGGCTTGGTGTTGCAGTAGCAGTCGCCTCCACAGTGGCCGTTGTTGGCAGCAGTTGGCGCAACTGACGGCTCAGCGTCAAGGCAGATGCAGCCCATTGCGTTGCATCATATTGCTGTTCTGCAACGACATCGACTATTTGCGCAACAAAATCCATTGCATCCAATAATTGGTCGGCCAAAATTGGATTAAATGCCAGTTGGCCATTTCTGACCGCATCCATCAAATCCTCTGCCGCATGCAGTACTTGACTCATGGCGGCAAATTCAAATAAACCGCTATTGCCTTTGAGGGTATGCACCAGACGAAATAATTCAACGATGCGTTCACTTTGTGCCGGATGCTGTTCCAGTGCCAACAATTGCTGACTAATGGCTTGCAGGAAATCACGCGCTTCGGTGATAAACTGGTTCAGCAACGCATTCATAGGGATGCCTCAACCCCGAGCAGCAGGGCACAATATTTAATTAAATCAGCAGGTTTAATCGGTTTAACCATATAAAGATTGGCGCCAACGGCAAAAGCCCGCGCTTTATCCTGTGCTTCTGCCTCGGTCGAAATCATAATCGCTGGCCCCTGCCTCATGTCGCGACTACGTAAATCCTGTAAAAAGCCATAACCATCCAGCTTTGGCATATTAATATCGACCAAATATAAATCGTAAGGTTTTTGTAGCGCCTTTTCTAACGCCTCAACGCCATTTATAGCCTCATCGACAGCAAAACCGGCTTGCTGCAAAATTTGGCGGTGATACATTCTGACCGTCGCGGCGTCATCAACCACCAGAATATGTTTATGATGTGGGCTCATGGCTGCTCCGGCTTCTGATAAACAATAGCATCCGGGTACTTTTTCACACTAAACAACGATGTGATCCGGCTCATCGACTCGGAATGCCCCAAACAAACAAAACCACCGGCATTGAGCGCATCATAAAAAACCTCTGCAGCTTTACGTCGGGACAGATCATCAAAATAAATCAGCAAATTACGGCAAAAAATGATGTCAAAATGGCGATAAGAGCGGGTATCCGTCATTTCAGACAAATTCACCCGAGTGAATTCGACGGAATCCCTTAGCTCATCACTGATTTGATAATCACCATTTTTTTTACGAACAAAATACCTATCTAGCATCGCCGGTTTGACATGTTGCACTGAGCGTGGCGAATAACAGCCCAACCGTGCCCGTTTCAGAATGTCAGTATCAATATCAGACGAAATCAGCTCCACATCCCAGTTAGCAATGTCGGGCCAGTGCTCCAACAAATAAATCGCAATCGAATAAGGTTCTTCACCAGATGAGGAAGGGATAGACCAGATCCGGATGCGCGCCCCCGGTTTTTTGCGCGCGCATACCGCTGGTAACATTGAATCGACCAGACAACGAAACTGATAATCCTCGCGGAAAAAATAAGTTTCATTCACCGTCATCAAGTTCGTCAGCTTCTGTAATTCTTCGCCAGAGGCTTCAAACCTGAGCAGGGTAAAATAATGCCGAAAGGTTTCAGTGCCGGTCGCTTCTATCCGCTCCAGCAGTCGTTTATCAACAAAATATCTTTTGTTGTCATCAAACTGAATACCGGTTTTTCGGTAAAAAAATTCCCGGAACTTTTGAAATTCGTCAAGACTGATGTCTGATTTAGCCACTTATTCACCTTGGATCCGCTGCAATGCAACATCGACGGCAAAGTGCATAAATGGCTCCTCTGCAAATCGGCTTTTTAACGCGACTAACGCTTTCACTGCCGCAGCAGTCCCTACTTCTGTCAGTAAATCAACGGCGGTAGCACAGACATTCACGTGCTCATCTTGTTCAATGACACCAATCAGCCAGTTTTCTACTTCAGGATGACGCAGGGACTCCAGCACATTGACAGCCAGGATCCGGACATCGGCCGAGGGATCACGCAATAATTCAACCATCATCGGCGCCACTGCACCCGGCATCAATTTGAGTGCATCTATTGCACTGTTGCGAACCGCAGCATCTTCACTACGTAAGCATTGGATTAAACCATGAACAGCCTGGGCGTTATCAAACTGAGTCAAGCTGATAAAAATAGCTTCTCTGACTTCCCGATCAGTTTCACGGCTTAACTGAATTAATAAAGCATCAACTGCGGCTGGATATTTAGCTAAATCCCGCGCCGCCCAGCGCCGGCTGACTAAATCAGTACTACCTAAGGCACTGATCAATCCTGCCAAATCCCGTGGTCCTTTGCGGTCATCCCCTTTGTCGGGATCTGCAGGATTACTTTTGACAAATCCCATACCAGTCCTTAGCTACTTACCCAATGTTGTAGCTGTTGTGCAATTTTGTCGGCAGGTAACACCAGAGTGGCACCGCGTCGTTGGATCAATTCTTTTGGCATGCCAAAAACTACTGCTGTCGCTTCGGATTCAGCGATGGTTCGCCCGCCACCGGCATGAATTTGACTAAAGGCCTCAGCGCCATCGTCTCCCATGCCGGTCAATAACACAGCAATGATGGCTTGCGCATGGCAACATTCCAGAGCAGAACGGCCAAGCAAATCAACCGAAGGATGCCAACGATAACGCGGGTCTTCGGGCTTTGGCTGTAAATACAAAAGACCGGATCTTTGGATAAACACCAGATCAGCATCACCACGCGCGATATAAACAAAGCCAGCTTCCAGCCGCTGTAAACTGCTGACCTCTTGCACGGTCAACTGACAAAGCGTATTAAGACGACTGGCAAAAGGTCCGGTAAAAGCGCCGGGCATATGCTGTGCCACTACCAGCGGGTAAGGAAAATCTGCCGGTAACTGACGTAAAATCATTTCCAGTGTGCCCGGCCCACCAGTCGAAACGCCAATCAACACCACACCGGGTAATTCAGCAGAGGTTGTGGTCATTGTGCTTACGCGTTCAGGTTTGGGCACGACCAGCTGTTTTGCAGCCGTGTTGGCACTGACAGCTGCCAGCTTTGTCTTAGCATCCAATCCCGGTGCTGATGGTTTTTTTAGTCGGACCCTGGCTTGGGCCGCAGCCCTGACTTTGCTCAACAATTCCTGCTCAATTTTCTCCAGTGCCAACGAGATAGTGCCGTCTGGCTTGGTGATAATGTCCACAGCACCCAATGCCATCGCTTCTAGTGTCGCCAATGCTCCTTTGCTGGTGAGCGACGATAACATCACCACCGGCACTGGCCTTTGCAGCATGATTTCTGCCAGTGCCGTCAAGCCATCCAATTCAGGCATATTGATGTCCAGCGTCACCACATCTGGTGCAAAGCTCAGATTTAGCGCGATGGCTTCAGCACCATTACTGGCGGTTTGCACCAAAAAGTCACCACTACCTTGCAATAAGGCTGTAATCTTTTTACGCATCAGCGCAGAATCATCGACCACTAATACTTTGATCGTCATCAGTCGTTTCACCCTGCATCCCTTGATCCTTGCAACATGCTGTCCACGTCATTTTGCTCATCGGTGTTGATCAGATGGAGCGGGTCAATCAGTTGAATAATTCGTTTTTGTTGCTCCAGATTAGCCACCCGGCCAAGCAACCTGGCTTGCTCTGGGGATAATTGTGGCGCTACGCTAATGGCCTTTTTCGGAATTTTCAGCACCTCAGTCACCGCATCCACAATAAAACCTGTGCGGACCCCATGAAATAAAAACACCATGATACGTTGCCGGTCATGACGTGGCATTGCCGCCAACCCCAGTCGCTTACGCTGGTCAACAACGGGCAGCACCAAGCCCCGTAAATTGATAATACCTTCGATAAAGTCAGGCGATTTAGGGACTGGCGTCAGTTCGTCCGGGATCCTGACAATCTCCTGCACACTATGGATTGGCACGCCAAATTCGCCGGCAGCTAAGTGGAACACCACTACCTGTTCTTCATCTTCATCGGCCAGCTGACTTTCCTCAGCCTCTGTCCAGTGGTCATCTTGCATCGTTTGCACCTCTGCCAACACTTGCCTGATACTGCTCAATTGAAACAATGCTGCGACATCGATCACGGATACCAGGCGTCGCCCCAGTTCCAGCCGGCAAATCTGTTTGATTTCGGCAAAATCAGCCTGGTTACTAAGCAATGACGGCATCGGCTCGATCAGCGACTGGGGTACCCGCAGCACTTCAGACACAGCATCCGTCACAATCCCGACTGCGCCACCTTCCACAGCGACCACCACCACCCGGCTACGTTCATCCAAAGCATGTAATGGTAAACGGAACATCTGCCGTAAACTCACCAACGGCAACAGACGCTCGCGTAGGGTCATCATGCCTAACACATGTTCAGCGGCTTTTGGCACCAGAACTATGTTGTCAGGGATCTGGACGATTTCCTGAACATCATTGATATCAATAGCATATTCCTGTGCTGCAACTTTAAAACTTACCAACTGTCGTTCGTCTGAATTTTCTTCATCTTCTGTCTTTGCAACATCTGAACTATCAAATACCGTAGCCTGGCTGCTCAGTTCGCTGATCTGGCGAAATTCATCCGCGATCAATTGTTTGAAATTCAGTACCATAATCATGCCGTGCTGACCGGGCAGTCGCAGCACACCTGACAATAAATGGGTATCAATGGTACTGCGAATGCCGTCGACACTTTCAATTTGACTAGGCTCGACACTGATGACGCTGCTGACTTTATCCACTACAAAACCAAGCGGCAGCCCTAAATCAATCACCAAAGCACGGGTGGCATCGTCATAAACAACTTCGGCAAACTGAAACATCCGGCGTAGTGAAATAATCGGCAGAATTTTACCGCGTAAATTGGCGAGTCCTTCTAACGCAGCTGGTGCCAGAGGGACTCTGACTGCCGACGGTACCCGGATAATTTCCTGCACCGGCGCCATTTCCACTGCAAATAATTCACCATTGAGATAAAAGGTCACAAACTGCTGATTCAATTCATTTTGTTCAGCAGTTTCAGCTTCAACCTTTGATATTGCCAGCTCTGCGCTCATCAGACACCTCAAAGACTTTGCAATTCATCCGCCAATGACGCGATTTCTTCAATCGCAGCAGCAAGTTGTTCAGCACCTTGTGACTGTTGATGAGCTGCACCTGATGCTTCGGTCGATGCCCGCTCTGCTTCTTGTGCCGCGGCTGAAATTTGCTCAATCCCTTTTTGCGCTTGACTGATGGCGGCAGCTATTTCGTTGGCAGCATCCAGAATTTCCACTGTGCTGCGTTCAATATCGGCGACATCAACCTCAATTGATTGCAAATTACTGGCGGCTACTTTGGCTTGCTCAGTTTCAGCTTCTGCTGATTTAATAATTTCGTCTAAGTCGGCACTGACTAAGCTGATTTGATCCTGGACGCCTTTGACTAAATCTTTAATCCGATCGGCATTTTCAGCCGAATCGCGGGCCAAATTGCGAATATCGGTGGAGACCACAACAAAGCCTTTACCAAACTCGCCCGCCCTTGCCGCTTCAATAGAGCCATTGACCGCCAACATATTGGTTTGAATAGATACTGTGGTAATAGCTTCGACAATTTTGTCGATCCGACGCGACACTTGCTCTAAATCTTTCACCTGCCGAATGCTCGTTTGAGTGGAGGTGACCGAAGCGACGATGCCATGAATGAGTTGCTCGACCGCTTGTTTGTTGCGACCGAGCAAATTAGCAACATTCTTCACTTTATCCGAGCCAATGCGGGCCCGATCCAGCGCAATATCTAAACCACGTTTTATTTGCGTCACGGCCGCAGAAGATTCTTCGGTCGCTGCCGCTGCAGTTTGCGAGCCACGACGGATTTGTTCGATGGCGGTCATAATCTGGCTGGCTGCTCTATTAATTTCCTGCACGGCAGAGGACAATTCTTCCGCCGTCGAAGCGACATCTTCCGCACTTTTAGCGACATCGGTCGAGTTTTTCAAATCATCGGCAATATCGGATAAATCCTGTGCCGCTTTTTCACTTTCATTCAGCGCTTGAGTTTGCTCGTTGACAGTTTTTGCCGTTTCTTCTGCAGCGGCCGATTGCTGCTCGGCTGCCGCAGCAATTTCTTCCGCCCCGCGCAGCGCCTGATTGGCGGCATCATTAGATTGGGCTGCGCCGACCGCAATATCCTGGATCCCTCTGACCACATCAGTGATATCAAGCCGGATCTGATCCAGCAATTGCGAAATGGTCTTGCCTTTTTCTACTTCGCCATTAATGTTACTGGCGGATAAATTGATGCCTTGTGCAATGCCTTTCACTTCGCCCTGAATTTGCCCAACCAAATCCTGGATTTGTTTGGCACTTTTTTCCGAGGTTTCGGCTAAGGTTCTGACTTCATCTGCCACCACGGCAAAGCCTTTACCATGTTTACCAGCTCTGGCAGCTTCAATCGCGGCATTTAGCGCCAATAAATTGGTCTGATCGGCAATCCGGACCACAGCTTTGACAATATCACCAATATTGGCAGCTTGTTTTTCCAGCTCTACCACTTGACGTACTGAAGCTTCCTGTTTCACGGCCGCTAGCCCAACATTGTTAATGAGCCGGCTGATATCATCTGCGGTACGCTGGACCAGTTGCTGTACAATTTCACTTTTAGTTTGACTAAGATTGGCATTGTCCAGTTGCCGGTTGATGGCCTGCGTCACCTGTTTAAAGGCCTGTAAAGATTCCTGGGCAGCGCCGGCGGCTTCTTCTGCTCCGGCGGCAATTAAATCAGAGGCACGGCGCAGCTCTTCAGAAGCCGAAGAAGCTTCGGTTATCCCTGAAGATAATTGTGCCGTCGCCGCAGCAATCCGCTCTGCGGCTTGTTGTTGTTTGGCCAGGGTTCTGGCACGTTTACGCTGTGCTTCTGCTTCACGGGATGCAGTTGCTGCGGGTCTAACCACATCTGAGGCAGTACTGTTGCTGCCGGTTTTTTTGACAAGTGCCACTAAATGCCTCCAATTTCCGACCCCGGCATGCTGCAAAATGCATAAATGCGACCGCAGCGCAACGCCAGCCTGACTGATAAAACTTACCAATAACTTTAAAAAAGTAGATTCAGATATCGGAAAATGCCAAGCCAAAGTGCTGTCTTTGCAGAAAATATTGATCTGGATTAAATCAACATACAGTGCTAACAGTGTCGAAGCTTATTGGCTTGCCAGATCAGCCTCTGTCGGATAGCAAACTGCGCTCGGGTTGGACTGGTGTTATCTGTCGCTTGGGATGGCGGGTTCCGATGAGGCGTTTGAACTGAAAACCAACTAATGAGTGGTCTTGGTAAAGCAAGAGTCTGAATGAACCGCCTAACTGCGTCTGAAAAAAGCCGCTGATAACAGCGGCTTTTGACTTTAGCGTACACTCACAGCCATTAATCCAGCGTGTAACGCATGCCCAGTGTCAAACGTGGTGCGTACTGTCTGGCGAACAGGAACTGCTCTTCAAAACGACCGTAACCGCGTTCGGTGGCATCGTTCAGGTTTACACCTTCGAAGAACACTGTCATTTCTGGTGTCACGTCATAGTTGACGCTTAAATCCCACTGACCGTAAGTTTTGGCAAACTGTGGTGGTGCATCCGAAGAGCCCTGTGATTGACCGACTCCCAGTAAGTACTTGTCACGCCAGGTATAAGTGACCTTCACTGACCAGCCATGGTTTTCATAAAACAGCTGCAGGTTGGCAGAGTCACTTAAACCGGTCAGCGGCGCTTGTTGCTTCAGACTGTTGACATCAAACTCGACGTCGCCATCGACAATAGTGCCATTGGCACCGACACCAAAACCGGTATCCCACAACAGATGCTGGATGGCCATTTCAAAGCCGTCGACCGATTTGCTATCAGTATTGGCCGGCTGGCTGATATTCCATACCATTAATGGATCATCAGCTGCAGGTTCAATTTTACCTTCCGCATTACCGTTGCCATTAGCCAGCATCTGCGCAAATACCGCACTGCTGGTGGCTTGTTCACCGCGGGCCTGCACATCAGCCACGGCCTTTAAATAGCGTGGACCATTCAGAATATCGCGAATGCCAGGCACTGTGGTTTCGGTAATAGTGGTCTGAATAAAATTATCGACATCCTTTTTAAACCAGCCCAATGCGGCATAACTGCCTTCGGCGTAATAATATTCCAGGCTTAAATCCAGGTTAGTCGACTCAAACGGCAACAGATTGGTATTACCCTGACCACCACTGCGGGCACCAGGTTTTGGACTGCCGCTTAAACTTCTGCCGCCAGCCAGTAAACCCAATGGTGCACGGGAAATACTTTTACCCCAGGAAAAACGCGCGATGACATCATCTGTCAGCTCAGCTTTGAAATCAAACATCGGCAACACCACATCATGCTCACCTTGTTGTTCCAGGAAGCTGGCGTTATTGCCCTGCTGGTATTTGGTGATCCACTCAGATGGACTTTCCCAGTTCACCTGGGTTTCTACCCGTTGCTTCACCAGACTGGTAACATCGGTTTTTTCGTAGCGCACACCGACATTGAGGAATACCGGTATCTGGCCTATGTCGCTTTCCCACTGTGATTGCAGATAAATACTATCAGTAACTTCTTCGACACTGCTCTGACTGTCAATACCATCGATATAAGGGTCGATCGAATACACATCAGCGCCCATCAGATCAGCGGTTAAAAACGCCAGTTGCCGCGCTACCGCTTCATCAAAGTTATAGCTGTAGTAATAATCTGGTTTCAGGGCAGCACCACCGCCTTTAAAGTTATCCAAGAAATTGGCTGTGCTATGTTTGACAAACATTGCATCCGGGAAAATTTGTGGATAAGCCGGATTAAAGCCAGGACCCCCTCGCAATCCGCTCCAGCCCTGATGACCTCCCATGGTCTGTTCAGTACGGGCAATGCCAAGGTCAATCCGGGTCAGCGGGATCTTGAACATGTTATTGGTCCAACTGCTGTCCAACTGCGCCTGTTTAATCTTCGCTTCACCCGGCGAATGGGTAAACTGGCTGAAGTTCGAGTCAATTTCACCTGGCGTTAGTTGCTCAGTGCCATTTTTCCAAAGCACCAAGGCATGTGGAATTTCACCCTGACGGAAATCATAAATTTTGCTGACCAGTTGATCAGAACCCAGGATCACCTGGCCCTGACTGCGCAGCCCTTTGTCAGCACCGTTGTCGACTTTATTGCTGGAATCATGGTAATCCAGACTCAGATTAAAATCTTCATGCAGTTGCCAGGCCAGATTCAAACCGACAGAGTCAGCTTTAACTTCAGTACTGCCTTTGTTCGCCGTGAAAGAGCCATCATTGCCCCCAATATCGGCAAACAATGCAGTGCCATTGGCGTCCAATTCGTAGGCATTGATATTACTACCGAATTCGTTCCAAATGCCCCAGCCAATACTTTCGCTGCCAGTCATAGCGCGGCTGGCAGTGTAGTCGACAGTGGCGGTGAAGTTATCGGTCGGCGCAAATTGCAGCGTTAACTGACCATTGCTGCGCTCGCGCTCGATATCTTCAATGCTGTAGTTCATATCTTTCGGGAAATAATAATTACCGCTTGGTTTACCATCAGCGCCAACCGGGCGGGCATCTTTAATTTTACTGGCCGCAACATTCTCCGGCAGGCCAACATTGGCTTGCCAGCCCTGGATATTGGCTTGTTGTTTCTGGAAATCACGTTCCTGATGCGATAACGACAGTGCCACACCAAACTTATCATCCAGCATGGTGTCACTCAGCACCAATGCGACTTCTGGCGTAACATCATCGCCTTTTTCGTTGGAACTGTCGTAGATGCCTTTGGCGGAGAATGAAGCTTGCAGACCCGGATTATTCAGCGGCTTGGTGGTAATAATATTCACCGTCGCACCTAAACCACCGCTTGGATTTTCAGCCCGGGCAGTTTTATACACTTCCAGCGCACTCACCCCTTCTGAAGATAAATTCTCCAGGCTGTAAGAGCGGGTATAACCAGTCCCCGGCATTTGGCGGCCATTTAACGTCACCAGGTTAAAATCCGGGCCAAAACCTCGGACTGTGATTTGGCTGCCTTCGCCATTGGAGCGGCTGACCGAGACCCCGGTGATCCGTTGTAACGATTCGGCCAAATTAGTATCCGGAAATTTACCCATTTCTTCCGCAGAAATAGCATCAACCACGCCGCTGGCAGCACGTTTGACATCCATCGAGCGGATCAGACTGCCGCGGATACCTTTGACTTCAATCACTTCAACTTTGTCATCAGCTTTGGCTGTAGTGTCGGCGGCGGTTTGTTGGGCCAGCACCGGCAGAGATAAACTACTGGCCAGGGCCAGTGATAAGGCAGTCGCGACCCGGCTTGGGGTCAAAATTGTTGTGCGCATAATTACACCTGTTTTAATATTGCTCAGTTTGATCAAGCAGCGTATCGTCCCAGCGAAGGCTGCTTCGAAGGTTGTCTCAGTGTCCAAGACTTAAGGCATGGTAATGCTGGCATTATCCAGCCGGTAAACCGCACCTTGGCCCTTGCCCCAGGCCGGGAACACCATCACCACATCAATCGCACTCAGATCCAGACCTTTGGCGGCCAGATCCGCAATCTTGAAGGTGTAAGTCTGCCATTGACCCACCACCGGCGCTTTTCCTTCCACACTGGCTGTTAAATCGAGTTCAACAAATTCTTTGGCATTATTGGATTCAACTTTAAATTTCCACACAGCATCAGTTGCAGATGGTGCACTGATGACTTTCATGTCAAAACGAACGACACCACCTGCTAATAATGCGGTGGCATCAAAAGCTTTACCGGCACCACCATTGGCGGTTTTACTGATAAAACCCATCACTGTGGGTGCAGCACCAATGCTAAATTCAGCTGTCATGCCATGATCAGCATCGTCCATTTGTTCGGTCGGTACTGAACCACCACAACAATCCCACATTGGCCAATCTGCATTCTTCTGATCTTTAAACAGCTCCAGCGACTTCACCGGCGCAGCAATCTTGACATCATCAACCCGATAGACAGCGCCTTCACCAGTGCCCCAGGCCGGGAAAATCATCACTACGTCAATAGCAGATAAATCCAGCCCGGCATCAGCCAACTTTTTCAGCGGGAAGGTATAGGTTTGCCATTGACCCACCACTGGCGCTTTGCCTTCGGAGCTGGTGGTGATATCAATCTCTACGGCAGTAGCCGCTTTGTTACTTTCAACTTTAACTTTCCAGACTGCGGCAGCATTATTCGGCGCCGACACCATCTGCATAGCAAAACTTAAACTACCGGTCAGCGCTAGTGGCGAAGCGTCAAATGGCGCTGCCACCCCGGCTGGATCTTTAATAAATTCAGATCTGTTGGTAAAACCATTGACGGTGGCAGTGGCTCCTACCTTAAATTCCATCACACCACCACGGTCGGCATCAGTGACAACAGTCGGGGTTGAACCACCACAGCAGTCCCAGGCAGGCCAGCTTGGGTTGATAGACTTGTCAAAAATACTCAGGTTACGAGCCACGCCATCTGAAGGGGGAAGCGGAATTGGCGCTTTGCCTTCGACCAGAGCGTCTGTGGTTTTGTCATAACCAGCACGGATGGTTTCACAACCTTTGCCTGTGCTCGGATTGGCAGCACATTCATAAACCCGGACATAATCAATCACAAAAGCCTGACCTTTGGCAAAAGCCGCCGCATCGACCCCTTTGTTATTGACATTTTCCGGCCAGTTACCACCAACAGCGTTATTTAAAATCAGGAAAAACTTCTGATCATAAGGCGCGCTGGTCCAATAAGTGTTTAGCTTGCCACCGACTTGATCATAATATTCAGTAAACCAGCCACGGTGTTTTAACCCTACCGCCTCTTGTTTGCTGTTATAGCGGACATCAGACTGGCGCTGTGTGGCATAGAGATAGCCGTCAACATACCAGCGGATCTCGCCTTCTTGCCATTCCAATGCATAAGTGTGGAAGTCATCAGCCGGGTTTTTACCGCCCGGCAATGTGTAGGCTTTACCGGAGTTGACGTTATTGGGTGCCGCTTTGCCGTAATGCAAAGTGCCATGCACGTTGGCTTCGACTTTACCGTCGGCTCCGGTCGTTTTCAGATTGACCGCTTCCATGATGTCGATTTCGCCAGAGCGCGGCCAGTCGCCGTAGACTGAATCTGTTGGCATCATCCAAAAGGCAGGCCAGCTGCCCTGCCCGGATGGCAGCTTAGCGCGCATTTCAAAACGGCCGTATTTAAAGTCGGCTTTCTTTTTGGTCGTCAAACGCGCTGAGGTATAAGGTTTTTCTGCCCCCGCAGCTGCGGGTTTTGCCACAATATTCAGCATCCCGTCGCTGATAAAGGCATTGTCTTTGTCGGCGGTATAACATTGTTTTTCGTTATTACCACCGCCACTGCAATTGACTTCATAATTCCATTTTTTATCATCAATACTGGCAGTATTAAATTCGTCGCTCCAGACTAAAGCCCAGCCGGTCGCAGGCTGAGTCAGATCAACGGCAGCAATATCAGTTTTAGTCTCACTGCCACCACAACCTGCTAACAGCGCAGACAGCAAGCCTGCCTGACAGGCCCCGGCCAAAGGTGTTGTTATTTTCATCTAAGTTGTCCTGTTGATTATTGTATCCCACAGGCCGGCCTGGCCGGCGCTGTCCGTACATCATGCTGTGTACTTTCAGGCGTTCAGTTAGTTACGCATATATGAAAGCGCTTACACAGAGTATTGCGATTCAACAGGAAGATCAATATGTCTGAAAAAAAAGGCTTTGTTGGAAAAGTGACCGGCGTTTATTTGTACTGAAAATAAACGCTGGCAGCGACAGCATAGAGCAGTGAAAAGTCAGCAAGGGCGCTGTTAGAAAAACAGCCATCCAGAGTTCTGGTTACCACAATGACGCGACCGCCTGTAGTCGTTTTGGATCGCCCCTCCGATTGGATTGAACTTGTTGCCGGCCGTTTTCTGAGCGTAAAATTTGCAGTGGTAATGCTTCAATCCAGTCAGAGAACAGAAAATCTACTGCTAATTTTCTCTGCCGGTACAGATAGCTTTTATAACGTTCAACTGCAGTCAATTGATAAAAGCTAAAACTTAAACTCTGGCTGAGTTGCAATTCAGCCCGGCCCGCCGGGGTCAGCGCCAGATAATCGGCCGAAGCTTCAAGATGCCGGACTGCCCAGTCCTCAGTATCCAATACCCGACTGACAAATCTCAGCACCAACTGCGGATAATGACGCCATAACAGGCTATCAACAGTCAATGGCTCACTCAATTGCAACTGGGATTGGTACCGGCTGATATCATACTCGGCGAGTGTGAGTTCAGCCCCTTGCGCTGACTTTTTCAGCAAGATTAATTGCTGCTGATCTAGCAAAACGGCATCAAACTCATTATTGTATAACCGCAAGTAAAGCTGACCATTGGTTAATTCGCCGCCAGGCAGAGCAACACTTTGGCTGACCTGACCTGCAGGCAACAGCGATATCAACTGCTCTGTTGCAAAGCCCTGCATCTCAGTGCCAGGCCCGGTGAAAACGGCAAAACGGCATTGTCTGATATCAACTGCCGTTTGCAAGCTCCGGGCTGCAGATAACAACAAGTGCCAGCGTCTGGCCGTTGGCAATAAACCGAGTAACAAACGACCGGGCTGACCCTGTTGCACATCAATGGCTTGTTGCTGCAGCGTTGCAGTCAAATCTCCTTGACCAAAAGTAGCATAACCTGACATGGCGCCGGTCGCAGCAATAGCACAACAACTAATCGCATCGGGACTAAACTCCTGTTCCAGCCATCCTAATTGCCCCGCCAATTGCATTGCTCCCGGGCCCTGACCTGACTGATACCAAATCACCCTGGGTTTATCCAAAGTTTGCAACCTTGGCGCAATAGCTGAAGGACTCTCATAACGGCCACCAAAATCACTCATGCCAGCACTCCTTGTGATTGTTGCGCTAAAACCCGGGTTTAAATCTGAAAATCATGTTGGATCAAACGATAATTTTCCCCCAGAAAATCTTTTTTCCCAATTACCACGCCGTTATGCCGCAACAGGTTGTAGCAGGTGGTCAAATGGAAATAAAAATTAGGCAACACCTCAACCAGCAAATACTGACTGCCGTCCGGATAATGCCGCTGCCCCAGCTCATCAAACACAGTGATCGGCTGGATCGCTGCCGCTACAAACTGCTCAGGCTGATAAGCACTTAGCAGAATGCTGCTTTGCTTTAATAACCCGATATGACCTTGCAGGTTGTTTTTATCCAACTCATTCACCGCTTTGGGCTGGTTCAGGAGTAAGGCCACCGCAGTTAAGGCAATTTCACTACTTTGGCGCACTTGCCGTGACAGCTCGTACATATCCGGATAAAACCGGCTTTGTAACAACAACTCGACCGGATAACCACGCTGCCTGGCTTGCTGGTCTGCCTGTTGCAGCAAATGGATCAGATTGCTAAATCCCCGGATAAATACCGGCACTGTTAATTCATAAATGGGAAAACTCATCACATGACCTTGATTCATTGCTGCTCATGTTGCCCGGTCCGGGCACTGGGTGCCTGGCGCCAAGCGCCGAACGCGTCACACTGGTCGTTACGCTCACTCAATCCGTACTTTTTCACTTTTTTCCACCTGGACCAGTCTGCCTTGATGAAAGACCAATTCAACCTTGCCAAATTCAACCCGGCCAAGCAGTAATTCGACTTTTTGCTGCAGTTCAGCCACCAGTTGCTGCTGGTGGCTGGTTTTATTCGATTCCAATGTTTTCATGCTGCTATCACTATCCGTTTGTTGTGGTATCAGCATTAAAGCAGAGCTTAGAAATAACCTTAAATATCATTAAATTGATTTAATATTCTTAAACGGAATTAAAAATAAATCATGTCCAGTCCAAAAAAATCTGCCAACAATTAAAAATAACAATTCATTTCAATAACTTAATGTAAAAATTTAAAAACTTTAGCGCTGCAGTATCCTGCTGGCGCCACTACAACTTAGCCATGTACCCAATACATTGCTACATATTCCAAATTAGAATATGTAATCTTTATTTCGTGCTTTTTAATTATGCAAAGGCTGCTTAGTATCCAGTTAAAGGATGTTCAGACGTCCAAAATAAAAACAACTGCACTGACCGGACCACCGGAAGTGGCTGTGTTACGACTCAATCACAAAACGGAGTATCTCATGTCAGTGCAAACCGAACTTCAAGGGTATTACGGTACCCGGCGCAAAACGCTTATCCATCCGACCCGCAGTTTTCGCCGCTTCACGCCCACCGCAGCCGCTGTTAGCCTGGTGTTATTGGGCACACTGCCGCAAACACAGGCGGCAGCACCCACAACGGCAGTAGAAGCCCCTGTATTGGAAGTGATCAAAGTCACGGCGCGGAAAAGGGAAGAAAATGTGCAGGATGTCCCCATCGCTATCTCGGTATTGACGGCACAGGATCTGGATAAAACCGGCACCTACTCCACGGAACAATTGACCCGGCTACAACCTTCTATCCAGTTGATTTCATCCAATCCGCGTAATACTGCTGTCACCATTCGCGGCCTTGGCAGCGTGATTGGCCTGACCAATGACGGCCTGGAATCCGGAGTCGGTTTTTATGTCGATGACGTCTATTACGCTCGTCCAGGCTCTGCGATGGTGGATCTGTTAGATATCGAGCGGGTTGAAGTGCTGCGGGGTCCACAAGGCACCTTATTTGGAAAAAACACCACGGCCGGTGCATTAAACTTATCGACCGCAGCGCCGACTTTCACGCCGGAAGGTAAAGCCGAAATCACTTTGGGTGAAGATGGTTATACCCAAGGTAAAGCCATTATTTCTGGTGCCCTGGTGGCGGATAAAGTTGCCGGTCGCTTGGCGGTATCCAGTACCCGCCGGGATGGCACAGTCAAAAACATCACCACTGGCGCCAAACAAAACGATACCAATAGTCAGGCGCTACGCGCTCAACTCTTGATTGAAGCCTCCCCTGTGCTGAAGATTAAACTATCCGCCGATTATGCCTATCAGGATCCAAATGCCAATACTCAGGTATTTGTGCGTTACGGCGCAACTAAACGCTCGGCGGCCTCACAGTTCCCGGCATTGGCGGCTGCTTTTAACTACCAACCGGCCAGTGAAAACCCCTACGATCGTTTAGTGGACGTCAATTCACCGATCCAGGCCCGGCAAATTTTAAAAGGCACCAGCGCCAAGGTTGATTGGGATTTGGGAGATGTCAGTTTCACCTCAATCAGCGCGATCCGCACCTGGGACTGGACGCCACAAAATGACCGCGATTACACCGCGCTGGCCGTCAGAACTAAATCGAACAACCCTTCAGCGCAAGACCAATGGAGCCAGGAGTTCCGCCTCGCTTCCAACGGCAGCAACGATATAGATTGGGTGGCCGGTTTATACGCCTTTGGTCAGGATGTTGAAACCCACGGTACTGAACAATGGGGCAAAGACGGCGCCCGTTGGTTAATTGGTGCCAATGTGCCTTCCAACCTCATCGACGGTTACACCTCCAATACTGACGTTTATACCAGTACTGATTCTTATGCAGCTTATGCCCAGGCGACCTGGCGTGTCACAGAAGAGTTACGGATCACGCCAGGCGTGCGTTATACCAAAGAAGAAAAATCCGGTGATTTTACTCAGGTCGCGGCGGGTGGTTTAGCAACAACGGATACCGCACTCAATACGGCCAAGCGTGGTATTGCCAGGAACCAAAAGTATGCCGCAGATTTTTCTGACTCCAGCCCAACCGGCCAGCTCAATATTGCTTACGATCTGGCCGAAGAGCAGCTGGTATATCTGAACTGGGCACGCGGTTATAAATCGGGTGGCATTAATGCCGCGGGTATTCCAACGGATGCTGCCGGTAACCCTTCGTTGGTCAGCGCTACAGTGCAGCCGGAAAAATCGACCACTATCGAAGCAGGTCTGAAAACCCAGTGGCTGGACCGGCGTTTGACGGCAAACTTCGCCATTTACGATACCCAAGTAAGCGACTATCAAGCCAACGTAGTGGATGCAGGACCTGGTGCCCTGCGTGGCTACCTGGCCAATATCGAAAAAGTCAGTGTCCGTGGTTTTGAATTTGACAGCAGAGCCCAGCTTGCTGACAACTGGTCAATTTATGCCACTTACGCCTATACCGATGGCGAATATGATTCATTCCGTAATGGCCCACCGCCACTGGAAGAGCTGGCATCCGGTACTTCAGCCTTTGACTTGTCCGGCCGGGCCTTACCTGGCGTTTCGAAAAACGCCGGTTCAGTCGGTACTGAATATAGCTGGGGTGGCACTGTGAGTGGCGTCACTGGCGAGTGGTATAGCGCAGCAGATCTAAGCTTCCGTTCCGACTGGAACTCGGATGCGTCGGTGTCGAAATATCTGCTGGTCGAAGGTTCAACCTTAGTGAATTTACGTGTTGGCTTTCGCACTAACAACGGCACCGATGTTTCACTCTATGCCCGCAATGCCTTTAACGAAGACTACCTGAGCTTTTTAAGTATTCAGGCCGGTAACTCTGGCGCTGTCTATGGCCATGTCGGTGACCCGCGTAATATTGGGATCCGAGTGAAGGCTGAATTTTAATCGAATCATCAACCCTTGATGTTTAAAACGCCCCTGCAGCCTTGCTGCAGGGACTTTCAACGCGAATATTCTGTTTTTTGGAGAACAATATGAGCAAGTTAGCAAAATCTTTTCAAAAGGCGTCCCTGATTTTATCACTTGGCGTGATCTTGGGAAGCGGTCTGGGTTTTAGCCAGGCCATCGCGAAAGACATCACTTTACTCAACGTATCCTACGATCCAACCCGCGAGTTGTATCGGGATTACAATCAGGCCTTTGCCAAATATTATCTGGCAAAAACCGGGGATCACGTCAAGATTGACCAATCGCACGGCGGTTCTGGCAGTCAGTCACGAACCATCATCGATGGCCTGAAAGCCGACGTTGCCACTTTAGCGCTGGCAGGCGATATCGACCCGATTGCTCGGCTAGGCAAGCTGCTGCCAGAAAACTGGATCAGCGAACTACCGCACAATAGCGCGCCCTACACATCGACCATTGTGTTTCTGGTCCGTAAAGGCAATCCGAAAAATATTCAAGACTGGGACGATTTAGTCAAAGATGGCGTTGAAGTGATCACGCCAAATCCGAAAACCTCAGGGGGCGCACGCTGGAACTATTTAGCAGCCTGGGCTTATGCCAAACAACAAACCGGCACAGAAGAAGGGGCTAAAGCTTTTGTCAGCAAACTGTTTAAACAAGTGCCGGTGCTGGATTCCGGCGCGCGCGGTGCAACCACCACTTTTGTCCAGCGCGAAATTGGCGATGTGTTGTTGTCCTGGGAAAACGAAGCCTTTTTGGCGGTGAATGAACTGGGTGCCGACAAAGTCGAAATTGTGGTGCCGTCCATTTCAATTCTGGCTGAACCTTCAGTCGCAGTTTTACGCAAAAATACCGATGCCAAAGGTACCACAGCGGTCGCAACTGAATACTTGCAGTATTTATACAGCCAAGAAGGCCAGGAAATTGCGGCCAAACATTATTACCGGCCACGGGATAGCGCTATTGCGGCGCAATATGCCCGTCAATTCCCACAGATTAAACTGGTGGACATCAGCAGCTTTGGTGGCTGGGATAAAATACAACCCCTGCACTTTGCTGATGGCGGTATTTTTGATCAGATTTATCAGCGCTGAGTGCTAAAGCTGCATAGACCCTACCAAGGTCGCCGCAACGAAGGTCGTCAATGCGAAAGCAGCCCTTGAGCAGCCAATCACGGCAAAACCAAGGGCTGTTGAGCGGCGACCGATTCGTTGAACGAGCAGCGATTTCAGTTGAAAAACGACCTTTATGCGGCTGAATGCGGCTAAGCTGTTTGCACAACGACTTAGCCCGAGCTATCTCACTTACCAGGGAGTTTCTGATGTCAGACCGTAAAACCGCCAAAGATTTTCCGCCGCAGACCTTGCAGCTGTTTGACCGTTATGTACATGGCGATATCAGTCGCCGCGACTTTTTAGCAGGGGCCGCCAAATTCAGCGTGGCTGGCATGACCTCTTTAGCTGTGCTGGAAGCCTTAACGCCCAATTATGCGCTGGGTCAACAAGTCAAACCGGATCACCCAGCCATCACCAGCAGCATTGTAGAATTTGCCAGTCCGGCCGGCTATGGCAAAGTGCGCGCTTATCTGGTTAAACCTGCGGTCAGTACGGGCCCACTGCCACTGGTGTTGGTGGCGCATGAAAACCGCGGCTTAAATCCGCATATTGAAGATGTGGCCAGGCGTTTGGCGTTGGCCGGTTTTATCGCGTTGGCACCGGATGCCTTGTTTCCACTTGGCGGTTATCCGGGTAATGAAGACCGGGCACGTGAATTATTCGCCAAACTAGATCAAGACAAAACCCGGCAGGATTTCCTGCAAAGTGTGGCTTATTTGCAGGAACTTGGCACTGGTAATGGCAAAGTCGGCGTAGTTGGCTTCTGTTATGGTGGCGGTATCGCTAACTTTCTGGCGACTGAGCTGCCGACTTTAGCCGCCGCGGTGCCCTTTTATGGCCGACAGGCAGATTTAACCAAAGTGATCAACATTCAGGCGCCATTGCTGATCCATTACGCCGGTAACGACGAGCGTGTCAATGCAGGCGCCAAAGCCTATGACGATGCACTGAAGGCGGCCGGTAAAACCGCGGTCAGTCATATCTACCCGGACACTGAGCATGGTTTTCATAACGATACCACCCCACGCTACGATAAAACTGCCGCTGAGCTAGCCTGGCAGCGCACGCTTGCATTTTTCCGGCTGCATTTAACCGCCTGATGGTGCTGGCCTGGGTCTGCTGCGTACAGGCCCAGGCTGAAGCTGTCACGGATACCGGATTTGCCAGCCGCCCGCCATCGTCTACTTTTTGCTCATAACTGTTGCTACTACACAGCGCCATAGCTGCTTAAGAAACCAGTTTTTGGGCAGTATAACAGGATCTCAATGCCGCATGGCCAGCTGCCATTTTTCAGCATATTGTTCGTGTGGCTCGGTAGTCTGCCATGTTTTGATACCAGCGCCGCTGGCCATATCCCTCTGTCGCAGTGGCAACATCGTTTTTGGAATCAGTCGCATGGCTTGTCGCATATGTCAGTCAATACCATGGTCTATCGGGGCATCAGCGATTTGCCACAGCTGGCTGGGCCACACCTGGCTGCCAGATTGTTCGCTGTGATTGACACCGGCTTTCTGTCGGATACCACAGTCATCACAGACGCTTCCCAGCTGAAAAATGTGGCCATCAGGGTCGACTGGTGTTCAAGACATTCAGCGTGCGAAAAACCAAACAAATGGAATAATAAAAGAAAAATAAATACTTTTTAGTTATAAAAAAGCATACTTCCGTCTTAAAAACGGGACCAAAAAAGCTAACCCGCTGTATTTCATACAAAAACAGCTTTTCCTAATGAAAAATCCATAAAAAACAGCAAGTTGACTATAAAGCTGCCAAATCGTTTAATTCACTTAAGGTATTTAATTTAGATTTTTTATATCATTAAGGAATATAAAACATGCAGTTCCCTTCCCGTCTGAAAGTATCCGTCTTGTTGCTGCTACAGGCAGGGCTTTACAGCCCGGCGCTGTTGGCAACAGAGCCAAAGACCAAGCCTGAACCCGCCATTGAGCGTATCAGTGTTGTTGGCAGTAATCTGAAAAAACTGGCGCAGGATCAAATTAACCCGGTGACCATATTTGATCGTGCTGATATCGCCCGGACTGGCGCCAGCTCTGTGTCAGAAGCACTGGCAGCAATTTTACCGCGTGCCAGTTTAGAATATGGTACGGACGGCGGTCGTTTTGCGCCTGGGGCAAACTCGGTCTCCTTGCGTCATCTGGGGGCGCAAAATACGCTGATTTTGCTCAATGGCCGCCGTTTCGCCGCCAATGCCTTTGCCAATCTGGATACTAGCGTGGTCAGCCTGAACAGCATTCCGCTGTCAGCGATTGAACAGATTGAAATTCTGTATGATGGTGCCGCCGCTATTTACGGCTCTGATGCGGTGGCTGGTGTGATCAATTTTAAAACCAAGACCAACTACACAGATACCGCGGTCGACGCCCAATATAGTCAATGGCAAGACGGCGATGGTGAGCGGTTGAATTTTGGCATCGCCACAGGCGTTGGTCAGTTGCAACAAGAAGGCTACAACTTGTTACTGACGCTGGATGGCGTCAAGCGGCTGCCAACCTTTCAGGCCAGACATGACCGGCAACGTCATTTAGATCAGCGCTCATTGGGCGGTACCGACAAACGTTTTAGCGGGATGTCGCCGGGGGAATACAAAGTTGCCGGAGAACCAAGACAAGCGCCGGCAGATTGCCGTGGCAGCAAAGAAGCCAGTCCGACCAACCCGGTTGATACCCTGTGTTTATCGGAACAAAACCTGTATCAGGACTCGACCACCAGCCGGATTAACGCCAATGCCTTACTGACCTGGCGTTTTAATGAACAACTGGATGGTTTTATCGAAACGGGCTTTAGTCAGGATAATCTGGATTTTGCTGGTTGGCCTATCAATATCCCGACGGCCAATGGCGTGATTAAACCAACAGATGCAGTGTACAAAAAACAGCTGAACGGCAAAGCCACCAATGGTAAAAATATCACGGTGTACCGGCGGTTGTTTGAAGCTGGCCTCAGCCAAAACTCAGTCGACAGCGATGTCTGGCGATCTGTAGTCGGCGTGCGGGGTGTGCGTGGTGACTGGGATTATGAAAGCTCAGTGCTGCATCAGTTAAACCGCAGTCAGCAGTTTCGCGACAGGTTAAATAGTACTGCCCTGGCCGCAGCCTTTAAAACCGGCAGTTTTGATCCTTTTATGGTCAACCCGGCCAGCAACACCCAGGCCCTGATTGACCAGAGCAGAGCCGATGGCCGCAGCACCTTATCGGTGTTTGAAGTCAGAGCAGGCAACAGTCAATTATTCAGCCTCAGCGGTGGCGATGCCGGACTGGCATTTGGCGTGGCACTGCAACATGAATCAGCCCGTGAAGCGCGCAATCTGGGCGCGCCCAGTACCGATGCCAGCCGGGTGATTAGTTCGGTTTTTACTGAACTCAGTTTGCCATGGGTGGCGAACCTCGACTCTCAACTGGCGGTTCGCTATGACAGGTACAATGATTTTGGTGGCTCGCTGAACCCAAAACTGGCATTGGCCTATCAATTGACAGAGACCCTGAAAATACGGGGTTCGGTCAATACCACCTACCGGGCTCCCAGTTTGCAACAACTGAATATGGCCCCCACAGGCGCTTACTGGTTTTATAACGACTGGGCGCGTTGCAAACCTATGGGCAAAACCCCGGCGGCTTGTACCGCCAGGGTCGATATGAATAACGTCAGTAATACAGATTTGCAGCCTGAAACCTCTGTTAATCAGACCCTGGGCTTGATTTGGGATCTGCAACAGCACTGGCGGCTCAGTCTGGATTGGTACAACATCCGCCAAACCGATACCATTTCGCGGCTGGATACCCAGTATATCCTGGATAACGAAGATACCAATCCGGCACTGGCGGCACTGATCCATCGTAATCCACTGGATCCGGACGAAGCACGGCGTTTTCCGGGTTTGAGCAAAGGCACTATCGATGAAGTTGATATTCCGCTGGCCAATATTATCCGGCTACAAACTTCAGGTTTTGATCTGATTGTGGATGGTCAGTGGTCACTGGGCAATGCTGGCGAGCTGATACTGAACAACAAACTCAGTTATCTGCTGAGTTACAAACAAGGCGATTTACCAACCTCGCCGGTGTTAAGCCGGCTGGAAGGCACCGACTACCCGGACTGGAAGAACCGCACTGAGCTGGCCTGGCGTTTCAGTGACTGGCAATGGTCACTGGTGGCGAAAATTACGCCGGGCAGCCGCGATATTGCCGATATCACACAACTGGCCACCAACCCGGATGGTTATGTCGGCGCCTACACAGTGTTTGATAGCAACCTGAAATATCAATGGTCGACCGATCTGCGTTTTTCCGGCGGGGTGAAAAACCTGTTTGATAAAGTGGGTCCTTATTCGACTAACTATGGCAGTTATCTGGGGCCGTCACAGGGTCGGCAGTTGTACCTGAAAGCTGAGTATGAATTCTAAATTGGAATATAAATATTCAATTTAATTCTTTTATAGAATATATAGAACTGACTACACTGCGCGCGGGACTTTAACTGTCCTGCGCGCAGTGTTGTATCCGCCCGGGCTGGTGCCAGGGCGGGCGTCCCGATCAGTTGGAGCAGTGTTGATGTTAGATTGGGCCTTTATGGCATCACAAGTACCGGATTATGCCAGGGCCATGCTGACCACCCTAGGTCTGGGTGGACTGGCGGTGCTGTTATCCTGGTTACTTGGCGTCAGCAATTCTATCTGCTGGTATTTTGGCTATGCGCGCTGGCTGATTGGCGCTTATGTCGAACTTGGCCGTAACACGCCCTTATTGATCCAGTTGTTTCTGCTGTATTTTGGCTTACCACAGCTGGGGATTTTGCTCAGTGCTGAAGCCTGTGGCGTGCTGGCACTGACCTTTTTAGGCGGCGCCTATTTTACCGAAGTTTACCGCGCCGGTTTTGCCGGCATCCCGCTCGAGCAGGCACAGGCTGCGACTGCACTGGGCTTATCCAAACCACAACTACTGCAACTGGTGTTATGGCCACAGGTCTGGCAACGGCAATTACCGGCAGCCGCCGCGACGGGCTGTTTTTTATTGCGTGAAACCACAGTGTTATCCGCCATTGCCGTGGCTGAAATCATGTATACCACCACTAATGGTATTGCCTTGTATTATTTAACTTATGAATTTTTATTGCTGATGACCTTAGGTTGTTTGCTGTTGTTTGTGCCGCTCAGTCTCGGACTGCGACGGCTGGAGGCCAGACTGGCATGACCTTCACTGAAATACTCTGGCAATTGCTGCCAGGACTGTGGCAAACCGTCAGCCTGACCGGGCTGAGTTTGTTGCTGAGCTTACCAGGCGGTGTGGCTTATGTGCTGTTGTCGCAAAGCCGCTTCAGTTGGCTGGCAAGGCTCTGGCTGGAATTGTTCCGCACTATACCGCTATTGGTATGGTTATTTTTATTATTTTTTGGCTTACCGCTTTGGACCGGACTGGATATCGGCGGCGTTGGCAGTGCGGTGCTGGTGTTTGTGCTCTGGGGCAGCACGGAAGCCGGTGAAGTGTTTCGCGGTGCCTGGCGTGCCTTGCCGCCAGCACAACTGGAAGCGGCCGTCAGTCTGGGCCTGACGGCACGGCAACGCTGGCGTTATCTGCTGCTGCCGTTGCTGCTGCGTTTATCTTTGCCGCCGCTGATGAATGTCGCCACCCGGCTGATTAAAACCAGTTCGCTGACCGTGCTGATTGGCGTCACTGAGCTGACCAAAGCCGGCCAGCAAATTATTGAACGGGAAGATAACGCGCTGCTGATCTACGGCTTGTTGCTGCTCGGTTATTTTGCCATTTGTTTTCCGCTCAGTTTGGCCGCCCGCCAGCTGGAGCGACGCTGGAGTCTGTTATGAGTCTGTTACAGCTGGAACAACTGAGCCACCATAAAGGCAGCCAACCGATTTTGCAGGATATCAACCTGAGTGTCAGTCGCGGTGATGTGGTGGTGATCCTGGGACCCAGTGGTTGTGGTAAAAGTACCTTATTACGTTGCATCAATGGTCTGGAACCTTTGTCTGGCGGACGTTTGCAATTTGCTGGCCAGACGCTGGATGCCGGCAGCGACTGGACTCTGCTGCGCCGCCAAATCGGCATGGTCTTCCAGCATTATCAGCTATTTCCGCATTTAACTGTACTGGACAATCTCTGTCTGGCGCCTGTGGTCAGCAAAGGTGAAGCGCGGCCAGAAGTAGCAGAGCGGGCACTGGCCTTACTGGCAAAAGTCGGCCTGGCCGATAAAGCAACAGCACTGCCCCGTCAGTTGTCCGGTGGTCAGCAACAACGGGTCGCTATTGCCCGGGCGTTATGTATGCAACCTCAGTTGATGCTGTTTGATGAAATCACTGCCGCGCTGGATCCTGAGATGGTGCTGGAAGTGCTGCAGGTGCTGCGTGATTTGGCCGATGAAGGCATGACCATGCTGCTGGTGACACACGAACTCAGTTTTGCCCAGGCGATTGCCGATCGGATTGTGTTTCTTGATGCCGGCCGGATTGTAGAAACTGGTGCGCCAGCACAGTTTTTCCAGCAGCCAGACACCTTGCGGGCGCAACAATTTTTAAGTCATTTTCAACAATTACAACAGATGAAAAGGAAAAGCCGATGAAAAGATTCATCACCGCCCTACTTGCCACCCTGCTTAGTGTCAGCGCGTTGCTGCCAGCTGCACAGGCCGCTTCAGTGGCAGAAATTAAACAACGGGGCCTGTTAAAAGTGGGTATTTTTACCGACAAACCGCCTTTTGGTTTTGTCGATGCCAAAGGCAACTATGTTGGCTTTGATACCGATCTGGCCCGTCGTTTTGCCAAGGATCTTCTGGGCGATGCCAACAAAATCGAGTATGTCATTGTTGAAGCGGCCAGCCGGGTGCCGTTTTTACAAAGTGGTAAAGTCGATATTATTATGGCCAATATGACAGTGACGCCAGAGCGCGCCCGGGTGGTTGATTTTACCAATCCTAACCTTAGAGTCGCGACTCAGTTGCTGGTGAAGACGGACAGTCCGATCCAGAGTCTGGCCGATCTGGCCGGTAAAACAGTGATTGTCACGAAAGGAACTACCGCCGATATTCACCTGAGCCGGCATTATCGCAGCACTAAACTTTTGAAATTTGAGAAAAATACCGAAGCTTTACAAGCGCTACAGGATGGCAGGGCCGATGCCTATGCGCAGGACAACCTGATTTTATTGACCTTTCGCAAAAATCATCCGGATTATCGTTTAGTCAATGAGAAACTGGAAACGGATGCCGCCATCGCACCGGCGGTGCAAAAAGGCAATGACAGCCTCAGACTCTGGGTCAATGCCGAGCTGGCACAATTAGCTAAGGAGCAGTTTTTGCGTCGGTTATATCAGCAATACTTAGCGCCTGGTCTGCCGGACGATACCAAGGCCGAAACTATTATTGTCGAAGCAACGCACTAGCAGCGAAGTTTCAGCCGCTATCGGTGGATAAAATACCGGCTTTACCGTCCGATGCGGCACAGTTACTCAGTGGTCAGACTGGTGTCAGAAACAAGTTGCGCTCAGCCTGGCGACGTCGGGTCAGACCCGCCACCTGCTTCCCACCGGCTCTATCCCAGCGCAGAAATTGCTCCGCCGCAGCGGCGACATCACCGCTGTTGAGTAATTTCAACAAGGTGCTGTTTTTCAGACTGCCAAGACCAAGGTTATAGCTAAAACTCACCAAGGCATCAAACTGGTGCTGATTAAGTAACAGCGTCACCAACTGCGCTACGCCGCGCTCAAATTTGGCTAAATCAGCGCTCAACAATGCAGCGGCTTGCCCGGCATTAATGGTAAGACCGGGTTTGACATCAGCGCCGGTGTGACCATAACCGATAGTCCAAACCCCCACCATATCCTGATACGCCGTTAATTTTAAACCTTCGAAGCTTTCGATCAGTTGCCGGCCAGCACTACTGGTGATCAATTCGCTATTACTCATGTCGCTCTCCCTGTCATTGGCAGCCCTAAATTTAGCTGAAGAGCCAAAAAGCGCCAGGCTGGTTCTGCTCGTGTGACCACAACTTTACCGAAAATATCATATTCATTTATGGAATAACAAAACCATATACAAACAATAAATGGAATATTAAGATATATCCATCACTGCAGCAATATCACTGCAGCAGTGGTACGGCATGATTGCCATCTGTCATGGTGTTCAAGGATGAACAGTGTTCCATGCATTCCTCGTCCTGTTGGTATGTTGGTTTATCTGGCATATGTTGCCCGCTGATATTGCAGCGGGCTTTTTTTTAACTAAATCAATAATTCTGCCCAGTCGCCAGTCCCAGACTCTGTGGCTAAACTTTTGGCTATTTTTCACCACCGCCACTGGTAAGATAAATCTCAACTGCTAACTTTGTACCTGAGCACCCAAGGCATCAGGCGTGCTAAATCCCCTTTGTCAGCCGCTGTTACTGGATTTTTTTATGCATGAGCAGTCACGCCTGCAAATTATTGCCGATTATGCGTTAGTAAAAGCACAAGAAGACCCAAGCCTCTCTGCCCTGCTGGCAGCGTTGGCAACCTTATTTGACATGCCAATTGCATTGGTTTCAATCATTGGTGAATACGAGCAGTTTTTCAAAGGTCGCTATGGCCTGGCCGTCGATAGCACCCGCAAAGAGGATGCTTTTTGCCAGTATGTGGTGCAGCAACAGCAACCGCTGGTGGTGGAAGATGCCAGCACTGATGCCTGTTTTGCTGACAACCCGTTGGTCACAGGCGAGCCTGGGATCCGCTTTTATGCTGGCGTGCCTTTAGTGCTGCAACAACATACCGTCGGTGCTGTCTGTTTGATTGACCGTCAGCCCAGAACTCTCACCAGCGCCCAGCTGGCAGTGCTCAATAACGTCAGTGCCCATGTCTCGCGCTATCTGGAGCTGTTACGCGCTCATGTCCATCTCCAGCAAGAGCATAGCTTGATGGATAATTCACCGGCTGTGCTAATGAAATGGCGACAGCAACGTGGCATGCAACTGAGTTATGTCTCCGCCAATATCGAGAGCCTGTTCGGCTTGCCGGTGCAGGCGTTACGCCACAAAACGGCGATTTTTGAAGACTTTATCGACCATGCTGGCCTGAATGAATTTAACTTTCTGTTCAGTAATCATCATGCCGGCGTCATTCGGGGTGAAACACATTTTCAGCTCAACACCCCGCGACAAAAAAATTATTGGGTCAAACTCATCACCAAAGCCTTTTTTAGCGACGATGGCAGACTGGACGCCGTGCATGCCATGCTGATCGACCACACTGCCAATAAATATATCGAACAAAAACTGACGGATACCAATCAGCAAATGCGGTTATTGCTGGAAGCTTCAGGACTGGGTACCTGGGATTGGCACTTGCCATCCGACACCAACAAAGTCAACCAACGCTGGTGCGAGATGATTGGTGTCGATTATGAATTATTTGACTCTGGCAGTCAGTTCTGGCGACAGTTGGTGCATCCGGCGGATATAGGCCGGATTGAGCAGGAGTTAGCGCAACATATGGCTGGTGCGATGGCGGTTTTTAACACCAGTTACCGCATGCGTCATGCGCTGGGACATTGGGTGTGGCTGGAAACTTACGGTAAAATAGTGGAAAGGGATTCACTCGGCAATCCGGTGCGGCTGGCCGGCACCCACCGCGATATCACCTCAAAAAAAGAAGCTGAGTTGCTGGAAATCAAACAGCGGCAGTTGCTGAGTTTTATCAATAAAGCCCAAGCCGTGTATTTGCAGGGCCATGATTTATCCGCTGCTTGTCGTGAAATTCTGCCAGAACTGACCGAAATCGCTGACAGTCAGTTTGCTTTTATCGGCCAAATGCAGCGTAGTGAGGGTCGGCAACGCCTTTATATTCATGCCATTACCGAAATAGCCTGGAATGCACAAAGTGATCACTTGGTCGCGCTGTACCAGCAACGCCAATTATATTTTGATAATTTCGACAATTTGTTTGGTCTGGTCATTACCAGCCAGCAACTGGTGTTGAGTAACGATCCTGCCGGACACGCAGCAGCGCGCGGCACCCCCAAAGGTCATCCAAAAATTTTCCGCTTCATGGGTTTACCGATCAAACTCAAAGGTGAACTGGTTGGCATGATTGGACTGGCCAATAAATTTGCCGATTACAGCAGCGAAGATGCCCAATTTTTACAACCACTGACCGATGCTCTAGCCGGGTTGTACTATGCAGTGGAACTGGAGGAAGCGCGGCATAAAGCCGAAGCCCAGCTGAAAAACCTGGCGATGACGGATCCATTGACCAACATCCCAAACCGGCGGGCTTTTATCGAACACTGCGCCATGCTGAAAAACTCGCCGGTTGGTTATGTGCTGGCGATCCTTGATATCGATCACTTTAAGCAAGTGAATGACCGCTATGGCCATGCCGCCGGCGATGAAGTGATCAGACAAGTCAGTCACATCTTGCAGCAACAACTGAGATCGGACGATTATTGCGCCAGACTTGGCGGGGAAGAGTTTGCCATACTGATTGAAAAAACTGAGATTGATACCGCCAACTTACTGCTGGAGAACCTGAGGTTGAGGGTGGCGGAAAACATGTGTCAGTACGAGCAACAACAAATCAAGGTCACTGTCAGCATTGGCGCCCGTTATGTCCCGGCCGAAGAGCAGGAAGATCTGAATAAGCAGATGTCAGAAGCCGATCAAGCCTTGTACCTAGCCAAAGATAATGGCCGCAACTGCCTGATGTGGTTTTAACTGGCGACCGCCAAGCGTCCACTTGACAGCAACAACAGGCTGCTGCAGTCTGCTATCAATGTAAGCGCTTGCAAAAGGTTTAAGATGGTTCTTGCCAGTTTAGGATTGCTGCTCATGACGGCAGCGGCACCAGTACAATCAGCAACGGCATCAGTTGCCCTCACTGCACTGCCAGCGGCAACAACAAGCACCCAGCCCGGTTGCCAGGCTCCCAAAGGCATGCTGGCCATCTCCCGCTCTCAATACCAAGCGCAGTTACAAGGTTTTTGGCTTGGCCTGAGCATCGGCAACTGGACTGGGTTGATCACCGAGATGGACAAAATTGGTGGTGCGGGTGCCAGCGGTCAGTTTTATCGCCGCGCCAACTGGGGCGGCCCTGACGAGCCCAGCATCTGGGGTCAGGGGATCCCCAGTGAACTGTCCAAAGTCATCGACTGGTATCTGGTGCAGGAGCCACAGGCCTGGGGCTCGGATGATGACAGTGATATCGAATATATTTACCTGCAACTGATGCATGATGCAAAACAGCCGTTGCTCAGTGCAGCGCAGATCCGCGCTGGCTGGCTGGCGCATATTTATACTGATCAACAAACGCCGCATCGCAACAAAGAAGGACAGCCAGAAAACTTTTTATGGGTGTCTAATCAACAAGCATTTGATTTGATGCAACAAGGTTTGCTACCGCCCTTCACCGGCATGGCGGCTTTTAATCCGCATTACGATATGATTGATGCCCAATTAACCACTGAGCTGTTTGGCGCTTTGGCACCGGCCAGGCCAGACCTCGCCTTGCAGCTGGGTTATTTACCAACCCACACCACGGCGGCGGCGGAAGCGGCCGATATCGCCGCTTTTTACCAGTATTTACATGCCATGGTTGCGCTGCGCGATGCCAAGATGCCACTTCACACCCAAATGCTACAGTGGGCCGATCAAGCCAGCAGCATCCTGCCTGCCAATCAATATCCGGCCAAGATGTATCAATGGGTCAAAACCCAATATCTGGCTGGACTGAGTTGGGAGCAAACTCGCGATAATTTGTACCGTCGTTATCAACTGGAACAGCAGGATGGTTATCAGATCAGCGCGAAGCAGTTGTACTGCAATGGTTGTTTTGCCGCTGGGATCAACTTTGCTGCCAGCCTGATCAGCTATTTTTATGGCGCCGGCGATATGCAACAAACACTGAAAATTGCGGTGCTGGCCGGCTGGGATTCGGATAATCCGGCGGCCACCTGGGGTGGGCTCTATGGCTTAATGCTTGGCAAAACCGGCATTGAGCAGCTGTACGGTCAAGCGCTGTCGGACCGTTTTTATATTCACCGCACCCGCAAAGGTTTTGCCAACAAGGGCATGGACAGTTTTAGCAAGATGGCACAACAAGGGGTAGAGATCATTGATCTGGTAGTCAAAGACTACGCCAGGGGACAGCGCAGTGCGGACGGCAACTGCTGGTTCATCCCGCCACAGCCGCTGTCGGCACTCCAAACCAAATAAAGACAAAGGGCTGAGCGCAAATGCCGCGCTCAGCCTTTTGTGTAACAGCTTTACATTGACTCCAGTTTTTTGCCGCGGGTTTCGCTGACAAAACGCCAGACAAAAAAGATGCTGATAAAGGCCGACAAGGTATAAAAACCATAGGCACCAGCCAGACCAACACTGCCAAGTAACATCGGGAAAGTCATACTAATGGCAAAATTAGCCAGCCACTGCGCACTGGCAGCGACCGCTAAAGCGGCACCACGAATGCGATTATTAAAAATCTCCCCCAGCAGCACCCATACCACTGGCCCCCAACTGATGCCAAAAAACACCACAAACAAATTGGCCATCCACAGCGCCAATGTGCCCATATCTGCGCTAAGCGCCAATTTGCCATTGTCGGCAAAACCAGCACTGGCAAAAATCAGCGTCAGAGCGCCGAGCGTCAACGCCATGCCGACACTGCCAATCAGCAACAACGGTTTGCGGCCAATTTTATCAATCAAGGCAATAGCGATAAAGGTGGAGACAATATTGGTAGTGCCTGCCAACACATTTATAAATAACGATTCTGATTCGGCAAAACCAGCCGCCTGCCACAGCTCAGCGCCGTAATAAAACACCACATTGATGCCGACAAACTGTTGAAATACCGACAGCGCAATCCCTACCCATAACACCGGTTGCAGTTTACTGGTACCACTGATAAACAGTTCGCGCAGGCCCTGCTTGGTTTCGCCGCCCAAAGAGTGTTCCACTTCCTGAATTTGACTGGTCGCAGCTTGTAGTTGCGCCGGCGCAAGCGGTCCGGCCCCAGCGCCACCAATGCGGGCAAACACCGTCTGGGCCAGGCCGGATTGACCTTTTGCGACCAGATAACGCGGCGATTCCGGAATAAAAAATACCCCGATAAAAAATAACAAGGCTGGTACTAATTCCACCCAGAACATCCAACGCCAGGCCGGGATCTCCAGCCAAAACAGCGCCTGCGCGCCGCCCGCCACCGATGCAATCAGATAATTACTGACAAAAGCAGCAAATAGTCCCAGCACAATCGCCAGTTGTTGTAAGGTCGCCAACCGACCGCGTAAATGCGCTGGCGCAACTTCAGCAATATAAGCAGGTGCCAGCACTGAAGCTGCGCCAATGCCAAGGCCGCCAAACACCCGGTACAGAATAAAAGCCGTGGCGGATTGGGCATCACCCGAGCCCCAGGCACTGATGGCAAAAACCAGCGCCGTCACAATCATCACCGGCTTACGACCATAGTGATCGGCCAGTGGTCCGGCAATCAGGGCGCCAACCGCACAACCTAACAGCACTGATGCGACATTAAAACCGGTTGCCACCGAATCAGATTGAAAGGCCTGACTGAGTGCCGTCACAGTGCCATTGATGACGCCTGAATCAAAGCCGAATAAAAAACCGCCCAGGGCCGCGATGGCCGAGATAAAAAACACATAAACCGGGTTACCGGTTGCCATTGGACTCTGGTTGGCTGGCACGACAGCCTGCGTTGATGTGGTGGTCATAACACTCCCTTGGGTGCAAGCGCACGGAATTTACCGCCTGTGCTGAGCACAGGCGGCCTTGTAGTTTTCTTTGTTTGCGGCTACAAACCAGCCTGTGGCGATCAGGACACCGGATCACTGCAGCCATTTTTGCCCTTGCGCCCTAGATGGCAAATTGCAGCAAAATAGTGTTATCTGCCAGCTTTTGATGCCGGATATTAAAATTGTGCGCAAACACCGCCAACAAGCCATCGATATCACCGGTTTTAAACATGCCTGCCACCTGAATGTTTTTCAGCGCCTCATCATCGGCCAGGGTAAATTTGACGTCGGTATAACGACTGATTTCGGCAATGGCCTCCGCCAAAGTTTCGCCACGGAAAATCAATTTACCGGAACGCCAGGACAAACTGGCGGCAATATCAGGCGCCGCCATTTTTTCGATCCGCTCTGGCCTGCGACCGCTGGCATCCAGCTCAACCCGTTCACCACTGGTAATGGCCAGCGCTTTAGCAGACAAACGACGAGCTAACATTGGCTCCGCCTGGGGTAAATCGTGCACGGCAGCCGTTTCCACCAGCACTTTGCCTTCGGTGACAATCAGCTCAACCTGAGCAGCTTTGACCTGCACATTAAACACTGTACCGACCGCCTGGATCACTTTACCAGCCGCGACCACGCTGAGCGGTCTTTGTGCGTCATGGGCAACTTCAATATTGATTTCGCCACGCTGCAGTTCAATGATCCTGGCTTTATCACTAAAACGCACCATGGCAAAACTATTGGTATTGAGTAGCAACTGACTGCCATCCGGCAGCGCCACAATCCGACTTTCGCCAATCTGCGTCTGGTAACTTTGTTGTTGCACCAGCAAATTGTTCATGCTTTGCGGTTGCGGCCAGGCTAACCAACCGGTTTGCCAGCTCCAACCTGCCAATAGGAGCAAACCCGCCACCGCGGCAGCAGCTGCAAACTGCCGCCACGAGCCACTGCTGCGGTGTGGCGGATTGGCACTGACCGGGAATAAATCGGCCAGCCGGCTCAAATTATCCATTTTGTCCCACAAGCTAGCGACCTCCAGCAAGGCTTGCTGATGCGCCGGATCTTGTTGTAACCACTGTTGCAGCGCTTGTTGTTCATCGTCAGATAACTGACGGTCCAGTCGGGCGATCCAAGCACAGGCTTGTTCCAGTTGACGCTCAGCCGGTTCGGCCTGGCGACGGGGCGGCTGGATCGGGTGGATATTACTCATAGGATCCTCCTCTATAATGCCGGTTGGTCGGAGTCTGGCCTGGTCCTGCTTCGCCTGCATTTGCTTTACGCATATACAGCATGCAACTTTTCATGCCGGCGGCGATATGTTTTTCTACCGTACTTTCACTGATATTTAACTGCACTGCGATCTCTTGTTGCGAATAACCATAGACTTTTTTCAGCACAAAGACTTTGCGACATTGCTGTGGCAATTGCCGGACGGCTTCACATAACAAGGCAAAATCCTGTTCCGATGCTGCTTGCTGAAACACCTCGTCCCGCGCCGATTGCCCTTGACCACTGAGCACATCAAACATCTCTTCATCGCCAATCTGATCGACCTTTTGCACCGCCGCCTGTTTGCGATAATCCAACGCCAAATTCCGGGCAATGGTAAACATAAAAGCCTTAGGTGCATGCAATTGCTGATGTTCGGTCTGGCAAATACGCACATAAGTTTCCTGCACTATATCTTCAATGGCATGCGGCGGGACTAAACGCGCAACCACGCGGGAAATACTTTTCCTCGACGTCAAATACAGCTGATAAAGCAATGAATTATTGGACATTTTTCCCCGTCTTTTTTTTATTATCGTAATTGCCGGCCGCTCGCGCCACAGGCTTGCTGTCATGGTGCAGCATTGCAATAAACACTGACGAATCGGCGGGGAAAATCCGCCAGTGCCGCTACCATTTATTTTTCAGCACCGGCGGCTCGCTGCAGGCGAATAAAATTACTCACCGTCAAACGGGCGGCACTCGGGCAAGCGGCGTGCTGTCGACTGGCATCAATATCACCACTATGCAACAGATTGGCCGGATACAGAATAGCGCGGTTAAAACGGGCTGGCACCTGCTGCAGGCAACGAAACAGTGGACTATCTCCAACATGATAAGCGGGCTTCAGATGCAACTGTGCCGCCTGCGCCTGGGCCTTGAGCACACTACTGTAATGCACCAGCCGACTGGCATCAATCCGTTCATACCCAGTGTGCCGATGCTGATAAAACGAGGTGCCGCCAAATGAGCCATCACATAAATAATGCACCATCGCCCATTGCAAAGGTTCAACACTGTCAAAGTGCGGTAGCATCTGAATAGGACGCAGTTTTTCCACCGGTAGTGTTGAGATGGCAAAGGCTGACTGCAGGATCTGCAACTGGTCTCCCCCTGGCGAACCGACCAGCAAGGCGAGTAACTCCGGCAGCACCTGCGTTAAGAACTGTTGATAATAAGCGGGGGTGTTTTTGCGTACGCCAGGGTAAAAATTGGTCGGATCAGCGGTAAAAGGCAATAGGTTATCGGCTTCAGCCAACAATAGCGCAGGCTGCGGGTAAAAATCATCAATCAGCAGCAACGGGCTTTGCTGCTGACCAAGCTGAAAGCATTGCAGTTGCGCCGCACTAAAGTGACAAGTGCTCAGGTTGGCAGCGGACATGGTGAAGGTTGTTAACACGCTGCCATCCTGAGACTGGCATTTTTGCGCTCAATCAGCGGATACAGCTGTGCCATGGACGCCTGCTGTGTGTAGATAGCGGCTAACCAACCGCCCTGATGTAATTGCACTATGGCCTCAGCGCTCAGTGCTGCCAGTTTTTGCTGATCAATGCTATACAGCCCCTGCAAGCGCTGGCGCTGCTGATCGGCAAAAGTGATATCCAGCGTTAATGGCTGAATTAAATCCAATTGTTGCAACAAGCGACTCAACTGCTGTTGTTGCTGTTCACCTTGTAACAACGCAGCCAGGCAAGCTTTGGCAGCACTCAAACCGGCCGACTCTTGTCCATCTGGCTGAAACAACGCCTCGGCAGCATCCTGGTCGCCCATCGCTGCGGTTGTTTGCAGCGCCGGATGAGCTAGATCCAGACAAAGCACAGCCTCTGCCCCCTCGCCACCGATAAAAAAAGGCTGCCGCCGCAGCTGCAAAGGCAGGTATAAAGCATTAAACCGGCCCTGTTGCCAAAATAAGTTCTCGCCCGGACTAAAACCAAACAAAGTCACAAACACAAACTGCCCGGTTTGGCCGTGTTTAGTCAGCACTATGGGTGTTTGGCTGGCGACTTGGGCAAATTCGGCCGGTACCACAGGTAACATCTGCAACTGTTGACTGGACGCTGGGATCAGCTCAGGGTTTAACCGCAAATGGCGGTGCAAATTAGGGTCAAGGGCGACCAATGTTGTCATCATTATTCCTTGTGTACACAAACGACGGCAATACCGCCGTTAAACTTTACTGAAACCGTATTGGCGGATTTTGTCGATCAGCTCACGGTGACTGGGCAATGACGTCAACGCTTGCTGGATCATCCGTTCATTCTGCGCAAATTGTGCGGTGGCAAAATCCCAGTCATCCAGCAAATAAGCCTGCTGCGGGTCGTCGGTCATAAATCCCATGCCATACAACACATACTGATAACTGGCCGCCGGAAACACCTCATTGTTACTGAAAAAATCGGCATTCGTCGGAGCCCGGTATTGCCACAATTGCAGCTGTTGCTGTAACCGCAGCGGAATGCTGGCCGTGTCCCGGTTATCACGCCAAAAAGCACTGTCCTGACGCTGACTGAGTAAATAATGCAGCTTGAGAAAATCAATAATTTTCTGCCAACGATAGTCAAAAGTGCTGTTAAAGCGCGCAGCCACTAAATCCATCAAGCCACGATGGGCTGGTAACTGTTCGCTGATCATTTGGGCGGATAATTCCACCAGCACCAGCGCTGACGCTTCCAGCGGCTCAAGAAAACCGGCCGACAGTCCCACCGCGACACAATTACGGTGCCAGAACTTTTTCCGGTGGCCACTTTGGATTTGGATTTTGCGCACTGCTAAATCGGCAATGGCCGGTCCAACATAGTTCGCCAAGGTGGCTCTGGCTTGCTGTTCATCACAATAGCGACTGGCATAAACATAACCCACGCCGCGGCGCTGTTGTAAACCAATATCCCAGATCCAGCCAGCATCCTGTGCCGTCGAGATGGTATGACAAGCAATAGGGGTATCAGCTTGCGGATAAGGCACCTGCACCGCCAACGCAGTATCAATAAACAACACATCATCACAGGGCTGGAATTCAATTTGATAGTGCTTTCCCAGCAGCAAGGCGGAAAAACCACTGCAATCGACAAATAAATCCCCTGCAACTAAGCCATTGGCTTTGGTTTCAACAGATTGAATATCCCCCATCGCATTGTTATGCACTGCAATTACTTCATCACAAATGTGTTGAACGCCAAGCTGATTGATGCAATGTTGCTGTAAAAACTTGGTAAATTTTGCCGAATCCAGATGATAGGCATAATTGGCTACCGCCGCATATTCGGCAGTGCGGATGGTCTTGGGCGCTAAGCCATGTTCACACAAGGCTTCCTGATAACAAAGTGCACTGGAAAATGAAGCCTGATGACCTGTTTGTTGTGATCTGGCCTGCCAATAAGCGGCCATATCTGCCTTGCCAAAACCTTGTGGCAGTACCAGCGGATGATAATAAAAATCGTCGGCAGCCCCTGTCACCCATCCGGCAAATTTAGCGCCTTGTTTAAAGGTGGCATCGCATTGGCGAATAAACTCAGTTTCACTGATGCCAAGGGCCAATAAGGTGCTTCGCATGGTGGGCCAGGTGCCTTCACCAACGCCGATAGCCGGGATACCGGCCGCTTCAATCAAAATCACCCGAACACCTGCTGCGGTATTGGCTTTATGCCGGGCCGCAATTCGGCCTGCAGTCAACCAACCGGCGTTACCACCGCCGACCACCACCACAGTGCGAATGGGTCTGATGCCTTCGGCAGCATCAGTGTGCTGTTGTGTAGCATGTACCGTCACATCGAACCTCTTTGCCAACCTTGTCGTTAATCATTGCCCGCCTGCCCGCTGGGCCAGACCAGGCGCAATAGCGCTGGCGGCGCCGCAGAGCGCCACCAGCCACTCAAGCCACTAGAAAGTACCACGGACCCCAAATGCGATCCGGCGGCCACTGTCTTCAATCAACAACAGATGGTTGGCAAAGCGACCACGTTTGTGCACGTATTCATTGCCAAGGTTAATGCCTTCAATCACCACCGTCAGATTGTCCAGAATGTCATAACTGGCACTGGCATCAATCTGAGCATATTCTTCGACAATCACCACACCGTCGCCATTGGACTGAGTTAGCGATTGCACAAAGCTATCACGCCAGTTATAAGCCAGCCGGGTCTGGAATGGTCCCTGCTCATAAAACGCCACCAGATTGTAAGAATCACTTAAGCCCGTTAAAGCAAACACCTGATTGATATTGGCCGGTTCCAGCTCGGCATTACTGTCCACCAAAGTGGCGTTCGCCATCAAACCAAAACCTGAGTCAAAGCTATGCTGCAGCGCAAGTTCAAAACCATCGACAATGGCAGACTCGCCATTATTCGGTAAGGTATTGGTGAATACCGCGACACTATCGGCACTGTCAGCGGCGCTGCTATTGCTGCCAGTGGACGGGTCTTTTAACTGCGAACCATCTGTCAGGGTAAAGGTTTTATCTTCAGTGGTATTGACGATAAAATTTGACACATTTTTTCGAAAATAGCCCCCGGACAAATAACTAGCGTCGGCGTAATACCATTCCAGTGACAGATCCAGGTTGGTGGCACTAAATGGCTCTAATTCAGCGTTACCCGAGGTCGAGGTTAAATCGCCACCCTGACGGGTCGTGCCAATGACTGTGACCGGCGACATACTTTCCAGCGTCGGCCGGGTCAGCGTTTGGGACGCGGCAAAGCGGGCCACCACCTCGTCACTGATGTCTAATTTCACACTGAAATTAGGCAAAATGGCTTCATAGTTTGCTTTGGCATTGATTGCCTGGGCATTGCCAAACTGCGCCAGCATTTCAGTTTCGTCCAAAATACTCAGCCCAGTCACAGGTGCGTCAGTGCCATCAACATCCACACTGGTTCGTTCATAGCGTACGCCAGCGGTCGAGGTCAGCGGCATGCCAGCTAACTCGCCTTCAAAATCCAGTTCCAGGTAAAACGCGGTGGTATCTTCGCTCACTTCATAGGATTTATTGCGTTTGACTGCATCAAAATTAATGTTCTGGCCAATCGAGGCGGCATAATTTTGTAAAAACTGGAAATTTGCTTCGCCATCATGGGCCAGCCAGGAGGTTGGCATCCGGCCACTGCCACTGGCACCACTTAAAAAGTCACTGCCGGCATCAAATACATATTGTGGAAATCCAGCCATCGAAGGTAAATCCGGGTAACCACAGAAAGTACAATGGATACCGACCCCTTCATTGTCCCAACGTTCTAATGCTTTGTTTTCCGAAGAAAAGCTGGCACCAAATTTTGCTTTGGTTAACCCTGTGGTGGCATTTTCACTCCAGATGCCATCCCAACGCAGCTGATCAACAGTATCTTCCACTGCCCAGCCGCGCCTGAGCATCACATGCGCTTTACTGTTGGCAGGATCTAAATGATTGGACACCCCGGCAGGTTTTACCCCGGCTTGATAAGCGGTGCCATTGAGTTCCTGCTGACCGCTGTAAATCAGTGGATTGGCCGACGCAAACTCACTGGCCAGCGGCAGTATGTTGTCATCCACCTGAAAACGGACCCGGTTGGCATAACCAATTAAAGATAATTGATCGCCACGGCCATTATTCGGCTCGCGCTCAGCACTGGAGTGGCTGGCATCAAAGGTCAGTTTTAACTGATCGCTGTAATCCCAGTCCACATTCAATCCAAACGACATGGTATCGGTCAGCCGATCAAACTTCTTGGCATGCATATCGGTCGCCAAACCCACTTCCTGGTACAGGTCAATCACGGTGCCATTGCCATCTACAGTTGGGCCTTTGGCGCCGCCAAAACCAGTCAGGTTAGGGGCGGTAAACCAGTGGCCATAGGAGGTGGTGTCCGCTTCGATATCAAAGTCGGAATACAAGGCATCGGCTGTCAGCACCAAACTGTCGGAGGGGGCAAATTGCAACACCAGATTGGCATTGGTGCGCTCACGCTGCTCAGTCGTCACTTTATGGTCATAGTTACGGGGTGAAAAAATATTGCCACTATAGGCTTGGCCTGACTGCGTAACCGGGTTCGGTACACCGACATTTTCCAGCCAACCATCAATTTGCGCTTGATCTAACCGGGTATCCCGCTGCTGATGGGAGATCGCCAATAAAGCCCCCATACTTTCATCAGCAAAGGTATTACTGACTAAAGCTGAGATTTGTGGTGAATTTTTTTCACTGTTTTCGTCATAGATAGCTTTGACACTGCCAGCCACTTTAAAACCACCGATGGCAAAAGGCCGCGCTGTGATCACATTCACCGTCGAACCAATACCCCCGGATTGCATGCCAGCAGTGGAGGTTTTATGCACATCCAGGCTACGTACCAACTCAGAGGCGATGGTATCAAAACTAAAAGCCCGGCTTTGGTTTTCCGAAGCCATTTGCCGGCCATTCACCAACACAGTATTAAATTCAGGGCCAAAGCCCCGGACTGTGATCAGTTGACCTTCGCCACCAGAGCGGTCAATCGACACCCCAGTGATGCGCTGTAAGGATTCAGCCAGGTTGGTATCGGGAAACTTACCGATATCTTCCGCCGAGATGGAATCGACCACGCCACCCGCTTCTCTTTTCGCATCCATCGCCCGGCCCAATGAGCCACGAATGCCACGAACTTCAATTACTTCTGCTTCTTTTGTCTCTGGTTCTTGTCCTGCCAGCGCGGGCGCTGTCACCACTGTGCTTAATACGGCCAGCACCGCGGTTGCTACTTTGTTTTTGTTATAGTCAGCCATGTCATGATTGCTCTTGAAAGTTGGATCTATCAGGATAGATACCTGCCCACTTTCACTGATCTGTGCCTGCAGCCCGGAGCCTTGTAGCATCAGCGTTAATGCCTCGCGCAAGCTATAAAGCCCCAATAACGGGTTGGTCTGCTGGTCAGAAATTTTATCCAGCGGAAACAACAGGGTTATATTTGCCTGTTCCGCAAAACTAATCAGTGATAAGTCGGCCCTTTGCCTTGGAATATGAAAAGCAATATCTGAAAGTTGTTCTTTTGTTGCAGTGAAGCCGGCTTGGCTGTACAGCAACAACAAAGACAACATCAACCGTCGTCTGCTTTGATATCCCCCCCGCACAGCGATGCGCCGTGCAGTGACTAATGACGAAAGTGGCTGGTTTTTCCTCCATAACAATTTGGCATTAAGACTAAACAATTTGATACGCCTGCTCCCCGGTCTTATATTTATTTGTTTTTATTGTTTTTTTTATTACAAGCTTCTATCTCAGACTGAAAAGGCCAGCGGATGACGACTTGATTTGACGACTATACTCTAGCCGAAATGAAATTGTATATTTGTCATAGTGCAAAAAAAAATGGGGCTGTGCCCACTGAAACGAGTTCAGTACACACAGCCCCACTGTCAGTGGACGCCAGTCATTACTTCAGATCAAAACGATCGGCATGCATAATTTTGTTCCAGATCCGACCAAATTCATGGACGAATTTTTCTTTTGCATCCTGCTGTGCATAAACTTCGGCATAAGCGCGTAACACCGAGTTGGAGCCAAACACCAGATCAACCCGGGTGGCGGTCCATTTCAGCTGGCCACTGTCGCGGTCGATGAGGTGATACAAATTGCGCCCGACCGGTTGCCAGCGATTGGCCATATCCAGCAAATTCACAAAGAAGTCAGTGCTGAGCACGCCAGGTGTATCGGTAAAGACACCATGGGCAGTGCCGCCATAGTTGGTGCCAAGTACCCGCATGCCACCGAGCAATACCGTCATTTCATGCGCTGTTAACCCCAGTAACTGCGCTTTATCCAGCATCAGCTCTTCCGGCTGCACCTGATAATCCTGTTTTAACCAGTTACGGAAGGCGTCATGCAGTGGTTCTAATACCGCAAAAGATGCAACATCGGTCTGCTCAGGCAGCGCATCACCCCGACCCGGTGCAAAAGGCAGGTTCAGGGTCACACCCGCGGCCTTGGCCGCCTGTTCTACCGCAGCTGTACCGCCCAACACAATCAGATCCGCCAGACTAACCGGCGTGGCCAGTGTTGCCTGCAATTGCGTCAGTGCCGTCAGCACTTTTTGTAACCGCTCAGGCTCATTGCCCAGCCAATCTTTTTGCGGGGCTAACCGAATGCGGGCACCATTGGCCCCGCCACGGAAATCTGAACCCCGGAAGGTGCGGGCACTGTCCCAGGCGGTACTGACTAATTCGGCGACTGACAAACCAGTTGCCAGAATTTTGGTCTTTAAATCAGCAATCTCAGCATCGGTCAGGCAATAACTGACACTTGGGATCGGATCTTGCCAAATCAAATCTTCCGCCGGCACATCGGCACCTAAATAACGGCTTTTTGGCCCCAAATCACGGTGGGTCAGCTTAAACCAGGCGCGGGCAAACACGTCAGAGAAATAGGCCGGATCGGCATAAAACTTCTCAGAAATTTTGCGATAGGCAGGATCCATTTTCAGCGCCATATCGGCATCTGTCATCATCGGGTTACAACGAATTGATGAGTCTTCCACATCGACCGGTTTATCTTGCTCTTTGATATCAACCGGTTCCCATTGCCAGGCACCTGCCGGGCTTTTGGTCAGTTGCCAGTCGTAGTTCAGCAACAGATAAAAATAACCGTTGTCCCATTGGGTTGGATGGGTGGTCCAGGCACCTTCAATGCCACTGGTGACGGTATCACGGCCAATACCACGACTTTGGTGGTTGACCCAACCAAAGCCCTGCTCACTCAAATCAGCCCCTTCCGGCGCCGGGCCTAAATTGGCTGCATTGCCATTACCATGGGCTTTACCCACAGTATGGCCACCGGCGGTCAAGGCCACCGTTTCTTCATCATCCATCGCCATTCTGGCAAAAGTCACCCGCATATCCTGCGCTGTTTTCAGCGGATCTGGGTTACCGTCCACCCCTTCCGGATTGACATAAATCAGCCCCATCATCACAGCCGCCAGCGGGTTTTCTAACTCGCGCTCGCCGCTGTAACGACTGCCTTTGCCACCTGAAGGTGCCAGCCATTCTTGCTCTGAGCCCCAATAAATGTCTTTTTCCGGATGCCAGATATCTGCCCGGCCACCGGCAAAACCAAAGGTTTTCAGACCCATGGATTCATAAGCCATATTGCCCGCCAGGATCATCAAATCGGCCCAAGAGAGCTTGTTGCCATATTTTTGTTTAATTGGCCACAGCAGACGGCGGGCCTTATCGAGGTTACCGTTATCCGGCCAGCTATTGAGCGGCGCAAAACGCTGATTGCCGGTGCCGGCACCGCCGCGACCATCAGCAATACGGTAGGTTCCGGCTGAGTGCCAGGCCATCCGGATCATCAAGCCGCCATAATGACCCCAATCGGCAGGCCACCAGCTCTGGCTTTGTGTCATCAGGGCTTTCAGATCGGTCTTAACAGCCTCCAAATCAAGGCTTAAGAAAGCTTCGGCGTAGTTAAAATCAGCGCCTAATGGATTGGTTTTTTGATCATGCTGATGCAGGATGTCGAGATTTAATGCCTTTGGCCACCAATGCATCGTTGCGGCCTGACCGGCGTTACTGTTGGCGCCGTGCATCACCGGACATTTGCCTGTACTTGAATGATTCTGCTCCATGGTGTTCATCCTCTGTGTGCTGCACTGAAGTGCAGTCTGAGTTCAGTAAAAGTCTTGGCCAGTGCCTGAAAAGTGATACGGTTCAGGCAGCGAGCCAGACGGGTCTAAGGGTTAAGATAGTCGCTTTATGTTATGAACTAAATCAATTTAAACAGCTGACAACTATCGTTTTAATTGATTAGGATAAGGCTAGCTGCACGGCAGAAACGAAAAATCAGCGGCTGTCCGTCATCAGCAAGCAAAGCCAGTTGCCGATTGATTAAAGCTGCTCTGGTAAAAACCGCAAGCGGCAGAGGTTGAGATGCCTCTTATTCAGGCTCAGTGGCGCGCTGCAATGGCGCCAGTTTCGCCGCTAACATGGCTTTGGATAACAGCCCGGCATGACCATCTACCAGCTTACCCTGCTGGTCATAAATCAAGGTTAATGGTAACGCTTGTTGCCCCAGCCAGCGGCCAAACTGCCGGTTCGGATCCAGCCAAACCTGTTGAGACTGTAATTGGTGCTGCTGCAAAAATTGTGCGACTTCAGCCGCAGTTTCGCCCTGATTGAGCAAAATAAACTGCCCTTGCGGATACTCAGCCTGACTTTGCATCAGTAAAGGCATCTCAGCACGACAAGGCGGACACCAACTAGCCCATAAATTCACTACAGTAAAGGCCACTTTGCGCTGTGCTAATAACGTCGATAATTGTTGCTTATCGCCAGACAGAGTTTGAAAACTATAAGCGGGAGCCCCGGTTGGTAGCGGATAATAATGCCGGTACAGGGCAAAACTGCCAGCCACCCACCCCAGTACCATAGGCAAACCAAGCCATAACAAGGCCCTGGCCTGGCGCTGCTGATAACCGTATTGCAGTAGCAATAAGCTCACAAACAACAAAAAACTATGCCCATCAAAACCGCGATCGCGGATATCCAGCAGTTGCCACCAATCGGCTTGATAAACACTCAGGTGCTGCAGGATAAACACCAGCCTTGCCAGCAATAGACTCAGCAGCAACCTTACTAATAGCGCATCGCTAAAACCAGTGACTGCTGGCCGTTTTAACTTGTTTATCAGGCTCAGCAACAGCCAGCTACTGAGCAGTAATAAAGGCAATAATGGCAGGCTAACGCCAAATAGAGTGAGCGTTTCCATCAGCTGCGGCGACGCATTGCAGCGGCCACCGACTCAGCACTCCACCGGATAACCGGCATCCAGCCAGGCCTGCATGCCGCCCTGTACTGAAAACACCTGGGTAAATCCCATCTGTTGCAGACTTTGTGCCGCCAGTGCCGAGCGGGCACCGGAGCGACAAATCAGATACAGCGGCTGCGCAGCAAGCGCTTGTAACGCCTGCTGGCTGTCACTGTGTACCGCCACGGCCGGATGCTGGTGTAATTTCATTTCCAGCACGCCACGCGGTAAATTCAGCGCGCGGTCGATATGACTTTGGCTAAACTCTTCCGGCTCCCGCACATCAATCAAGCGGCTGTGAGGATCCTGCCACAGGCTAAACAGCTGTTGCACCGTGATTTCCTGGATCTGGTTTTTGGCCGCCGCGACCAGTTGTTGGGCAGAAATAATCATACAATTGTCCTTCTGGGATGGCCTGGTTAGGCTTTCACCACCGGGGTTGTGGGTGGCTGTATGGCCGGTAACCAGCGATAAAAACAACTGACCAGCAGCAGCGTCAACAGCACGGCCACTGTCACTGAACTGATCCGATATAACGCACTGTACATCAAATCCTGATCTGGTTTTAAATACTGGCCAAAAATAATCGCCATGGTGGTCATACCGCCAAAAGCCACACCTGAGCCTGGTCCTTCCAACAGTTGAGCACGGGCAAACAACAACATGCCGATAAAAAACGCCAGCATCGTCAGCGGCAAATGTTGATAGTTATCATACAACAGCAACTGCACTGCGATGGCATAAGCCGATCCCAGTAACACGCCAGCAGCGCGTTTTACACCGGCCTGGATAATACCGCTAAAACTGAGCGGTAACAGGATCAGAATACTACTGGCTTGCGCTGACAATGAATCCTGCAAGTCGAGCAGTTGAAAACAAATAAAAGACAGAGTCGCTAACAGTGCCGCCACCAGGCTTTGTTGCTGTTGCTCAGCGACACTTTTCGCTGGCGGGAACTGCAATGGCGTGTCTGGTAACGGAAAAAGGCTGAGCATCAGCCCACAAATCAACAATGCCAGCAGCACCGCGAGCAGCGCGTTACTGAGCATCTGGCCCGGATCCATCGCCGGATAACTGGCAAAATGCAGAAAAATACTGCCGTTGATAATAGCGATCGCCGCAAACACAAAATAACTGCCTTGCGCCATCAGCCGAAATAACCAGAGAAAATAGCCAAACACCAGCAAGGTCATCAACACACTCAGAGCACCGAGCCAGCTGTACAGCAATACCATAGCCCCAGCCAGCAGATTGGCGCTGAGGTATTGCAGAATGACAAAAGGTGTCAATCGTGGGATCAGCCCCAGCAACAGCACTGGACTGATGACAAAAAACACCCCCCATTGATCGGAATTGCTCAGCTTCGCCAGCAATAAAGCCAGACTGGCACCAAAGGCCAGTCGTAATACACGATTAAAAGGATGGGCTTTGAACATAAAGACTCCGTGGAATGTCAGTTTCAGCCTGGGCCGCGTTAATAGACATAATGCAACAGACTTATCAAGCGGATCTGACTACGGGCCAACCAGTTCAGCAGGGTATTATCGGCTGGCAGCAGTTGTACTGTGGCTCTGGAGCCGACCACCAGCGACGACGGCATTTGCTCGGCCATCGCCAGATTCACTTTCAACCGCTGCGCATCGCGCACCCAGCGGCTGCTGCTGTCGGCTTTGGCCAGTTGTCCATCCGGACTGCGTTGACCGCTGGCGACACCGGCATCAATATCCCGCACTTCGGCAGTAAATACCCGGCCTGGCAAGGCATCATAGGTGATCAGTGCCTGCGTCCCCTGTTTGACATGCAGCAGACTTTTTTCCCGAAACAAGGCGCTGATCCAGCTTTGCTGCGCCGACACCAAAGCCACTGTTGGTTGCTGTGCCGATAAATTAGTTCCCACCTCTAACTGTAAATCAGTGACAATGCCCGCCACATCGGCATAAACTTTGGTGCGCTCTAACGCTAGTTTTGCCAGCGCCAGTTGATTGCGGGCTTGTTTAATCTGCACCAGCTCTTCAGAAGGTAAAGCTAATTCAGCCTCCAACTGTGTCAATTCAGCGGTACTGGCCTGCAAGCTGGCTATGGCTTGCAATACTGCGGTCTGGCTTTGATCCAGTTGCTGTTTAGCAATCAGCTTTTGCTGATAGAGCTGGTGATAACGGCGATCTTCGCGTTCACTCTCTTGCAATGCCAACCGACTTTGCTCCACCTTGGCAGCTGCACTTTGCAACCCTGCCGCCAACTGACGGTTTTTTTGCAGACTTTGCTCCAGCTGCAACTGAGCCAATTCCACTTTTAATTGATAATCTGCCGGATCTAGTTCAAATAACAGATCGCCTTGCTTGACCTGTTGATTATTTTGCACTGCCACCGCCACCACCCGACCGGACACCTGCGGCGCTACTTGCACCACAAAACGTTGCACCTGGCTGTCCGTGGTCACGGGCAGATAGAGATCAGCCAGGATGTAATAGGCGAACACGACGGCAAAGAGTGCCAGTGTGGCCTTGATCCATCGACTAAATAATTGTTCAGCGTTCATGCGCTCACTCCGATTTACTATCTTGTGGCTGTTTGGCCACTTGTTGCAGTTGTGCCGCCTGTTGCAGCACTAAATCTAACAGCTGCGGCAACAGCTGTTGCTGCTCTGCGGTTAAGTTAGCCAGCAATTGTTGCTGCAATAACTGGCGCTGCTGATGAATACGCTGCACCAGGGGCGCTGCCGCCGGTTGCAGTTGCAGTACTTTTTGCCGTCGGTCATGCGGCGATGGACAACGGGCAATCAATTGCATTTTTTCCAACTGATCCAGCACCGGCACCAGCGAAGGCGTTTCCACCCCTAAAAATTTCGCCAGTTCGGTTTGGGTCACCCCCTGATATTCCGCAATATAGGCCAACGCAATACCAGAGCTTTGTGTCAGTCCGAGACTGAGCAATTGTTTATCCAGTAAACAGCGCCATTGCCGCGACAGCAGATGGATTTGTAACCCCATACTTTGAAAGCTCATCATTCACCAACTAATAATTAGGAAGCTAATTATATTATGCCGCCAGAGCCCCCGACTGACAAGTAAAAAAAGCCATCAACACCAAACAAGGAGCCCGGGCGCTGTAAAGTTCTTCGCACAGTGATGGCACACTCACTTGTCAAACTCAGCGAAAATCCCTATGCTTCAAAGCTATGCAACTTCGTATCAGCCTTGGCTTGCCAGCCATCTTACTTCCCCTGCTGCTGTGGCAACCCGCAGCTGCCGAGCCACATCTGCGTTGGTGCCTGGACCATTTTCCAGGTATGCATGAATTTCTGCCCGGCCAAAAATTACCCAGCGGCCCTTCAGTGCAGATGATGCAACAACTGGCCAAACGCAGTGGTTTTGTGCTTGAGATCAGCGCACAAACACCCAGCAGTCGTTGTATCCGTGAACTTGGTAACGGCAGCAGTGACCTGATGGTGAATTTGCTGTACAGCGATAAAACGGCGCAACAAGTGCATTTGCTGCGGTTTGGCGGCCGCTGGCCGGATCGGATTTATCTGGCAGCGCAGGATCAACGGCAACTGACACAGATTGCCACCCTCAATCAAATGACACTGACCACGGTGCGTAATTATGGTGTACACCCTAAAATGCAGCCGGTACTGGCGGCTTTACCGCAAAAGCAGTGGCAACCCGCCGCGACAGTGCAGTTGGCACTGCAAATGGTCAGCAAAGGCCGGGTTGATGCCGCCATTTTGCCGCCTTCCCAGGTCAAGCGTATTTTAGAACAACAGCCTGAGCTGGCCAGCCAAATCCGTGAAGTGCAGTTTCCGCTTACTATCCTCGAACCCCAGGATGTGTTTGTTGGTTTTTCCCGCCATAGCAAATACCCAGAGCTAAAGCAGGTGATCGAGCAGCAGCTGAGCGCAATGCAACAAGATGGCAGTCTGGCGCTGTTACTTGGCGACAGAATGACCTTTGCAGCGCCGACCAAAGCTCAGTAACAGCCTCAGCCAGTCGTACTACACCATTGAAAATGTTCGATAAATAACCTGCTGCGACAATTTGCCGCATCGGTTGCACTGCGCTGTTATGGGACAATAACAGCCTTGTTTTGCTGCAGGTTTATATTGATATGCAATTGTTTCCTTTATCTATTTTCACGCTGGCGCTGTTGCCGGCACTCTCCCAGGCAAGTACCACCGCATTCACCAGCACTGAGCCCGCAGTTGCTAAGGTTGAACGGCTAAGTGTGTTTGGTCAGCGCCAGAATGATATGTTTGGCAGCAAATCTGGTATTGCCCTCGCTGAACTACCACAAAGTGTGCAGCTATTAAATGTCACTGAGCTGCGTGCCCAGGGCCGGCAATCTGTCGGCGAGTTATTACTCAATGTGCCAAGCGCTAATGCCGGTTATTCGCGGGTCGGCCCTTATCAGTCCTATAGCATTAAAATCCGTGGTTTTGGTGCCGATCAGCTTAGAAACGGCATGCGCCAACGTTATTACGAAGATATTGATCCATCTGCGCTACACAATATCGAACGGGTGGAAGTACTGAAAGGTCCCTCCGGCGTGTTGTATGGACAGTCTGCCGTGGGTGGCGTGATTAACTTAGTCAGTAAAACACCGGGGTCTGATCACACAGGCAGCACTGCCCTGACGTTTGGCAACCATGCGCAAAAAATTGCCAATGCCGATTACAGTTTCAGCGCTGGCGACCAGGTGCAGGCACGCCTGAGCGCTGAAATCGAACGCTCCAACACCTTTGTCAGCAGACAGCCGATTGATCGCAATCATTTTTCTCTGACACTGCAGCACCAGTGGACTGAAACCGCCACTGGTCATTTGCTGGCCGAATATATCCGCCGCGACAGCAAACGCCATGCTGGTTTACCTGTTTCTGTGGTATTGCCAGAGCAAGATCACGAGTTGCTGGAGGCTGGTAGTCAGTTCGGCGAACCGGCCTTTACCGATCTGAGTTCTTTTGCGCCACTGTATCAGTACTGGTTGGACATCCGGCTTAATGACAATTGGACTTTAACGCCCAGACTGCAATATCAGGAATTTAATACGGTGTTTGGTCAGGTGAATTTACGCGCCCCGGTCAAAGATCAGCCCAGCCTGATCAGCCGCACCGGCCGCCATGGCCGGGAGGATGATGATTATAAAATCGCCCAACTGGATTTAACCGGTACTTTGTCCACAGGTGCAATTGAACACCAACTGCTGCTTGGTTACGAAGGCGCCTGGGAACGTGGCCGGTTTATTCAATCCAATATCCGCGCTGGCAGCCTGGCCGCCATTGATGTGCGTCAACCGCTTTATCAATATGACAGCCAAGCGCCGCAGCTGGATTTTGCCTTTGATAATGCTTATCTGCTGGATTCTGATGCCTGGGTTTTGCAGGATCAAGTAAAACTCACTGAGCAATGGCAACTGATCGGCGCCGTGCGTTATACCGAAAGTCAGGCTGGCAGTGGTCCGTGGCAGAGTGCCATCGGGATGATCCCGGTGTCTTCCACCATCTGGCAACTGGGCATGACCTACCAGCTCACTGACCACTGGACACTGTTTACCGGCCACAACACCGGTTTTGATTTAGAAAGTAGCGCCGCTTCGCGCAGCCGCAGCGGCCAAGCGCTGGCGCCGGAAGAATCGGCCCAACAGGAACTGGGACTACGTTTTGCCGGCAGCACTGTCAATGCCAGCCTGGCGCTGTTTCGCATCGAGCGGCTGAACGCGCTGACGGCGGATCCGGTTGATGCTGATTTTAGTGTCAATAGTGGCGAGCAGCAGGTCAAAGGCATCGAAGTTGAAGGTAAATGGCAGGCCAGTGCGCAACTGCAACTGCAGGCCGGTTATGCTTATATGGATGGTGAAGTCACCCAATCAAATGATGGCGATATCGGCAACCGGTTAGGCGATTTAGCCCGGCATCGGCTGAACCTGGCTGCCAACTGGCAAGTGAGCGAGCAATGGTCAGCCTTCGTGCAAGGCAATTACAGCAGTGGTCGACCGCTGACCACCACATCGAACTGGCAACTGGATGGCTATCGTTTGCTCAGTACCGGCCTGCGCTACCAACAGCCACAATGGTCAGCCCAACTGGCGGTGAATAATCTGCTTAATGAGCATTATTACACCGCCTCCGGCAATGCCTTTGTGGTCTACGCCGGAGAACCGCAACAACTGAGTTTACAACTGCAGTATCAGTGGTAAAGCCAGCGCCACCTTATAAATTAATACAAATCAGATAGTTACACATAAAATCCGTAGGTCGGGCTCGACCAGGCGACGCCTGGGCAGTCCGACCTAGCGTGATGAATAAAAACTGCTGTAAGCGATGTTGGACGCCAAGTGTTGGACAAATAGCACCATCCTGTCTTGCACTCAAAATATCATCACCCCAATCATCCACGTTATAGCCATAAGTCTAAGTTTCAGCTGGCTGGTTTTTAGCTAAAGTGAGGGTATAAAAACCACAACAGGCTGCCAACTATGCCAAACCATCACATCGACCCGACCCTCAGCCAGAATTATCAGCAGCACTATCAACAGGCGCTGACCGATCCGGTCAGTTTCTGGCAACACCAAGCCGGCAAACTGGCCTGGTATCAGGCTCCGAGCCAGATGTTAACTCAGCAGGATCCGCATCATTATCAATGGTTTGCCGATGGCAGCCTGAATAGCTGTTATCTGGCGCTGGACCATCATGTGCAAAACGGTCGTGGCGAGCAAACCGCGCTGATTTTTGATTCCGCTGTCACCGGCAGCCAACAACAATTTAGCTATGCTGAACTGCTCAACCAAGTGGCGTTATGTGCTGGCGTACTACAGGCACAAGGCGTTGGCAAAGGCGACCGGGTGGTTATTTATCTGCCGATGATCCCAGAGGCCGCCATTGCCATGCTGGCGGTCGCAAGGCTTGGCGCCGTGCATTCGGTGGTGTTTGGTGGTTTTTCCGCCCACGAACTGGCACTGCGGATTGATGATGCCACCCCCAAACTGATTATCAGCGCCTCCTGCGGTATTGAAATCAACCGCATTATTGCTTACAAACCGCTGCTGGATGAAGCGCTGCAACAGGCCAAACACCCAGTGCCCTGCTGCCTGATTTATCAGCGGCCGCAGCTGCAGGCCGAGCTAGTGCCGGGTCGCGATTTAGACTGGCAGCAACAGCTCAGCCAAGCCAGCCCGGCGGCCTGTGTGCCGGTTGCCGCCACAGATCCGCTGTATATTCTGTACACCTCAGGCACCACCGGCAAACCCAAAGGTGTGGTGCGCGATAATGGTGGTCATGCGGTGGCACTCCATTACAGCATGCAGGCCATTTACGCTATGAACCCTGGCGATGTGTTTTTCGCCGCCTCTGATGTCGGTTGGGTGGTTGGCCACTCTTATATTGTGTACGGCCCGCTGTTTGCCGGTTGCACCACAGTGTTGTACGAAGGCAAACCTGTGTTCACGCCAGATGCCAGCGCGTTCTGGCGCATCTGCGCCCAGTATCAGGTCAAAGTGTTATTCGCCGCCCCGACGGCGTTTCGCGCCATCCGCAAGGAAGATCCGGAAGCGTTATTACAGACCTACGATTTATCCAAGCTGAAATATATTTTTATGGCCGGTGAACGGCTCGATCCCGCCACTTATCACTGGGTAAGGGAAAAAATTGGCAAACCTGTCATCGACCATTGGTGGCAAACCGAAACCGGCTGGCCCATCAGCGCCAATCTGGCCGGTGTGGAGTTACTTCCGGCCAAAGCTGGCTCTGCCACAGTGCCGGTGCCAGGTTTTGTGCTGGATATTCTTGCTGACAACGGTCAGGTGCTGCCTGCAGGGCAACAAGGTTTTATCGGCTTAAAACTGCCACTGCCGCCGGGCTGCCTCAGCACCATTTGGGGCAATGATGAGCGTTTTGTTGACGGTTACCTGACGACCTTTGATGGTTATTACGCCAGCGGTGACGGTGGTTATCTCGATGAAGACGGTTATCTGTTTGTGATGGGCCGCACCGATGATGTGATTAATGTCGCCGGTCATCGCTTATCAACCGGCGAAATGGAACAAATTGTCGCCAGCCATCCGGCGGTGGCGGAATGTTGTGTCATTGGCATCCACGAACCAATCAAAGGCCAGCAACCACTGGCACTGGTGCTGTTAAAAAATGGTGCCACCATCAGCGAAGCCGAGCTGGAAGCTGAACTGATTGCGTTGGTGCGAAAAGAAATCGGCGCACTGGCCTGCTTTAAAAAAGCCATCGTCGTACCCAGGCTGCCAAAAACCCGTTCCGGTAAAATTTTGCGCAAGTTGCTACGCCAAATCAGCGCTGGCGATGAATATACGGTGCCATCAACCATCGACGACCCGGCATGCCTGCCCGAACTGGCCGCCTTGCTGGCAGAGCGTGATTTAATCCATCAGGCCTGAGGATAGACTGCGGCGCGGCTCGGTTTCGACCAAACCGCCGTAGGTCTGACTCGACCCGATGCCAAACGGCGGGGCAGTCAGACATTGGCTACCATCCCAGACAGTATGCCGTTATTTTATGTCGGGATGACCTGCGGCCGACCCCGACCTACCCTGCTATCGCGGCTGATTGGAGTTGATGCCATACCGCCGTATCCCGTTATTTTATGTCGGGATGGCCTGCGGCCGACCCCGACCTCCCCCTGCTATCGCGGCTGATTGGAGTTAATGCCATACCGCCGTATCCCGTTATTTTATATCGGGATGGCCTGCGGCCGACCCC
>CAZGHW010000003.1:14898-20388 GCA_964525695.1 uncultured Rheinheimera sp. | reverse complement strand
CTGCTATCGCGGCTGATTGGAGTTAATGCCATACCGCCGTATCCCGTTATTTTATGTCGGGATGGCCTGCGGCCGACCCCGACCTACCCTGCTATCGCGGCTGATTGGAGTTGATGCCATACCGCCGTATCCCGTTATTTTATATCGGGATGGCCTGCGGCCGACCCCGACCCGCATGATTGGAGTTGATGCCATACCGCCGTAGGTCTGACTCGACCCGATGCAAAGCAGCGGGGCAGTCAGACATTCGCTGCCATCCCAGACAGTATCCCATTATTTTATGTCGGGATGGCCTGTGGCCGCCCCAGATACCCTGCCCAGTAGACTTACTGTTTGAAATTCAATTAGATAGACCCAGTCAGTGACTAGCAATACTTGCAATTGCAAATGATAATAATTATCATCCGCGCACTTTTTAGCTGTAACATCTCAATTTGGAACCGCAATGAAACTGCTACACTTATCCGGCGCTATCGCCACCATTCTAGCTACCAACCTCTGCAACATAGCCTACGCCGCTGAACTGCCGCGCAAACCAGCAACGCAGGACAAAGACATCGAAGTGATCTATGTACATGGTAAACAACAAAAAATAGCTGAGGTTCAGTACAGTAAAGGCATTTCCAATGCCGATATTTTTAGTGGCAACCCCGCCATTGACAGCAATAACCTGCGCAATGAAGCCGGTGCACTGGATATTGGCATCCGTGGTGTGCAGGGCGAAGGCCGGGTGCAGATTTTTATCGACGGCACTTTACAATCGACCCACACCAACCGCGGGTATATGGGCAGCTCGGATCGCAGTTATATCGACTCAGAGCTCATCAGCCAGCTGGATGTGGAAAAAGGTGCCACCAGCCGTGGCTCGGTATTTGGCGCCGGTGCCATCGGCGGCACTGTCCAGATCCGCACCCTCGGCACGGCCGATATTCTGACCGCAGGCCAGAGCGCCGGGGCCCTGATCAAGCTAAAAACGCATAACAATCACCGGATGCCAGACGCCAGCGGCGATTTTCAGCAGCAAAGTTTTTACCAGGTTGGCAGCGAACAAGGCGTGCTCGATTTTCGGGGGGGCAGCGCCACTGTTGCCACCGCGCTGCAGCAAGACAAATGGTATGCCGTGGCTGCAATGAGCCAGAAAAAAGCCGGCAACTATTTTGCCGGTGAGCATGGTTTTGATAACTTTGTACAGCGCCATAAAACCTATGATGAACTACCACCGGTAGATCGCAATGGCGAAGTGGTGAATACCAGCTTTGAAAGTAAGTCTTATCTGGCCAAACTCGGCATCCAATTTAGCGACGCGCATCTGCTGGAACTGAACAGCCGGCTGCACCGGCAGGAGGCAGGTGAAATGCTGGCCAGTTACTGGTATAAACTGCGGGCCGGTGAAGAAAAATACTGGTCGGAGCGAGATGCTACAGGCAAAGAAGTGTGGAAATCGGAGGAGATCCCCGCTGGCGTTGCGCTGATGCCGCAGTGGAAACCCGGCACCGCCGAAGTGGACAGCCATAACTTGCTGTATAACTTTGCACCGCAGGACAATGCGCTGGTCAATGCCAAAGTGAATCTGTGGCACACCGCGGCCGATCTGGAGCAATACAATGCCCTGGGCAGCAATCTCGGACCAAACGCCGGCCAGTATTTCCACCGTTATCACAATAACCGCAGCGGCCTGGGTCTGTATAACAGCTCAACACTGCCACTGGCCGACAGTGCCACAGTCACGCTGCTGTATGGTTTGTCGCGCCAGACCGAAGATCTGAAACCGGCCGCCAACTGGCTGGCTGATTTTAAACGACCAAACACACCGGCCGACTGGAAAATCACCCCGACCACGCGTCACGGCCGCCAGCTGAAACAAAGTGTATTTGCCAATGCCCAAATCGACTGGGAACCGGTCGATCTGGCACTCAACCTCAATCACCACGATTCGGTCAATACCGACCATCAGACCGGACAACGGCTGGATTTTAAAGCAAAAACGGATCTGACTTTGCTGGCCGGTTATCAGCTGTTCAGCCAGACTCGCCTGTTCGTTAAATACAGCAGCGCCTATCGGATGCCAAGCCTGTACGAATCGACGGTGTCCAATGAAGTGTTTTCATATTCGCCGGATTATCCGTTAGCACCGGAACATAGCCTGTCGTATGAAGCCGGGCTGGAACAGCAATTTGAGCAAGTGCTGACGGGCCAGGATCAGCTGCAACTGAAACTGAGCTATTTCCATACCCGGATTAACCAGATGATCGCCACCGGCTTTTTACCCAGCAAAGCCGCCGATGCCAGCCGCTGGGATCAGGTGTTCAGCTTTACCAACTACGACAAATTTACCCTGCCAGGCGCCGAACTTGAGCTGAACTACCGGCAGCAAAACTGGTACAGCCGCGCCGCGTATAGCTATTATACCGACGTCGAAATGTGCTCGGCGCTGGTGGCTGCCGCTGAAAAAGTACCGACCTGTAACCAGACCGGCTTTTCCGGCAGCCTGACACCGCTGCGTATTCCACCGAACAAAAAATGGTTGCTCAGTATCGGCCACAGCTGGCTGCAGGGTCAGTTAGATACCGGACTGACCTACCATGGCCATAGCAGCAAAAATCACCCGGGCGGCTTCCTGGCCGGCACGGCAGTGAAAGCATTAAAGCGGATCCCGGCAGGTTATCAGATTGATTTGTATGCCAATTACCGCTTTAACCAGCAGTTTTCCGCCTTCGCCACCATCAATAACCTGACCGACAGATACAAAGTGTCCACCGGTTCAGTGGTCGCCATGCCAGAACCAGGCCGCACTATCACACTGGGCGCAGAAATAAAGTTCTGAGCAAAGGCGCAAAGGCTGGCACTTAGTTCAGCAAGCCTTTGCGCTGAGTGCCAAACCGCAGTTTTTTTCAGGCGCTGCTTCGTTTGGTTATATAACTGTTCGCTAGCATGGCTTTCGCTATACCGCCGCAGGTCTGACTCAGCCGCAGGCTAGTCAGACATTAGCTAAATCCCTTTAAAGCTGGTACCCCGCTAAATTAGGGGATTAAGACTCGCTCTACCGACTAAGCTACAAGTGCGTTTCGGCAAATGTTTCATAACATATCAATCCATCATGATTGTCGGGATGGCCTGCGGCCGACCCCGACCTACCAGGCGCTGCTTCGTCCGGTGATCACAGGTGGGTGCTCATTTAAATCTCAACTGCCGATCCATCTTGATCGCCAAAACCCGCCCCAGGACCGGCCTGCCAGCAATAAACAGCGAGCAACACCACTCAGCAGCCGGACAACCTTTTTTACCGTCATCGTTGCCGCCAATAATGTGATGATATAACATATCCAAGCTAATGCTTCTGTTCACCCTGCGCTGTACTGTCCTTTGCCGACATTGCGCAGGCCCAATTTGCTTGTTATCAGGGATATTCTATGACTGTGCTGACTGATCCGCGTTTACCGGTCACTGTGTTATCTGGTTTTTTAGGCGCCGGCAAAACCACCTTACTCAATCAGATTTTGCACAACAGAGCCGGCCGCAAAGTGGCCGTCATCGTCAATGATATGAGTGAGCTCAATATTGATGCTGCCATTGTCAAAAACGAAATCAGCCTTAATCGCGCCGAAGAAAAACTGGTCGAAATGAGTAACGGCTGTATTTGCTGTACCTTAAGGGAAGACTTATTGCTGGAAGTCGGTCGATTAGCCCGCGAAGGCAGATTTGATTATTTAGTGATTGAATCAACAGGTATTTCAGAACCACTGCCCATCGCAGAAACCTTTACCTTTGCCGATGAAGATGGCCAGAGCCTGTCAGATATTGCCAGGTTAGATACCATGGTGACTGTGGTGGATGCGCTGAATTTTCTGACCGATTTTCGCGAAGCGGCTGCGCTGCAAGACAAAGGCGAAAGTTTGGGTGAAGAGGATGAGCGCAGCGTCGCTGATTTGTTGATTGAACAAATTGAGTTTTGTGATGTGCTGGTGCTGAGCAAAACCGACCTGGTCGCAGCTGCCGATCTAAACGAACTACAGGCCATTTTACGCAGCTTCAATAGCACGGCGCAGATTTATCTGGCCGATCATGGCCAGATTGATATCGATAAAGTGCTCGGCACTGGCCTGTTTGATTTTGACAAAGCACAACAAGCGCCGGGTTGGCTAAAAGAATTACGCGGTGAACATCAAAGCGAAAGTGATGAATACGGCATCCACAGTTTTTCATTTCAGGCACGGTTGCCGTTTCATCCGACACGTTTTTATCAGTTTTTGCATCAAGAATGGCCACAAGGCAAGTTGTTGCGTTCCAAAGGCTATTTTTGGCTCGCCAATGAACCCGACTTTGCCTGGCAGTGGCATCAGGCCGGTGGCATGGCGCGTTATGGTATAGCCGGTTTATTCTGGCAGGCGGTGCCGCAAGATGAATGGCCTGAGGATGCCGAATCGCGTCAGGCCATTAGCGCGATGATGCAGCAGCCCTATGGCGATTGCCGGCAAGAACTGGTGTTTATTGGCCAGCGTCTTGATCAAGCCGCCATCTTGCAACAACTGGCGGATTGTTTGCTGACACCTGCGGAGCTGGCATTATCCACAGCCCAGTGGCGTGCGTTGCCCAATCCATTTCAGCCTGATGTTTTGCAGGAACTGGCATCATGAGTGCGGCACTGCAGCTTATCCGCCCGATGCAGCAACGCTGTGGTCCTGACGCCGCTGTGCTGACCGATATTTTTGCCGCCGAAGTGAATTTAGCCATCTGGCAACGCGCGCCGCAACCAGCCATCGAGGCTTATGCCCAGTGGCTGCTGGCACTGGCGGTGGCACAGCCTGGCCTGGCGTTTCGCGCTATCCAAAAGGTGGTAACACCAGCGGAATTACCAGCAGTGCTGCAGCAACAACTGCCGGACGCCAGCGGTAAAACCGAGCTGATGGCAGATTTACAACTGCTCAGCGAGATGTTGTGTTGTCTGATGGATTGCAGTGCGGTCGGCTTTCGGCTCAAATTGCTACAGCAACCGATGTGCCCGCGTTTTCATACCGATCATGTGGCGCTGCGGTTATTGGTCACTTATGCCGGGACCGGCACCGAGTGGCTGCCGCAAGCGCCAGCAGCCGGTGACAGTTTCAGTCGCAATTCCAGTCCCAGCGCAGCAGCGAAATCCGCCAATCAGGCGCAGCAGATCAGTGCCCAGCAAGTGGCATTGCTTAAAGGCTCCGCCTGGCAGGGCAATCAGCAAGGCGCCATTTTGCACCGCTCGCCCGCCGCCGCCGGACGGTTATTGCTCAGTCTGGATCCAGTCGGTGATTAGCACAGAGAGTAAGCAATTTGCCCGGCCTTTCTCAGCTTGTTTGTGTCAGTGCATGCCAAGCCATCGTAGGTCTGACTCAGCCGCAGGCTAGTCAGACATTCGCTGCAATCTCAAACATCATCAACTTATGCCATGTCGGGATGGCCTGCGGCCGACCCCGACCTACCCGCGCTTTCGCTGCTTATTTCAGTGCATGCCAAGCCATC
>CAZGHW010000003.1:8398-14798 GCA_964525695.1 uncultured Rheinheimera sp. | reverse complement strand
CCGACCCCGACCTACCCGCGCTTTCGCTGCTTATTTCAGTGCATGCCAAGCCATCGTAGGTCTGACTCAGCCGCAGGCTAGTCAGACATTCGCTGCAATCTCAAACATCATCAACTTATGCCATGTCGGGATGGCCTGCGGCCGACCCCGACCTACCCGCGCTTTCGCTGCTTATTTCAGTGCATGCCAAGCCATCACCCAGCAACCCCAGTACCCAGCCTTATTTGCGCCATGACATCCGGCTTAGGGTATTGTCATGTACCAGATGCTGATGATAAAGCGCGGCCAAAATATGCAGTCCGATCAAAAGGTAACCTGCGCTTGCCAGGCTTTCGTGGCAGAATTCGAACCATTCGGCGCGGGCCGGATCGGCGGAGATCAAGGCTGGCAGTTGCAGGCCCAGCAAGGAAATTTGTTTGCCTTCGGCCGATAACAGCAGCCAGCCGAGCAGTGGCATTAGCAGTAAAAAACCGTAGATTAACAGATGCGTCAGCGCCGCCAACTTATGTTGCCAGACAGGTGGGGTTGGCACTATTGCCGGATAAGGCTGCCGAATTCGGTTCAGTAGCCGCAGCACAGTGAAGACTAAAATGGCCAGGCCAAATAAATAATGGCTGGCTTTCATCAACTCCCTCGGCTCTGAGCCGCGTTCAAATACCCCTTTAAACTCCATACTAGCGTAGGCTGCCATAATCAGCAGGAAACTCAGCCAATGCAGGGCTTTGGTCAAACCGGAATAATGTTGTTGCATCTGTTGCTCCTTGCCAGCAGCGCTGGCTGATTTACAAATTATTGGTATTGCCGCTTCAGCTTTGGCTGCGGTTAGCTTAAAAACTAAAGCTGAAGACATCCTTAAATCACAAGTACATCACACTGATTGCCCCACACCATGTCGGGATGGCCTGCGGCCGACCCCGACCTACCCGCTCTTTACCGCCTTAGCTCTATTTGCTACCGCTACACCGCCGTCAGCGACTGGCGAAAACGTTGCAATGACAGCATAAAAAGCACCACGCCAATCAGCAGCATCCAGCACAGCGGCTGCCATACCAGACTAAAATCGGCACCGCGATATAAAATACCCTGCGCCGCCGCCACAAAATGAGTGGTCGGTGCCAGTAACATCAGTTGCTGAATAAACTCCGGCATACTTTCCCGTGGCGTCACCCCGCCCGATAACATTTGTAGTGGCAGTAAGGTCATGATCAGCAACAAGCCAAACTGCGGCATCGATTTTGTTACAGTCGCCATAAAAATGCCCAGCGAAGTGGTGGCGAATAAATGCACCAGCGCACAGAGGGCAAATAACGACACTGATCCCGCCACTTGCACCTGCAGCACATACTCAATCACGCCGTATAACGACAACACCGTTGTCGTCAGCACCACCAGTGCCATCGACCAGATTTTCGCCAGCATAATTTCGGCCGGACTGACCGGCATCACCAGTAAATGTTCAATGGTGCCGTGCTCGCGCTCTCGAATAAGCGCCGCCCCGGTCAGCACTATCGAAATCAGCGTCACGGCATTAATCACTTCCATCAGCGAGCCAAACCAGCTGCCGTTGAGAGTTGGATTAAAGCGGGCCCGCAGCGCTAAATCCACTGTTGGCACGCTATTGCTGCTAAAACCGGCCAGAAAGCGCTGCGCTTCCTGATTAACAATACGGTCGATATATAAATTGCCGGAAAAAGCCTGACTCATGCGGGTAGCATCAATACTAAGCTGAATTTTCGGCGCACTGTGCTGCGCCCGGCCAGCCAGCAGTTGCTGCTGAAAATCCGGTGGGATCGTCAGCACAAAGGTGTATTGACCACGGTCCAGCGCCAAATCCGCTTCGGCCTGGCTAATCAGTTCGGGTTTCAGAAAATGTGGCGGATAAAACGCATCTCTGAGCCGTTGCGATAACGCCGACTGATCTAAATCGACAATCGCCAGCGGTGCTTTATGCAAGGTTTCCGGCATGGCGGTGCCAGCGACATAAATATTCAGGCTAAAAGAGTACAAAATCAGCAGCAACATCACCGGATCCCGCCACAAACTCCATAACTCTTTACAACCAAGCCGGTAAATCCGGTCCAGACTTTGCCAGCAGCGCCAAAACACTTGCCCCTGGCGGCGATGCGGTGTCGAACTCGGGGTAGAGTGAGGTGCCGCCATCTTAGCGCTCCTGTTTCGGTAATAACGCCATGGCCAGCAGCAACACCACAGGCCCGGCCAGCACAATAGCCAGTAAATCCGGCGCCAGCTCAGTGAAACCTAAACCTTTGTTAAAGACGCCACGGCTAATGGTCAGAAAATGACTGACCGGATGCAGCTCACCTATCAACCGGCCGCTGCCTTCGAGCGACGACACTGGGTCAATCATGCCGGCAAACTGAATCGACGGGATCATGGTCCCCAGCACTGCAATCACAATGGCCGATACCTGACTTTTGGTAAAGGTAGACGCCAGCAAGCCAAAACCAGTGGCAAAAATCACAAAAGCCAGCGCACTGCAGAGATAAAAGCCGAGCGAGCCGGTCAGCGGCACCTGAAATAACCAGCGCGCCAGCAGTAACATCAGGCCAAAACTCACCAGCGCCATGGCGATATACGGCAACTGTTTACCGAGCAGAAACTCAGCCCGACTGGCTGGTGTGACATATAAATTAATCATGGAGCCGAGCTCTTTTTCCCGCACTACCGACAAGGCCGTCAGCACTGCCGGGATCATCAGCAATAGCATCGGGATCACCGCAGGCACTATCGCCACTAAACTGCGCACATCCGGGTTATAACGATAACGCGGCTCCAGCAACGAAGCCGGTACTGTCAGGCCCTGCTGACTGGTCCGTTGCGCCAGCCATAACTGATGCACACCATAGACATAACCCTGCATGGTTTCGGCCCGTTTTGGCATAGCACCATCCAGCCAGGCCGCCACAACCACCGGACTGCCGCGTTCAATATCACGGCCAAAATTTGGCGGAATTTCCAGCGCCAGACTGATTTGATTGGCTTGCATTTGCTGATCAAGCTGGGCCTGATTGGTCAGCAGCGGCTGCCCGGCAAAATAACGCGAGCCGGCTAACTGCTGCACATAATCACGGCTAGTGACACTCTGATCATGGTCCAGTACGGCAAACCGAATATCGGCGACATCCATAGTAATGCCAAAACCGATCACTACCATCAACAATAAACTGCCGAGCAGCGCCATCACAGCGCGGATCGGATCGCGGCTTAATTCCAGACTTTCCCGCCGCGTCAGTGCCCATAACCGTCGCAGACTCAACAGCCGCACCGGCGGCGGCTCGGCTTGGTGCTGTTGGTTTGAGTCTGGCTGCGCAGTGTCCGCCGCCACTTCCTGCGCAGCCGGTAACTGCGCATCGGCGCCAGCGGCGCGCAAATACTGAATAAAGGCCTGCTCCAGCTCAGCAGTACCACCGCCGCCAGCAATGGCTTTAGGCGTATCACTGACCAGCACTTTACCGGCATGCATCAGCGAAATGCGGTCACAGCGCATGGCTTCATTCATAAAATGAGTGGAAATAAAAATCGTCACCTGATCACGGTGCGCCAGTTCCAGCATCAGTTGCCAGAATTGGTCCCGCGCTACCGGATCAACGCCTGAGGTGGGTTCATCTAAAATCAGCAGATCCGGCTGATGCACCATCGCTACCGCCAGCGACAAGCGTTGCCGCATGCCCAGCGGCAATTGTTCCGGTAATTGCTCAGCCTGCGCCGTTAACCCAAAGCGCTGCTGCATGGCTTGCACCCGCGCTTCGATGTGCTCTGGCGCCACGCCAAATAACCTGGCATGTAACTGCAAATTTTGCCGCACCGTTAGCTCGGCATAGAGCGAAAACGACTGCGACATATAACCAACCCGACGCCGTAACGCCAGATCACCGGCGGCCAGTTTTTCACCAAATAACCAGGCTTCGCCTGAAGTCGCCGCCAATAAACCGGTTAGCATTTTCATAGTGGTGGATTTACCACAACCGTTGGAGCCTAAAAAGCCAAAAATCTCACCGCGGCGGATCTGAAAACTGACCTGATCGACGGCGGTAAAATCACCAAATTGCATACTCAGTTGCTGAGCTTCGATGGCTATTTCAGTCGAAGGTTCGAGGGCTGGGGTTGTCTCAGGCGGCGTGCTGTTGACAATGCCAGCCGGTGCCGCGCTGGTGTTGGGTAACAAGCGGATAAAAGCCTGCTCCAGATCCTGCGTCTTGGTGCGCTGATAAATCTCTGCCGGGCTGCCGCTGGCCAAAACTTCGCCCTGCTGTATCAGCAGTAACTGGTCAAACTGACTGGCTTCATCCATATAAGCAGTGGCCACCAGTACCGTCAGCTGCGGTCTTTGCGCCCGAATACGACCGATCAATTGCCAGAACTGACTGCGCGCCAGGGGATCAACCCCGGTGGTGGGCTCATCTAAAATCAGCAGATCCGGATCATGAATAAGCGCACAGCATAAGCCGAGTTTTTGTTTCATGCCGCCGGACAATTTACCGGCAGGCCGCGCTAAAAATGGCGCCAGCCCGGTGGCCTGTGTTAGTTGCAAAATGCGCAACTGAGCCTCGGCCTGAGAATGGCCAAATAAACTGGCAAAAAACTGCAGATTTTCCGCCACTGACAAAGTCGGATACAGGTTTTTGCCCAACCCCTGTGGCATATAAGCAATGCGCGGGCAGATACGGTTGCGGTGCGCAGCTTGTTGCATATCGCCGCCCAGCACCTGCAACTTGCCCTGTTGTAGTTTTTTCGCGCCAGCCAGCAGCGCCAGCAAGGTCGATTTACCGACCCCGTCGGGGCCAATCACGCCAATGATCTGGCCGCTGGCAAAGCGCAGACTGATGTTGTCAAGCGCCTGTATCTTGCCGTAGCTGTGACTTATGCCACTCGCTTCGACCACTGCAAGCGAGGACGCGCTCTGAGTAACCTGTTGCTGCATCGTTATTGCACCAGTGGTGGCAACTCAGCCGGCCAGCTATGGCTGGCATCTAGTCGTACCCAAACCACGCCGGGTAAACCGGTTTTCACCTGTTGAATATGTTTTTGCAACAACTCAGCCGGAATTCTGGCTTTGACCCGGAACATCATTTTTTCCCGTTCACTGGCGGTTTCGACAGTTTTTGGCGTGAACTGCGCCACATCTGCGATATAACTGATGCTGGCCGGAATAGACCACTGCGGCAGCGCATCAACAATAATACGGGCTTCACTTTGCAACGTCAGTTGACCGGCATAACGGGTCGGCAGAAAAAACGTCATATACACATCGGTCAGATCGAGCAAATTCAGCACCCGGCCACCGGCGGCTATCACTTCACCCGGCTGCACCACCCGATATTGAATACGACCGGCTTTGGGGGCAAATAACTCGGTTTCTTTTAATTCAACTTCTAACCGCTGCACGCCCGCCGCTGCTGCTTCCTGGCTGGCTTTGGCTGCCAGCACCTGAGTCTCGGCGGCATGAATCGCGGCCTGATTGGCCTCGAGTTGCGCCTCGGCTGAGGCAATGGCGGCATTGGCGGTTTTCACTGCCGTTTGCTGATCTTCGGCGCTTTGCGCTGACACAGCGCCGGTTTTCACCAATGCTGCAGTGCGTCGGGCCCGGCTGCTGGCGCCCTCCGCTTCTGAGCGGCGCTGTAATAACAAGGCTTCTAACGCATGGCGCTCGCCCTGACGCTGCTGAACCAGACTCTCGGCGTTGGCAATCTGGGTATCAACCTGGCGCAATTGCGCTTTGGCCTGTTCCAGCGCGGCCTGATGCGCCGCCGGATCTATTTTCGCCAGTAACTGCCCAGCCGCGACAAAATCCCCTTCGTTGACCAAAATTTCACTGACCCTTCCGGCAATTTTCGAGGCGATGGCCACTTCAGTGGCTTCAATCCGGCCATTGGCCTGCTGAAAAGCCAGCAATGCCGGATCCGGTTGCCACCAGGACCGGCCAAACCAAGCCAGCGCTGCCAGCAACACGAGTGCCGCAGCGCCATAGCCAAAACGCTGGGTGCTGGTGAAAGGCGCAGGCGGCTTGTTGTTACTTGTGGTCGTCGCAAGTTGAACTGTCATGTTTTGCTCCATCAATAAAATTGCGACAGCTTGTTGCCACAGCTAAGTCTGACGGTTGCGGTCATCCAATGCTGTCGGCTATGCCGCTGAACAATGGCTAAGATAAGCGAAGTGGTAAAAACCGGTGTTGTTCTGTATCAATAAAAGTTGCAACAGGTCAGACCTTTCGCAAAGGTTCCAAGCTTTGCTGCCCAAGGCTGATAACAATATTCATCCATCGCACCTGTCGGACTGCCCGGCCAGCCGGTCGAGTCCGACCAAAATTCAATCAGTTGGTTGAAATATTGACCTGCATGCACTGAACGCAAATTCGTAGGTTGGACTCGACCAACTGCAA
>CAZGHW010000003.1:0-8298 GCA_964525695.1 uncultured Rheinheimera sp. | reverse complement strand
TCCAACGCTGGCATCCTTCATAACCACTTGAAAATCATTCATCAGGGTTGCCGGACTGCCCGGCCAGCCGGTCGAGTCCGTACCAAAATTCAATCAGTTGTTTGAAATATTGACCTGCATGCACTGAACGCAAATTCGTAGGTTGGACTCGACCAACTGCAAAGCAGTTGGGCAGTCCACGCTTGGCGTCCAACGCTGGCATCCTTCATAACCACTTGAAAATCATTCATCAGGGTTGCCGGACTGCCCGCTTGATTGTGGTCGATTGGCGGCCAGTAACTGAGTGACCTCAGTCAACTTTTGCTGCAATAGCGCCATTTGGTGGGCCAGTTGTTGCTGGATAAACACGATCCGCTGCGCAGGATCTGTCATGTCCGCCATAGTCTCCACCAGCCGCTGCAAACGTTTTTGCAGCAACTGATCCTGGCCAGCCAGCAGCAACTGTTGTTGCTGTTGCTGCAACTGCAGTAATAGCGGCAAGCTTGCTACAGGGCCCGTACCCGCCGACAGATTGATCGGTGGTGGTTCTGCATACTCGGGATCCAATGGAGGCTGTGACATCTTTTATACCGCAACTGCGAACAACGGCAATTGGAAACACAGCCGTTAGACTTGAATTGGTTGCCAGTGTAAGGGGTTACAGGGCTATGACATATTGCGCCAAATCAACAAAACTGAATTGATTACGCGCTACCAGCCCTGTTTTCCTGTGACAACACTACCACAGCATTTAACCAAGCCGGAATCTGGCCACCATGCCTTGTAATGATGCCGCCAGTCTTGCCAATTCGCGGGCAGTGACCGCAGTTTGTTCAGCCCCGGCACTGGTTTGGGTCGAAACATCACTGATGCGAATTATATTCTGGTTGATTTGTTCGGCCACGGTACTTTGTTCTTCAGCCGCAGACGCTATCTGGGTGGTTTTATCATGGATCGCATCAATACCAGATAACACCGCATGTAATAATTGACCCGTGGCGTTAATGCTTTGCATGCCCTGCTCAGCCTGTTCCACACTATGTTGCATATCCGCCGACGCTTGCTCGGTACTTTGTTGCAAGGTTTCGATCATCTGACGGATATCCACTGTCGATTGCTGAGTACGCTGTGCCAGATGGCGCACTTCATCCGCCACCACAGCAAAACCACGCCCCTGTTCACCGGCCCGGGCGGCTTCAATGGCGGCATTCAGTGCCAGTAAATTGGTTTGCTCAGCAATACCCCGGATCACTTCCAGCACGGTATTAATAGATTGGCTGTGAGTTTTCACCTGCACTATGGTGCCGTTGGTCGCCTGCACCTGACCGGTCAACTCTGCAATTAAACTGATGCTTTGTTGCAGCTCCTGCAAGCCACGACCGGCATGTTGCTGCACAGTTGAAGCCTGTTCGGCCGCTTCGGCCGTACTACTGGCGACATCCCGCACTGTGGTACTCATTTCATGCATCGCAGTGGCTGCCATTTCAGTATCCTGCTGTTGCTGGGCCACGCCGCGACTGGTTTGTAAGGTCACTGCTGAGGCTTGTTCCGCGGCGGTCGCCACCTGGGCTGTAGCACCATCAATTTGCTGTAACACCTGCTGTAACTCCACGGCCAACTGATTGACACCACTGGCAATCTGACCAAACTCATCCCGACTCTGATACTGCACCCGCGCGGTTAAATCACGACCGGCCAGCGCTAAAATTGCCTGGTTTATATCCGTAACTGCCTGCTGAATATTATGGATCACTTGCCAGGAAAGCCAGCCAAGCACCAACAACAGCAGCAGCACCAGACCTGCTGCCAGCCATAATCCCTGATTGGCTTGCTGATGCACCAAAGCTGCTTGCTGCTGTAATTCCTGTAACAAACGGGTTTGCAGCGACACCAACTGATTAATACGATGGGTCGCTAATTCAAACCAGGTGGCACTGTCGACATTAAGCGCAGTGCCAACACCGGCACTAAATACCAGTTGTTGCTGGCGCTTAAATTCAGCACTATCGACCTGGCTCATCCCCTGCAATAACCATTGTTGTGACGGCAGCACCTGACGCTGCACATTTTCAGCAAAACTGCCAAAAGCACCAATATTGCCAGTGATTTTACTCAGCAGGGTCAGATCAAACTGGTTCTGATTAAACGCCAGACCAAGTAAAGCGCGCTCGCGGCCTGCCCGCTCAATCATTTCCATCCATTGATTCAGCAGTGCCAGTTGTTGCGCCATTTGTCGGTGCTGTAACTCTTGTTCAGATTGATGACTGATCCGCAGCAAAGCGGTAATGATCTCGGTATATTTGGCGGCTGAGTCGGTGCTTTTGAGTGCTTGCTGGTCAATTTGTAGCCGTAATTGGCTCAAATCACGCAAACTGGCCGTTAACAGCGTTGCAGTCTCAGGCAACTGTTGCAATGCCATCATGGCCTGATCGCTCTGCTCGCGGGCCTGCTGCATTTTATCGGCAAAACGAGCCCCTTTACTGCCAAGGAAGACCCCGCTACTGCCCCGCTCGGTTTGTAAACCAGTGATCAGCTCGCCCAAACTCAAGGTCAGGGTTACTTTCTGTTGCACAGTCGCGGCCACCTCTAACTGCTGATATTGCTCTAACAAAAACCGGCCAGCAAAAAATAACAAAAATAGCAGCGGTAACATTAATAACAGCAGTAACTTGGCCTGCATCGACCAATGTTTAATCACGGCTTGCATTTAAATCTCCTCTCGATTTGCCTGTGGTGAATATGGCAGCAGTATGGCTGACCGATTCAGCTTGCTTGCATTTCACAACGTTCCTCGTAATGCAGCAAAGATTGCGGGTTCAAACGACCAGCCAGTCAAGCACTACCATGCCGCCGAATTCAACTGTGCTGTCGCAACGACAACACTGTCACGTTAGATGTGCCTTGCAACCAAGGCGCTGTAAGCAGTTGTAGCAGAGGCATTTCCTCAGAGCCATCCAACTGCATCTTTAGCAAAAGATAATATAGTTCAAATCAAAGACCTGACGACTCAGCCAGCGGATGCTGGCTAAGCTGGTCGCGGACATTATTGTTTTTCGCTGATACGCTGCCTTGTAGTCATAGCGCTGTTGGCTTAGAGGTGGTGCAACTGACGCATAGCGTCAATCCGGGCCGCCGCTGCTCACAGACAAGGCCGGCAAGATACAGGATCCACCAATACCGGTATTGTCCTGTATCAATAAAACTTATTATGGTTTGGCCGCCAAGCGTTGGACGCCACGCGTTGGACTTCTCAACCAGGCAATCACAACCGCGATGCCCACCAAATCAGTATGACTCCATTTGGGGCTAGGCTGCGGCTGAGCAAACTTATCTGCGGGTTCAGCTAACAGCTGGTGTTGACTGATCATCGTTGTGCTAAAACACAAGTGCTTGCTAACACAATGCTGACCCGATGGCCGGCGTCTTGCTGTACTTACTCAGCCGCATCCGCTTTGGTGTAATAACGACGTTTGGCATTATTCATGATCTGGGCATCAAATTCCGCCACCATCGCGGTATAGTCGTCGGCATTGGGCAGACCATGTGCACGGGCAAACCAGGTTCGTTCACTGGCAAACTCAGACAAGGTTTCCACTATTTTTTTAAAATTAACCACCTTGGCAAAGTTATCTGCTGTGACATCATACTCCCCCCAGTGATACCCCTCTTGATCCGGCCCCCGTTCCTGTTCCAGCGCATCCAGCATGATGGTGCTAAAGTTACTGGCTAAAGAGACCAGATCATCATTGCTATTTAACAAGGCTGTCAATTGCAATTGTTGTGGTTCAGTTAAATCCAGCCGCTGTCCTTGTGCGCGATTCACTGCCAGACTGCCATCCGCCGCCACACTAAAACCCCAGGTTTTATTGTTCGCCAGCTCAGGATGATGTGTTGCCAACTGCTGCATAAATTCACCAAAGGCCATTTTGATATTATGCAGCGACTGCAACGCCTTGGTTTGTTGTTTGGCCGCGGCTTGGATGCGGGCAAAGGCTTCTTCATTGCTTTCAGAAGTGATCTTTCTGCTCACCACTTCAATGATGCCGGTTTAATATTCATCTTAGCTCCTTGCGATGATGCGATATTCCTTTTATCGCCAGTATTATCATTAACTTCACAACAATTACATCATTTATTCCCAAACCGGCAAATTTTACTGTCAGAGCAGGCACAGCTCACCGCATAACCCAGGCCAACACAAACAACGCTTAAACTTCTGCCTCTGTGCACTTCGGCTCAGTATGCAGTAAAGATTGCGGAATAAAACGACAGGTCAGCAGATAGCGGCCCTGGCTGGTTTGCTGGGTCTGCAATTGCGCCCTTAATTGCTGTGCCCTGTCCTGCAACACCAGCAGTTGCTGCGAATGTACGGTACCAACGCCATTGTCACTGATGCTCAGTTCTAACAATTGATCCGAAACCTGTTGTAGGGTCACCACCACTTCACTGGCCAGGCTTTGCTGTACTAGTAACTGACAACATTCTTTCACCAGTTGTAACAGATGAATTTCCTCGTGGCCATGCAACGGAATATTTAGCAACTGATAATGTAACTCAAATCGAATGCCTGACTGCTGCGCCAACTGATGCAAACTATGCTGCAGGGCCTGCTCCAAGCCACCGCCACTGATGGTCAGACTAAAAGTGCTGAGTAACTGATAAAACTGCCGGTACGCCACATCCAGGCTTTGTGACAGCTCAGTGGCAACATCCAACAGACAAGTTTGATCTTGCCGGGCCAAACATTTTTGCAATCGGTTGGTTTGAATTTTTAAATATGACAAAGATTGCGCCAGCGCATGATGTAACTCGCCGGCAATTAAATTACGCTCCTGCAACAAAGCTAAACGACAACTTTGATCCTGTTGTTGTTGCAAACTCAGCGCCAGGGCCAGCTGTGCAGCAACAGCGGCTAGCAGTTGCTGCTGCCAGTCTGTTAACGGCTGCTCAGGGGCTGTGCGCGCCAATAAAATACCAAAATGACGGTATTCACGCTGCAACTGAAATCGCCACACTAAATTGTCCTTTTCCCGCAAACCAATGGCTGGCGCCTGGCGGCATTGCTGGCAATCGCGCTGCTGGCAATGACTGGTCTGGCATAGCTCCGTTTTGAGCTGTAAATAAGGTTCAACGCCATTCTCGGTCATCAGGCAAAGTTCTAACTCGGCCACTGCCACCAACTGCTGCAAGTCATTTAATAATTGCTTGAGTTGGGCAGAGCCAGCTTGCTGATGTATAAAGCGTTGACTTAATTGATATAAAAATTGCAACTGCTGGTGATGGCGCGCCAGGGTGTCATTCTGATCGGCCAGCTGTTGCGCTAAAGATCCATACCTACTAGCCAGCACAGTACTCATTTGATCTAACGTCAAAGCCAACAAACCAAATTCATCCTGCTGTGGCAGCTGTAACCTGGCACTCAAATCTCCCTGGGTGATTTGTTTGGCCACTTGTGTTAGTGCCTGCAGCGGTTGCACCACCCGTTGTTGTAAACCTCGATAAACAATCACTGCTACCCCGGCAAGCAGCAACACAGCACTCAGTTGCACCCACCTCAGCACCGCCAATCTGGACTCAGCGCCCTGCTGCACCTGACTCACCAGTTGCTCAATCAAATCAACCTGTTGATTGAGCTGGCTAACCAGCTCCTCGTTGCTCAGCAACTGTTGACTGAGCTTGCCAGCGAGTACCAGCCATTGGTAACGAGCTTGTCGGAATAACTCACTGAGCTTTGCATCCTGATGTTTTAATTGATAAAACACCGGATGCTGCCAAGAGCTCAGCAATTGTTGTTGTGCCAAAGCCGCGGCTGCTGGGTCCGCTTGCTGCTGTAACAAGGCTACTTTATAAGTTTGCATCCGCAGCGAACCGGCAATATTCATCGCCAGCGCATCATCCTTTGCCTGCTGCGACAACCAGCAGGATAACAGCATCGTCGATACGGCCAGCAGCACAATACCTACCAGGGCAAAACGCAGCTGCTGGATCACTGAAAAATTCTTCATCATAGACATCAACTTTCCTTGAGCTACCGGCTAATTAAAGGCTGAGCCCGAACTAAAGCTACCTTGCAATCAGCAGTCACACAGCTACTTTTGCTGCGGATATTTGACAGCCATACCTTGCGTAATCGGGCATTAAAGCAGCAGCAAAGATCGACTGATTTGTGCCAGATCAAACTTTGTTTGATCGCGCAGATAAGACGGAGCGCCAAGGCTTCACATTTACTTCACGCTGAAAATTTTAAGCTACGCCTCATCATCAAATGGACAAAGTTCAGGAGTTTATCATGCGTCAGTTCAGTTCGTTTTTGCTCGCTTGCACTGTCAGCAGCTTAGTTGCTTGCGGCGGCAGTTCAGCACCAGCCATCACCCAAGCCGCCACCACTGCAGCCCAAAGTAGCGACAAAACCAGCAATCAGCCGCTGCAGCAGCCACCAGCGATAGTGCAACAAGGTTATATAACTCAGGTTAATGCGGATCAGGTGTCTTTACTGGGACAACAGCTCAGCCTATCGCCCCAGGCAGTAAGGTATGCTGGCCAGAACTTACCGAATCAGCTGTTAGTGCCAGGTTTTCAGGTGCAAACCATAGCCGACACAACTGGCATCGGATTACTGCTAAAACCGGATCTGGCCGGTTATGTCAGCCACAGCAGCGTCGATCAATTCCGGCTGCAGGATAATCAACTGCAAGCACCGGCACATCAACTGCGCAGCGGTGACTTCGTGTTACTGACGCTGCAACGCGATGCAACCGGCAGACTCAGCAATCAGGTGCAGGCCGCTATTGTGCTGACCGGCAATCAAATTCCATTACAACTGGAAATGACAGGCGCGATCAGCGAGCTGCAACCGACGCAACAACAATTCCGGCTCAATGGCCAAACCGTCAGTTATGCCGCTGCCTTGCTCAACCCGGCATTACTGCAAAATGGTCGTTGGGTTGAAGTCAAAGGGCAGCTTGCGTCCAATCTGCTGATTGCCGATAGCATCGAAGCCGAATCGTTAACGGAGCAGACTGAAACTGAAATCGATGGGGTGCTAAGCTGGGTCAGCACTGATTTGAGCAGTATTGAGCTCAATCAGCGCTTAAGATTGCAACTGCCAGCTGGGGTCAAGTTTAGTGACGGCAACCGTAGTGATTTGCAGCTTGGTAAAATCGTGACCGTGAGCCTGCAATCCAAGCAAGGTGAAATGCAGCTCATTGCTATCGACTTTAGCGATGACGCCGCAACAAATCAGGTCAAGCACGACCAGACGCCGCCGCAAGGCCGGAGCTTTCAGGTCATCACTCAGGCCAGCTTACAGGCCGAACAACTGCATTTTCGTGGTTTTGCTATGCAATTGGATGCCAATAGTAGGTTTGAAGATGGTCTGATCCCTGCCCAATTGGCTGGCCAGTGGCTAAAACTGGAAGGTGTAATGACAGCTGATGGCCGTTATTGGTTGAAAGAGGTCGAAAATGCTCAGCGCGATATAACAAGCCAACGCATTGAATTAAAAGGTTTAGTTCAAAACAACACCCTCTGGGGTTATCAAGTGAGCGATCAAAGTCTGTTGCCTTATGAAGGTCAATGGCAAGAATTTGATTGTCATTTTGATGGTAATACCCTATCTGCCTGCGTCCGGGATTAAGCAGCGACCCGGCCCACTGCTGGGGCGACGCCAAGTGAGCATTGCCCCACCGCAGTTAGCATTGCGAGGATGCCAATCACCTGGCGGTACCGATGATTGCGCATCGTGTTCAACTTGAAGTGCGATCCGAGTCGACAGCTAAAGCTGGCTTGATATTGATGCTTAGCTTTCAACAAAATGGCTCAAAACCAGACTGCTTAATATCAACAACAATCCCAAGCCCTGTATCAACACATCAGTGGCTCTATAGTCATTAGAGGCTTGGAACAAGCTCGAAAACGATAACTTTCGGCTGAAAAAATCACCAGCCATCAGCCGGATACTGGAATAGCCTAAACATATAAAACCAGCAGCCTGAAGTAATAATGTGAACTGCTTCGTTGCAAAAAAACTAAGGATTGCAGCAAAGGCCAGCACAAACCAGAAGATACTTGGCCAGTGAATTGATCGTTGTTTTGTCATTGTTGCGTTTCCCATTTTTTAGCCAATAAAAGGTGTAAATTGCGCGTACATTTAACACAACTAAGTAAAAAATTTTGGCTTCAGTCGTCGAAGATAGACGCTGACCCATCTAGGTCGTCCTCAGATAACATACCAGATGCAGAGTGGTTATCATTGTACAGGCTCACTAAATAACTGTGCGAATTAGTAGATCACTTTGAGGCGGGAACTCAATGCGGTTT
>CAZGHW010000002.1:0-218868 GCA_964525695.1 uncultured Rheinheimera sp. | reverse complement strand
GACTGCTGCTGACTTCATAATCCTGTAACAGCGCCCCCAGCGCTGGGCTCTGGAGTTCACCGTCAAAGCTACTGCGGCCTAAGTCCGTATCACTGTCACCACGCTGATAGTGCCCGCGGATCTGCCAGCGATGACGTTGATAGTCGGTATTGAGTTCAGTTAACTGCCACTGTTGGCCATCACTGACGCTTTTCAGACTGACCTGACCGAGCAGGAAGTTGCCAATGCGGCAACGCTGACACTGCAGATCCAAAGGCGGTAGATCGACCAACCAAGGCATAGGCTGTAAAGCGGCAAAAGTTTGTGCTTCCAATGCAGCATAATCCGGTTTATCGGCCGAAGTTGGATCCAAGAGCAATTGTGCCTGCAGCTCAGCCTCGGCCAACTCTGTGGCAGCCTGGTCTGCAAAAATTAATTCTAAATGCTCAATCTGGCCGCGGATGCCTTGTTGGGCTAATTGATAACCCAGTTGCAGACTAGCTTTGGTCTCCGTAGCGGTCAGATCTAACAGCCAGTGGTCTTGTGCTGGTGTCAATTTTAGGCGGGCCTGATGGAGAAACACATCGTCAAACAAATGTAGTTCGCCAATCCGACCATGTACCACTTGCAACGGTGGAAACAAGCTGGACGACGGCGCGCTGTCTGCTGCTGAGCTAACCTCGGCGGCATTGACTTGCTGCCGGATCAATTGCAACCAAGGTAAAAACTCGGCCTTGGGTAAATCCAGTTCAATTTGAAAACCCGGGCTTAACTGGGCCGTGGTTTGCCCCAGACTCAGCAATGCCTGACTGAACTGGCCGCTGTCTTGTTGATAACGTGCCAGCAGCCGGAGTTGATCGCCATATTTGAGCTGCAAATCAGCGCCCAACTGATCGCCTGTAACTTCGGCCAGCAAAGTGGCACCATCGGCAGCGGTTTTGCCATAAGGCGCTGGTAGTGCCAACTTGGCCGCAGCTAAATCGACCAGTAATTTCGACTGATAAACAAACCCTTGCTCCGGCAGTTGCAACGACAGTTGCCAGTCAAAATAGCTATTCCCTGCACCATACTGCGCCCAATCCGGCACCACCAGCGCTAGCAGCTGATCGGCACCGGTTTCACCACTGGCATTGAGTTCGACCTGATAAGCGCTTTGCTGTTGCTTACCAGCCAATCTGGCCTGCAACCACAGACCATGGCTTTGCAACCAGAGTTGCTGGCTACTGATTTGATCATTATGAAAACTGAGCCGACCTTGTAACTGCTCAGCTTCGAGGGTTGGCTGCTTGATCGCTAAGGCGGAGCTGTAAAAATCGACATCACCGGTCGCCAGCACCCCAGGGCTCTTCAGACCGATCTGCAATTTCACCTGGGCCCCAACCAAACCGCTGATCCCCAGATAATCCAGCGTTGCACCGACCGAGCCACTGAGTGGCGACGCCAGCATCAAGGCCGTCACCTGCTCGGCCCTGGCCTGAGTCTGAATATCGACCCATAAATCATTGGCCTGGAATAAATCCGGAATACTGACTTTGACGCCTGCGCCAACCGGCACATCAAACAATTGCCCCTGGCGGCTGCTGATCAGCATACTGGCATTGTCGAATAATAACTCGACACTCAGTTGCTTCAGTGCTGGCCAATGCAGATCAAAGGCAAATTCAGCCGCTTCCACCTGCGCCAGCGCCTGGAATTTGCCCTGGCCTGTGGCATAAGGGAAATCGGCAAAATCGCCATGCCACAGTACCCGTGCTGTCGGGATCTCGCCACTGACCAGCGCGGGCACCAGATAATCAATCACTGAAGCTGGCATATGCCGCTGCGGGAAATAATGTTGCGCTTGCGCCACTTTGACACCACGCAATTCCGCCAGCAAACTCATGCCTGGTTTCTGCCCCAGCCACAGTTGCATTTGGGCATCGAGTTGCAATTCTGGCTGGCGCAAACTTAATAGCGGCAGTTGCAGCTGCCATTGGCCTTGTCGCTCCACAGCTTCCAACCGCAGCTGCAAATTTTGATATGGGGTGTCACGGTTAAACGCATCAGTCCAGCGCAACAAGCCATCCTGCCCTTGCAGATCCAGCCGGACATAATCGCGACTGGCGCTAAAATGGCCATAAAGCCCGGCTACACCAGGACTATCGCCGACCGGCGCCGCGGTTAAATCAATAAAATCGCCGCTGACAAACCAGTCTTTCGCATCCAGTTGCAAAGATAATTGGGTGAGCCGGCCGTCCAGCTGATATTGCAGCAGTTGAGATAAACCAGCCACATCTGCCGAAAATAACTGCGCCAACGGCAATAACACCGCCAACTGCAGTTGTTGTAACGAACCCCGATAGCTGCCTTGGGTTCTGGCTAATTGCAGCTGAAAATCATGCCAGCTATGCTGGTTACTATGAATTTGTAACGCCGATGAGGCCAGTTGCCAGCCATCCACTGTCGGCTGCCAAATCAGCTGACCATTGCCAATTTGCAGTTGCTGCGGCTTGCCATCATGCTGCCATACCAGGCTGTTTTGTCCTGGCAGCAGTTGCAACCGGGTTAACACCCCTTGCTGAATATCACCCCAGGCCTGCACATTGATGTTGGCTCTGGTCAACTTTTTACTTTGCGGTAATAACTGCTCAAACCAAGGCAACACATCCAGTTCGCTGCTGGACAAATAGAGCTGACCATTACTGGCCGCCAGCGTTTCGCCATGCAGATCCAGAATAAAAGCACTGGTATTGCTGGTGACGCCAGCAATGGCTATTTCACCCGAGCCCTGATGGTGACTGCCTTCATTGCGCCAATGCAACTGTTTGATTGCAATCACAATATCCGGCGTGTACTGACTTTGTAAGGTCAGTTCACTGTCCACCAGCGTGAAGTTTTTCAGTTGGCGGAATAACAATTGCTCGACCGCACTGAACAAAGGTTCAGGATCTGCCGTGGGGGTGGTCGGATTGGGTTGTAAGAGCTGCTGACTGTTGAGGGTAAAATGCAAACCACTGAGTTCAAAATGTTCGGCTTTGAGCGTCAGGCTGCGCAGGCTGCCCCAGAAATCCAACCGGACTCTGGTTTCCTCCACCTGCAGTAAGGATTGTTGCTGCCGATCCTTTACCTGCACTTGTTGCAACAGTAAAGCAGGGCCACCGCTTTGCCAGCCCGCACTGAGCTGACCTATCTGCACCTGGGCGCCATAACGCTCTGCGATCAACTGCTCAATATCGGTTTTGTAGCCTTGGGCATAAGGCAGGCTCAATCTCAGCAGGGTCACTACTGTGGCAAGCAGCACAATGGACAGCGCCAATAAAGTCCAGCCGTGCTGCAGGCAAGAAAAACAGACCCGCTTCAGCTTTTGCACTACATCATCACCACATCAAATTGTTCCTGAGTATACTGGGGTTCAATCACCACACTGATTTGTTTGCCAATAAAGACTTCCAATTCAGCCATGCTATGGTATTCGTCATTGATTAACGCATCCTTAACTGCCGCTGAGGCATAGACAGCAAACTTATCGGCGGCATAAGCACGGTTGACCCGGACAATTTCGCGCAGGATTTCAAAGCAGACGGTTTCCACGGTTTTTAAGGTGCCACGTCCGGCACAAACCGGGCATTCAGTACACAGCACATGTTCCAGACTTTCGCGGGTGCGCTTGCGCGTCATCTCCACCAGGCCCAGTGCGGAAAAGCCATGAATATTGGTTTTGGTTTTATCGCGTGCCAAAGCCACATCCAAACTATGTAACACCCGTTTTTGATGCTCTTCGCTTTGCATATCAATAAAATCGATAATGATAATCCCGCCAAGATTACGCAGCCGCAACTGCCGGGCAATAGCCTGGGTCGCTTCGATATTGGTATTAAAGATGGTTTCTTCTAAATTGCGATGCCCGACAAAAGCGCCGGTATTCACATCAATGGTGGTCATGGCTTCGGTCTGATCGATGATCAGATAACCACCACTTTTCAGTGGCACTTTTCGATCCAGCGCGCGCTGAATTTCATTTTCGACATCAAATAAATCAAACACTGGCCGCTCACCCGGATAATATTCCAGCTTCGGCGTCATGGTCGGCACAAATTCTTCGGTAAAGGCATGTAGTGCCTGATAGGTCAATTTGGAATCTACCCGCACCCGCTCTAAATCGCTGCCGACAAAATCGCGCAAGATCCGAAACGCCAGCGTCAGATCCTCATATAACATCGCTTCTTTGCGGTGCTTCTGTTTGCGTTTTTGAATTTTCGCCCACAGTTTTTTTAAAAAACGGGCATCCTGCTCCAGCTCTATTTCACAAGCACCTTCGGCGGCAGTGCGGATAATAAAACCACCGTGATCATCATCCAGGCAACGACTGACAATATCTTTCAGTCGTTGTCTTTCTTCAGCAGTTTCAATTCGTTGCGAGACACCAACATGAGGTGAACCTGGCATAAACACCAGATAACGCGATGGCAGCGTAATGTCCGTGGTTAACCGTGCGCCTTTAGTGCCCAGCGGATCTTTCACCACCTGGACCAGCAAATACTGGCCTTCATGCACCAATAAGCGGATATCCTTCACCGGGCTGACTTTCATTTCCGGATCATGCGCATCCCGTTGCACAATATCAGAGGCATGCAAAAAAGCCGCTTTATCCAGACCTATGTCGACAAAAGCGGCTTGCATGCCCGGCAATACCCGGCTGATTTTGCCGATGTAAATATTGCCGACCAGACCATGTTTGGCCTGGCGTTCAATATGCACTTCCTGCAATACCCCATTTTCAATCAGCGCAACCCTGGTTTCGCTTGGGGTGACATTGAGTAATAATTCGGCACTCATAAAGCTCCCTGAGCTGCAATCAACTGCTGCAACAGCTGGTCGGTTTCATATAAAGGCAAACCGACCACTGCAAAATAACTGCCTGAAATTTTTGGAATATAACGACTGGCCAAGCCCTGAATACCATAACCACCGGCTTTATCAGCCGGTTCACCAGTTTGCCAGTAGGCCAGCATCTGCGCTTCGGTCAGTGGACTAAACCAGACCTCTGTTTTGACGGTATCACTGAGCAACAGCGTCGGCGTTGCCAGCGCTATGGCAGTATAGACCTGATGCTGGCGACCACTGAGTAACCGCATCATCCGCAGAAAATCCTGCTGATCAACAGGTTTGCCCAGCACCTCGCCATCGACCACGACTATAGTGTCGGCACCAAGCACCGGCAGTTCTTGCCCTGCGGTCTGAGCGACAATACCAGCCTGGGCTTTGGTTTTCGCCAGCCTGAGCACATAATCAGTCGCCAGCTCTTGTGGCCACTGCGTTTCGTCGACATCAACTTTCACCAGGTCAAAATTGATGCCTAACTGGGCAAGCAGTTCACGGCGGCGGGGCGAGGCAGAGGCTAAAGCTATTTTGCGCATATTCACTGAATTTTAAATTGGCGCCTGGTACGGCGCAAAAACCAAAATATATAAGGCCAGACGATCATTCCGGTCAGGACTGGCCACAAATAAGCTGCCCGGAAATACACACCGGTCAGAAAGTGGCTGCACCAAAAAATCAGTAAGTGGTACAGCGCCAGTAACAAACCTACCAGCAAACTTTGTTGGAGCACAGAAAAATTTCTGATTTTCAGATGGTTAGCTGCCACGATAAAGGCAATCAGTGCATAACCAAAGGCATTCACGCCAAGCACTGTGCCCACCATCACATCAATCAGAAAACCATACACAAAGGCGGTACCAATACTGGTACGATGTGGCAGTGCCAACACCCAATAACAGAGCACCAACAAAGGCCAATCCGGCCGGAACAATTTCACCATCGCCGGTAATGGCATCACAGTCAGTAATAACCCCAGCAACAGCGTCAGATGGATCAATAAAAATCGCCAGGAATGTTGCATTAATCTTTCCCTTGCTGCGGCAGTTGCTGAAATTCTTCGACGATTTTGGCATCAGCGCTGCTGATACCGCGGTGCGGCCAGACAACCAGTGCGTACCGGATGCGGTCCAGTTTGGCAAAAGGCTCAGCACTGACCAATAAAAAGGGCTGACTGGCATCCCGTTGCACTTTAGTCACCTTAGCCACCGGATAACCTTCCGGAAAAACACCGTCCAGACCAGAGGTCAGTAAACGATCACCGACTTCAACATCGGTGCTGTGTGGTAAATGGATCAGCCGCAGTGAATCCGACTGGCCAATCCCTTCAGCCACCACACTCTGGCCAGTGCGTTCGACCCGGGCCGACAACGCATGGGTATTGTCCGCAATCAACAAAGCCCGGCTAGAGGAAGGACCGACGCTGACCACCTGCCCCAGCACGCCTAAATCATCCAAAATCGGCTGACCGGCACTGACACCATCATTGGAGCCTTTATTTAGCACAATTTGATGACTAAAGGGGTGGCTGTATACCGCCAGCACTTCAGCAATCAGCCGTTTGCCTTCAGTGACGGAACCGGCACCGAGCAAAGCACGTAACTTGTCGTTTTCTTGCTGGATAAACTGTAGCCGTTGCAACTGACCATTTTGGAGCAGCAGTGTGTCTTTTAACCGCCGATTTTCTTCCAGCAACTTTTGCTGTGACATAAATTGTTCAGAAGCGCCAAACACCATGTCTTGCGGTAAATTAGCCAGATAAAACAGTGGGCTGACCGTGGCTGTCAGGTAGGAGCGCAGTTGCACCGAGCTGTCAGTGTAATGGTCAAGAGTAATAAGCCCGCAACTGGCCAGCAAGGCGAAAAACAACCTCAGCGGCAAGGACGGGCCACGATCAAAAAAAGGTTTCATCGGCAGTTACTGAGTTCAGTTAGTCGTAACTGAACACATCGCCGCCGTGCACGTCGATCATTTCCAGCGCTTTACCACCACCGCGGGCGACACAGGTCAGTGGATCTTCGGCCACCACCACCGGAATACCGGTTTCTTCCATCAGTAACCGATCTAAATCACGTAACAAGGCACCACCACCGGTCAGCACCATGCCGCGTTCAGAGATATCGGAGGCCAGTTCTGGTGGCGATTGCTCCAGGGCCACCATCACGGCAGACACGATACCAGCCAGCGGTTCCTGTAATGCTTCCAGAATTTCGTTGCTGGTCATGGTAAAGCTGCGCGGTACACCTTCGGCCAGATTACGGCCACGCACTTCAATTTCCAGAATTTCATCGCTTGGGTAGGCCGAACCAATTTCAGTTTTGATCCGCTCAGCGGTGGCTTCACCAATCAGAATGCCGTAGTTACGACGAATATAGTTGATGATGGCATCATCAAACTTATCACCACCAATCCGCACTGACGAAGAATACACCACGCCATTTAACGAGATAATGGCCACTTCTGTGGTACCACCACCGATATCCACCACCATAGAACCGGTCGCTTCCGACACCGGTAAACCGGCACCGATGGCAGCAGCCATAGGTTCATCAATCAGATAAACTTCACGGGCGCCGGCGCCCTGAGCAGACTCACGAATGGCGCGACGTTCTACCTGGGTTGAACCACAAGGCACACACACCAGCACGCGTGGGCTTGGCCGCAGGAAACTGTTGCTGTGCGCTTGTTTAATAAAATGCTGCAGCATTTTTTCTGTGACATAAAAGTCGGCGATCACACCATCTTTCATCGGCCGGATGGCTTTGATATTGCCAGGTGTCCGACCCAACATGCGCTTGGCGGCATGGCCTACTGCAGCCACACTCTTAGGTCCGCCGGCACGTTCCTGCCGGATCGCAACCACAGAAGGTTCATTCAGCACTATGCCTTGATCTTTGACATAAATCAGGGTGTTGGCTGTGCCCAGGTCAATCGAGAGGTCGTTGGAGAATAAACCGCGTAATTTTTTTAACATGAAAAGAATTAATCCTACTTTATGGGGCGCCAACAATAGTCTGATGTGCCGATGCCGGGTCGGCAGGCAAGCACACATCAGGACAAAAAAGTGCGCATATTTTAAGTAACAATGCGCGAAGAAAATAGCTTTATCTTACACTTTTACAAAATTAAACCAAGCAACAAATCTGCCAGCTTGGTTGCCAGCACTGCACAATGATCCGAGCTCACTGTTCACGCTGATAAATTAGTCTGTCATTGCCCCGATATCCACCAATCACCACGGCAGCTTTGGCATCGACATCCAGCCCGCCATCGCGTTGTTTTAACCAAACTGGCACAGCATATTGCATCATCCAACGCCCCGTTTGCGGTTGCGGTAACAACCAAAGACTGCCCGCTACCGAACTGCCCTGCTGCAACGGCTTGCTATCACCTGCGGCTTGCCAGTTCGGCATCTCAGACACACTGAGCAAGGCTGGATCAAGCTGACTACATTGATCTGCGGTGAATTTGCTGAATCTACTGCCATCCCAGACCTGCGCTTCTAACCGCAGCGGAATATTCTGATTCACCGGCCCCTGAGCTGGCTGCAATACTAAACGGCCATGATAAAAGGCCTGTGGCGCTCCGAGTGGCGCCGCATCACAACTGGCGGTGGCACTGCAATCAGCAGCGGTGGCCGCATTCATCGTTAATAAAGTGCTGAGCAGCTGCCGATTATCCTGTTCGCGGGCAATCTTGACCCCAGCTTGTACCGCTAAAAACGGTCCATCCGGTGCCGTGCTGCGGCTAAACAACAAGCCACGAGCACCATCAAAGCTCAGTTTGCCTTGTTGCCATTGCAGCGCTGGTTGCTGTTGCCATCTGCCACTGAGCTGCTGCCATTGCTGTGGCGTGATATTTTCAGCCACCAATGCCGGCTCCGCCAGCCCAGCATAACTGATCTCACTGCCAGTAAACTGATGATAATTCAGCAGTTGTCTGGCTGGAACCTGTAAACCAGGCTGCTGAATGGCCTGACTCATCGCATACAAATTAAATTTCAGCGGCAAATTTGGCTGCTGCATATAACTAAATTGACCGTCACTGCACAGCGGTGTTGATTGCACTTCACGCAGCTCGAAAGCAGCCGGATAAAACCGGCCGACATTGCCGCTCACAGGCGATGCTGAGACATCACCGGCCCCCAAATAGTTCCCACTGACTAATTTTGCCTGTAACTGGATGGTGCCAGCCTCACGAAATGCCACCTGAGCATTCACCACCCGGCCGCCCTTGGCTGGCACCGCGACAAACTCACCATTGACTAATAAGTGCTCAGCATAATTGACATTGGGCTGGGCGGATGGATACACCAGGCTCGCCAACTGCAGGCGCATTTTTTCTGGTTGGCTTTCCCGGCCAAAATTCGGGGTCGGTTGGTCCAGACTGTTGCGGGCTTCCAGTTCGACCTGAAATAAACTGCCAGCGGCGGTAAAACCGGCACCGCTAGCGGTGGTGCCGGGATTGGTCCCGCCAGTTGCAGCACTGACACTGGCCACCACCAACCGGTCTGGTTTCACCACCAAGCTGGCAGGGGTTGCCGTCAGCGTGATGGCAGGTTCATTACCAAGCGCCGTTAATTGCAACTGAGCATACAAGGCAATCTGCCCAACATCGCTGTAACGAAAGCGCAGTGGTGCCACACCGTTATTATCAAAGGTTAGATTGACATTGGTATAGGCTGGGCTCTGACCACTGCCAGCAACCGCCACGCTATAAAAATGACCGCGCTCAGTACTGATACAACTGCCGGGATTAAGACAACGAAACGCCAGCCCGACTTCTCTGATCCCCTTGACTCTGGCCTGACAGGCACCCGTCTCCGGGTTGGTTTGAATGGCTTTAACCCGACCGGTGTAATCAGTGCCCGCCACTTGATGTGGCCAGGCGGAACTACCATCCGCGGCGGTAATTTTCAGCGCTGTGGCAGCAAAATCCAGACTGCAATTGCTGACTTGACCGCCGTTTTTACACACTAGGGCCGAAGTTGCGGCTGGAGTGGCAGACGCTATGCCAAGTAAGGTACTGCCAGCACTGGTTTTACGCAGCGCATTACTGGTTTGGCCATAACTGAAATACAAAGTGCCGGTGGCCCAACTGGCATTATTGCTCGCACTCAGTCTGACACTGGCTTCGCCCTGATACAGACTGCTACAGGCTTGATCAACACAAGCGCGCAGACTGACCGTTTCAGCTTCACAGGTCAACGCCGGGCTTTGATAACTCAGTTCATAATGATGCACAGTCGGCGCTGGTGGCTGTGCTTGGCAAGCTTCCGGTGGCACCGCCTGAAAATGGCAACGGCCATAAACCTGACTGCCAGAGCTGATATTGACCTTTCCCCAGGTTTGTCCTTCAACGGCAATGGCATCGCCGTATAACACCGAGTTATTACTGAGTGAAATATCGCCACTTTCACTTTTTACTTCGACTTTATTGCTGGCATTACCAAGGGTACTACCAGATAAAGTCACAGTACTGGCGCCTTTGATACTGCCGCTGCTCATGCTGACATTGGTTAAAGTGATGGGGTTTTTGGCTTTTTGCAAAATATGACCAGCCAGAGTGCCACCGCTGAGGCTGATACCAGATTGCGCCGTCAGATCGCCAGTCAGTTGGCTATTACTACTGGTGATGGTGCCACTGTTACTGGTGATAGCGCCATTGATGCTCGCATCCTTTAGTGTGACAGGAGAGTGGCCCCAGACCGCACCACTGACTTCAGTGCCATCGATATTGATTTTATTACTATTGCTGGTGATATTGCCGATCACCCGACCCCCGACCAGACTGATATCACCACCGGTGCTGATAGTGCCGATTGAACGCAGCTGCGTCAGCGTCAAATGGGAGCTGCTGGCAACAATGTTGCCATACAGTTCCGAGCTGCTGCCGCTGACGACAATAGCACCATAATCAGCTTGTAAATTCACCCGGATATTCAAACTGCCAACCACATTATTCTGCAGGCTAAAACCATTACTGGCCACCAGCGTCAGATTTTGCGCTGGCAAAAAACTACTGTTGGCGACAAAAGAAATTTTACCATCACCACTACAAGTCCAGACCGCGGCGGTTTTATTCCAACTGGTATCACACAGCGGATCGACCGCCAGACTGCCAAAGCTTTGCAGTAATAACCACAGCATCAGCAAACTTTGCAACATTTTCATAGACCTGCCTCCAGCGTGACAGTTCTGCTGCTGATCAATTCACCGCTGCCACAAGTGGCAGTGCTGGTTAAACGAAAACTTTGGCTGCCATCGACACTGACCTGCTGACAACTCAGCGTGCTGCGACAGCCCTGCCAGTCATCCTGAGTCCAGTTGCGGCTGCTGGTGACCGCAGCGCAACTGGCCGCAATGCTATCAAGCGGAAATAACTGCACCAACGCCAGTTCCAGCTGGCTTTTGGCCAGCGCATAACAACGCTGGCCCTGCACCTGATAGACCAGCGCGCTGCTGCTTTGTTGGCGAAACTGTAATAACACCAACACCAGTAAAGAACCAATCACAATCAGCCACAGCGCCATGCTTAAAGCGCTGCCAGCTTGTCTGGTGCAAAAGCCGCCAGTGGCAGCAACAGATTTAAGGCACATTATCCACCTGCACCAAATGATTAAAAATTAGCAGCGCATCGGGCTCATTCGGCGCATGCAACTGCAATAAAATCCGCACAAAACTGTTGCTGTGAAAGCCAGCGCTGACCAGATGAAACACCGGCTCGGCTGGCAACGGATTGCGGATATCCTCCGCCAGCAACTGACTTTGCGCCAAATTCAGACCAGCGCCCGGCACCGGTTGTACTGCTTGCAAGCCATAACCCTGATAACGGCGCAGTTGTTGATCCTCAATACAAAAGCTGACCACGTCTTGCAACAGATAAAAGCGCCGCGCCACTGAAGCACGGTCAAAACTATGGGCTTGCGCCAGCGCCACTGTGCTGGTGGCGGCCTGGTTATCACCATCGTCCAGCAGCGGCACTGCTGCCAACTGCACTTTCTGGCTGGATGGCTGATAAATATCGGCCGCTGATTCTGGCTGAACCAACAACCATTGACCGCCACTGAATTGCAACTGCGGATCCAGGGATAACAGCCGTAACTGACTGGCACTGTCCGGCGTCAGCGGCAATTCCCGATAACGGCCACTGCCCTGATACCGCACTAATTCCAGACACTCGTAATCATGACCCAATCGATGCCGCAAACTATTCGGCACGGCGGCGCGGATCTCGCGGCTTAACCTCTCCAGCACAAAGCGGCTTTGCCCGAGCAACTGCTCCCGACTGCTTTGTTGCAGATAAAGGCTGGCCATATTGCTGAGCAATTGGCTGGTGCCAAGCCCAACGATACCGAGTAATACCAACACTAAGACCAGCTCGAATAAGGTAAAACCCTGACTGCGCATCACCAGTTACCCTTTAAACTAGTAAATAACAAGGCGGTGCCATCCGGCGCCGTCACCGTCAGACTGATTTTTTTTACCAGCCGGTTATTGGTGAACCCATAGTCAGTACCGGCATAACTGAGTTCAACCGCCAACTGATAACCACTGTAACTGTCAGCCATGCTCTGGCCCAGCACATCGCTTAAACTGGCACCGCTGGCGCGAAAACAATGGTAGTCATCAACATCATCAAAATCAGCACGGTCTGCTTCTTCGGTCAAGACAGTGTGACCACTGGCCGGGCAAACCGGAAAAGCCGCCACACAGGCACTGGCGCCAGTTTCATCACAACGTAACAAACTGCCATCGGCGGGGGTATTGTCATCAAAAGCCCGGCCCTGAATTTCACTTAACATGGCTTGGGCCAGTTCGGCGCTACGCACCTGTTGCCAGATAGCACCCGACTGCATCTGCATCGGCAATAACACCGACACCAATAACGTCAGACTGATCGCCAGCACCAGCATGCCAACCACCAGTTCCAGCAAGCTAAAACCTGCGGTCTGGTGCTGGCGGCGCAGCTTCAACAGCGGGTGCCCCCTTAACATGGCTGCAAAAACCCGCTGGCATGCAGACAAATCGACGCCGTCAGGCCAGCGCCGGTTAAGGTGATTTGACATTGGCTAGCCTGACAAAAGGCGGTGGTTTCGCCCAGAGCATTAAAGCGGATCAGCTGCGGCAAGGCACCAAAGCTGGTGCTGACGCTGGTACTGCTGGCAAACAACAGTTGATTGGTATCATTGGCATCGGCAGCGATTTGGTAACTGGCGGCACAAGGGCCGGCGGGCGTCAGTGCCGCCTGGCTGGCACTGAGCTGTAAGGTCGGACAACGACTGAGCAGGCCAGCGCTATCCTGCATACTTTGAATTTGCACCCGGCGCAGCAGCGCCAGTAACTGATCACGCTCCTGCTGCACCTGCAAATCGGCAGTGCCAGTCCAACGACTGCTGACGGTGACAGCCAAAATCGCCAGTAATAACAATACGGTCACCAGCTCCAGCAAGGTAAAGCCTGCGCTGGTGGGCTGGTGGGGTTTCATTAGCAGCCAGTGTTGATAACTGTATAAGTGGGTTTGGCGCCAGCTTCTGCCGCCTGGCGATACACCAGCGCACAAGCTGTGGTGCTATTGCCATCAATGGCAGGGCTGTTATCCGGTTGCACCAATACATCAGTGTCCGCGTCAATCGCTAAAGCGGCATTGGTCACGGCATCTTCAATGTCAAAATCTGGCACATCCAGCATCAGCGCTAAATTAGCTTTGGTGGCTTTGGCATAACCAAAAGCGGTCGTCACGGCTGGATTGACCAGGGTGCCATTAGCAGCGGCCTGTTGATTCTGCAAAATCGCTTTGCCATAAATCTCCGCATTAGCCGATTGCAGCGACGCCTTCACGGCATTTAGGGTGCCAGCTTTGGCATCCCCGGCCAGATTTAAAAATTTCGGTGCTGCGGTGACGGCTAAAATACCCAGGATCACAATCACAATCACCAGCTCAATCAGGGTAAAACCTTGTTGTTTTTTCATTACTGCTTCTCTTTCTTAGGGCTATGACATAGCCGCCACTGGCGGCCCTGTTGTATGCAAAAGGCCAGATCAACTTTGTTGCGGGCCAGCCATCAGACTTTATTTAAAAACGACGTCACCTGACCATTGGCCGGATTATAACTAAACCCATTATTACCAGTGGTATCGGTTGGTGCTGCCGCTAAGCCTTTGGTTTGATGATAAAAGCAAACGTTGTTATCCGCTCTGACATAAAACAAATTATTGGTGCTAAAAGCGGTTGCGGCATTGACCGAACCCTGAAATAAATTCTGGATTAAAAACAGACAATCGATATTTGATACCGCAGTTGCCAGTGTGCTATTCGCTGGATCGCCACTGGGGTAACCCAAAGTGCCATCCACGCCGATATTGACGTTATCGTAAAGAACCTGAGTCTGGTTTGCAGCCAAATTGTTCTGTGGCCGACCCGAGACTTCCCACTGCGCTCGAACCAACCCGACCGCCGAAGCAAAACCGCCAGCAGTGCCTTCCACTGAAGCATCTTCCGCCTGGGTGGTGACATTAATAAATCTTGGTAACGCCGTGGCGGCCAATAAGCCGAGAATAATCACCACAATTACCAGTTCAATCAGAGTAAAACCTTGTTGCCGCGCTGACATTGTTTGCATACAGTTCTCCGCCAGAGATCGGGCGAAAACAGAGCTCGCCCATGGGTTTATTTCAATCGTTGTTTTACCGTGATTAAGCCTATTCCGTCAGCGCATCATCACTTTATCTTGTTCATTAATGACAGTTTTTTGGGTCGCTGCCAAGTGCAGTTTTCAACCGCCGCCATTTTTATAAGCGCTGAGCATATCCCACATCGGGGTAAAGATGCCAAGTGCCAGTACCAACACCATCACCGCCACCACACTGATCAGAATAGGTTCGATTCTGGCGGTCAGACTTTTTAAATCAAAGGCAACTTCGCGCTCATAAAAAAGTGCAACTTCAAACAACATATCATCAACTTGACCGGTTTCTTCACCGACCGCCAACATCTGCATCACCAGCGGGGTAAAGAGTTCACTTTGCGCCGACACCCGCACCAGACTTTCACCACGTTCAATATTGCGCCGCATCTCGCGGATTTTTTCGGCCATAAAATCGTTATCCACCGCCTCGGCCACCAGGCTCAGCGCCGTCGTCATTGGCACACCGGCTTTGAGCATCAGGGCAAAACTACGGGCATACCGCCCAAGGGTAGCACGGTTAATAATGTCGCCCATCAGCGGCAACCGCAGTTTAAGTTTGCTCCAGCGATAGCTGCCCGCCGGGGTCTGTACATAACGATAGCTAACAATCGCCAGACCGACCAATGCCAGCAGCAGGAAAAACCAGTAGCGGGTAAAAAAATTCGAGGTTGCCAACAACACCTGGGTTGACCAGGGTAATTCGGCATTAAAACGGGCAAACATATTGGCAAACTGGGGGATCACCAGTAGATTCAGGATCACCATGGCGACGACGATGGCAATCAGCACAAAAGTCGGATAACGGGTGGCCTGTTTAATTTGCTTGCGGGTTTCCTGCTCCTGCTCAAAATAACCTGACAGCTGGGCAAAGGCATCATCCAGCCGGCCGGTATTCTCCCCAACATGGACAATACTGACCATGAGGCGGTTGAACACTTTCGGATGACTCAGCATCGCCTGCGATAAGTTGCGGCCTTTTTCCAATTGATCGGCCAAATCCGATAACACCGCTTGCAAAGATTTCGAAGCAGTGCTTTCAGCCAAACCACGGATAGCGCGGATAATCGGGATCCCGGCTTTCATCAGTGCGTACATCTGGCGGGCAAAGACAATGAGTTCGGTCAGACCAACACCGGCTTGCCACAGTGGTTGTTGCCACCAATTGACACTTTTGGCTGCTAAGGGTTGCAGTTGCAGAATAATCAGCGCGCGCCGACTCAGCACTTCAGCAGCGGCCTGACTGTTGGCGGCTTCCACTTCGCCATTTTGCAAACGCCCCTGCGCATCGCGGGCACGATAACGAAAATTAGCCATGCGGTAAGGCTTCCAAATCAACGTATTCCGATACTTTAATCACTTCAGCTAAGGTGCTGATGCCCTGACAGGCATAATCCAGCGCCATATGACCCAGGGTACGGAAATTGCTGTCCTGATACACCAGCCGGGCAAATTCGTCGTTATCGTGCCGACGCAAGGCATCGGCTAATGGTTTGTTGATCACCAGTAATTCAAACACGCCAAGCCGGCCTTTGTAGCCGGTGTAATGGCAGGACTGACAACCGCGGCCATGCCAGAATTGTAAGTTATCCGGCGCTTTGACATGTTTCAGCCAGGTTTGCTCCAGCTCATCCGGTTGATAAGGTTGTTTGCAATGCGGGCAGATGCGCCGGATCAGCCGCTGCGCCAGAATGGCCCGCAGTGCACTGGCCACCAGATAAGGCGCCGCCCCCATATCAATCAACCGCAAGGTGCTGGACACCGCATCATTGGTGTGTAAGGTCGACAATACCAGGTGACCGGTTAAAGCACCACGTAGCCCCATCTCCGCCGTCTCCTGATCGCGCATTTCGCCGACCATCAGAATATCCGGATCCTGCCGTAAACTGGTGCGCAGCACACTGGCAAAGTCCAGCCCAATCTTATGGTTGATCTGCACCTGATTGACCCGCGCCAGCCGGTATTCGACCGGATCTTCCACTGTGATAATTTTTACCCCAGGCTGATTCAGCTCCGACAGCACGCCATACAAAGTGGTGGTTTTGCCCGAGCCGGTCGGGCCGGTCACCAGTACCATGCCATGCGGGCTTTGCATCATCCGCCGCAGTTTCTGTAGCATCGCCGCTGGCATGCCGGTTTCTTCCAGCGCCAGCAAACCGGCCGATTGGTCCAGCAACCGCATCACCACCGACTCGCCATGCTGCACCGGCATACTCGACATCCGCACGTCGATACTGTGGCCTTTGACCTTGATTTGAAAACGACCATCCTGTGGCAGCCGTTTTTCTGAAATATCCAGTCCGGCCATCAGTTTCAGCCGCAGCACCAAAGCTGCCGCAATGCCGGTTTCTTGCAGGATGTTTTCTTGCAGGACACCATCAACCCGCTGCCGGATGCGCAGCACCTGTTCATCAGGTTCAATATGAATATCCGATGCCCGCACCTGCACCGCATCTTCAAACAACGATTGCAATAACCGCACTATAGTGTTGTCTTTATCGTTTTCGGCGCTTAATGCTGTGAAATCAATGGCTTCAGTATCTTCGTATTCTTCTTGCAATTGATGGGCAATAGAAGCGATTTCTTTGGTGCGCCGGTACAGATTATTAAAAGCATCAATCAGCTGACTTTCCCGCACCACGGCGATCTCAATCAGCTTAGGCTCCAGCAAGGGCGCAATTTGATCCAGAATTGACAGATCGGCCGGATCACTCATACCGAGTAACACCGATTCACCGCGGTCTTCCAGCACCAGCGCCCGCAAGCGGCGGGCATGCACCTCCGGTAATAACTGCGCAACCTTGGGCTCAATCCGGCGCTGGGCTATATCCAGAAAAGACACATTGAGCTGTTGTGCCAGAAACTGCAGTAACTGATCTTCGGTTAAAAACTGCAATTCAATCAGGCTGGCCCCTAATTTACGGCCGGTTTTTTTCTGTTCCAGCAAAGCCCGGCTTAATTGCGCTTCACTGATGATGCCTTCATGCACCAGTAAATCACCTAACCGCATTTTTAATCTGGGTCTTTGCATAAACTCACTCTGTCTGCGCTAATCGTTGTTGAATAAACTGCTGGCTGGCCGGTGCCAAACCACCTAGTGCCAATGCTTGCTGATAAGCCGCTCTGGCGGTGGTCGTTTGTTTTAACTGATCATAGACCAAGCCTAAGCCGAGCCAGGCACGGGCTGAATCCGGCACCAACTGCGACCACTGCTGATAACTGCCAAGCGCCGCCTGATAATCCCCCAGTTGTTGCTGCGCCTGCGCCTGCAACGGTAACACATCGGTCAGTAACGCTGTCATCGGCACTGCGCTGAGCATCGTCAGCACCATGGCCCATTGTTGCTGACTGGCCGCCAGCCGGGCTTGTTGCAGTTGTAACTGGGCTGACTGGATCTGCCGCGCCCTGGCTTGCGTCAGCAACTGCTCAAGTTCGGCCCATTGTTGCTGTTGCCACCAAAGCGCGGCCAGTTGTTCATACGGCAATGCCCGCTCTGGCGCTAATTGCAGATACTGTTGCCATAGTGCGGCCGCTTGCAGCAATTGTTGGTTGGCCTGCGCTGTCTGCGCTCTTTGTTGCAGTTGACTGAGTTGTAACTCTGGGCTGTCCGGCAGTTGCTCGATGGTTAAACTGCTGGCCGCCATAGCCGCAGCGGGCTGCCAGTCAGTTGTGGTGGACTCGGTGGCTGGCAGGCTGACCACGGAGTCGGCCACCACAGGCGCAGTCGCAGCGGGGGATGTCACTGTGGATGCTGCGCTCACAGCTGCTGGCATCGACCGGGTCGCCACCGGCAGTGCTAACCCAGACGCTGCAGGTTCAGCTTGTCCCGGCATGGTCAGCGCAGGTGCGACCTGCGCAACGTCAGTCACCGCAACCTCAGTCGCCACAACTTCAGGCTGAACGGCTTGTATCAGAGCGGGCTGCGCTTGGTGGGTTGTGGTTTGGGCAGCTTGTATCTGCATCGGCGCTGGCTGCAGCAGTGCCTGCCACCAGTGCCAACTTTGACTGAGTAGTTGCGGCTGCCATTGCCACAGCAGCAACAGCGCCAACAACAGCGGCAGTAGCCAGCGCCAGCCCGCCGCCTTGCCCGCTCTGGCAAACACCGGCTGCGCCACCAGCGCTTGCTCAGGTTTGCCCTGCTGCTTGTCCAGATCGCGTAACATCTGATTAATCACACTCATGGCACAACCACCAGTAACCCCCAGACTAATAACAACAAAGCCGAGCTCAGCCAAGGCCAATACCGGCCGGATAGTTCGACATCTTCGGTATCACGGGCGGCCAGCCACAGCTGGTACCAGCCAGCCTGCGCCAAACCGCGGCCATAGGCCAGCAATAAAGCTTTATGCGCCAGCATATTGATCAGCCTTGGAATACCGCGGCTGTAATGCCATAACAATGCGCTGGCTGCGGCCGAGAATAACGGCCGCTGAGCGCCCGCCAGCGCCAGGCGGGTTTGCAGATAAGCCTGGGTCTGTGCCCGGTTTTGCACTGTTAAATCAAAAGAGAAACTGATGCGCTGGCGTAACTGGCGGAATTTGGTTTGCGCCAGCCGCTGATCCAGCTCCGGCTGGGCGAATAACACCACCTGCAATAACTTGCGTTGTTCGGTTTCCAGATTGGTCAATAACCGCAGCGCTTCCAGTGTTTCATCCGGCAAGGCCTGGGCTTCATCAATCAGTAACACCAGTTGTTTCTGCTGCGAGGCCAGCAATAACAGTTGCCGCTGCAGCAGCTGCGCCAGTTGCTGGCTATCGATATTGGCAGATTGTTTCAGTCCCAGCTCCAACGCTATCGCCCAGCGCAATTCTGTCGGCGATACATTCGGATCCGGCAGATAAGCCAGCGCCCAATGTGCCGGAGCTTCTTGTAATAATTTACGGCACAATAAGGTTTTGCCGGTGCCGACTTCACCGGTGATTTTAATAAAACCTTCACCTTGCGCCAATGCAGTGTGCAACAACGCCAGCGCTTGTTGATGCGCCGGTAAATCAACATAAAACGCAGTATTGGGCGTTAAGGCAAAAGGCGCCTGTCGTAAGCCAAAATGCGTCAGGTAAATCATGGCCGCTGCCGCGCCCAATCCTGCACTTGCTGCGTCGACTGCTGCAATTGCTGCCGCCAGACGCCTTCAGTGACCACAGTAGGTTTGAGCAGGATCACCAGCTCTTTTTTCTTCTCAGTTTTGCTTTTTGACATAAACAAATTGCCCAATAGCGGAATGGAGCGCAAGCCAGGCACGCCGCTTTCGGTATCAGAAATCACCGTTTGCATCAGACCGCCAATCACCACAATTTCGCCATTACTGGCTTTAATCACGGTATCAGATTCGCGGATATTACTTTGCGCCAGCGGCAATACCACTTTGTCATTACTCAGTTGAATGGTTTTGGTTTGCTCAGCGGTTTCGGTCACCGAAGGGTGAATATGTAAAATGACCTGGCCGTTCTGATCAATTTGTGGCGTCACATCCAGCGCAATGCCAGAGAAAAACGGCTGCAAGGTAATAGACGGATTATTCTGAATATCAGTACCGGCGGTGGTGGTACTGTTGGTGATATTGGTGACAAAATATTCATCCTGCCCCACTTTAATCACGGCTTTTTGATTATTAATCGCCGTCACTCTGGGACTGGACAACACCTGGGCATCGCCCTGAGTTTCTAACAGGCTAATGACACCGGCAAAATCAACATCCTGAAACCCAATAGTGGTGACGCCCCCCAGCGCGGCACTGATATTATTGCCCTGGGTACCGGCGCTGGTATTAATTTGTATTGTGGTCGTGTCAATATTGGCCAGCGCATTTTGCCAGTTAATGCCTTGCTGAAAATCATCACTGAGGGTGACTTCAATAATTTTGGCTTCTAAGATCACCTGGCGCTGCAGATGTTGCTCTGACTGTGCCAGAAAGGTTTTCACCGCCGCCAATTCAGCAGGCATAGCCCGCACTGTGACTAAGCCAGCTTGCGGCGATACCACCACAGCCCGGTTGTCCTGCTGGCCAATAATACCCTGAATGGTTTTTTCCAAATCTTTCCAAAAGTCGGTGGTACTGCCACTTTGAATGGTACTGCCGTTAAACTGCTGCTGGTTTTGCTGGTTATTGGCTTGATTGCCGTTCTGGCCAGCCTGGTTATTCTGGTTGTTGCCTAAGTTACCATTGCGCTGATTGCTATTGTTATTATTCTGCTGATTATCCTGCGACACGCCACCGGAATTGACCGCAATCGACGATAAACCAATACGTTGCAACAACAGATAATTCACCGCAATGGTTTCGGTGCGTAGTTGCGCCGGTAACACCTGATAAATCGAACCTTGCCGGCGGATATCAAAGCCATACAGCTGCTGCACCACTTCCAGCACTTCTGGCAGCGTGACTTGTTTCAGTTGCAGGCTGATCTGGCCGCTGATGTCAGGATGCACCACCACACTGGCCTGACTATCCGCCACCAAGGAGGCAAAAAACTCGTTTAGCTCAACATTGACGGCCGAGACATTAAAACGTGGCAACAAAGGCGCAGCGGCTAACAGCGGCTGACTATCGGCAAGCAAATCAGCACTGACGGCCGCCGGTACCTGTAGCGACATCGGCACTTGTTGCTGCTTACTCAGTTCAGCAGCCGTTTTTTCTGCCGCCATCGACGGCTGTAAATTCTGACAGCCACTGAGCCAGGGCAGCAGCATCGATAGCAGTAAAGGAAAAGATTTTCGCATCATCATCGCTACTTCGTGGTTGTGTTAAATAAATTCAGCACCAACTGGCGCTCCCCCTGCCGTAGCAACACCTGCCGGGCATTGATCTGATGGACCTGATAACCGGCAATCGTATCGCCAGGCCGCACCAGTTGGCCATTAATCACCGCCTGAAACCGACTGCCACTGGATTGGATCAGCGTCAGTTTAGGGACAGCCGCAGCCTGCCCTGCAACCGTGACCGGCGTCAGCGCTGGCATTTCCGGCTGGGTGGGATCGGACGCCAGCACTGGCGGCATCACCACAGAGGCCAGTAAGACCGCCAGACTATAAACGTAAATAATTTTGTTGTTCACTGACAGTTTCCAGTTCCAGATGTAATTCGGCCAGCGGGTAGCGGCTGACCTGATATCGCAACTGCCGCCAGTGCAATTGCCATGGCAGTTGTTCCAGTTGCTGCAACAGTTGTTGTAGCGGCTGATACCGACCACCAAACACAAATAAGGTGCGATGCTGGTACAACTGACTGGCACTGCCGTCGGTGGCCCCAGGTAGTTGCAGCGCCAGTGCTGGTTGGTTTTCTAAGCGCAATAATTGCACCTGCGGCTGGGTGAGCAGCACGTCCTGCAGCAATGCCACCATTTGCTCAGGGGCAATATAACGGCCACTGACTTGACGGATTTGGGTGGTCAGTTGCTGCTGTTGCAAGCTGGCACTGGCCAATTGTTGCTTTAATTGCGCGTCGGGATCTTGTTGCAGCGCGGTTTCCACTTCGGTTAATTGGCGTTGCAATTGGGCAGTGGCCGTTTGTAACTGTTGTTGTTGCAACCTTTGCTGTTGCAATTGTTGCCAAGCAGGTTCCAACAGATACAGCAGTCCAAGCCACAGCAGCAGCAAACTACTGGCCCAGAGCAGCATATAACGTTCCCGCAGTTGCAACCGACCATAGGCGCTGACAGCTTGTTGCCATTGACTGTCCATTATTGACCTCCGGCAGGTTTGATGGCGGCGGGCTCCGGCAACGGTGCTACCGGCGAAGGTGCGACCTGCAACGGTGCCACCGGCGAAGGTGCCGTTGAGAGTGGCGGCATCAGCTCAGGCCCACTGCTACTTGGCTGCCCTGCCGCTGTCGCTGCGGTGCTAATGACAAAGGTTAACCAGCCTGGTTCAGCCGTCGTATCCTGCACTGGCCTTTCGGCCGCGTGAGATACCGCAGCGGTCGTACTGCGCAATGGACTGAGCCTGACCGTGGCCAGCGTCAAGCCCTGCAACTGTGGATGTTGCCCCAGCGCTTGCATCCAGCGTGGCAACAGCTGGCTCTGTCGGACCACACCATGAAAATGGTATTGCTCACCCAAACTAAAGCCAGTCAGCCATAAACCGGCCGGGTCAATCTGCGCCAGATGCGCCATCACCGCAGCGTAAGCAGGCGCCTTGGTCTGTTGTTGCTGTTGCAAGTAAGTCAGTAGTTGTTGTTTCTGGCTGACACTTTGTTGCAATTGCGCTGCTTGTCGGCGAAGTTCCGTCGATGGCTGCCGCTGGGCTAGGGTTTGTTGCAAAGTTTCCAGTTGCTGCAGGCTGCTTTGCTGCTCCTGCTGCAGCAAATTCAGCTGTTGTTGCTGTTGTTGCTGCTGCCACTGCAATAGGCTCCAAGCGCCAGCCAGCAGCAACGATACGAATAATAACACCCGCAGCAACAAGGCTAAACCGGCTTTTTCCTGCACCGGTTGCAATACGGCCTGATACAGATTAACTCTGCGTTTCATCAGACGCCTCCTGTTGCAACAACTCCAGGGCTCCGGCTAATACTGGCCAGTAACGGGCCAGTTCAGTCGCTGTTACAGCGCTGGCCTGGCCTGCAGCCAACCAACGGTTAAAATCTACTGACCGCACCTTGGAAAAACCATTGCTGGCAAAGTACTGCACTATGGCCGGTACCGTCGGACTGGCCAACACAAACAATATTTCTTGCACCGGTGGTTGTCGCAGCTGGCCTTCAAAATAATCCAGTGAACGCTGCACTTCCAGTAACAAATTATCCAGCATGCCTTGTTGTAGCTCAGCAAAATCGTAGTGATCCAGCCGGTTAAAGCCGCGCAGTTTACGGGAGAAAAACACCATCCCTTGTTTGACGATCTGCAGGCTGAGTTCCTGACCCGGCACATGCGTTAACAACATCACGGCGCCACGCTGATCTGGCGAGGCAGTCTGTAGCGCTGTGGTCAGTAAATTCCGCGCCAGCCATTCTTCTGGCTGAATATTCACTAAGTTGATGCGACGGCGCTGTAATGCCTGACATAGCGGCAACCAGCGACTGCGCGAGGTCAGCACCAACTGGATGCGGGGTTGTTGTGGGTTGGGTTGTACTGGCACATCCAGATAATCCAGCAACAAATCTTCGGCCGGAATATCACTAAGTTCACGCACTAACCAAGGCAATGCCTGCAATATCTCATTGGCCGCCAGTGCCGGTTTATCTAATTGCACCAGTTGATAAAATTCACTGGCCAACACCAAACAAAGTGGCGTAGCCGCAGGAATAGCATCCAGTAACTGCAGCACCTGTTCTGTCAGTTGACCGGTCGCAGCAGTTTGGCTTTGCCAGTGCACTACCTGTTGGCTGGCACTATCCAGTTGCAATACATGGACTGTGCCATCCGCCTGCAGATACACAGCAGCCACTGCGCCAGTGGTCCGGCTTGTCCCAGTTCTGGCGGTTAGGGTTCGGATTAACGCTTTTATCATCACTCTGCCTTGGCAATATCAGTCGGTGGACTGACGCTAACACTCTGTTGCTGCCGCCGGTTATACTGGCCGGCTCTGGATGGCACCTGGTGTTTTATATGCAAGATCCGTTTTATCAGTTGCACTGGCAACAACTGAGCGTCCCGCAATTGGCGCAACAACAAACCGAAATCTGGCTTTGTCAGTTACAGACCAGGGTGCCCAGCATTGCTGGCAATAAATGGTTAAAACTAAAGTATCACATCCAGCAAATACAACAACATAACAAAACCGGAATTGTCAGTTTCGGCGGTGCATTTTCTAATCATTTGTTGGCTTTAGCTGCGGCAGGTCAGTATTTTGGCTTTGCCACTGTCGGCGTGGTTCGCAGTCATCTGGCCGAAGTTACCAGTCCAACCCTCAGCCAATGCCAGGCGCTCGGCATGCAACTGCACCTGGTGACGCCGACACAGTACCGCCACTATTGCCAGCAAGCTGAGCTGGCCGCACGCATGGCCAATCAACAGACGCTGCCGACTGAGGGCTGTGACTGGCCCCCTTGTCACTGGCAACAACGTTATCCGGATTATTTACGACTGCCAGAAGGCGGCAGCGCGGCACTGGCGATCCCAGGCGTGGCGGAACTGGCCCTGCAACAAACACCCGCTGGCGCTGCCACTTGGCTGGTGAGCGCCAGCGCCAGTGGCGGCACCCTGGCAGGTCTGATTGCTGGCCAAAGTGCCAGGCAAGCAACTGGTCAGTCGCCAGCCTCAGTACTTGGCATCGGCGTGGTGAAGGATGCCAGTTTAGCCGACAAAATCCGTCAATTGCTGCCACAGACCGACCCCCATTGCGACTGGCAATTGTGGCCGGAGCAAAGTGGTAAAGCCTACGGCAAATTCAGCCAGGATACTTTACAATTTTGTCTGCAACTGGCCAGCAGTCAGCAGATCTATACCGAACCTGTCTATACCGGGAAAGCGTTGCACAGCTTAGTGCAATGGGCGCGACAGGGGCGTTTTACCGCTGGCAGCCGGATTGCTTTTTTTCATACCGGCGGCTTACAAGGTCTGGCAGGTCTGGCTAGCCGTGGCCTCATCAGCCCAGCCGAACTGCAACAACTGACGCCGCCCGCTTAACCTGGTTGGTCGATTGGAATAATCCGTGCCAACGGCTGGCTGAAATAATAGCCCTGGGCACCACTGACACCAAGTTTCTGTAAGGTTTGCCATTCCGCTAAATGCTCGACGCCACTGGCAATCACCCGCACCCCTTTGGCCACATTACTGGCAATCAAGCCCCGGACAAATAGCTGTTGCTCCAAATGCTGATCCAGGTGCCGCACCACCGACGGATGTAATTTGATCGCTTCCAACGGTAGCTCATCCAGATAAGGACAAGCTTCAATCGATAAACCAACATGATCTACAATCAGCCGGAAACCTAACTGATGCAATTGCTCTAACTTAGGTTTGAGCGCCTGATAATGTTTCAGTAAATGGTACTCGTCCAGTTCAAAAGCAAACTGGCCACTTTTCAGTTGGCCGCTGGCCAGCAATTGCAACAGCCAAGGTTGCCAATCCGGGCTTAACAGCGTCTGCACAGACAAATTCACACTACACAGACTGCCATCGATATTTTCTGCCTGACATAACCGCGCCGCTTTAAGCACCACATATTGATCAATCACCTGACACAAGCCACAATTGGCCGCCATCGGTAAAAACACCGCTGCATTGAGCTTATCGCCTTCACTGCTTTGTAACCTGACCAGCACTTCGTGTTGGATCACATCCCGCAGTTCCCAGGAAAACACCGGTTGAAAACTCAGTAATAAACGTTGTTCATTCAGCGCATTGGTCAGCTCAGTTCGCCACCAGACTGAACCTTTGATTTTCGGTTTGCTGGTTTCGTAAAAACCAAAAGCGCCATTCGGCCCTTGTAGCTGGGCCGTTTTTAGCGCCATATCAGCTTCCGCCATCAGCTGATAAGACTGCTGACCTTGCTGGTAAATGACATAACCCAGATGCAATACATCAAAATCCGGATAATCGGCAAAATAACTCGACCGGCTGAGCACGGCCGCCATCCGCTCACCTATCGCCATCGCCTCTTTTTGCTCCATCCCAGGCAATAACACCGCAATATCCTGTTCTGCCAACCTGGCCAGTACCGCCTGTGGAAAATGCGCCGTCAGCTGCGTCAGCAACTCGGCACAGCCAGCCAGGCGTTGCAAAGCGACTGCCGGTTCGACTGCGCTTTCTGGATGGGAAATTTGCAATAAAAACAACGCGCCTTGCCCGGGTTCATCCGGATCTTTTAAGAAATGCTGCAACTTGCTTTCAAAATAAATCCGGTTGCCGATGGCTAAATCATGATCAATCAGGCCTTGCACCCGCACCAGGTGACGGATCTCTTGCTCGCGCCGGGCTTGGGCCTGCTGATTTTTACTGATGCGGGCCAACTTCAGACTCAGGCTTTCCTGCTGTGCCAGCGGTAAATGTGCATCCAGCATCAGTTGGTTCAGGTTACTTTCCAACTGTTCGACATCAGCGCCAATCTGCTGCAACTCAGTCAGCCAACTTCTGCCAAAGGCATAAGGGAGTAACAACAATAGGTTGAGCGCACAAGCCAGCACCAGCGCCATTTGCCAACGCCAATCGTTCAATTGTGGTTGTAAAATCACCACCAATGCCAGAATAAAACCTATGTTGAGCAGTGCCGTGGCTGCGACCCAGCGCAACCCCTGCTGATACTGGCGGATAAAAAGCCCTGTAATCTTCACTGTCGCCTCCCTAAACCCAGTTAACATTGTTAATGGCTGCGCTGGATTTGTCGAGGCGAGGCGAAAAATTAACTAGCGCTTAGCTGCGGGCTGCCGCCACCCGCTGCCAATAGGCTTGTAAATCGGCTTTCACTTCTGGCAATAATAGATACAAGGCCAGAATATTCGGCACCGCCATCAGAAAAATCATTGAATCAATAAAATCAAACACCGCCAGTACATTGGGCACAGCTCCCATCGCTACCACACAACAGATCAGTACTTTGTACAAGCCGATACTAAAGCGATGTTCGCCAAACAGATAACCCCAGCCTTTTTGGCCGTAATAGGCCCAACTGACGACCGTAGAATAGCCAAACAGCAGCAGCGCCACCATCAGCACCAGCGGAAACCAGTCAAACACCGACGCAAAGGCACTGGAAGTCAGTTGCACACCATCCAGTCCAGTTTGCAGATAACTGCCGGTGATAATGATTACCAAAGCAGAAATGGTACAAATCACCACAGTATCAATAAAGGGTTCCAGTAGTCCGACAAAACCTTCCGATACCGGATCCTTGGTTTTGGCTGCAGAGTGAGCAATAGGGGAAGAACCGATACCGGCTTCATTGGAATAAGCCGCGCGGCGAAAGCCCTGGATCAACACGCCAATAAAACCGCCATAGGCCGCTTCCGGCGCAAAAGCGCCTTTGAGGATGGTCCAAAGCGCCGCCGGAATGTCGCTATAATGCATGGCAATAATGATCAGCGCCGCCGTCAAGTAAATGCCGCACATCAAAGGCACCAGCTTGCTGGTCACTTTGGCAATACTTTTAATACCACCCACAATCACCAAGGCCACTAATAACGCATAGACAATGCCAAACAGCCAGGCGTTGTCAAAACCAGTTACGGTTTTGACCTGGACAAAGCCTTGATTCACATGAACAAAACCAGCTGAACCAAAGACACAAGCGACGGCAAAAAAACCAGCCAGAAATTTACCGGTGCGTGGCAGCTGATATTTCTCCAGCGCCGCTTTGATGTAATACATAGGCCCACCGGAAACAGTGCCATCCGGTTGGATCTGGCGGTATTTCACCGCCAGGGTACATTCGACAAATTTGGTGGTCATGCCGAGAAAACCAGCCACGATCATCCAGAAAGTCGCGCCAGGCCCACCCAAAGTGATTGCCACCGCCACCCCAGCAATATTGCCAGTGCCGACAGTGCCAGATAAGGCCGCTGACAAGGCTTGAAACTGGGTAATTTCACCCTGGTCATCTGGCTTGACATGTTTACCGCGCACCAACTGCACCGCATGAGCAAAGCCACGGATATTAATAAAACCGAGGTAACAGGTAAAAATAATAGCGCCACTCATCAACCACAACACAGTGACCGGGATTGCCACCCCTTGTACCTGAAAAGAATAAAACACCACACTGGCAAGCGCCGAACTCAGCTGCTCAAACGCCTGCTGAAAACTAAAATCACTGGACATCTGGATATCTCTAGCCGCAAAAAGCAGCACCATAACATAGTTTTGAGCGCCTTGACTGCAGCTAAAACGGCAGAAATTCATCGATTGGTTATAAAACTGGCACCTGCTTGTCATCAGACCACGGCAGCATAGCTTCAGTTACAAGGTGTCAGGAGAATGACTGATGTGCGCTTTTCCCCCCCTCTTGCAACGTATTCAAGCCCGCTGTTTGGCATGGCAGCTACCAAGGCTGCTGTTGCTCAGCAGTTGCCTGCTCGGTTCAATGACCGCCAGCAGCGCCACAGTCGCCGAGCCTAAAGTGATACTGGTCAGCATCGACGGTTTACGCTGGCAGGAAGTGTTTTACGGCGCCGACCAGCAAATTGCGACGGACAGCCGCTTTGTCAAGGATCGGAAGAAACTGCAACCCTTGTTGCAAGGGGCTAGAGCCCGGCAACTGATGCCTTTTTTCCATCAAACCATCGCCAAACAAGGCTTATTGGTGGGCGATCGTCACCGCGGCTCGCAGATGAATGTCAGCAACCCCTGGCATATTTCTTACCCTGGTTACAATGAAATGCTCAGTGGCCGCGCCGATCCGAAACTGCATTCCAATGCCAAAATTGCCAACCCGAATGTGACAGTGCTGGAATGGTTACATCAACAACCGGCCATGCGCAATCAAGTGGCTGCTTTTGGTTCTTGGGAGGTGCTGCCCTATATTCTGAATGTGGCGCGTAGCGGTTTGCCGGTCAATGCCGGTTTTGCCGAAGCCACCGGTCAGCTCAGTCCAAAATTACAGTTGTTAAACCAGTTACAACGGCAAACACCGAGTCCCTGGCCAGCGGTCCGGCACGATGTGTTTACCCAGCAGTTTGCCTTGGATTATCTGGCGACCAAAAAACCGAAACTTATGTATATCGCATTTGGTGAAACCGACGATTTTGCCCACGATCAGCGTTATGATCAGTATCTGGCGGCGGCGCAGCGCAGCGATAGTTTTATTGCCGAGTTATGGCAACAGCTGCAAGCCGATCCGTTTTATCGTGACCAGACCACCTTGTTAATTACCACTGATCATGGCCGTGGTGACAGCGCCAGCAACTGGGCTTTTCATGCCGGTGCCCGCAGCTTGCAACAACAACTCACCGGCTATCTCAAGCCCTTGGCCAAACTCAGTCAGGGCATTCAGGGTTCTGATCAGATTTGGCTGGCCGCCTTGGGACCACAAATTCCGGCGCGCGGTTTGGTGAAAACCGACAGTCCTTGGCTGCAAAGTCAGGTCGCTAGTACAGTGGCCGAATTATTGGGCTATGATTTCCAAAGTTTTCAATATAATGCCAGCAATGCGCTGCCGTTGTTGCCACAACATACCCGGCAACTGGCAGCCCGCTCCGCCTTGTCACCGCTGCAGGCGCAACAGCGTCAGTTGCGTTGATAAATTTCCAGCGGCTGGCCATCCGGATCAGTAAAAAAGGTAAAAGCAGCGCCGGTATAAGGGTCAATCCGTACCGGTTCAGTCGCAATGCCAAGTCCCTGCAACCACTCGACAGCCGCTGCCACATCGGCCACGGCAAAACATAAATGCCTTAACCCCTGCGCTTCCGGCCGGCTGGGCCTTGCTGGCGCGCCAACAAAAGAAAACAACTCCAGTTGCGTACCATCCGGTAATTGTAAGTCCAGTTTATAGGACTGGCGCTCAGCGCGATAATGTTCCGCCAGGATCGGGAGTCCCAGCAACTGATGATAAAAATGCTTCGAACGCGGGTAGTCGGCACAGATAATGGCAACATGATGAATAGCTTGCAGCATCTTCGTAATCCTGAACAAAAAAATGCCGATGTTAGCATGGCCGTTGGCTCACACGCAGGCTTAATTGGCACTCAGCCGCAATTCGGGATAACGCTGATAAAATTGTTGTAACTGACCTGTGCTGAGCAATAACTCAACCTGTTGATCCCACTGATTTTTCAGCCTATGGCCACGCTCTGATTTGCTAAAACCGACATAAACCGGAATTTGCCCCAATGGCTGCTGTTGTAAGGCAAGTTGTTGTAACAACTGTTGCACCGCTGGCACGGCCAGATCAGCCTGCTCCGCCAGATACAGCTGCAGCCGGCCTTTGTGCACCATCTCCAGGCCCTGACGGGCATCCTGTACTTCATAACCATGCACCGCCAGTCCCAATGCAGCGCCATAGTTGTAGCCCTGATCCCAACCCAAGCGCAGTGCAGCCAATTGGCTAGGCGTTAATTGCCCTAAAGCGCCGGGTAAATCAAAACCGGTTCGGCTGACCATCATGATGGTATCGGCATCCATCGGCCGCGCCGACAACAATAAATGCTGGCCATCTTCGGCCGTGACCGCCAACACCAGATCAGCCTGTTGTTTTTGCACCAGCGAAATAGCCCGGCTAAATCCGGTCAGTTCCACCTGTAAACTGACCTCTGCCGGTGGCAGGATCAACCTGACGAATTCAAAATAGCCGCCGGATAAATCGGCGTTGGTGTAACCTGGCCAGTGCTTACTGACCAGATGGACAGGTTCTGCCGCCTGTAACGGCAGCCAACAGCATAGCCAAAGCCATCGCCACATCAAAAGGTTCCATCATCGCTGGTGGTTCGATGTGGTTAAGCTTAGCTGCTAAGCTGAGCGGCGCTTGGAAAAAAGCACTGGACCACAACGCAAGGGTCCAGTCAAACGCAGCGGCTGGAGCTTGCATCACGCCTGTGGGTTAATTGGCTTTGGCAAATTGCTCAACCTGACGCCACACCCGCAATAAATTACCCGACATGATTTTTTCAATATCGGCTTCGCTATAGCCACGGCGCAATAAACCGGCAATCAAATTCGGATAAGCCGCCACATCCTTTAAGCCCTCCGGCAATGAATCGCCGACGCCGTCAAAATCAGAACCGATGCCGACATAATCGACGCCGACCAGCTTAGTGACATAATCAATATGGTCCAGGATGCTGTCAACATTGGCAAAAGGATACGGATGTTGCTGCAGATACTGGGCACGGAAGGCTTCGTCTGACACTTTGTCACCGGCCGCGGCCCGGGCCGCTTTATATTGCAGCCCCCACTGATTGGCGCGGGACACGACAAAAGAAGAACCGAAGTTTATCTGGATCACACCGCCATTTTTTGCCAGCGCCTGGATCATCTTGTCATCCATATTGCGCTCAAACCCAGGCACAAAAGATCGCAACGACGAATGCGAGGCAATCACCGGCGTTTTGCTCAGGGCAATCACTTTATAAAAAGCATCATCCGATACATGCGAAATATCGATCATCATGCCCAACCGGTTCATTTCCGCCACCACCTGCTCGCCAAAAGGGCTCAAGCCCTTCCAGGGCCGACGTAAATCATAACTGGAATCGGCAATATGGTTGGATTCGGAATGCGCCAGCGTGATGTAACGGATGCCGCGCTGATAAAAATGCTGCAAATTGCTCAGTTTGCCTTCCAACGGCGTGCCGTTTTCCATGCCAAGCGCCAACGAAATCTGACCTTTGCCAAATTGCGCCTTCACATCATCGGCCCGATAAGCCATGGCAAATTTATCCGGTGCCCGGCCGACTAAGGCTTCCATGCTGTCGATCAGCTGATTGGCCAGCAGATAACCACCGCCGCTTTTTTCCAGCGAAGATGGAATATACACCGACATAAAAGGCGCATTCAGGCCACCGGCTTTGGCACGCGGATAATCAAATTCGCCGCCAGGCGCCGCTACCGTTACATCTTCCCATTTGCTCTGCAACCGGTAAGGTACATCGATATGGGTATCGATAATTAACAGCTGTTGCGCCAGTTGCTGTGCCCGCTCATCAAGGCTAAGTGCGCTGCTCGCTGCTGCGGGCGCGGCTTGGGCTGCTGACTGCGTCGCGACAGGTGTCTGCTGGCAAGCCGTCAGTGTCAGCAGACTGAGACTGACCGCCACACTGAGCAAGGCCGGTTGAAACAAAAATGAAGTGCGCATGGCAAGGTTCCTTTTAAACTGGCTGCCGTTGTTGCTTGTTCGCCGCAACGGATTTTATATTGTTGTTTTCACCAGCATATCGCACTTTTCGCCGCAGCATAGCGCCAGTTCAACCGGTATTTCCTGAAATTGAACTGGTCTTTAGGTGATATTGTTACATTTTCTGCGCTAATGTCAGGCCAAATTCAGCCTGCAGCACAGCGGCTATATCAGTCACGGCTTCGACGCTAGTCTGGCCCGCACTGCTGCGTTTAAGCTCGTTACCAACCAACATAGTCCGGCCTGTGGCATGTTGTTGGATCACCAAATATTTCTGCACAAAAATGGTATCCGGATGGGTCGAGTTCAGATAATTAGCTGGCATAAAATCAATCCACTCGGCTGGATACAAATCAAAACCATACTGATTGGCCCATTCGTCCTGGATCAACGCCTGCAATACATACTGACCTGGGCTGGGTTGCAACAAGCGGAAACTGTCATAGTCTTGCTGTTGTGGCAGATTGACACTATCGAGCGCGATTGGCGCACGCAGACCGTAACTGCCAAACCCCAGATCGCAGAGCAAGCTCGTGCCCTCTACTTTAACCAGCAGCGCCATATGGGTTTTAGGTCTTTGCATCGGGTAAAACATCGGCCGGCAAAATACAAACTGATAAGTAATGCCAAGCGCCTGCAGTGCCATCGCAAACAGAGCATTTACCTCATAGCAATAACCACCACGACGGGCGCTGCCAGCAGTACCGACAATTTTATTCACAATATCCGCAGCTTGTAGCGAGACAATTTTGCCCGCCTGCACATCGAGGTTTTCAAAAGGTACAGACCGCAACTGCGCGATCATCAATCGGCGGACCGTCTCGACACTGGCGCTGAGCGGACTATCGGTCGGAACGCCAATCCGGCGTAAATAAGCATCTAACTGAAATTCTGGTACTTGCATGGCGTTCTCCGCAGGTTGCAACATCAACTGGCACCGCTGTTGGTCAGTGCGCGCTATTGTCGCTGATTTTTCTTGGCCACGCCAAGCTCGCTGTGCCAGCCAGAACCGACTGGACAAATCCTGTCACAGAAAAAGCATTGCCGCGCTGCCGCCACTTTGTAATGATGCAGCCAGCAATTCAAAGGAGTCTGGTTATGTCGCAATACCATCAATTCAGCAGCGCAGAAGCTGCTGAATTCGCCAACCAATACAGTGATTTATTTGGCGAACGCAGTAAGCTGACCACCCAGTGTTTTGGCGATACCCATATGAACCTGGTGTTTAGAGTGCAGAATCAGGCCGGCACCAGTCTGATTGTCAAACAAGGTTTACCCTTTGCCCGTGGTCTGAGTGAACGCTGGCCGCTGACGCTGGAGCGGCGGCGGATTGAAGCCGAAGCATTAAAATTATTTGCCAAAGCAGCACCGGAGTTGGTGGTCGAGGTGTTGCATTATGATGCTCCCCAAGCCGCCATGTTATTGGAAGATTTAGGTCAACTCGACTTGCTGGAACCGGCATTAATACAAGGCAGGCAATTTCATCAGCTTGGTCGGCAACTGGGCGAGTTTCTCGGTAAAACCGCAGCCGCCAACAGTGCTTTTATGCTGGCACTGCCGCAACAACGCGCGCGGCAACAGCAATTTCAGAACCCGGAACCACGCCAGATCAGCGAAGATTTATTGTTTAACGATCCTTATTGCCACCATGAACGCAACGAAGTACCGGCCGCATTGCGGCTAGCGGTGCAACAACTGTGGCAGCAGGAGGCATTATTGGCGCAAGTAGCCCGTTTAAAGCACGCTTTTCGTTGTCAGGCAGATACCTTAACCCATGGCGATTTCAGCTGCGGCAGTGTGTTTGTGGCAAAAACCAGCTTAAAAGTGATTGATGCCGAATTTGCCGGTTTTGGCCCGCATGGCTTTGACCTCGGCATGATGCTGGGCAGTTTGATGCTGCATTATTGTGCCGCTGCTGCGAAATCTGAGCCTGCCGCCAAAGAACAGCAGCAGTATTTATTTAGCCAAATCAAACAATTGCTTAGCAGCTATCAACAGACGCTGCTCGCAGAACTGGCACAATGCCGGGATTTATTACTCAGTAATCTGCAGTTTCAACAACAGCTGCTGCAACAGGCGTTTCAACTGGCGATTGGCATGGCTGGTTGTGAAATCATCCGCCGCATTTACGGCGCCTTCCCGGCGGCTTGTCTGCAACAATTGCCGTTGCAACAGCGAACTCAGGCGCAATTGCAGGCACTGGCACTGGGTCAGCGCTTGATTTTGCAACATCAGCACTATACTGACAGCGCGCAGGTATTGGCTTGGCTGGTGTCATGACCATTTTTGTCGTGGCAACGACTGGGGTTTGCGGGTCAACCGTAGGTCTGACTCGACCCGCAGCACAGCTGTGGGGCAGTCAGACATTGTGGTCGTGAACACGACTGGCTTTATTCGCTTGCGGCGGGCTATTTTTTTAAAAGCGTTTCGCTCGAACGGGGCCAAAAGCATTGTGGTGCTTCGTAGGTCTGACTCGACCCGCAGCACAGCTGTGGGGCAGTCAGACATTGCGGCCGTGAACACGACTGGCTTTATTCGCTTGCTGCGGGCTATTTTTTTAAAAGCGGCTCGAACGGGGCCAAAAACGGTGTGGTGTTTCGTAGGTCTGACTCGACCCAGAGCGAAGCTGTGGGGCAGTCAGACATTGTGGCCGTGAACACGACTGGCTTTATTCGCTTGCTGCGGGCTATTTTTTAAAGCGGCTCGCTCGAACAGGGCCAAAAGCGTTGTGGTGTTTCGTAGGTCTGACTCGACCTACAGGCGACAACCTATGCTCTTGCTGGTCTTTATATCTCTGGTTTAAAAGCGTTGTTCCACTTTCAGTTGTAGCTCGTATGAATGAACATCATTGCCTGCACCTATAGGTTTGGCTACATCAAGGTGGATGACGTTATCGTTGGCTGAACGGGCGGAATAAAAACGTGCCCCTATGCCTATCGACCCCAGCCAGCCATGTTGGGTGTTTGGGGAGAGTAAATCAAAACGATATTGGGGTTGGCTGACATCACCAGGGCGTAGTGGCTGTCTCAGCTTGCCGCCTGAAATTTTACCGGCATCGGCGAAGGCGACAAAGCCCAGGTCCAGTAATTGATACAGGGTGATTTGCGGGTACCAGCGCAATTCTGCGGTAGCAATGCTTCTGCGCAGCCCATGTTGATATTGCACCGGGTAGCCCCGAATACCGCCATCGGTGCGCACACCATCTTCACTCCCCAGGGCCAGCGGGTCATCGGCATAGTTCTGTTGGCGCTGATCATATCGCAGGTGACTATACAGCGCCCAGCGCTGCGATAAGCGATAAAAATCCTCCATTTCCAGCCGAAATTCAGTCTGATCTCCACTCTCTGCCCCGGTTTGCCAGGAGAACCGGCTGCTGAACAGCGTCAGGTGCTGCTGATCACCAAAACCTTTACTGCTCTGCCAATCAAAGTGATAACCAAGCTGTTGCTCCGGCGCCAGATTGGAACCTTGTACGCCCAAACGTACCTGATGACGCCAACCCAGCTGAATATCTTCAGTGTGATTAATCAGATAGACATCCGACAGCGTTTTGTAGTGATGCTGCACGTATTCAAATCCCAGCCATGGATATTGATAGATCCGGTCTTGCGGCAACACCACGCTCTGATACAAAGGATCCTCGGTAAAACGATGGCTATCTTCGGTATAACCGAGCAATAACCGCCAACTGGTCTGATCGCTAAATAACAACTGGCGGCCATACGTCAACTCGATTTGCTTTTGCTCAGTGCGAAACTGATTTGCCAGCCCATGCTGATGAAAAACCTGCTCCAGCCGATCATCCCGCATCCAGCCTAAGCCCCACATCAGGGGCGTGTCATCGGTATAAAACGGATGTTCAAGCCGGATCGCCTGCTTCGAACCGTCATCATTTTCCACCCACTCAAACCAGCCATAACTATGCTCAAGCCCGTTTATTTCGAATAAAGACAATGGAATTTCATTCCTGAATTCATAGCCGGAGCGCAGGTAATTGGACTGATATTTCAAACTCGTTCTCACACCAAGGCCCAACAGATTTTCTTCTTTGAAGCCGAAAGAGTACTTATTGCTACCACCACTTCGACCAAAACCTAAGGTGGGTAACAAACTCCAGGTGTCCCAGATCTCAACCTGCACATCGCGACTGCCATCGGCGTTACAGGTCGGCAGAACTTTGATCTGACTATCACGCAGGTAGCTTTTATGCCGTAACAATCGCTCTGCTTCGAGCAGATCAGTGGCATGAATGTGCTGTTTGCTGCGAAAAGGTAATTCCCGCTCCAGTGCCCATGGTTTTGAATTTATATGGAGCCAGTTGGCAAAACGGTGCAGCCAAAAAGTGTCCGGATCGGTTTCGTCAAAAATTGGGTTCACCAGAAAATCAATCTGCCCCACCTGTAAGCTTTCAGGCAAATCGGCTCGGGCTGCCGGCGCCGTTTTGGCATCCTTGGTTGGGACTGACATCAGACACAGATCTGCCAGTGTCACTTCCTGCTGGCCTTTGTCTGGGGCGCTCCTCATTGCCACATCGGTCACCACAGCGGCGGCCCCTGCTGTCGCCACGGCTTCAGCGCATAAGCCAGCCCCAGGCAGACTCAGTACAAGGCACAGCAACAGGTCGGACGCGTTGCGCTGAGGGTTGTTCGCTATCGTTGTGAAGTACCTGCTTGCCATATCTCACCGCCTTTGCTGTGATGCTACCCTGTGATCTGTGCAGACTCAGCACTGCCTTTACAGTCGTTGAACATATCCAGCGCAGGTTGATAAAGGCTGGTTTTAACACCAAAAGCGCCCAATAGGCTGTGAAACAGATGATCATGGCTGAGCGGTTTGTGGCGCGATTGTGCGATGCAATCGGCGTTTAATTGGTGCATCGCCTGATAACTACGACTCATCCACCAAAGCAGCGGAATGTGCGTTTGTTCTTTTGGCGCCATAAAATAAGGCAAACCGTGCAAATAGACGCCATTTTCACCCAGCGATTCACCGTGATCAGACAGGTACAACATGGCAGCGTTATAATCTTCCTGCTGCTGGAGCTGTGCGATGATGGACGCCAACAACCGGTCGGTGGCAATCACACTGTTGTCATAGGCATTTATAATTGCGCTACGGTCGCAGAGCTGGAGTTGTTTATCCTGACATTCCGGACCAAAGACTTTATCTTTGCCAGCACTGCGTTTGAAGTATTCAGGGCCATGACTGCCCAACTGATGCAACACAATAATCCGGTCAGCGTCGGTTTTCGTTGTGAGGGCACGGGCCAGCCCGTCCAGCAACACATCATCAAGACACTGGCCATGGTGACAGCGGGCATCAGGCTGTTGAAACAAAAACTCTGACGGCACCCGGTCACAAACCCCTTTGCAGCCCGAATTGTTATCAAACCACAGGGCCGCAACGCCGGTGGCCTGCAGGATATCCAGCACATTGCTACTGGTTTTCGCTGTGGCCTCGTCATAGCTATCGCGCGTCATGGCGGAAAACATACATGGCACTGAGTGTGCTGTGGCGGTGCCGCATGAGATCACCTGACTAAAACTGATGACCGGCAGTTGCTGGAGCAAGGGATTGGTCGGTCGCGAATATCCATTAAGCTGAAAATGATCGGCTCTGGCCGTCTCGCCAACCACCAATACCAGTAACTGCGGCCGCCCTGTCGACTGTTGACGCCTGGCATCACTGGCCAATACCTGAAATTGCTGCGGCACTTGCGCTTTCACCGCTTTGACCGCCAGCGAGATGCCAGCAATGACTGGACTGACGGGCAAAGCCAGCTGTTTTACCGATCTGAAATTGCGAAAAAAGGACGCCAGCTCGGCATACTGAGTGATCCCTACCGCCGTCAGCGTGACCATCAACAGGCTAAAAGCAAGCAGCAGGTGCTGCCAATACAACTGACGGGATAGCCGTTGCACCCGCACCAAGCTCACCAGCAATAACGGAAACAGCATCCACTGCAACAGGTGAAGGATCAATCCGCCACTCAGCAGGGCCCTGGCTTCGGCCGGATCGGTCTCAATGGCGTTTTGCAGCATATCTTTGTCAATCAGCACCCCAAAGGCCTGATTAAAATACAGGCTCAGGCTGCCGGCAAAAAATAACAACACCACCACAGGTTTCAGCAGGCGACCGTGTGCCATCAACAACAGCAACATCAGATTCAGTAGAAACACCAGCAAAATCAGCGTCAATTGCAAGCCCGTTTGACCCGCAATCTGGGTCTGTAATGCGGTATAAAAGGGCCCATTGAGCATTAATGTCATACTGGCAGCGGCAACCAGCATCAGCAGCAATGGATGCCAGCTTTGGGCCGGACGCTGGATGTCCGGCACCAGCAGGCTGGGAGAATAACGACTCAAGTGTTTAGGCATCATATTGTTCCTGAACGGTTTCAGCCCCTGGTGTCATCCGATTTGGATAAGTCAGATACACCAGACTACTGACCAGCCAGCACAGCCAGAGCGTGGTCAGGTCGTGTGAGAAAAAGTGCGCGCCGCGCAACTGCTGGGTCACCCCAAGTAATACACCGAGCAATAATGCGATAGTGAGACCCACTTGCGCTTTTCTGGCACAGACCGGTAAAAAGTAGAAGTACAAAGCGACCCAGGCATAGCCAACACTGGCGTGCCCGGCTGGAAAACATTGTGTTGGATGCATAGTGCTGGGTCTATCAGCGAATAAGCCGATAAATGGCAGAGCGCCGCCAAATTGCTGCAGATCCCATGGACACTCTGCCGGTAGCGCGCGCTTTAACAGGGCGACGCTGGACAAACTCAGCAGTAAGCTCAGCAGCAGTTTCGTCAGGGCAATGCTGCGTTCAGAACTGGCCTGCCTGGACAACTGTTGATAGAGCCAAAAGCCCAGTAAATTGATGAGGATGATGCTGTTGCACAGGCGGCTGCCCTTATGTAATACCTCACTGAACAGCCAATGGTTGGTTAAACGCCATTGGCCGCCTTCGAGGTCGAAGATGGCCGCAGCCACGACAAAATCAACCTGAGCGCCATAAAAAATGCTAAAAGCCAGCGCAAATAATAGCGAGGGTATGACGACAAGGTTGAACAAATCCCGAAACTGTCTTTGCTGCATGCCCTGAGCTTATGTGGGGTTCAGATAGCTGCAGACTAAACCAGGATCCTTAAGAGTAACTTAAGTTGTGCATGATGTTATCTGCAGTCTAGCGCTGGCAAAATCAGCTGCAGGAGCCGTCAGTAGGTAACTGACATAGGGCATGGGGCATAAGGCCGCGCTGTTGTAGCTAGGTCGCAACAGCCGAAGCCCCCGCATAACGCACTGTGTTAACTGCCTGTACCCACCTGACGCCGGAGCATGTAAGCAGACAAAGCGGCAGCGTTTCCATCGTTCGATTGTTGCAAAGCTGCCAACACGCCTTTTTGATCCTCGGCTTTGCGATGTTGTCCCAATTTTTCCTTCGCCTGGATCTCATCAATCACAATTTTAAAACCGACCACACCATGACGAAGCTTTAACTGATAATCCGCTGGCATTATGTCAAGATTATCCCGCAGCTCAGGTTCATATTTAGCAATCAAGTCAGCCATCATCTGCTGATTTTCATGGTCGTCAAGCAGAGTGAGATACCCATAACAATGGACAGCTGCATAATTCCAGGTGGGCACTGCTGGTTTAGTGGCATACCAACTGGGTGAAATATAGGCATGTGGCCCTTGAAAAATCACCAGCACCCGCTGGTGCTGTGCGATTTGCCAGTGCGGATTTGCTTTCGCAAAATGACCAAACAGACAACCAAGGCCTACCTCATTCGGTTGGTAAATCACAGGCAAATGCGTTGCCGTCAGATCCGCACTAATCAGCATGCCAAAGCCGTTTTCAGCCACCAGCTCGCTGATAATAAACGGATCTTTGACTTCAAATTGCTTCGGTATATACATGATGTCCTACTTTAATAGCAGTGAATGCCTGCGACACAAGCAAGTAATTTGACGCGTCGCAAGCCGAAGGCGCGTTATGTTTTGGCGTTGTTATACCCCAACATTTGCCGCTATAAACTGCGAAATTGTACGCTCTGTCCTTTTATTCCCTGGTAACCATTCCACTAACCACTCAGTCACGCGTTCACCTTGCATGGGAATGAATTGACCCGGTGTTGGTTCAAGGATCCACTCCAACTGCTTCACCAAAACCAAGGGTTGTTCAGAGCCTTTTGTGTTATCGGAAAATTCCTTCGCAGCCTCAAATGAAGAAAACGCATAGTAGTAAATTTCCCCATCAAACTCATCTGGTGCACCAAGCCAAGGGCGACACCAGACACGATATTCAAGCACATCATCATAGAAGTAGCCGCCGCCAGACTTTGCCTCTGCCGGATATTCGCCAACCATTTGTTCATCCACGGCAACGGGAAAACTGTTCATATTATTCTCAAGACATAACGCAAAGCTTTGGGGCGGCTGGAGCGCAGCGTAAGCCGTCCCAGCCACGACAGTAACAACAATAGAGCCTTGTTATACATCATCTTTTAACAACTTATGAAGGGCATCAATACGCTTGTTAATTCTTTTGCTCTCAGCATGTAACTCTGAGCTCATGCCAAATATCAGAATTAAGAACACATAAGGAACAGGTTGCTGAGCAACCTCTGGGTACATGAAAAAAATAAAGGCCATCGCGAGTAGCATGCTGGCAAATCTAATAATGCTGCCCCACCAATTTGGGCGGAGTTTTTCAAACTCATCTAAGTGTGCTTGTTTCCTTTGCACGCTGTTAAAAAGTGAATGCGCTTCAACTTCATCCTTGTCCATCAGATGTTCCTATTTTGATGTATAACGCCGCATTCAGCGGCTTGCCCGCTGTAATGCATTGTTAGAGCGTGCTTTCCGTATGCTTCTTACTACATCTATTGCTAGATCAATATAAGAATCTACTTCACTCACTGCGAGCTCAAATTCCTGCGGACCTGTCACGCTCATCATAATTTTTCTCAACTTAAGAAAGGTTGTCATTTCACTTTTACTAAGCCCGAGGGCTCTAATTTTCTCTATAACACCAGAAGTTTTTAATGATACTTCTTCTGTGCTGGCACCAATCTCCAATAGATAATCTCCAACCTCACGATCAATTAGCCCCCAAGATTGTAAAAGTGCGGAGCGAGGGACGATGAAAGACAACTTCTTTAATCTTTCCTTTTCTGCTTTAAGCCCGAGTTCTAAGTCGCTATCTAGCAGCTCTATATGCTCCGCTCTCTCCTTGATCGCCCCCATAGCTTCTGCAAATTCTATCTCGGTATCTTTATGCCGAAGCTTAGAAATTCTTGGTAAAAGCTGAGCAACAAAATCTCTCAGAAAATAAACAATTAAGCCGGTCGTAACCGGCCAAACAAGCGATTTTACGATCTCAACAAAAAATGATTTCCAGTCCATTTATATTCCTGACGATTTCGGCTCTAACAGTATTTTTTCATCGGCTTAGAACACGCAAGTTGCGGCCGCTTTTCATGCCAATTGGTATTTTAAGCTATCTGCTTTTTTGTCTGACTTCAACAAGATATAAACATGAGTTGTGATTCAGGGAACAAGAAAGAAGGTTTCGCGCCTGCAAGATGCGAAAAAATAACTCATGGTCTTTTTACGTCATTTTTTGGTTTGTATTCGGGAATGTCGAATATCTGCTTTTCGCCCCGTTTTCGCGAGCCGCTTTAAAATCAATGGTTTGAGGTTTTAATCGCGTGGCGACCAGCGAATAAAACCAGCTGCGTGCACGGCATCCATGTCTGACTGCCCCAAAGCTGCGCTCTGGGTCGAGTCAGACCTACGAAACTTCACAACGTTTTCGCCCCGTTTTCGCGAGCCGCTTTAAAATCAATGGTTTGAGGTTTTAAGCTGGCGAGTGTCTGAGCAGTTCGACGTTAGCGAACTGCGAGTTGCGCCAGCGCCTCAAATCATTGATTTTATTGCGGGCTTTCGAGCGATCCGGGGTCGCCTTTTGTTGGTTACTTATTTTGGCGAAGCAAAATAAGTAACTCGCCGTAGGCGAAAGCTGTTTACAATCAGCCAGCAGCAGGCTAATAAAACCAGTCGTGTTCACGGCATCAATGTCTGACTGCCCCAAAGCTTCGCTCCGGGTCGAGTCAGACCTACGAAACTTCACAACGTTTTTCGCCCCGTTTTCGCGAGCCACTTTAAAATCAATGGTTTGAGGTTTTAATCGCGTGGCGACCAGCGAATAAAACCAGCTGCGTGCACGGCATCCATGTCTGACTGCCCCAAAGCTGCGCTCTGGGTCGAGTCAGACCTACGAAAGCTCCGCTCCGGGTCGAGTCTGACCTACGAAAACTCCGCTCCGGGTCGAGTCAAACCTACGAAAACTCCGCTCCGAGTCGATTCAGACCTACGAAACTCCACTCAGGGTCGGGTCAGACCTACGAAACTCCACTCCGGGTCGGGTCAGACCGAACGTCGCGTCGGCGCGACCACAAAAAACCAGCCGTGACCCCGACAAAAATGCTATATTAGTGCCCTGTTATAAAACCGCTGTGGTCACTCCAGCTGCGGGATCAACCGCGGCAATTGCTGCAAATCCCGATAACAGAAAAAGCGCATAGACGCTCCCACACCAGGCAGATCAAAAGGTAATCCATTGATGAAAAGCAAACACAGTCTGTTAACCATACAGATCCAGGCCGCTTTAATGCTGGCAACTGTCGGGCTTTCTCCTGTCGCCATGGCGCAGGAAAGTGACAAAGCCAAACAGAATGATCAACAACTTGAACGTATTATGGTAACAGCACAAAAACGCGTGCAAAGTACCCAGGAAGTGCCAATTTCCGTCGCCACCTTAGGCGGTGAAAAATTGGATGCAATTTTTTCCTCTGGCGACGATATTCAAGCGCTGGCAGTGAAAGTTCCGGGCTTATACGCCGAATCGTCGAACGGCCGGGCGGCACCAAGATTTTATATCCGTGGCCTTGGCAACACTGACTTCGACCTGGCTGCGTCCCAGCCGGTGTCAGTGATTATGGACGACGTGGTAATGGAAAACGTGATCCTCAAAAGCTTCCCGTTATTTGACGTGGAACAGGTTGAAGTGATCCGGGGTCCACAAGGCACTTTATTTGGTCGTAATACCACCGCTGGTATCGTCAAATTCAGCACCGCCAAACCACGGCAGGATTTTGATGGTTATACCAAACTGAGCCTCGGCAACTATGGCACCCGCAATCTGGAAGCGGCAGTCGGTTCAGGCCTGACTGACGAGTTGTCTGCCCGGGTGTCGTTGTTATCGCAACATCGGGATCACTACATCAATAACACCTTTAGCAATGAAAAAGATGTGATGGGCGGTTTTGATGAAACGGCCGGTCGTCTGCAATTTTTATATGAAAAAGACAGCGTCAGCGCCTTGCTGAACGTGCATGGCCGTAAACTGGATGGCACTTCGTCCATCTTCCGTCGCAATGTTTTTACGCCAGGCAGCAACAAACTCAATGCCAATTACGACCGCGACAACGTGGCCTATGACAGTGGCAATAACTTCCAGAAATACGACAGTTCAGGTGCTTCGTTAAAACTGGATGTTGATCTGAACGAGATGACGTTCACCTCAGTGACTGCACATGAGCAAGCCGACGGCAATGGCCGTAGCGATGTGGATGGTGGCACTGTGGCGGGTCCGGGTCTGTCAGATCCAAATCTGGCGGTGACTGAAGATCAACTGAACGACTTAAAGCAGTTGACGCAGGAATTCCGTTTAGCCAGCGACAGCAAAGACGCGCTGGAATGGCAAGTGGGTGCTTTTTACTTTGATTCCTCTTTTGGCGTCACCAGTATTGACGGTTTCTTCGGCACCACTCAGGTGTTCCACGACAACCAAAGCTGGGCAGTGTTTGGACAAAGCACCTATGACCTCAGCTCGAACTGGGATGTGACTGCGGGTATCCGTTATACCCACGATAAAAAATCCTTTTATGTCGGTCAGCAAAATGTTGGCTCTCCAGGTTTAGCTGGTGGCTTCCCATCAGTCCAAACTTATGCACCGATTGAGCGCAGCGATGGTCAAATCAGCTGGGAACTGGCCACTAACTACCGTGTGACCGAGCAAACTTCAGTCTATGGCCGGTTGGCGAACGGTTTCCGTGCCCAGTCGATCCAAGGCCGTAATGTGGCGTTTGAAGAAGATCCAACCACGGCAGATTCTGAAACTATTCAATCGGTTGAAGTGGGTGCCAAGTCTGATTTACTCGACAATAGCCTGCGCTTAAACGCTGCTGTGTTCTATTACAACATCGACGATATGCAGTTGTCAGCGGTTGGCGGTGCCTTAAATGGTAACTCGTTGATCAATGCTGATAAAGGCACGGGTTACGGTTTTGAAATTGACGCCGACTGGCGGGTGCTGGCGAATCTGACGCTGGGTGGTGGTTTTAGCTACAACCATACTGAACTGAAAGATCCAAGCAAAAAAGTGGGTCTGTGCGGTTCAAAAATGTGTACGCCGCTCGATAAAACCGAAACTCTGCCCAATGGCAAGGTACTGGCTTACTTCGACGGCAATCCATTCCCGCAAGCGCCAAAAACCATCCTGACGCTGAATGCCCGTTACACTATTCCGGTGAATAGCGGTGAGTTTTACCTCTATAGCGACGTCGCAGTGCAAGGCAAAACCAATTTATTCCTGTATGAATCCGTTGAATTCCAAACCGATGACAACATGGAAGCAGGTTTACGCTTAGGTTACCAGAACTATGAAGGTAACTATGAAGTGGCGCTGTATGGCCGCAACATCACTGACGAAGACAACGTCAAGGGCGCGATTGATTTTGCCAACTTGACTGGTTTTGTCAATGAACCACGGATGATTGGTATCGAGTTTAAGAAAAACTTTTTCTAACTCGTTTTGACAGTCCACTAATAGGTCTGCCTGGCGACTGCCCGGCAGACCTATTTTTTTGCGCTCATTTTTTTAGGCGAAGTACAGCAAACTGCGCCGCCTGCCCTCAACCTTGCCGCGCTTTAAATCTCGGATTGGTTTTACAAATCACATAGGTTTTGCCGCGCCGTGTTACCACCTGACAATCCGGATGCCGCGTTTTAGCCGACTTTAACGAAGATAATACTTTCATCATGACTCCTTACGGCCGCCCAGCAACTGACCAAATTTTTTGCTGAAATTCGCCACCCGACCTTCGGAGGTGACAGATTTTTGCTTACCAGTGTAAAACGGGTGCGAAGCACTGGACACATCCAGCGCCACATAAGGATAAGTATTGCCATCGGTCCACTGCTGGCTGCGCTCAGTTCGAATGGTCGAGCCAACTAAAAAATAACAATCGGCGGATAAATCGTGAAACAGCACCTGACGATAATCAGGGTGAATACCTTGTTGCATCATAAGCTCCTGGTTGCTGATAAAACTGCTTTATTAGTGTGATACTATAACAAAACAGTGATGCAAACAAGAATTATTATCAACAATATCCCCAATCAGCACTGCTGAATCTGCACCCTTTGTCTCAGGCTTTGGCCGCCGCTATTGCCAACTGATAACGCCGACTAACTTCAGGCCAGTGGACCACCTGATAAAAAGCAGCAATATAGTCAGGTCTTTTATTCTGATACTGCAGATAATAAGCATGCTCCCACACATCCAACCCCAACAGCGGTATTTGCTGTTGCAGCAGTGGGCTGTCCTGATTGGCGGTACTGGTCACCGCTAACTGACCGTCAGCTTGCAGCACCAGCCAGGCCCAACCGCTGCCAAATCGGCTCAACGCCGCCTTGGTAAAGGCTGCCCGGAAGGCGTCCATATCGCCAAAAACTTGTTGCATGGCTTGCGCCAGCTCGCCATCAGGCTCACCGCCGCCTTGAGGCGACATCACAGTCCAGAACAAACTATGGTTGTGATGACCACCGCCATGATCCCGCACCGCTGGCTGCAACGCAGCTGGCAACTGCGCAATACCGCTTAACAGCGCTTCCAGCGACCAATCGGCATACACTGTACCCGCAACTGCGTTGTTTAACTGATTGATATAATTCTGATGATGGCGCTGATGGTGAATTTGCATCGTCAGCGCATCGATATGTGGTTCCAGTTCGGTGTAGCCGTAAGGTAACTCAGGTAATACAAAAGACATAATCACTCCTGTCAAACACAATGGGCAAAACAGCCGTGACGACTTAGTGCATCGTCAAGGCAGGTAGTGGTTGTTGTAACAAAGCACGGATGGCCGGATGTTCGCCGTGCTGCTGCAAAAAAGCCTGCAACTCCAGCCGGCAGCGCTGCAAATGCGGTAACAGTATCGACTGCTGCTGCAGTGCCAACCGGACAGCACAAGCTTGTAATTGCTGCCAGGCCTGACAAAGTTCGGTGGCCGCAGCCAGCGGTTGCGCCAACTGCAGATAACAATCGGCCAGGTTGTGCCGGCTAATTACCAGCGCCGCCAGCGAGCAGTCCTGCAAAGGTTGTTGCAGTAATTGCTCAGCCAATGTCAGCGCCTGTTGATATAACGGCAAAGCGGCGGCGTTTTGTTCCAGCCGGAAATATTGATTGGCCTGTTGCGTCAGCTGTTGCCAGCGCGCCAGCAGTGGCTGCTCCTGCGTAACCGGCTTTGTTTGGGGCGATAAATGTTCAGCAACATCATATTTCATCAGCCATCCTCCATCTGGTGCTTTCCTGCTTCGTCGCTGTGCCGCAACAACGCAGCAGCGACCTGCCTGGCACTGGCAAATTGTGTCAGCACCTAAATGATAACTGTTATCATTTACAATAAAGTATGCTAGATTTGCGATGAGGATGCAATTGCAAATAAATATCATTTGCAAATTATTATGCGCGGATTGTTGCACCAGCAGGAGGCCATCATGTCTGCAGATCAAAGCCAATACTGGCGTCGCCACAGCCAGTTATGTCGCCAACTCAGCCAACCATTCAGTGGTTGGCCAGCGGCGGCTGATCCAGCCGAAACACTGCTGGAGTTTATTCAACTCAGTATGCAACTGGCGAAAGAACTGGCACTGCAACCAAATCTGCTGCTACAGGAATGGTGTCTGCGGCATTGCCTGTTTAGCCTGGCCCGGTTCAGCCGGCAAGCCGGGCTCTGTCCACACAACCGCCAGCTTTGCCTGGATCATCTGTACCAGCCCTTGTTTGCACTGCAGCACTTTTATCAACAGTGGGCTGGTCTGCATTGCTCGCGCAAACTCTGCCAGTTACAGGCGGAACTAAACCAGATTTTTTATCAACCAACCTCTGCGCAACCAGGAGCTTAACCCCACTGGCCGCAGCATGATTATTTTGCTTGTGACAGGAGAGAACAATGCAAACCAGAACCGAACATGACAGCATGGGTGAACTGCAAGTGCCGGTAGAGGCGCTTTATCAGGCGCAGACCCAGCGAGCAGTGCAGAACTTTGCCATCCGGCCCGAACCTATGGCAGCAGGTTTTTTGCGGGCGTTATTATTAATCAAAAAAGCGGCCGCCAATGCCAATCAACAACTTCAGCTGTTGCCTGCGCCACTGGCGGGCGCTATTGCCGCCGCCGCTCAGTCCCAACTGACGCAGTTACAACTCGCGCAATTCCCGGTGCCGCTGTATCAAACCGGCTCTGGCACCAGCAGCAATATGAATGTGAATGAAGTGTTGGCCAGCCTGGCCAGTCAGTTACTGGGCGAAAAAGTTCACCCGAATGATCATGTCAATTTGGGCCAAAGCAGCAACGACACCATTCCAACCGCCATCAGTATCAGTACCGTACTGGCGCTGCGCCAGCAATTGCTGCCCGCTTTACACCATTTACAACAGACCTTGCTGCAAAAAAGTCAGCAGATAGGTCATCTGGTGAAAACCGGCCGCACTCATTTGATGGATGCGATGCCAGTCACTTTTGCCGCTGTGTTGCACAGCTGGCATTCGCAGTTGCAACATGCCGAAAGCCTGTTAAAAGAACAGCTCCCCAGGCTGCAACAGCTGGCGCAAGGCGGCACTGCGGTGGGTTCCGGCATCAATGCCCACCCGGATTTTGCCGCCCTGTTTTGTCAGCAACTGCGATTAGACACAGCAGTCCCCTTTGAGCCTGCGGCAGATTTATTTTTCCGCATCGGCACGCAGGATGTGTCCGTTGCCTGCTCCGGGGCGCTGAAAGTCCTGGCGGTGGCGCTGTTAAAAATTGCCAATGATTTACGCTGGATGAACTCAGGCCCGCTGGCTGGGCTGGCTGAAATTGAACTACCAGCCTTACAACCGGGCTCGTCCATTATGCCGGGCAAAGTCAATCCGGTGATCCCGGAAGCGGTGGCGATGGCTTCAGTCCAGGTGATGGGCTTAGACAACGCCATCGGTATCGCTGGCCAGTCCGGTAACTTTGAACTGAATGTGATGCTGCCGCTGATTGGGCAAAATCTGTTACACAGCATCGATTTACTCAGCGACAGCTGCCGCGAGTTAGCCGATAAAGCCATTCGCGGTTTTGTGGTGCGTCAGGATGTGATTGCCAAAGCGCTGGCAATGAACCCTATGCTGGTGACAGCGCTGAATCCACTGATTGGCTACGAAAAAGCAGCCAGCATCGCCAAACAAGCCTACCAACAACAAAGGCCTGTGCTGGAGGTCGCACTGGAACAAACCAGCTACAGCCGCGAACAACTCAGCGCCTGGTTAGATCCAGCCAAGCTGACCGGAGCCGGGACTTGCTAAACCGCAAATGACGCCAACAGAGCGCAAAGCAAGAGCCCAAAAGGCATGTGCTTTGCCCATGGCTGCGGTTCAACCAGGCGTATAAGGCCCGGTGCCGGGTAATAATTTAACCAAGGCCCGGCTAATCATACTGGGGAACACCGACAGGTGATCTTCATCCGCGATCACCTGACTATGGATGCGTAAGCCATCAATGTGGCGCTGGCGCAGCATAACTTCGAACTGCTGCATATCTGCCACCATATTGATGGTGCGGGCGTATCTGGCACCAGCTTTAATCTGCTCATATTCGCCAGCATACAACTGCACAGTCGCGCTCAGTTTGGCTTGGCTGACGTTTTGCTGTTGCGCCTGTTTTAGCACATAGCCCTGATCAAACCACAAGGAGGGGCTGCTTAAAATATAGCTATTAAAAGTATCAGGCTGGGTCAGCAACAGCTGCGCGCCTAACAAACCACCATAAGAATGACCAACAAAAATTTTCTGTTTTGGATCCACCCGATAATGTTGCAGCACAAAAGGGATCACCTGCTGGCGCAGATAATCCGCATACAAAGCTGCTCCGCCATAGGCTTTGGCGCCGTAAGATTGGCTGTTGCCAGGTTTTTTTGCCAACACATTGGTTGGGGTATAGTCCAGACTCCGGCTGTCCGTCGGGCTGTCTTCGCGGGCATAAGACAAGCCGACCAAGACAAAATCAGCAATATTCTGGCCGCCAGCACCGAGGCGGTTGCGGATACTGCGGATCAGCGGAAAAGCATAATTGGCGTCCGTGACAAAAAGCGCCGGATAAGCTTTTTGCCTGCTGGCATCAACATCGTTGTAGCCAGCAGGTAAATCAATCCAGATCTCATAATGACGCCCATTACTGCGGGCTGGCAATTGATGCACCACAGTGTTGCTTAAGCTATAAGCTGGCAGCGTTTCTTCTGCCTGCAGTGTTGAAATGCTGCCCAATAGCAGCAGTAGTCCCAGGCAGAATTTCATCGATATATCCTTACTTGGTAGTGAACATGACTGGCTGACAGCCTGATCGCAGGCTGCCAGCGCCAGCATGCGACAGATACCATCCTGAGGTCTAGTCAAATATGTGGCAGCTGCCAAAACCGCAGTTTATCCCCCCCCCGCCTCGTTATGCAAAAAAACTAATAACACCACCAAAAAATTATATTAAATGATAATGATTTTCATTTGATCAATTATCCGTTAGTATCTGCGCGCTTTTTGCAGCATCTTGTTGCTATTTAGGGAGAAAATATGAGCAAAAAATTTACACTATGCACTCTGGCGCTGTTAGTGCCCACTGCATTGGCAACAGCTGCCACCACCAAGACTGGCGTTCCAGCGAGTACCACAACCAAGCAAAAAACCAACGGCACCGAAGTGATGGTGGTGATTGGTTCTACCCTGGATGAGCAGCAGCAAACGCTGGAAGTGCCACGCTCAATGACGGTGATTCACGACAAACATCTGCAAAACAGCATGGCGCAGCAGATTTCAGATGTGTTAAGGCAAACGCCCAGCATCAGCACTTCAGATAATAGTCGACCACTGGCTGGCGGCATCAATATCCGTGGCTTTGGCAATGAACGCATTCATTTGAATGTGGATGGCGTCAATTATCAGCAATACAGCGATGGCAGCGGCAAAAGCAGTTATTTTAACCCGTTAGATATAGATCCGGGTATTGTCCGGGCGGTCGAGATCACCCGGGGCGCGGATGGCATTGCCAAAGGCAGTGGCGCTATTGGTGGCCAGGTGCAGGTGATAACCAAAGGTGGCTTTGATTATACTGCTGGCGAAACCGGCAGCGGCGCCATCTTGCGCGGCGCTTACGGTAACAACCCTGAATTACACCAATATGGCGGCAGTGTTTTTAACGCCGACAAAGATGCAGCCCAGGCACTGCACCTGACCCGCCGCAGTTTTGGTGAAATAAAACTGAACTTACCGGATCAGGACGGCAGCTTGCGAGGCCAGCAAAAAGCAGTCAACAATGACAGCCACAGTGATGAAATCAGGCTGAAATTGGAGCAACGTGATTTGCTGGGGGACTGGACTTCTGACACCCAATATAGCAAAGCGGAAATAACCGGCTTACCTTACAACAACAACGATAGTTATGCTGACCAGGCCATGGTTGAAACCGAACAAAGCAGCCGGTTCAGCCAATCGCTGAGCCATCAGTATCAGGGCAAGGCCGATTGGCAAAACCTAAAAAGCCGGCTTTTTTACCAGCGTTTTGAGCGTGAGCGGGCGCAACAAGGCCAGATCGTGCTGGGAGCCAATAAATACCCCTTTGATAACATTGATCAATTTAATGACCAAAGTTATGGCCTGGCCCTTGAGCAACAACTGCAACATCAGCAGGGCGATTTCAGCAGCCGGCTGACCAGCTTCCTGCAGTATGAGCACAATAGTTTTGATGACAAGTTGCAGGATCATCTGAGCAAAAAACAGCAGCATTATTATGGCGACAGCCAGGGTGACAATATGGCTGCCGGCAGTCGCTTCGATGCCGATTGGTCGGACTGGCTCAGTGCTGAAACCGGCTTACGCTATGACAGCTATCGCCGAACATCCGATTTATACCAAACATTTGGCGAAAATAAGGATGCCGACTGGTCAGCCAATGTCGGGCTGACCTTGCGCCCGACCGCTTGGTTGCGCTTGTATAGCCGCTGGAATCAAGGCTTTCGCGGCCCGAATTTACGGGAGCTGTACAAAAAAGATGAATGGCGTTGCCACAGACCCACTAAAATTTGTTACAGCGAACCGCAGCCTGAGTTAGTCGCCGAACAAAGTGATACCTTAGAAACAGGCATTGGCTTGGTGTTCCAGCATTTACCTTATGCTGATCAATTACTACTCAAACTGAACTGGTTTGATACTGAGGTCGACAATTATATCGACACTGCCCCTTATATGTACCGCCTGGTCAATGGCCAGAAAGTATTCGCCACTCCAACTCAGGCCACCCACCGCGATTATTCCAGCAAAAATATTGGCCAATTGCGCTCTCGCGGCCTGGAATTTGAACTGACTTATCGTTATCAGCGACTGGATTTGTTTGCCAATTTCAGTCAGGTTCGGATGGATGTATCCGGTGTTCCGAACTTTTATCTCGGCACTATCAATCCATTACGTCAGCCTTATGAAAATGCGCCGCAGGATACTGCCAATCTGGGGTTGAATTATCAGCTAAGCGCCGACTTCAGCATGACAGTGCTCAGTCGTCATAGCCGGGACATGGCCAGATTACCGCAGTTATATCTGGACCGGCAGCTGGATGGTAAAGGCTCTACCTTACATCACCTGTATCTGAGTTACACGCCGGAGCAAGGCGCTCTGCAGGGCTGGACGGTGCGGGCTGGGGTGGAAAATCTGACCGACCGCACTTATGCCATCTGGCCAGATCCGGAAAGTAAAACCATGCCAGGCCGTAACTGGCGGATCAGCAGTAGTTATATGTTCTGACCAAGAGGGGTGGCATTCACAGCGCCACCCCGGTCCAGCGCCAAGCCTGACTTAACCCGAATTGCGCATGCCAGCGGCAATACCGGCAATCGTCACCATCAAGGCTCGTTTGATATTGTCGTTGACGGTTTCTGGTGCATGCCGTACCCGGTTGAGCAATTCCACCTGCAGAATATGCAGCGGATCAACATAGGTATTGCGCAGCACTATCGATTCACGGATCCAGCTTTCTTTATCCATAAAATCTTGCGCATCAATCAGTTGCAACAGTAACTTACTGTCAGCAGCCAGTTGCTGGCGCAGCGTCACGCCGAGATGGCTCAGTTCAGCTGGCACCAGCTTTTCATCATAATAAGCGGCAATACCGGCATCGGCTTTCAGATACACCATTTCCAGCATCGACAAGCGGGTAGCGAAAAATGGCCACTGCGCGCGCATTTGGTGGATCATTGCGCTATGTCCCTGCGCCACCGCACTGGCCAATGCAGCACCAGCGCCAAGCCAGGCCGGTAACATCAGCCGGTTTTGCGACCAGGCGAAAATCCATGGAATAGCCCTTAAACTCTCAACCCCGCCATTCGGATTCCGTTTCGGCGGCCGGCTGCCAAGCGGTAATTGCCCCAACTCTAACTCTGGGGTGGCAGCGCGGAAATAACGGACAAAATCCGGGTGATGCCGCACGATAGCGCGATAAGCTTCACAAGACTCAGTCGCCAGTTGTTGCATCAGCTCGCGCCAGGCGGTTTCCGGCACTGGCGGTGGTAATAACACCCCTTCCAGCACCGCAGAGGCATAAAGTGCCAACGAGCGTTGCGCCAATTGATTCAGACCAAACTTAAAGCGGATCATTTCGCCTTGTTCAGTCACGCGAAGGCCGCCCGCCAAGGATCCCGGTGGCTGCGATAAAATAGCGGCATGGGCCGGACCACCACCGCGGCCGATAGTACCGCCGCGGCCGTGGAACAAGGTCAGCTGCACTTTGGCTTGCTGACAAATCGCCACTAAGGCTTCCTGCGCGCTGTATTGGGCCCAGCCCGCCGCGATAGCACCGGCATCTTTGGCGGAGTCGGAATAACCGATCATCACTTCCTGTTTGCCCTGGATATAACCACGATACCAGTCAATCGCCAATAACTTGCTGATACAGTCCGGCGCATTGGTTAAATCGGCCAGGGTTTCAAACAAAGGCGCTACCCGCATCGGGAAAGTGATACCGGCATCTTTTAATAACAACTGCACCGCCAGCACATCAGACGGTTGACCCGCCATTGAAATGACATATGTCGACAGCGCTTCAGCCCCATGGCGGGCGATGATATCGCAGGTATCCAGCACTTCCTGCACTTCAGCACTGGGTTGCCAGTTTTTTGGAAACAACGGTCTTTTGCTATTGAGTTCATTTAACAAAAACGCCTGGCGGGCGCCTTCATCCCATTGACCATAATCGCCAAGACCCAAATAGCGGGTAAATTCACTGAACACCTGGGCATGGCGGCCAGATTCCTGCCGTACATCCAGTTTTAATAAGGTCAGACCAAAAGCATAAGCCCGCCGGATGGTGTCCAGCAGCAAGCCATTGGCAATCACCGCCATTTTGCAATCCAGCAGCGAGTGGTAACACAACAACAAAGGTTCCAACAACTGGCGGTTGTACCACAGCAGATCGTCCGGCCGTTGTAAGCGGTCGTGTTTTAACGCTTCCGCCAGCCAGTCCTGGGTGTAACTGAGTTTATTTTTCAGCTGTTTAATCACTTCACGATAAGGCTCAGAAGCCCCGTTAGCCGCCGCTTGCAGTGCAGCATTGGCCGGGCTCATCGACAGTTCATGACTCAGGACTTCTAAATCGCGGTTAAACAGATCCGCCGCTTTCCAGCGACTGAGTAACAGCACCTGACGGGTGACACGGGCGGTGACAAAAGGATTGCCATCGCGATCGCCGCCCATCCAGCTGGAGAACTTGATCGGTGCCGCGTCCAGCGCCAGACCATGACCCAGCACCGGCTGCAGCGCGGTATCCAGTTCACGCAAAAATTCCGGAATGGCATACCAGAGTGAAGTTTCTATCACCGCAAAACCGGATTTGGCTTCATCGACCGGTGTCGGTCTTTGCTCGCGGATCTCATTGGTATTCCAGGCTTGGGTAATCAAATCACTGAGCCGCAACTCGACTTTAGCGCGTTGCACCTGGGTTAAATCCTGCTCCAGCTCGGCCAAACAATCGGCAATTTGCGTCAGTTTATAAATCAATGTACGCCGGGTCACTTCGGTTGGATGGGCTGTTAAGACCAGCTCAATCGACAAATCCGCCACCGCCTGGCGGGTTTGATTAACATCGACTTGTTTTTGCTTTAACAAGGTCAGTAATTCGGCAAGGGGCTCTGGTTTTTCAATGGCCGAGCGGCCAGCTTTGCTGATGGTATGGTGCTGTTCCGCCAGATTGGCTAAATTCAGAAACTGGGCAAAAGCACGGGCTACCGGCAAAATTTCGTCGTCGGTCAAGCCAGCCAGGATCTGCTTCAGTTGTTGCTGCTCGGCGGCTGTGCCTTGCCGGGCTTGTTTTGCCAGTTGCCGGATTTGTTCAATCCGCTCCAATACCGCTGGTCCCAATTGGTTGCGGACCGTATCTCCCAGTTGTGTGCCGAGCAGGCCTACGTTGGCCCGTAAAGCAGCATATTGCGACATGTCCCATTCCTCTGTTGCTGCCAGCTGTTGCCAGTCTGCCGATGATAATGACCTTGGCGATCCCGGAGCGCAACCGGTGAGACCAAGGCTCGATAGTGGTTATTTTTACCCCACCCTAGCCTGTTCTGCGTTGGTACTCAACAGTGACAGGTTACAAAATCACCGACAAATAGACTTTTAGCCATCTAAGTGGCTTTTATTTCAGAATTGGTATCGCTCGGTTGCCTGCATCGGCCGCCCCCTGAGTAGCGGCGATAAACTGCAGTAAACGCGGCGCCAGCTGTTGTTGGACTTTTTTTCTCTCGACACCGGGCCGATCCTGACACAAAGACACCCCAAGCGCCTGATGTTGATGCTGACAACTGTCCAGATAGACAAAGTGACCTTCGCCCTGAGTTAACTCAATCTTGCTGACCTGCACCAACTGACCGGCATAAAAACCGGCGTGAGCGGCATAAGGCAAAAAATCATTTTGTACCGAACCGACCACCAACACGGGTTGGTTGATACGGGCTAAGCTGGCCGCCTCAACTAAATGCCCCAGCGCCGGATCCAACGCAATCACCCGTTTCACCCTGTGATCCTGAAAATCTTGTGCCGCTGCCACCTGCAGTTTGGCCAGCACGGCTTTGGCAGGGATATAACCACAGCTGCGATCCGTTGCCGCGGCTGCGGTCTGGCAATAGGCCAGCGCTTTGGTTAATTCAAACCGGGCACCTGTTAACGCCAGCATAGTGGCAACACCGGAAGAATGCCCCACTGCGGTTAAATTGTGCCAGTTCAGCGCCTGACTAAATAAAGGCGCAGTCGCGTCTTGCTGGCGCAGCTCCAGTTGATCCAGCACAAAGCGGGCATCCTCGGGTCGCAGGTTAAACTGCAGCACAGTGCTGTGACGAATATGCTCAGGGCCATACACCCAAGACTCCCCGTAATGATTCAGCCCCACGGTCACAATACCCTGCGCCGCCAGTAACTCGCCAATCCAGCGATAACCTTTGGCTGCGCCCATAGCGCCATGCGAGAACAACGCGGTTTGGCTCAAATCGGTCGCCGGATGCAAACACAGTTGCGCCGCAACCTGCCCAGGCGTGGTCTGGCAGGGCTGACCCAGCGGGGGCTGACCCAGCGGATACCAGATTGTCACTTTAACCGGCCTTTGCCGACTGTCGTCAAACCAGTCTAATTCTACGTTGGCCACTGGCAATTGGGCTTGATGCACTTCGGTGGCTGTCACTTGCGATGACACACTGGTACACAGAGTTAAAAAGCCGAGCAATAACAAAACGGGTATTTTCATGTTGGTCTCTAAAATTTAACTAATCTAAGCAGGTCATCCGCTCAGGAGTAAAGCCAGCATAAAACAGCGGCCAAAAACCTCCTTGTGCCAAAAGTCACGTTTTAGTATCAACAACAGAACTTATAAGTTGCATGAAGAAATGAAAAGGGCGAACATAAACCATTAATTATGCTTAAAAAAGGTGCGCAATGAAGTCAATTATCGGTTTACTCTTCATCACGCTGCTGCTTAGCGGTTGTGCTGCCAGTAATGTTCAAACCACAGTCACGGCCAGTCAGCTACAAACAAATCAATCCGCTTTATTGGTGATGTCGCTTTCACAACCGCCGGAAAGCGTGCAGTACGGTGCCGTCACCATTAATTTTCAACCTCAAGGCAAAGACAATCCAGGTCATTTTTGGGTGGAAACTTACTCGGCATACTACGCTTCAGGTTTGATACCAAAACCCGGCAGTGATTTTCCAAATGAATACAGCCTGTTAAAAGTTATTGAGGTACCGGCAGGGGATGTTATTGTCAGTGGTTGGGCCTTTAGAATGTATCAATCTCGTTATGAAAGCACCGATGCATCGCCGTCACACAAGATAAACGTTAAGGCAGGTGATGTCGTTTATCTTGGCAATTTCAACATTGAACCTCATTACGGTGCAGGTATTTTTGGCGTCAGCCAAGTCAAGGGGGCAACCCCTTCTATTCGTGACCAAAGTCAACGTGATTTGACCCTGTTTAATCAGCGTTACCCGCAGTTGCCGGCCGTGATTAACAACCAATTACCTGTTGGGATTTGGGCGACTGAAAAGTACCGGCAACTGCTGAAAGATTTGATTGAACTCGAACAGAACAACCCTGCCACACCAAAAACAAACAGATGATATTCGCAACTAACGCAGCTGAACCTTGCTGCTGGCCGCAGAAAGTTGCAACCCGCCAGTGTTAACCACCTTTTTGCTGGCAGGTTGCACAAATGTCTGTTGCTCTTGTTGGCCGCACTGGCATTTGGCATCTGTGGTCAGTCAACAGACAACAACGGATCAACCGCAAACAAAGTTGTCACATAACACCTTGCTGCCGTGTCTTGGTTTTATCAGCCATTGCTGACTAACCATGACAGGTCATTCACCGAGCATCAAGGAGCACATTATGTGCGATATCACTGGATTTTTTCGCCCAAAGTCACCATTTTTTCGCTGCCAGCACAATAAAACCTCCCAGCTACGAGCTGTGCTGATGGCGCTCTATGTCAGTTTGATTTGTATGTTTGATCAGGCACAGGCAGCTAGCCACTTCAGCGTGACTGTGCAAGGCCAAGGTCAACCTATCTTGCTGATCCCAGGTTTGATGTCTGATAAACGGATCTGGCAACAAACGGCCGATCAACTGGATGATGACTATCAGCTACATCTGGTCAGCATCAAAGGTTTTGCTGGCAACACACCAGTAACGGGGGCGATTTTACCCGAGGTCAAACAGCAGCTTCTCGCTTATATCCAACACCAGCAGCTGCAACGTCCGGTGATTATCGGCCATAGCTTAGGCGCTTTTTTAGCTTTTGATCTCGCCAGCAGCGCGCCAGACTTCATTGGGAAAATCATTGCCGTTGATGGCCTGCCCTATCTGGCACCGGTGTTTACCAGAGACAGCAATTCCACAGTCGCCAGCATGCAAGCACAAGCGGAAGGGATCCGACGTTTTTATCAACAGATGAACCCAACTCAGTTAGCTGCGGCCGTGCAACAAGGATTACCGATCCAGGCCCGTAGCCAACAACATCAGGCACTGGTATTACAAATGAGCACAGCTTCAGATCCAACCACAGTCGGTCAAGTTGTGTACGAATTACTGACCACAGATTTGCGCGACAATGTTGCAAAAATTCAACAACCTGTGTTGTTATTAGGTGCTGGCGGCGCTTTACCTGACGCCAACATGAGACCGGCGATCACGGCGTTATATCAACAGCAAATTGCCAAGATCCCACAGGCCACCCTTCGTTTTCACTGGCAATCGCGTCACTTTATGATGCTGGACGAACCGCAGTGGCTACTGACTGAAATTAATAAATTTCTGCAGCAATAACAAGGGGTTGATACTATGCTAAGTCTCACAGAGCAGCGATTATTACCCGATGTCAGCTTGGCACAAGCCGGTGATCTGAACTCTTTTACCCGCCTGATCCATGGCTACCGCCACACCGTCACAGGCATTGCCCTGGCGATAGTGAAAGATTTGGATGCCAGCGAAGAAGTGGCACAACAAGTGTTTATCCATGTCTGGCAACAATTACAAACCTTGCGCGAACCGGCCAGTTTTTTACCCTGGCTGCGACAAATCACCCGTTATCGCGCTTATAACTATTTACGCGATCATAAAATCAAACAAAAAGTCAGTGGTGCAGAGGCTGAGCTGTTATTGGAGCAATTTGCCGATCCCACAGCCAACGTCGCCGATAATCTACAAAGAGATGAGCAAAATGCGCTGATCCAGCAGCTGATTGACCAATTACCGGAAGATAGCCGCGAAATTGTGTTGTTGTATTACCGCGAAGAACAATCCAGTCAGCAAGTGGCGGCGCTGTTGGGTTTATCCGATGCCAATGTGCGGAAAAAACTATCCAGGGTGCGGGAGTTATTAAAAGATCAATTACTGCGCCGTTTTGGTGCTGTATTACTCAGTACAGCGCCGGGCCTTGGCTTTAGCAGCCTGCTGGCCTCGCTGTTGGTCGGCACCAGCCCTTCGGCCGCCGCGGCCACCGCCGCAGCTATCACCAGCCCGTCGGCAACTGGCGGCGCCAGCGGCAGTGTACTGAGCAAAGTCGCCGCACTGCTGGGTGGTGCTATGCTCGGCGCTATGGCCGGTGTGCTCGCCGTGATCTGGAGCATGCGCCAAATCCTCAGCCAAACCGACGATCAACAAGAGCAGCAAGCCTTGCGACGGGTTCGTAACCTGACAATTGGATGGTTATTGAGTTGTGCCCTGTTGATGACGCTCAGTTATGAATTCACCGCAGGTGCTTGGGGCCCGCTGAGCAGTTTCGGCTTGTTGCTGCTTGGTGTGCTGTACTCGATACGACGGGTCACTCAAATCACCGCGCCTCGTCTGGCCAAAGCAGCGCAAGATCCCAAGGTTGCCCGGCAGCAACAACGGCAAAAGATCCTCTGCGCACTTGGCACTGCCGCTGGATTTATCGCCGGTCTGGCTGGGTTAATGATAGGTTTGAGCAACAGCGGCCGTTGGTGATCGCGACTGCGGCCATAGTAAAGAATGGCCGCATATCATCTCATCACAAGTTAGCATCAAAGGCTGACCCGTTCTGGCTACCCCGACAGGACAAACAGTGTCTGTGTCTGGCCTGACATCGCCTGGTGTGGTAAGGTAGCGGTCATTAACCGCGCTGTTTTTATGCCAGCAACCTACTGCCAGACCATGCTGAGACCGTTATGAACGACTTATTTCCTATCCATAATCCGGTTCTGGTATTCGCTCTGGTTGCTTCCTTGATCCTGATTGCCCCCGTCGTGATGGCGCGCTACCGCTTACCCGGCATGATTGGTTTGTTGTTCGCTGGCGCACTGCTCGGTCCCAATGCGTTAAATGTACTGGAACGCGATACGTCTTTTGTGTTGTTTGGCACTGTGGGCCTGTTATACATCATGTTTACCGCTGCACTCGAAATCGATATGGCAGTGCTAAAACGCTATAAAACCCATAGTCTGATCTTTGGTTTGTTAACGTTTTGCATTCCGCAGGCCATAGGTACCGGTGTCGGCTGGCTGTTTGGCTTTGACTGGCCAGCAGCCATTTTGCTTGGCAGTATGTTCGCCTCCCACACTTTATTGGCCTATCCAATCGCCAGCCGATTGGGGATATCCCGCGATCAGGCAGTGACCACTGCGGTCGGTGGCACCATTATCACCGACACTTTAGCGCTGCTGGTATTGGCCGTTATTGCCAGCATGACCAAAGGCGAAATGGGTGATAGCTTCTGGTATCAACTGGCCATTTCATTAACCTGTTATGTCCTGATTATTTTGCTTGGCTTACCCAGACTGGCGCGCTGGTTCTTTAAAAATAATGGCAATGACAGTACGGCTGAATTTGTCTTTGTGTTAGCCATGGTATTTTTAACCGCCAGTGCCGCCCCACTGGCGGGAGCAGAGCCTATTGTCGGTGCTTTTCTGGCCGGTCTGGCGTTAAACCGGCTGATCCCACACCATGGCACCTTAATGAACCGGATCCAGTTCACTGGTGAAGCTTTATTTATTCCGTTCTTTTTGTTATCAGTTGGCATGCTGCTGGATTTAAGTATTTTCCTGGCCAGTTTCCGTGCCTGGCTGATTGCCATCGCCATGCTGATCACTATTTTGCTGACCAAATGGCTGGCCGCGGAAGCCACCCGCTGGTTACTCGGCTATAGCAAAGAACAAGCAAAAGTGGTGTATGGGTTAAGTCTGGCGCAGGCCGCTGCAACCCTGGCTGCCACTATTGTTGGCCATGAAATAGGTTTATTTGATGAAGCCGTGGTCAATGGCGCTATTCTGATGATCCTGGTGACTTGTTTTATTGCGCCCTGGCTGGTCGATCGTTTTGGTCGGAAAATGGCACTGGCGGCAGCAGAATGCGATGAGTTACCGCAACAATCACAACGGATCCTGGTCGCAGTGCACCAGACCGACACTGCCCTGTTGTTACTGGATCTGGCCAAAGCGCTGCGGGATCCGGTGGCAAAACAGCCGGTGCACCCTGTCACTATCGTGGAAGAAAGTCATAACTATGCGCAAAAAAAACGCCTGGCCACCCAGTTACTGGAACAGTGCCAGCGTCATCTGGCGGCTGCTGAAGTGCCAGTACAAGCCATCAGCCGGCTGGATCTAAATGTTGCCGGCGGTTTATTACGCGCCCGACGCGAACTGAACAGTAATCTTTGTTTACTCGGCTGGAGTGAACACACCTCAGCGCCGGAATATCTGTTTGGTTCACTGCAACAACAATTATTGCGAGAGCGCGATTTTATGTTGTGTGTCGCCAGGTTACAGCAACCACTTAATTTGCATCAACAGCTGTTTTTTGCCATTCCGCCCCACGCCGAACATGAGCCTGGTTTTGCCGAATGCCTGCAGTTGACCCGACGACTGGCGCAACAGCTTGGCCTCACATTGCAGTTGATCGCCACCGCCGAACAAAAAAATTGGTTGCTGAAAAAGTGCAGCAGCGCGTTTCAACTGACCACGCCGCCCTATCATCCACTGGCGCACTGGTCGGAATTACCAGTATTATTACGGGAGTTACAAGCCGAGCAACAGTTGGTATTGCTGTATGGTGTGCGTAGCGGTGGTATTGCCTGGCAAAAAGCGCTGGAAGATACGCCGCAGTTGCTGGTCAGCGAGTTCAATCGCATGACTCTGCTATTGCTTTATCCGGCCGAACAACTGGATGACAGCGACGTTATGCCAGCAAATGATGCGGCAGAGCCACTCAGTAGCGGCGCTGCATCTTAGGCTTTATGTGCCGTCTGGATGGCTTGTTTAGCCCGAAAACACAGCCGGAAGGCGCCAAGATGACCGTACTGAAACTCGATGCTCTGGTCAAATGGTAAGTCCAACACCCCGGCATAAGAGCCGGTGATCACCACTTGGCCGGCGCTTAAGCCAATCCCCTGCTGAGTTAAATAATTCACCAACCAGTACAAACCGGCTCTGGCATGTTGATTTGGATGTACTGCGGCTTTGTCGAGAACAGTGCCATCCGCCAGCCGCAATTGCAGCGCAAAAGCCGTGTCGCCGCCGGCTGCGGGCAATAACAACTCAGGCGCAATGGCAGGCCCCAGATACAAGCCCTGATTAAAGAGCCCATCGGCCAGCTGTTCCAGATAACTGGCTGCACTGTCGGCAGCAAACCGGCTTTGGATCAGCTCCAGCGCCAGATGGGTGCTGCCAATCGCTGCATCAATCTCAGTCTCCGTATAAGGCAAAGCTCTGGCCGGTAAATCCTGCGCCAAGCGCAGTGCCAGTTCAGGTTCCACTCTGGCCAGTCCAGCCGAAGCCTCCAGCCTTGATGGATAAAGCACACAGTCGCTGGCCGGATATTGCGTCAGCTCGGACTGAAACATTGGGGCCACTATGGTTTTGTCAGAGGTGGGCAGCAAGCATTTCCAGCCAATCACCGGCACTGCCAGGGCGCTGGCCATCTGTTGTTGCAAGGCAAAAGCACTGGCCAGATCGGTTGGTCTTTCTGCAATCGCCAGTCGTGGGCCTGATTGCCCAAAGCGGCGTCGTTGTGCTAATAATTGTGCTGTTGCTGTCATCGCAATGCCAATAAAAAAAACAGTGCGTTACTTTAACATAGCCGCCTGTCGACTGGAACATAGCCACCAATGGGCGGGCAGAGGAGCCCATCAGATGCGATTTCAGCTACCACAGAGTGTTGTCAAAACCGCCATCATCGCAACCATATTGAGACTGACCAGCGGCTGCAGTGCCGAAGCCGATATCGCCGCCGGTCAACAGCGCGCCTTATCCTGCCAGGCTTGTCATGGTGTCGATGGCATCAGTTTAAGTCCACAAACGCCCAATCTGGCCGGGCAAAAAGCACTGTATCTGAGTAATCAGTTGTTGGCCTATCGCAGTGGTAGCCGCAAAAATACGCTGATGTCACCGCTGGCTCAGCCGTTAACCGATCAGGATATTGCCAACCTGGCCGCTTATTATGCGAGCTTACCCGCAGCTGGAAAGCGCTGATCTGCCTGCTAAATTCAGCAATCAAGCCGCAGTTTTCTGATTGACAACCGCCAGCCAAGTCAGTACCTTAGCGGACAATGCGGGCGTCGTATAATGGTAATACCCCAGCTTCCCAAGCTGGTGCCGTGGGTTCGATTCCCATCGCCCGCTCCACCTTTTAGTCTTATTGTTGTTCTCTGTAGTCACGCCATTGATTTTCTGTTACATCTTACTTATTGGTATTTTCCCTGTTCCGCGCTAAATTCATCGGCAATTCATTCAGATAGCGTCATAGTTGCGCCTGAAACCTCAACCATAAAAGGATATTGTATGAAGCTTGCTCTGCCTCTGCTGATGTTAGTTACCGTGACTGCTTTAGGTGGCTGTGTGATTAAACATGACTCTTCGGAAAATAATGCTTCCAAAGTTGAAGTGAATAGCCGGTTAGCGTTAGAACAATGTGGTAAAGGCAACATTCAGGAAGTGAATAAAGAAGGTTTCGTCTGTAAAAAATAATACCGGTTTTATCCTGTGATGTCGGCCCCGACGCTCAACAAGCAGGGCCGACCGCTAGCTGTCAATTCGTCATCCAGCTCACTCGCTTACCCGCACTCGATCACTTTAGTCCCGAATATCGCCAGCTATAAACCAGCCAACGCAAAGCCATTGTGCCTGGGCCTGAACTCTATTACTGCTAAGCCTGCTGAGGTTGGTTTTTGCTGCTATCACTCACCAGCCAGCCCTTAGTAACAAACAACAATAACATCCAGGAACAAAACACCATGAAACAACTGCTGTTACCCGCTTTGCTGCTTAGTCCTGCTTTAGCGGCGGCTGATTTAGAGATGGCGAATAAAATCCGTCATGAAGGTTTTCACCAATCCGAAGTGATGCATATTCTGCAACATCTGACCGACGAAATTGGCCCGCGTTTAACTGCCTCACCGCAAATGGTCGCCGCCAATCAGTGGACACTGAAACAACTCAATGATTGGGGCTTGAAAAATGGCCAGTTGCATCCGTTTGACTTTGGCCGCGGCTGGAGCAGCGAAAGCGCAACTATTCAGTTACTGGGGCCACGTCAGCAAACTTTGCATGGTATTCCGGTGGCCTGGACCCCTGGCACTGCGGGCATGGTCAGTGGTGAAGTGATGCTGTTTGACGTCGCGACCGCGGCAGATTTGGCACAGTACAGCGGTAAACTAGCCGGCAAAGTGCTGCTGATGGGCGAAGACGTCAAAATTGGTGAACCACATACGGTGATTTTTGAACGCCTCAGTGCCCAAACCTTAGGTGAGATGAAAGATTATAAAGTCGGTGCCCGCGCCAGCTATGAATCAGCAATGACGGCAGCACTGCGCGATAGCCGGATGCAGTCCTATAAATTTAATAAAGCGCTGAATGCCTTCCTGGAAAAAGAAAAAGTGGCTGGGGTGATTTATCGCAGCAGCCGACAAGGTGGCCTGGTCAGGGTGTTTGGTAAATCGCATAAAGTGGGCGAAACCTTCCCAGTGCCAGCGATGATTATCGAACAAGAAGATTACAGCCTGTTATTACGGATGCTGGATCGCAAAGAGCAACCAAAACTGGCGCTGGATATCAAAGCCAGGTTCCATGACGATGATATGAAATCCTACAACACCATTGCCGAAATTCCAGGCACAGATCGCAGTGGCGAAGTGGTGATGGTCGGCGCGCACCTCGATTCCTGGCATGCCAGTGACGGTGCTGTTGATAACGGCGCTGGAGTGGCCGTAGCGATGGAAGCAGTGCGGATCTTATCCAAACTGAAAGTGAAACCCAAACGCACCATCCGGGTCGCACTGTGGTCGGGTGAAGAGCAAGGTTTGTATGGCTCGCGCGCTTATGTGAAGGAGTTCCTTGCCAGTCGACCTGAGCCGACAGATCCGGTCGAAAAAGCCTTACCTTCCTATTTATGGTCTAATCCAGGCTGGCCTATTCAGCCGAAAGCCGGTTACGACAAGTTGTCGGTGTATTTTAATATGGACAACGGCAGTGGCCGCTTCCGTGGTATTTATACCGAAGGTAACGTAGCCGCCAAACCGGTATTCACCGATTGGTTCGGGCCTTATAACGATCTGAGCACTGGTACTGTATCGCCACTGTCCACCGGCGGCACCGACCATGAGTCATTTGATGATGTGGGTTTACCTGGCTTCCAGTTTATTCAGGATCCACTGGATTACAGCACCCGCCTGCACCATACCCATATCGATTCGATTGATCATGTGATTGAAGAAGATTTACAACAAGCCGCCGTCATTATGGCCGGTTTCCTGTATGAAGCCGCGATGAGCGAACAGAAAATGCCACGCAAACCTATGCCAACGCCAGCCTCGGCGGTGAAACAGCAACGGCTGGATCTGGAAGCACAGAAAGAACGTCGCCAGCGCGAGCTGGATGGTAAAAAAGCTTTAGAGACTAAAGTGCTGTAAGGAGCCACTGGCTGCCGCAAAAGTGGCAGCCAGTTTTCACCTAAGTCGCTGGTTGGTGGCTTACAACTCCCGGTACACCTGATAACTATTACGGCTTTGTTGTTTCACTCTGTACATTGCCTGATCGGCTTTTTCCAGCAGTTCCGCCAATTGCTGACCATGTTTTGGGTGTAGGCTGATGCCAATACTGGCACCAAGCTGATACTGCATCTGGCCAATACTGACCGGCAACTGTAATTGTTTTAACAGTTTTTCCGCGATATCGACCACAAACTGCTCGTTTTCCAATTGGGTGACAATCACCACAAATTCATCACCGCCGACCCGGGCGCAAATATCAGTGCTGCGCAAGCTGGCTTTTAAGCGCCTGGCAATTTCTTTTAACACCAAATCACCGATCTGATGGCCAGCACTGTCGTTAATAGGTTTAAATTTATCCAAATCGATATAGAGTAAAGCCAGACACTGATGCGGACGATTCGCCAATAATAACGCCTGCTCAAATAGGACATCGACGTATCTTTTGTTGCTTAGTCCGGTCAGTGGGTCCTGATAAGCCATTTCCAGCGCCTTGGCTTCCGAGTCCAGTAAGCGTTTTTGAAACAACATAAACACAGCGCTGAGTAAAGCCAGATATTGCATCAACACCAGCAGAGTGCCAAGGACCATGGCATGATCTTGCCAAGCTGGGTAAACAAAAACAGCTACCGGCACAAACAAACTCCAGTGCAACGCCAGCAAGGCGCAACTGCTGGCACAAATGAGTCGGATGGGTTGCGGCAACTGCAACTTACTTTGTCGGATGCATTGCAGCACAAACAGCAAAGTCACAATATTAAACAAGGCTAAACCGCTGAAAAATAGCCAATAGGCAGGTTCAGCCAAGAATCTGAAGAGCACCCAGCCCTGCGCCAATGCTGCCACAGCCCAGATCCAACGGTTTGATAACTGACTGCCAAAAAAGCGAGCGGCACCTAGCATCAGGCCAAGTTTTTCCAGGACTAGGAAAAATGCATAGATTGTCATCGCATGCTCGGCGACATCTTGGGTGGTAAAGGTCCAAAGCGCCAATCGCGCTGAGCAAGCCGCGGCCATCGCCAGCGCCCACCAGCCTGGGCCCGGATTGGTACGCGGCACCCGACTGGCACCTAAAAACAGCAAAAAGAAGACGAAATAAATTGAACAACCAATGGCTTGCACTATCTGAAACAGCATCATGACATTCTGCCTGTTGTGTACCACACGACTGACCTGCTGGCATTCACGCAAAGACTGGCTTTGGCAGCGGTTACAGCAGAAAAAACTCTGTCATAGCAATAGCGGGGATCTGCCACTTTTTCAAGGCGACAACGCAAAGTCCGTGAGTTGATATTGCTGCTGTAGCTGTTTTAGCTCGCCAGACGCCACCAACTGCTGCCAAGCCTGGCGCAGTTGTTGTAACTGGGCTGCAGTGATGGTTTTTTTACTAAAGGCAAAATAAACGCCATTGCGGTACAAGGTAAATAACGGCTGAAATTGACCCGCATCCAACTGACCCGCCTGGTGCAGCAATTGATAGTTCAGCAAATCTTCAAACACCACCTGCACCCGGCCTGAATAAAGCAGTTGTAGTTTTTGCTGATTGGTTTTGACATACACCAGCTTCGCTGCAAGCACAGAATCTTGGCTAGCCTCAGCAAATTCAGGTCCATAATAAATGCCCTGCATCAGGCCGATATTCTGCGCGTGTAAGCGCAAGCTGGCGAGGGACGCGACTTGCGGTTTCAGCCCGACCGGCCCCACCGCAACAATCTGCTCTTGTAAAAATGGTCCGATAAACTCAGCGAACTGTTGCCGCTCGGCATTCAGCGACATATTACTCATCGCCGCTAATTCGCCTTGTTGCAGTAATAATAACGATCGGCCCCAGGGCAATTCCTGAAACTGCGGCTGGCAACCAATTTTACTTAGCAGCAACCGAAACAAGTCGACATTAAAACCGCGCCAGTGGCTCTGACCAGCAAGCTCGGTTTTAATCATCCGTGGCGGGAAATGTTGTACTTGCATGCTGAGCTGGCAAGTTGCAGTTGCCACCGGCTGAGCGCTCATTGTGGCGGCACTCAGTTGTACACAACAACAGGCGCAAAACATCAGCACTGCAGAGTGCCAACCATGAGAATAAAAAAGCCGCAACCACAACACCGCAATACCTGACTTGTAATCCTATACAGGCAATAGTCTGGCAGATTGTGACTATATCCGTCCAATCTGTTGTGTTCGAGCAAAGCCTGGTAGTCTTCAAAAATGATGTGCGTGCAACGCTTGGCGTGCAACGCTTGGCGTCCAACGCTTGGCATCCAACGATTGGCGTCCAACACTTGCTGATACCAGGGGGCGGATTGAATGTTTATCCATCGCCCCTCTCGCCCCAACGACAATAGGCAGGTCTTGGTTAGAGCTGCGACTGCAGGTAGTTTTGCAGGCCAAATAACTGAATTTGTTTTAGCTGTTGTTCCAGCCAATGGGCATGATCGTTTTCGGTATCATCCAGCAGCTGTTGCAGCATGGCGCGGGTGACGTAATCCTGCTGTTGCTCACACAGCGCCATGGTGCTTTTTAACAAAGCGCCCACCGCATACTCGACCGCCAGATCGTTTTTCAGCATCGAAGGTACATCAGTACCAATTTTTAAGCCATCGCGGGTCACCATATCTGGCGTGCCTTCGAGGAATAAAATCCGTTCGATAATCAGCGAGGCATGACCACGTTCGTCTTCGACTTCATGATCAATGCGCTCAAACAACTTCTGCAGGCCCCAGTCTTTGTACATGCGGGAATGGATAAAATACTGATCCATGGCACTGAGCTCATTCGCCAATAACGTATTTAACGCGACGATTATCTGTTGTTGACCTTGCATTAGTTATCTCCTACTTTCGATTGCAGATAATTGGCCAGACCCATCACGCCAATCTGGTATTGCTGCGCATTAATCCAATCAATATGTTCTTCTTCGTGCTCCAGAATTTCCTGCAGAATTTCACGGCTGACATAATCCTGCACCTGTTCACACAAGGCGATGGCCTGGCGCAGCAATGGCAGTTGCTCCAGTTCAAATTCCAAATCACATTGCAGCATTTCTTCGGTATTTTCGCCGATACGCAACCTGCCAAGTGCCTGCAGATTCGGTAACCCTTCGAGAAACAACACCCGCTCTATCAACTCATCCGCCTGTTTCATATCGCGAATGGATTTTTTGTAGCAGATATTATTCAGCTCAGCCAGGCCCCAGTTTTTGTAAATACGGGCATGCAGAAAATATTGATTAATTGACGTCAGCTCTGAGGTCAGAACTTCATTCAAAATACGGATCACATCTGGGTGGCCTTGCATGGGGATCTCCTTTAAACCGGCAGCGTGCTAATGTTGAGCATTTTAGTCGGTCTTGCTGAAAAGTCGAGCTTTAACAGTCAAAAACATGAATAAAATCATACACATGCAATTGAGAACGCTTCGCTTTAATACCAGAGTTCCTGTTAGGTTTTGTATCTTGCTTAGCAACAAATAAAAAACGCTGCCAGATCAAGCCGCTACCGGCGGACCAGGCTGACAGCAAAGGTCTCAGCTCGTTTGACCCAGCAACCAGTAGCGACGCAGATCCCGCACCATTTCATACAGCAGATACAAGGACGCCAGCAGACAACCAATCCGCACGACCCGGTCCAGATCCGCCAGCGTCAATAGCGCTGGCAATGGCTGGGCGGTCGCCGCCAATAGCGCATCCAATTGACTCAGGGCGGCAAAACTGAGCGCCAGCAGCAGGTTTAACAGCACATTCAGTGCCAGCACACGACGGGTCCAATACGGCCGCCAAGCCCAGCCGACAGCAGCCAGTAGCGACAACAACAACAAGCAACTCAGCCAGGGACGCCACAGCAGCAGCTCAGCCGATAAAGTGAGACGCAAGCTTGCCAAGGTATCAAACGACATCCAAAGCGGATGCCACAACAGCAGCAACAGAAAAGCACTACTGGCGAGATCAGTGATAATATCGCTGCCTGCAATCCGCTGCCACGGGTGACTGACCGGCGGTAAATCTTTGATTTGCCAGTGACCACCACTCAACCAACCTTGCCATTGCGGCGAAAAGCTAACGCCATAAAACAACAGCGTCACGCTGGCAAAAGCTAGCAGCGCGGTATCGGCAAAGCCAAACAGCAATTGCAGTACAAATTGCAACAACTTAAAGTGATCAGCTTCCAGCAAGGTCAGGCTGCTTTTCAGCACATGCAACACAAATAAAGCACCCAGCACATAACTCAGGCTGTGCCAGTACAGTGGCATCAGCTCGCTGCTGACCAAAGGTTTGGCTGGTGCATATTGCATCGCCACTAAACGTGGATGGCCCCATTGCTGCAGCAGTTGTTCAATCTCAGCAGTGTGCAAAGGCCGACCTTGTTGTTGCGCCTGGTTATCCAGCGCATCAAACAAATGAGCGCTGATTTCGCGCCCCAGTTCCTGCTGCTGTGCCGCCGGTAGATAACTTTGCACGGCCTGTACATATCGGTTCACTAGTTCCATCATCCAAGCTCCAGTAAGTTGCCCAAGGCACCATTCAGGTGCAGCCATTCTTCAGACAGCTGACTCAGCAACTGCTGGCCTTGCGCCGACAGCTGATAATACCGCCGCTCGCGCCCTTCCGCCTGTTGCCACTCACTGTCCAGTAACCCTTGTTCCGCCAGCCGCCTGACCAGTGGATACAAAGTCCCTTCATCAATCTCAACGCCGGCATCCTGCAATTGCTTACGCAGCGAATAACCGTACAAAGGTTGTTTCAATGATGCCAGCACTGCCAGCACCAGCACACCGCGCCTGAGTTCCAGCCGCATCTTGTCAAATCGGGGATCCGTCATAGTGTTGTAGTAGCTCCTTGTGACAGACTTAATGGTACTGTTGCGGTTAATCAAAGCATTTATACTGTGCAACACACACTGTGTACAGCACAGTAAAAAAATACTATGTCACACACAGTATAAAAGCAAGGGAGTTGTTGTTTTTTTCTGCAACCTGTCGGATATCTGTGAAAACGACTATGAATACGCCTTGTGACCGCGCGGTGCGATGTTAAAAATTCTGCGAGTATCTGCATCATCTTTGAAGCTACTGAGCCGCTGTTTCTTGCCATGTTACCGGGCACAGGTTTGCACAGCACAACGCAGTAAATATTGCCAGGCATCGTTGGCGGCACTACGGGGATTAAATTGTAATAGTGGTGATGGGGAAGATGGACCCTTACTGGCGCGAACAAGAGTTGGAGCGAATCTCATCAGTAAGACAATGGGAACAACCAACTTATCTCTTCTGACGGCAATAACGATGACACTGATCAACAATAGGCTTTTAGGGCCAGATGCAAAACACGGATCTGACCCTAAAGATGTTCGCCTGATTGTCTGTAAATCGCTACTTTAGGTCGCTATAGAGTTAAAGTTCAATGCTAATCCACCGCTCTACAACTTCAAAATACTCATTCGATGTACGATCTTTACGACTATAACTCGATTGAATATATACATTGTTATCTGTTTTTTTAATCAATTTGAAATTTCTATAGATGATAGAAATATCTTCACCAAGAGCCAAACGACGTTGCAGATGGTCGGCGCAGCTGGTGAAAACCATGCTGATATCACAATCAGTTGCCTGTAACAAAGTTATAGAATCATCCGACTCTTGCTGCCATTTATAGCCACGGCTATTAGCATTGACTAATCTGGGCTCATTTGTGTAAAGCTCAGCAATATTGTCAGCAAAAATATTATGGTACCGTGTCCAAACAGAATTTGTTTCTTTTTCAAGTATATAGCTCTTAATGAGATCTCTGGCATCGAATTTTTTGTCATTGGTTAAAAACGGATACAGGAATTGCTTTTCAGTGATCAGACTAACGCCATGTACAGGATGTCGGGTGAAGGTATAACGATAGTCTTTGTCATCCAGTCTGATCGTCAACTGTTGTTGTGTCACACTCCAGCTAAAATTACGTTCATGCACGGTCGATAAATCGGTTTTTCGAAAACGAGCCACACCCGTATTGCTGTCAGTAAATATGACTTCAGAAGCACCAACGGCAAACTCTTGGCCATCAATCACCGTTTTTAATCTGAACCCTGAAAAATAAGGGGTATTCAACATGATTTTTGGCACATCAATCTTTTCAGCCAGCGTCAACTCGGCAAAACCAACATAAGGTGTCTCAAGCAGCCTTTTTAAACCGATAAAATTATCAACATTGAGACTGTTGTCTTTCAGAATGAAATCAAATTGATATTTCAGAGTTAAGCGTTTCGTAGCTGAAGGCAACACCTCAACCGAAGTTAAATTCACAATAACATCAACATATTTTCTACCGCCGTTAATCTCAGGTAAATACAACGAAACTTCGTCGATGGCAGATTGAGCCTGCATTTTACCAGCATTATCGATTTGGCCAGAAATACGAGCGGCTGCATGTAAACTGTAATTCGCGACCTTCACAACATAAGGCAGCTCTACATCTAATCGGTTATCTTGCAAGCTGCCGAGCCAACTAATCGCCAGTTGTTCTTTTAAATATTTGTTATTATTTAAATTTTTATCGGTATAAGGCTGCATAGTCATAGAGATGTTTTTTGTGTCGGATTCCATAACTAAGCGCTTTTTGGAACCTTCACTGGCGATAAAATACGCTTTGATACTTTCTTGACAGAGAAGCACACAATGTTTTTTTGTTGAAGTGATCTGAATGGAATTGTTCCAGTCGAACCAGGTTAAATCATACACATTGCCATCATTAGCAAAAAATCGTCCCGTTTTATCACTGTATAAATGTAAATCATCACCGGTAGATAAAGACCACTGCCCGATGAAATCGGTTTCGACCGCGGCAATTTGACTCCATTTTGTTGGATCATCGGCAACATTTAACATGATGCTGTAATCTGAATGCGTTTTACCATCAGAAACTCTGATGCTAAATTTGCTGGTACCAACCTGAAGGAAACCAGGCAGTGCACGTAACTTTAACTGATTGCCTGAAACGACAGCCTCCACCCAAGCGGGCTTATCAGTATAACTGACTGTTAATACATCATTTTCTGCATCTTGCAGAGCAAAAGTACTCTCACCTGATGTCGTTGCAGTCAGTTGCATATTTAATTGACCAATCAACAAGGGTGCCGTGTTCACTTTTGCCGGTGCAGTCGCTGAATCACCTGAGCCACCGCCACATCCTGTTAGTAACAATGAAAACAACAGGTATAAATACCTTTTCATTTTAACCTCATTTAACATTTGTAATTAAAAGTGCGAATTTTAAGTGAAATTGTCACAATTGGCGAGCATATCGTGTCATATACGCCCCTTTAATCGAGAGAAGTCGAACTTATAGCTGTCGAGAGCCTCATCACAGCTAATTCAATTGTCACACCACCGTTCTTTACAAAATTACACTAGAGCCTGATTTGTGCTTTGTGGTACAACAGCGTTTTCTGACCGGTCTTCACCTGTCGCTCGTGCAATGATTGAGGCTTTTATGTCTGCAGCTACACCTACTGAACCAAAAAAATCCGGCGGTTTGCTTGGAAATCTGATTTTTAACATCGTGCTGCCCGTATTGATCCTGTCCAAATTTAGCACAGATGCCTATTTGGGGCCGGTGTGGGGTCTGGTGATTGCTTTATGTTTCCCGGTCGGTTTTGGTCTGTATGAACTGTATAAATCCGGTAAGGTGAATTTCTTTTCGGTGGTCGGTATTATCAGTGTGTTGTTGACCGGTGGGATGAGCCTGCTGCAATTGGATCCTAAATACATCGCCATTAAAGAGGCCGCAGTACCGGGTGTCATTGGCGTTTTGGTGTTATTTAGTCAGCAAACCAAGTTCCATTTAATCAAAAGTATGCTGCTGAACGCGCAATTGCTGAATTTTGACAAGCTCAATGCCGCCCTGGAGAAAAAACAAGCCACGGCCCAATTTGAAGACAAACTCAATACCACCAACCAGATCTTGGCGGGATCCTTTTTTCTGTCTTCCATTTTAAATTACCTGTTAGCCAAATGGGTCTTGGTCAGTGCACCAGGCACCGCAGCCTATAACGAAGAACTTGGCAGAATGACGGCCCTGAGTTATCCGGTGATTGTGTTACCGATGATGGTGTTGATGATGGCCGCCATGTGGTATTTATTCAGCCAGATTGGCCGGTTGACGGGCGAGGATGTCGAGCAGTTTTTACAATAATCAGACTACTTGCTACGGATCTGTTGGGCTGACAAATGCTGGATCGCTTGATCCAGCTTCAGCAGACAGGCCTGACTGACGGTGGCTTTACTCAGCATCAGATGGACATCGGCTTGATGCAACACAAAAGGTAATTCCACTAACTGCTGATAAGCCGGATGTTGCGCGATGAAAGTCCGATGCGCCATCTGATCAACCACCGTAAAATCAGCGCGTTGGCTTAACACCAAATCCAACCGCTGGCTGGGATCAAAAATAGCTAAGGTGCGCTGCTGCACCTGTGGTTGCTGTTTTAGTTGTTCGAACAACTCGCCGTAATAACCTTTAGGATTAAAAGCTCCCACTAACTTACGGCTGGCCAAGGCTAAAAAACCTTCAATAGTGGCCACCTGCGGGTAGTGGCGTCGCAGCTCCGGATGCACCACCAGCATGGTTTTTTCTTGTCGGTAACCAACAGTAAACCAGGCATATTGCGCCCGCTCTTCGGTATAAGAAGCAGCAAACAGCAGATCAACCTGACCTGCCGCCAGGTACTGTAAAGCACGGGATTCAGGCAATGACTCTAATTTCAGTTGGCTGCCAGCAGCGGTCACAATAGAGCGGATCAATTCAATGTCAGTGCCGCTCACCTTGTTCGCTTCCACTTTGACGTAAGGCAGCCAGCTGCTGTTATAGGGCATTCTGAACACCGTCGGACAAGTGGCCAACACCGACAGCGGCAGCAACCACAAACCACCATACACCAGCAGTTGCCGACCGAATCTCTTCATCCACGCTTGCTCCACTGCCAAGCTAAATCACAACTATAGCAAGTGGCACCAGATCATGCTGAGCCGGGTATTCAGCTTTTTTGCATCACCTGGTCAAAGCGGGCTAAGGCTAAGGCTAAATCTGCTATCAGATCGGCCGGATCTTCCAGCCCAATATGTAACCGGATCAAAGGCCCACTATAAGGCCAATGCGTGGCCGTGCGTAATGCCTGTACCTGCAAATTGGCAGTGATCAGACTCTCATAACCACCCCAGGAAAAACCCATTTTAAAAAACTGCATGCCTTCAATCAAAGCTGCGACGGCTTCGGCAGTGCCTTGTTTTAACACAAAAGAAAACAATCCATTGCTACCGGAAAAATCGCGGACAAAAGCGGCATGACCAGGATGCTCAGCTAGCGCCGGATGACGGATATGATCGACCTGCGGTTGCTGTTGCAGCCACTCCACCACCGCCAGCGCATTACGCTGATGCTGTTTCAGCCGGACATCCAGGGTGCGCAAACCTCGGGCTGCCAGATAAACATCATCTGCCGACGCACAATAACCGAGTAAATAACTCTGTTCACGCAATCTGGGCCAGTGTTTTTCATTAGCACTGGCGGTGCCGAGCATCACATCAGAATGACCGACAATATATTTAGTCGCGGCCTGAATCGACACATCCACGCCATGACTAAAAGGCTGGAACAGCACAGGTGAAGCCCAGGTGTTATCCAGGATCACCACGATGTCATGCGCCTTAGCCACCTGACAAATAGCTGGCACATCCTGCACTTCCATCGTTAAAGAACCTGGTGATTCTAAAAATATCACTTTGGTATTGGGCCTGATCAAGGTCTGGATGCCAGCGCCAAGCATCGGATCATAATAGCTGGTTTCAATACCTAAGTTTTTCAGTAACTTGTCACAAAGTGCCCGGGTTGGTTCATAAGCGGTATCCACCATCAGCAGATGATCACCAGCCTGTAAAAACGCCAATAAAGCACCGCTAATGGCGGCGGCACCACAAGGGTACAAAGCACAACCAGCGCCGCCTTCCAGCTCGCAAATGGCCTCGCTAAAGGCAAAATGGGTGCTGGTGCCGCGCCGGCCATAATAAGGCACCTGATTGCCACGATTGAGGGTGGCATGTTTAAGCTCAGTCATGGTGTCAAACACCACTGTGGAAGCTCGAACTACAGGCACATTGACGCTATAACCTGTCCATTTTTTGTCACGTCCGGCGTGAATGATTTTGCTGGCAATTTTCATTATTTCTCCAGGGGGACTTCCAGATGTCCTTGATTGTACACCTTGTGTCGCGAATATGCTGCTGTCAATCCGCCACTGCCATCCAGCCATAGTCGCAGCTGTTGTTATGCTGATCACAATACCTGCTGACAAGTCTGCCAAAGCCGACTAAATTAACAACATCATCGCTGCCGGATCTGGTTATGCTCAGACTTTTGCTGTTTTGCCTGACACTGTGCAGCGTTTGCTCTGCAGTGGCCACCGCCCGCACAGGCCCGCTTCAAGTGCTGATGATCAGCCCTTCTTATCAAGCCGATCCTTTTTTTAGTCAGGTGGATACCGTGGCCAGATATGCCGCCGTCAGCTTGGGTTTTGAACTGACCTTATTACATGGTGATGGTAATCGACTGTTTCAGAAACAAATTCTGCAAAACTACTTAAAAGAACGCAAACCGGATTATCTGATCCTGCAAGTTTATCCCGGCACCGGCCAGGATTTGTTTCAGTATTTGCATCAACAGCAGATCCCGACTATCACGCTGGAACATATCTTGCTGGACAAAGAACAGCAACTGGTTGGCAAACCCGGTGAAAAATACCCCTATTGGATTGGCGAAATTTATCATGACAATCAACACGCCGGGCAATTACTGATGCAGCAGTTGTTGCGTCAGTGCCAGCCTGCCAGCGGCAGCGGCCTGAATGAAGTGATCGGCATCAATGGCGCTTATGGATTCGAATCAGACCAACGCGCCGCAGGGGCCATTGCTGCTGTTAAAGCCAATCCAAAGTTTAAATTACAGCAAATCGTCAATGCTAACTGGGTTCAAGATGTGGCTTACACCCAAACTTTACAGCTGCTCAGGCGATATCCACAGAGCCGGGTGATTTGGTCGGCTTCTGACTGGATGGCGCTGGGTGTCACCGAGGCACTACGCAGTCAACAACTGGAGCCGGCTGATTTTTGTGTTGGAGGTTTTGACTGGATCCCGGCCGCGATTGACAAAATTCGGGATGGTGAAATCACCGCATCGGTTGGCGGCCATTTTCTGATGGCGGCCTGGGCCATGGTGGCGATTTTCGATCATCAGCAGGGTAAACTACCGGCAGGTTTGCTCAGTAACAAGCCTGCTTTTGCACTGGAACTACTGACGCGGGACAATCTGCGCCAGTATCAGCCGCTGCTTCAACTCAATAGCTGGCAGCAACTGGATTTTCGTCAGTTCAGTTTCAGTGCCAACCCAGGCCAACAGCAGTACCCATTCTCACTGCAACGGGCATTGCAGATTAAAGCTGGCCGCAAGGTCGCCAACTCAGCGCAGTGACAACAGTTCATCGGCGCTGGCCAGATATTCCAGTTGTGGTTTGGCAAAATAATAGCCCTGGAAAAATCGGATGCCAATACCGGCCAGATAATCCAATTCAGCTTTGCTTTCAATACCTTCTGCCAGGACTTGAGTATTTAACTCCAGGCACAATCTCAGTACCTCTGCCACCACTTGTTGTTTGGCAACGGACTGCTCAATATCCCGGATCAGCGCCATATCTAACTTCAGCACCTGCGGTTTTAACGCTTCCAACCAGGATAAATCAGCATAACCGGCGCCAAAATCGTCAATGGCGGTAATAAAACCGCGTTTGGCATAACTGTCAAAAATACGGCTTAACTTGGCGCGATCGACAATTTGCTCAGACTCAGTCACCTCAAACATAATTTTACTGATATCAAAACCAAACATATCGGCCGCTTCAATAGTGGCACGGATACAGGTTTCCGGGTTATACACCGCATTGGGCAAAAAGTTGATGCTGAGCATGCTTTTTAAGCCCAGTCGGGCAGCAGTTTCAATAGCTTTCACCCGACAGGCCTGATCAAAATAGTATTTATTCTGCTCATTAATACGTTCAAACACCCAACCAGCGCCCTGGCCTTCAGGTCCACGCACCAAAGCTTCATAACCGACAATTTGCCGGCTTTGCCAGTTCACAATCGGCTGAAATGCCATTCTGATCTCAAAGCCAAGTGACTGACCACTAAGGCAATCCAAGCATGTTTGTTGTTTGATCCGATCAGGGAAATCCATAATGAACCTCTAAAGCTAAGTCCCGATAGTGTGAGCAAAAATTACGGACTTTGCCAGTTACTTGCTAGCAAAGTGCGGGGATTTTGTCGCAACGAGCGGACAATTCAGGCGAAAAGCGGGTAAAGATTGGCCGTCAGACTTCATCAACCAGAAAAAACCCCGGTCCTTTGCGGGCACCGGGGTGACTTGTCTGCAACAGACAGCAAGCGAGAGATGAAACGCAGTTTAAAACGCCAGTGCCAGACCCAGCCAATAACGCCGGCCGTCTTCGATATAACCGTATTCGTCTAGTGTGACCTCTTTATCCAGCAGATTATACACCCCGGCATTCAGCGTCAGCGCCGCTGACCATTGGTAAGAACCACCAGCATCGACAAAAGTATAAGCGGGCGCCCGGAAGGCACTGCTGGACGGGCCGGTCACCGGCTGGCTTTCTTTGCCACGGTAATTTAACCGGGTCCAACCGCTTAGCGCGTCGGTCGGTTGCCATTTCAGCGAGGCTTGCAGTAAATGTTGTGGTAACTGATTCAGCGGATTACCTTTGTTAATGCCACTTTTCTGCTCGGAATCGGTATAGGTATAATTACCGCTCAGTGCCAGGCTCTGACTCAGTTGCTGTTTAAATAACAGTTCCACCCCATGAGTCACAGCTTCATCGACGTTGACATAAGTGGTCGGCGCCGAACCAAACTGGTTCGGACCATCTTTACACTGGGTAGCCGGACAGGCAACCCTGGTGATTTTGTCATTAAACTCATTATAAAACAGAGTGATACCAGCTTCAGTTCCTTTAGTCGGGCTATAAATCAGTGCAGTTTCATAGTTCACCGAAGTTTCTGCGGCTAAATCCGGGTTGCCGTACATATTACCGCCGCGGCTGATTTGACCCCAGCCTGGCACCGTCTGGCGTAAACTAGGCGCCCGGAACCCAGTGGACACCCCGCCTTTGAAAGTCAGACTATCCGTCACTTGCAGCACGCCATATAACCTTGGGCTGAAATGATTACCAAAGTTTTCGTCTTTATCCAGCCGCAATCCGCTGGTCAAGGCAAAGCCTTCGGTCAGTTGCCAAGTGTCTTCGGAAAATAACGCCCACTGGTAACGCTCTACGTCAGTGATGCCGGTTTTTAACTGATTCCCGGTCAGGTCGGTTAAATCCTGCAGATAATATGCGGCACCAACCGATAGATTATGGCTATCCCCCACCGGCAGCCACCAGGTGCTTTGTAGATCGGTATTGCGAATAGTCATTTTGCGGCTCAGGTTGTCAAATTCCTCGCGCTTGATAAAACTATCCGACACGCCAAAACCCCAACGACCGGTGTGAGATAACGACACTTTACTGGTTTCATATTCAGTGACACTGCTTTGCGGGCAACCACCACGTGGACAAGGTTTACCCGGTTCGGCTGGCTGCACGGTTTTGCCGACTGTACTGTCGAAAGTCTGATTGGCAAGGCCAGTCTCCAGCAAAATATCGTGATTTTCATTCGGAGTGTAAGCAAAACGCGCGGTCAGATTGTCAGCTTTACGGCCACGGTAACCGCTGATGATGCGGTCTTCATCGCGTTTGCTGTACTGACCATACAATTGCAAACCCAGCTGTTTCTCTAACATCGGGCCGGTCAGGAAAAAATTCCCCTGCGTCTGATCGCCAGACTGACTGTCTTGCTGCAAGGTACTGTCCAGGCGCACTTCACCCTGCCAGTTCAGCGGTACTTTGCGGGTGATAATGTTAATCACACCGCCAATCGCATCTGAACCATACAGCGATGACATTGGCCCGCGCACTACTTCAATTCGTTCAATAGCCCCCACCGGCGGCGTCCAGGCCGCTTCCACGCCTGAACTATCACTGTTAGTCCGGGTTTCACGGGAAGATTGGCGTTTACCGTCAATCAGCATCAAGGTATAAGCGCTGCCCATGCCACGTAGACTGATATCTTGCCGATCACCACCACCGGTGATAATGACACCTGGTGCATCCAGCATGGCATCCAGTGCGTCGCGGTACAAACGCTTAGACAACTCTTCGCGGCTAATCACACTGATACTGGCTGGCGCTTGTTTCAGTTGTTGCTCATAACCGGCGGCAGTGACCACCATCACTTCATCCGCAGGCTCTGTGGTCACGGGGGTGGCAGCTGCGGCAGCAGCAAAACTAGTGGCGATGGCGATTGCCAGCACAGTGGCAGACGTTTTTAACATGGGTACTACTCCGGTCAACAAACAAAGATGCAAATAATTCTCAATACCGTTATAATAGCCGCGCCGAATTGGCTACAACAGCGGCAATCGCTTAACGCTGAATGAAGAGAAACTTAACAATGGATGCCTTGATCCGCAGCATGACTGTATTTGCTGTGACCGTTGAAGCAGGTTCGATGGCTGCCGCCGCCCGCACCTTAGATCTGAGTGCTTCGGCCATTAGCCAGCACATTCACAAACTTGAAAATCAATTAAAAATCAGTTTATTACATAGAAACACCCGCCAACTAACGGTGACGGAGGCGGGTCAGTTATTTTATCAAAGTTGTCAACAAACCATTCAGCAATGGCAGCAAACCAAACAGCAACTCAATGATTTACGCCAGCAACCGCAAGGAGAATTGCGTATTTCAGCCCCGGTTGGTTTTGCTGCTTGCGGCCTGCTCAGCCAGCCGTTACAGCAATTGCTGCAAAACCACCCGCAACTGAATATCCGCTTGTTTGTGCAGGATGATGAATTTGATTTGATTAGTAACAGAGTGGATTTAGCACTTTGTATCCGCCAGGGTGCCATGCCGGACTCGCGTTTAGTGGCGCGTCATCTGGCAAACTGGGAGTTGATTCTGGCGGCAGCGCCGGAGTACCTGGCCAGTAAAGGCATCCGCCAGCCGCAAGTCTTGACCGAGCCTACGCAGCTCAGTCAACTGGACTGGCTACAGCATCAGAACAACAAAGCTGAACATTTAGTGCTACGCCAGACCGGACAGCAATTGACCGAGCAGATCGCAGCCCCAGTGAAAATGCGGCTGAACAATATGCAGGCCTTGATCCAGTTCAGCCGCGATGGGCTAGGTTTTGCCGCCTTGCCAAAACCCGAAATCAGCCGGGAATTGGCGGATGGCCGGCTGGTGCAATTGTTACCTCACTGGCAATTACCGCCCTTGAGCATCTACGCCGTCACCAGCGCCCGCGATCCGCTGCCGGGCAAAGTCAAAACGGCCATCCGCTTATTAAGCAAAAGGTTATTGCAGTATCACCAGAGTTAACCCAGCTAGCTGGCGCGCTGGGCAGAAGGACATGAGATGTGAGGTCCAATGCTTGCTGCCCAACAAGCATTATTGACTACAAAGCATTGATTTAAATAAATTAATCGTCGGACTCGACCGGCGCGAAGCGTCGGGCAGTCCGACCTAAGTCCCGCGACTAAATTAGAACCGATAAGTCGCCGACAGTCCAACAGTCCGTGGGTTTACCATCGCCACATAGCCAAATGGATAAATTGCGCTGGCCGGATCCCGCGCCGTCAAGCCATACTCATCAAAGGCGTTGTTAACAAAAGCACTGAGTGACCACTGCTCGCCGCTGTAATTGACAGAAGCACGCGTCAGGATGTAATCACCGGCAACACGTTCAGCGGTATTGTCTAAATCACCATAAAACTCACCGACATAGTTACTGCTGACATCCAGTTTCCATTGTTCAGTCAACCAATAACTCACCCCTAGGCTAGCGGTGAATTCAGGCGCTGAGTTCAGCTCATTGCCAATTGCTTTGGCAAAACCAAGGCCGGCCCGATCAATTTTGGATTGCAATAAACCAAGGCTGCTATGCAACTGCCAGGATTGACCCAGCATGGTATAAGCTTCCAGCTCTAAGCCGATACTATGGGCTTTATCAATATTGGTGATGGTACGGGCACTGTTGAGGGCTTGATAGTCTTTAAAATCGTTATAGAACAAAGTGGCACTGATACTGGTATCACCCCCTTGCAACACTGAGCGGGACCCTATTTCAAAAGTATTGACGCTTTCAGCATCATAATAGTAGTAGCTGTTGTTAATCATGTTTAAAGCGCCGCCACCGGCATTGTAACCCTGGCGGGCGCTGGCAAATAAGTTGGTGTGGTCTGCCAGCGTGTATTGCAGCACCAGTTTAGGCAGCGTAAAGGTTTTGCCGTTATCTAAGGTGGAGCCGCCCCATTTGCCACGACTAAACAAGTTAAAATCTCGCAGCTGCTGCTCGCGCTCCACCCGCAAACCTGCGGTCAGACTCCAGTCTTGCGACAGTTGTAGGGTGTTTTCGCCATAGACGGCTTTGGAATCACTGCTATCATCACCGAAATACAGGGTGGCACCTTTGCTGCTAAAATCTTGCTTGCGTTTAAAATATGCGACACCGATAAAACCACTGTTCTGATCTTTGGCCGAACCGTAAGTTAATTTACTGTCAAAGGTCCAGTCTTGTTGCTGCATCAGTACATCAACTTCGGCGGCCGGCTTTGGTTCATAACCATCAATAAATAGTTCGAAATCCATATAAGCAACGATGGTTTCCAAGGCAAATTGCTCGGAAAGTTGATAATTCAGCTTCAGACTGCTGGTGTCTGCTTCGGTACCCAAGTCGCGCTGAAACAACGGCTGATAAGCGCGTGGGTCTTTGCCATTAAAATATAAACGACCGGAATTGCCCTGCTCTTCATAGTGCTGAAACGAAAATAATAACTTCAGCTCAGTGATTTCTTTCGGCGTCCATAGCAGTTTAGCTCTGGTGTTATTGGTATCCAGCGCATTAAATTTGGTATTGGTTGGGTTGCTGGCAAAGACTTGTGGTTTGGAATAGGTTTCGCCATTGATCCACTGACTGGACAGCCGAAACGCGAGTTCATCTTCAACAATAGGACCCGACAGCACAGCGGCACTATCAAAAAAGCTGTCTTGACTGCGATAGCCTAAGCGGACCGCGCCTTCAAAATCCATGGTTGGATTTTTGGTATGCACAAACACAGCACCGCCAATACTGTTACGGCCATTGCTGGTCGATTGCGGACCGCGGAACACTTCAACCCGTTCGATATCCCACAATCCGGTATCGCCGGTTAAATCCGCGATAAAAGGCTGCGCCACGCCATCGACCAGACTACTCACCCTGGCTCTGGCACCACCGGTAAAGGAATTAAAGCCCGTTGCCGAGCCGTTTCCAGACACACCACGGATATCTGGCACTGCACCGGTCAGCACCACCACGTTAGAAACATCGCCCAGCGCATCCGACATCGATACCGCCTGGCCATTGTCCAGCAACGCCTGATTTAGCACCGCCACTGAAGCCGCAGTATCCTTCAGTGAGCGCTCAGTTTTTTCACCGCTGACCACAATCACTTCAATCGATTTGCGCGCACTTTCATCTTTATCTTCGTCCTCTGCCAGCACCGGCAGTGATGCAGCAGCTAAAGCCGCCAGCAACAACTGTGCTGTCAGCGTTTTTTTCATTGTGACCTTTTCCATGTGGGTATCCCGTTTTATTGCTGACTGACCTGAGATCGTCAGCTTTCTCTGAAGGTTGTGACCACAGTCCGGTGACGCCAGACTGACCTTGATGGCGGTTGTTGTTGTTTCTGCTTGTCAGGCCAAATCATGGCCGCTCATCAAACGCGCAAAAACTACCACAAATAAATAACAACCTCAATTGATAACCATTCTTATTTGCATTATTATGCGCAAACCTTGTTAAGGAACAAATTTTATGTGGTTATTTTCATCTTGCTTGCTGCTCAGTGCTGCCAGCGCCATTGGTTATGCCAGTACCCGCCATCAACGCTTAATGCGCCAACCCTTAGCGCAACACTGGCGCTGGCTGGCAACGCTGCTGTTTTTACTGGCGATTGGTTGCGCTGGCACCCAGCTCAGTCTGTCCGCCACAGTATTTTTTTGTCTGCTGGTCCTGATGCTGGCCGCCATGCTGCTGCCGCTGGCGACGCTATTGCACAATAAGGAGCGCAAGCAGCATGGCCACTGAAACCCGTCGTGAGTATTTTCAAGCCGACTGGCTGGCTAAAACGCTGGCTGGTGCTGTGCTGGGTTTGGCGCTGGCCTTTGTGCTGATCGGCTTTTTTGCCTGGTATGGACCAGGCGGAATCGCAGCCACAGATAAAAGCCAATTTAATATGTGGCTGCTGATCCCGTTGTGGTTGACCTTGTTCAGTACTGTGTACTTATTCCAGACTGGCCGTCAGGCCTGGCTGGTACTTGGCGGCAGCACAGTGTTGTTGTATGGCCTGTTCTTTTTGCTGCGGAGTATCGGATGAAAGTCAGAGCTACCACCTTACGGACTTACCAGAGTCTGCATACCTGGACCGGCATTTGTGCCGGTTTATTGTTATTTATCGGTTTTTACGCCGGTAGTCTCACCATGTTTAAGCACCAGTTGCAGCAATGGATAGCGCCGGCACCAGTGCAGCATCTGACCGGCTCCAGCCCGGATCTGCAGCGCTGGCAACAACTGCTCGATCAAACACTCAGTGCTCATCCAACCGAACTGATGGCAGGTTTTGAACTGGATCTGACCCGGGCTGAACCCGCGATTAGTTGGTACCGCCAAGGCAGCGCCCGCGAATTGGCAATGGATAACAAGCTGGTGACAGCAACTCTGGACACTCAAGGTCAATTGCAACTGACTGAACAAACCGAAAACCAGTTTGCCGATCTGATTGATTATCTGCATCGCAGCGCCGGTATTGCCGGCGAAATTGGGCATGATCAAGCCGGCGTCTATCTGCTGGGCATTGCGTCCGTGTTGTATTTACTGGCGCTGGTGTCTGGTGTGGTGGTGTTGCTGCCGACGCTGGTAAAAACGCTGTTTGCACTGCGCATAGAAAAAGGCGCTAGCAGATTCTGGCTCGATAGTCATAATCTGGTTGGCATCAGCAGCCTGCCTTTTCACTTTGTCATCGCCTGGACCGTGATAGGTTTTGCTTTTCATGATTTGATTTACGACGGTCTGGCGGTGTTTTATGGTGAGCAGCCGGTCTTTCAGCGGCCAGCCCCAAGCCGGCAAACCTTTGAGCTGAGCAGCCTGCCAAAACTTGCTGAGCAAGTGGCAGCGGCCCAAGCTTATAGTCCTGCCCATCAGCCGCAAAAGCTGACCTTTATGCGCCTCAATAGCCCGGCCCCGATGCTGACAGTGGAAATGCACAATGCCAATGGCATGGTGCGGGGTCCGGCCGCCGATTATCTGTTTTTGCAGCCTTTCACCTTGAAGGTGCAACCTTTTAGTTTCTCTACCGACGACGGCGCCAGTTACGGCAAATTTGTGCTGGGCTTATTTTCGCTCCATTTTGGTACCTATGCCGGTGATTTTGGTCGCTGGGGTTATTTTCTGCTCGGTTTACTCGGTGCCTTTTTATTTTACAGCGGTAATTTATTGTGGCTGGACAAAAGAATGAAAAAAGCCGCTGGCGCCGACCGTAATTGCCGCTGGCTAGCCGCCCTCACCATTGGGGTCTGTCTCGGCTCTATGCTTGCCGTAGCCTTGACCCTGCTGATCGGTAAACTGCTGGGGCCCTGGCTTGCGAACATCAACCATGCTTATCTGTGGTGTTATTACCTGAGTTTTATTGGTTTTGTCGCTTATAGCTGTTGGCGTGGTGCCGCACTGGCCGCTTATCAGGGGTTAGTGGCACTCAGTCTGAGTTGCGCCTTATTGCCAGTGGCAACTTTATACCTGCAATGGAGCCAGCCCGAGCTATACCGGCTCAGTCTGACCATCGGCGTTGATCTGATGGCGCTGCTATTTGCTGCCAGCTTTGCTTATGCCGCCAGCAAAACCAGACAACGCTTACGCCAGGCGATCCCAGGCAGTGTCTGGACACTGCCACAGCAGCACAACAATGTAAGCAAAGCGGTTCATTCTTGAACTTTTGCTCAACTGGCCAGGCATTTATTGCAGCTTTTGACCGCAGCTAAGGACAAATATGTCCGACTGCCCCGCAGCGGCGCTGCACTGAACGCAAAGCCGTTCATTCCTGAACCTTTGGTCAACCAGCCGGGCATTGATCGCAGCTTTTGGCCGCAGCTAAGGACAACTATGTCCGACTGCCCCGCAGCTATGCTGCGGGTCGAGTCAGACCTACGGACTAGGTCGTACGCTACCGGTCGAGTCGGACCTACCGATGAACGTTATCCATCGTGGTTACGACCAAGGACCAACATTGCCCGGCTAAAAAAACCAGTGTTTGCTGGTCCCAAATCGCCACAGCATCGTAATCAGAACGCCGATAAACACATGGCGTCACTTAGTTACGCCATCAGAATGCCCAAAGCCGGGCGTATCGGCATCATAGGCGCCAGGCATGGCAAGCCGGGCCTAGCCATGTATAATGCATCCCATCAACTGCAGGCAGCAGCTTTGCCGCCAGAACTCGCTGGATAGCTATGAAATATAAAGACTTACGTGATTTTATCGCGCAGCTGGAACAACGGGGTTTATTAAAACGGATCCAGATGGAAATTGATCCCGTGCTGGAAATGACCGAAATTGCCGACCGCACGCTACGCGCTGGCGGTCCGGCGTTGTTATTTGAAAATCCTAAAGGTTACCAGATCCCGGTGCTGGCCAATTTATTTGGCACGCCAGAGCGGGTGGCGCTCGGCATGGGTCAGCCAGATGTTGGCGCTTTGCGCGAAGTCGGCAAACTGCTGGCGTTTTTAAAAGAGCCAGAGCCGCCAAAAGGCTTAAAAGATGCCTGGGATAAGCTGCCGATTTTTAAGCAAGTGCTGAACATGGCGGCCAAGGTGGTGAAAAAAGCGCCTTGCCAGCAAGTGGTGCTGAGCGGTGAGCAAGTAGACTTAACCAAACTGCCGGTGATGACCTGCTGGCCCGGTGATGCCGCGCCTTTAATTACCTGGGGTTTAACCGTCACCCGTGGACCGCATAAAGAGCGGCAGAATCTTGGCATCTATCGCCAGCAAGTGCTGGGTAAAAACAAAGTCATTATGCGTTGGTTGTCGCATCGTGGTGGCGCGCTGGACTTCCTGGAATGGCAAAAAGCCCATCCGGGCCAACGTTTTCCGGTCTCTGTTGCCTTGGGCGCCGATCCAGCCACTATTTTAGGCGCAGTGACGCCAGTACCAGATACCTTATCTGAATACGCTTTTGCTGGCTTATTGCGCGGTGATAACACTGAAGTCGTCAAATGTATCAGCAACGATTTACAAGTCCCAGCCAGCGCTGAATTTGTGCTGGAAGGGTATCTGGAAGCGGGTGAAATGGCACCGGAAGGTCCTTATGGCGACCACACCGGTTATTACAACGAAGTGGATTCCTTTCCGGTGTTCACCGTCACGCATATCACCCATCGCGAAGATCCGATTTACCACAGTACTTATACCGGTCGGCCGCCGGATGAACCGGCCATTTTAGGCGTAGCGCTGAACGAAGTCTTTGTGCCTATTTTGCAAAAGCAATTTCCGGAAATCGTCGATTTTTATCTGCCGCCTGAAGGCTGCTCTTACCGCTTGGCGGTGGTGACGATGAAAAAACAATATCCGGGCCATGCCAAACGGGTGATGATGGGCGTCTGGTCTTTCCTGCGCCAGTTTATGTATACCAAGTTTGTCATTGTCTGTGATGATGATGTCAATGCCCGCGACTGGCAGGATGTGATCTGGGCTATCACCACCCGGATGGATCCGGCGCGTGACACTACCCTGATTGAAAATACGCCAATTGATTACCTTGATTTTGCCTCGCCAGTGTCTGGCTTAGGTTCAAAAATGGGCATGGACGCCACCAATAAATGGCCGGGCGAAACCACGCGGGAATGGGGGGTACCGATTGAAATGACGCCAGCGGTTAAACAGAAAATAGACCAGATCTGGGCTGAATTGGGCATCGACTTACCGGCCAGCAACAAAGGCTTATTAAGGTGAGCCCACCACAGCGCCCAGCAAGCTGGCAAGTCACCATTCAACCTGCCGGCCTGAGCTTTGCGGTTGCAGCGGATGAAACCATTCTGGCAGCGGCGCTGCGCCAGGGCATCGATTTTCCGAATCGCTGCCGCCAGGGCGTTTGCACGGCCTGTGTTTGTCGGTTAAAAAGTGGTTCAGTGCATTATTTACCACCAGAGCCACTGACTGAGGTCGACAAAAGCCAACAATTTACTTACTGTTGTCTGGCCTATCCGGACAGCGATCTGATCCTGCATCATCCATTTATCAGCGGTTAAGCCGCTGAATTGAAAGAACAGAGCCATGACTGAATCACAATTAAAAGCTGCATCAAATAAAGTTCTCGCCACAGTGCACAGTATCAGTGCCCTGACTCCGACGGTGCAGCGGGTGCTGCTGTTGCCCCAAGCGCCGGTCGAATTTCAGGCCGGGCAATATCTGCAGATTTTTTTATCTGACAGCGATAAAAGACCGTTTTCTATTGCCTGCGCGCCAGGTTTTACGGTCGATGGTCAGCCTGCACTGGAATTACAGATTGGTGGCGCTGTCACCGATAACTATGCCAGTCAGGCGCTGAGTCATTTACGCGAAAACCCAGCAGTGCTGATCCAGGTCGGCCTGGGTGAAGCTTATTGGCGGCAGGACAGTGAGCGGCCTATTATTTTGTTGGCTGGTGGCACGGGCTTTTCATATGTACACAGTATTGCCAGCGCTATTGCCCAAAGTGGCGTGGACCGGCCAGTGCAACTGTACTGGGGCTTACGTAACCAACAAGCTTTATATGCCGAAGCAGAACTGACGCAGTGGCAAGCGGCCAATCCGCACTACCAATTACAACTGGTGGTACAGGAACCGGATGATAACTGGCAAGGCCGCAGCGGCCTGGTGCATCAGGCGGTGCTGGCGGATCATGCCGATTTAAGCGCTTTTGATATTTATATCGCTGGTCCTTTCCCGATGGTTGGCGCTGTGCGTGACGCCTTTTTAGCCCAGGGCGCTGTGCAGCAACAGATGTATGCGGATGCTTTTGCCTGGTTATAAAGCCTGCAGTTGGCGGTTGTTGCTTGGTCATCTGGTGTTTCTGCTGTTGCTGATGGGTTGTACACCGCCAGCAGCGGTCAAGCCTGCAACAGCAATCCCAACAGAGCCCAGGCCGCTGTCACAACAGTTGTATATCTGGCAGCGGCAATGGACAGCACAGCATCCGGCGGCATTGGCGCAAAGCCGGGCCGATTTTAGTCAGCTGCGGCTGCTGGCACTGCAATACCATGTCAGCCAGCAAGGCCCAGTCTGGTTTGAAACCAAGCTGCCGCTGTCATTATTACAGCAAGACGGCCGGCCGCTGTGGCTGGTGATCCGGCTCGATGGTCAGTTACCGCAATTGCCAGTGCAGGCACTGCAGCAAAGGTTGCGCCATCTGTTACAGCAATGGCAACAAGCCGGTTTGACACCAGCCGTGATTGAAATTGATTACGACAGCGCCCGCAGCCAGTTACCGGCTTATCAGCGCTGGTTACAACAACTGCGGCCGCAATTGCCTGCCGGTACTCAACTGGCCATCACGGCCCTGCCCGACTGGCTGCAAAGCGCTGATTTTACATCCTTATTGCAGCAGATTGATATCATCACACTGCAGTTGCATTCGGTGCTATCACCAACGCAAGGTTTGTTTGAGCCGCAATTGGCTCAAAAGTGGGCCAGCCAACTGGCGGCCCTCAGTGACAAGCCTTTTTATCTGGCGTTACCGGCTTATCATTCTGCCCTGGTGCGTAAGGCCGCCAACTCAGCGGACTGGCTGGTTGAAAGTGAAGTGCCACAACTTTATGTCGGCGAACGGCAAGAATTGTGGCTGGATCCGTTGCAATTACAGCAATGGCAGGCATGGTTACAACAACAGCCCTGGCCGCTGCTGCAAGGGCTGGTCTGGTTCCGCTTGCCATTACCACAGGATCAACGCAGCCTGCCGCTCAGCACCTTGCAGGCTATAGTGCGGCAACAGCCGCTACAACAACGACTGCAACTGCAATTAACCGGCACAGCCCCGGTGCTGGAACTTTGGGCGCATAACAGCGGTCAGACGCCGCAGCAGTTACCGGCTTTGCTGCAATTACATAGCAGTCACTGTTTGCAAGCCGAAGCGATGGCGGGCAGCCGCCTACAAACAGAGCCCGGCGGTTATCAGCTACAGCTGCCAAACCGCAAATTAGCGGCGGGCGAGCGGCAATTACTGGCCTGGTTTCACTGCCAACAGTTACAATTGATGGATGCAGCGACCGCCAACCGCGCTGGCGCTCTGCCCTAACCTTTTCAACCATGATGGACCTCAACATGCCCATGCCAAGGACACCACGCCAGCCACTGACAACACTCAGTGTATTGACCACCCTGCTCATCAGCATCCCGGTGCTGGCTTGCGGACCGGATTTTCCACTGCAATTATTATCTGACCGTGGCCAACATCTGCAGCAATTGCCTGAACCTTTATTTGCCACTGAAGTGCTGGCGCTGGCAACAAAAGTACCCACCTTTGCCCTGCCAAGCAAAAGTTTTGCCAGTCAATATGACTGGCAATTAGAGCGACAAGTCAGCGCAGCCGAACAAGCCGAGCAACAACTGTTGCCCACCGAACAAGCGGCTCTGGTTGCCCTGATGCGACAGCAAGCCGATGCTGCCACAGCCTTACAAATCGGTGCCGCTTTACCGCAGGAATTAGCACTCTACACTGCTGGTGCTGTCGCCTTTGCCAAGCAAGATGCCGCCAGCGCCGCCAGTTTATGGCGCCAGCTGTTAGCTTTACCCGCTGCGCAGCAAGCACAACGTCGCAGCTGGGCTCTCTACTCACTGGCGCGCTTATTGCTGCAACAAACAGAACCATCCGCTAGTCTGGAAGCGCAACAATTACTGCAAAGTTTACAGCAGGAAGTCAGCAACGGCCTGGCCGATCCATTGCAACTGGCGGTGGCCAGTTTGGGCGAGCAGGCCAGGTTAGCGCTGGCAACCAACAACTGGCAACAAGCCATCGGCCTGTACGCCGCCCAGGCCGGTTATGAAGAGTCAGGCCGTGCCTCGTTATTACAACTGAGTAAACAACTGCTGGCGCTGCCAGATGCCGAGCTGACCCCGTTACTGGCGCAGCCGAAAGTGGCGCAATTACTCAGTCGTTATTTGCTGACACAACAACAAATGCTGAGCTATCAGGCACCGGAGCAAGTGAGCAGGCTGAGCCAACTGTTATTACAACAGCCAACAGTGCGACTCGACAACGCACTACAACTGGCGGCCTTGAGTTATCAACAAGGTCAGTTTGAGCTGGTACCGGCTTTATTAGCGCAGGCCGACGACAGCCCACTGCGTTGGTGGTTAACGGCTAAAATGGCATTGCGGCAGAATGATTTAACCGCGGCCGCCGACGCTTATGCCAAAGCCGCCAAGGCCTTTCCAACCGAACTGCCAGCACCTGCGTTGCAACCAGACCGCTATGCCGAAGTGCCAACTCCACAACGGTTGCAACAAATTCAACTGGATAACCAATGCCGGTTACAGGCCGAAGCTGGGGTATTGCAACTACAAAGAGGCGATTATCTAGCCGCGATGCAATTGCTATATCAAAGTGGTGCTCAGTATTGGCAAGACACCGCTTATATCGCCGAACGGGTGCTGACGCTGAGCGAATTGCAGCAATTCGTTGAGCAACAAGTACCGGCTGGTCAGCCAAAAGCGCCGTCAGAATGGCAGTATTTTGGTGATACTGAACCCAATACGCTGTTACGCCAGTTATTGGCACGTCGTTTATTGCGTGCTGGCGACTTGGTACAGGCAGAGCGTTATTTTGTCGAACCAGCGCTACAACAACTGGCTGCTCGTTATCATGACGCTATCAAGCAAAGTCAGCCCAATTGGCTGAGCGCCATCCGGCAGTACCTGGGCCTGCCGGATGTAGCGCGGGCAACGGCATTATTCCAGGCAGCCAGCTTAACCAGACAACATGGGCTTGAACTGCTGGGTTTTGAGCTGGCGCCGGATTATCAGGTGTTTTATGGTCAGTTCGAGTTTTACCAACCGGCTGAAGCGCCGCCGCAGCAATGGCAAATTCCACTGGCCGAGCAGCAGCGCATCAGTGCCAGCAGTGCAGTGCCGGACAAAAGATTCCACTACCGTTATCTGGCAGCAGAACTGGCGGCGCAAAGTGCCGACTGGCTGCCGCACAATAGTCAGGCCTTTGCCGCGACGCTTTGCCACGCCAGCACCTGGCTGATCAATCGCGATCCAGCGCTGGCGCAGCAGTATTACCAGCGTTATCTGGCACAAGGTCCATACGTCAGTTGGGGCGCCGATATCGGTATTCGCTGCCCGGCGCCGGATTTTAACAGCGCCGCCACCAGAGCCAGCCAAAACTTGCAACAGGAGTTCAGGCAACAGCGCTGGCCTTTGTTGGGCGCTGGCTTGTTCGGCCTCATCCTATTCGGCGGCTGGTGGTGGCGCCGCCGCCGCTAAATCCAGACTGCAGTCGCAGCCGTCACGGTTTGTCAGCCAGTGCGGCTGCAACTATGCTGTTCTTCCATAGCAGCTTAACTTCGTTGCCAGCGCTGGTTAAAACCGATAACCCAGCGATAATGCCAGCACAGGATAGAGTTCAAAGCCATCTAAATCATCTTGCAACTCGCTTTGCTCAACCGCTAACTGTTGCTGAAATAACTTTGCTGCAGCCGTATTGCCTTGCACATCAAACTGCAGTTGTGGCAAATCTGTCCGATATGCAGTCCCACTGGCGGTGATGTTGGCAGTTGCTTCGCCACTGAGCAGTGCGCCTAATTCCAAACTAAAACTCAAGCCACTTTGATAAGAATACCCCCAGCCTAGCCCCAGATAACCAGCACTAGACTTACCCAGCTCAACTTCAGCCGCCAGTCGCAGTGGATTATTTGATGCGCCGATATAGCGGTTGCCGCCAATATCGAAGCTTTTATCTGAGGCTGAAACTGCGCTGGCGACCAATTGATTGCTGTTAGCAAAAAAACCAGCAGTCAATTTGAAAGTACCGGCAAAAGGCCGAAAGTCAACTAACAGGCCTTGGGTAGACAGCTCAAGTTCGCCCTCATATTCAATATCACTTTCATCAAAGCTGTCACTGTAATTAAAGCTATTGGCCTGAAGTCGCAGATTCCAATAGGCATTGAGGGGATAATCCAATTCGGCACCAAAACCTAAGGTACTTAACCGCGCTGACACCGCAAGCCCAGGTTGGCTATCCATGGTACTTTCTGCTGCGACAGCAGGCAGTGTCACGGCAGATAAAGCGCTGGCCAACAGCAGAGAGATTGCTTGATACTTCATGTAAATGTCCTTTTCATTCAAGTTAACCGCAAGCAGAATTTCTGCCACGCGCATTATCAATTTTATCGGCGAAAGACCAAAGCAAAGAATGAGCGCAGCAGGGCCAAGTGCGGCCTTTATGAGCAAAACGTCATGCACTGTCGACGTCAACTGGCAGTCAAGAACGCTGCAGCCGATTTTTTGGCCAGCTCTCTATAACGCATTGATTTTAAGCCGCTGAGGGCAGCTTGCCCCGGCAATTCGATTTATACTGTCGACCTTGAGGGTTATCAGATGAGCCGCTATTGATGTCCATGTTGCAATTGGGTTGTTTTGTGTTAGGGCTTGGCGTGATTGTCGCTAGTTATCCGGCTGAATTCTGGCCCAAGCTGCGGCAAGAACGGGTTTATCAGCATCTGGTTTTTGCCAGCCTAGCGGCGTTGTCGGTGTTATGGAGTATCCAGGCCGGTATCAAAGATGGCTTACAATTACATTTTTTGTTGCTGACCACCTTGGTGCTATGTCACGGCTATCGGATTGCGCTTTGGCTTGGGCTGGTGCCGTTATTGGCCTTGTTGCTGCAGGGCAAACTGGCCTGGCAAGACAGTGGTATTATTTTCCTCAGTCAGGTTCTGCTACCCGTGCTTGGCAGTTATGTGCTGTTTCTGTGGAGTTATCACCGGCTCAGCCGACAGTTATTTGTCTATATTTTTGTCGCCGGTTTTATTGGTGCGGCGCTGGCTATCGTGCTGCAGATCTGCAGTACTGCTGGCTTACTCTGGTTGGACGGTCGTTACGACTGGGATACGATTTACGACAATTATCTATTATTTAGCTTGCTGATTTGGTTTCCGGAGGCATTATTAAATGGTGCGGCTTTGACCTTATTGGCGGTGTATAAACCAGAATGGCTGCGCACCTTTTATGATCGGCAGTATTTGTCGCCTGAGCGCTGACCAAGCTTCGTTGACAACAACCCAACCACCGGAGACATGCCATGAAACGGTTCGCCCTGTGTCGTCTGTTGCTTAGCCTTGCTCATCTGCCTGTGTGGGCCGATCCCATCTGGATTGATGTGCGTTCGGCAGCAGAATTTCAACAAGGCCATTTGCCGGGTGCGGTCAATATTCCACATACCGACATCACCAGCCGCATCCAGCAACTGACCAGCGATAAAAATGCGCAGATCCAGTTGTACTGCCGCTCAGGTCGCCGCAGCGGTTTAGCCGCAGCCGAATTAAAAAAACTGGGTTATCAGCACGTGGTGAATGCCGGCGCCTATCAGCAGTTGTTAACATCGTCAAACCCACTCAGCTCTACACCAAAACAACAGTAACAGCGCTAGCTAAACCTCAGCTGCTGGTAGCTAAGTCATCATAGCGCTGGAACTTGGATGAAGCTGCATAAAAACAAAATACACACTATTTTTACAAAAATACCCATTGCTGCTATGTTTCTTTTTCAATCATTGAAAAGGAACTTCTGATGCGTAGCTTACTCCCGCTGTTACTGATCGCCAGTTTATCCTGTCAGGCTGATATGCTGCAGGCGCTGCAAGCTTACCAAAAACAGGATTTTGCTACTGCGACCAGCAAATTTACCGAATTGCTGCCACTTGGCAATGATGTTGCCAGTTTTAATCTGGCCGTGATGGCGCTCAATGGGGAAGGCCAATCGAAAAACACCAGCAAAGCGCTGGCTTATCTGATGTTGGCGGCAGAGTTAAAACACCCGCAAGCTGCAGCCTTATTACAAAAACTATCAGCGGAGGCGTCCGCTGACGAGCTGCAACAAGCAGAGCTACAATTCCAGCCATTACAACAGCAAGTCATCATCAATACTTTTAGCGATGAGTATGATGATGACGAATTACTGCCAAAGCCAATCAAACGGGTAGGTCCCCGTTATCCGGTGGGAGCGGCTCGGAAAGGCCAGTTTGGTTATGTCACACTGCGGTTGTTAGTCGATGAAACAGGCCAAGTGACCGCTGTTGATACGCTGGACTCTTTTCCAAAACAAGTATTCGAAAAGTCGGCCATCGCGGCACTGAAACAATGGCGTTATCAAGCCGATGGCCAAAAACATATCCGAAAAATCAATCTTAGTTTTGCTCTGAATGGCGGTATAAATCTACGCAAAGTGGATAAAACCATCGCGGACTATAAATTATGGGACGGCGCCGTGGCAGGCGTACCCCAACATCAATTGGTGTTAGGCACTTTATTGGAAATGGTGGCAATCCAAAGTGGCAACAGACCTGAATTTGATGCAAACCAACCGCTAAGTCCGCAGCTGGATTTATCTTTGTTTCAACCAACACCGGCGCCAAAAGCAGCGATCAAAGGTTTTTATGGCAACGCCAAGGTCAGTACGGATGAGAAAGGCCTCATCACCAAAGTGAATTATTTCGATCCCGATGTGGAAAATGAGCAGTCTGAACTGGTCGGACAGCAACTGACTGGTCAAGTCAGAGCTGGCGACTATTGGCTGTATCGGCATAAATTTAGCGGTCAGCCCAAAATTATCGTGCGGCATTTACAGCAGGCGCCGCTGACCTTATCTAGCAAATATTGGTGGTCCGAAGCGGCGAAAAATGGCGACCCTGATGCGCAACGTATTATGGCGGCTTACCACGACGACTGGGAACAGTACTTACTCAGTCAACAGCATGCAGAAGTGATGGCTTGGGCTGGCACCCGGCTGTTACTTGAGGGCCAACGCGAGCAAGGTTTGCACTTACTGGACCAAGCCATTGCGAAAAACTATCCGCTGGCGACTGAGCTGAAAAAACAATTTTTATAAAGGATACGATTGGCCGTTGTTCACCCTGTAAATGGGCATGCCGGATACTGCTGTAACGTGGCAGAGGCCCATTGCCTTAACTGTTGTTGCACGCTGGCAGAAATGTTCAATGCCGGGATGGTGGGGAGTTGATCGGCAGGATCGCCGCTCAGCACTTGGTACAAGATAAAGGCGGTAAAAGCCGCGCCCGTTTTATTGGCGTGGTTGCCGTCGGGTTCGTGTAACACCAAGCCAGTTTGTTGCATCAGTTGATACCAGCCGAGTGGAATAGGTGCCACACAGGCAGATTCCTGCTTGGCAATGCGCTGATGCAGTAGATAAACCCGCTCACCTTCTTCATTGTTGCCTGCTCTGGCATGTTCCGGAAATAATACTGGGGTGATCTGCAATTGCTTAGCCAATGCAATCCAGGTCAGGCTGGCAGCAATAGGGTAGCTATACTGACCCGAGGTAGAATACTTTTGCCCCTGCAACACCAGATGCGTCCATGTCTGGCTTTTTAACACAGGCCAACTGCGACCATCGGCGAGTCTTTCATCGAGAAAAGCCCAATCATCTGCTCGTTGCACCCGACTGGTCGCTTGCGGCCGCCCCTGTTGCAACATCAGCTGCAACATGTAAGGTAAATCATGGCTTTGCAGATGGCTGTTGCCGAACAACAACACCTCAAAGTGAGTGCTGGTGCTGTTATCCGGCAGCGCCAAACCTGGAGTGATCACAGGTAAATGCTGTTGTTGCAGCGGTGGCGTTGGCTGGTTGCCGCTGCTGGCCGGCTCCGAGCCGCAGCCAGCGAGTAGACTCAAACTCAGGCTGAAGCTGAGTAAATTCGGTAAAATTGGCATCATTGTCTCCGTCAGCAATAACAAAGGATCTTGATGCTAGGTGCAACCGACTGGCGATACCAGCAACTTGCCCTGAGCAATTCCTGATGAAAAGCTGAGGCAGCTGTTCAGCCACAGAACTGTTGCCGATAACGGCCCGATCAGCGACAATCCTGCAACAGGTCTAACCAGAGAGAATTGTATGCCGCACCAAACCTTGATCAAAGTTCGTGGTTATCATTTAGATATTTATCAACACGTCAACAATGCCCGTTATCTGGAATTTCTGGAGGAAGCGCGTTGGAGTTATCTGGAAGACAGTGGGGACGTGGCGTTTTTTGAGCAACTGAACCTGGCTTGGGTGATTGTGAATATCAATATCAATTACCGCCAGGCCGCCACCAATGGCCAAATTCTGGCGATATCCAGTCAGTTCAGTAAGATTGGCAGCAAAAGTGCGGTGATCCATCAACAGATCCATATTCAGGGCAGTGCGGTGGTGGTGGCTGATGCCGATATTACTTTTGTCTGTCTGGATCGGAAAACCGGCAAAGCCTTGCCAATTGAGGGCGCATTAAAACAACGGCTGGAACAACATTTAACAGAATAAGCCAGCTTAGCCCACTGCAGGCGGTGGCGGTATCGGCTGCCATAAAGCCAGCTTGTCAGCAAATCTGACACTGGCATGGGCCGGACTGGTCGAAGGTAAAGTTCGGATCTGCAGGGCTGTCCCAGGCCAGTCGCTGGCAGCCAGCCAACGCTGATACTGGCGGAAACCTTGTGCGGCTTTGCCACCATTGAGCCAAATCTGCTGGATGGTCGGATATTGCTGGCACAACGCGGCCAGATCATTAAATTTTACACTGTCGCTGACGATAGCACTGTCCAGACTGCCCGGCCGCTGACACTGGCCTATCACATCCCACAGCGCGACCCCCGCATTCAGCAAAGCCTGGCAGCGGGCGGCATAAGGCAATGTCGCATCAACGCCAAATAACGCCTGCATCAAAGGCCAGAATTGATTGCGTGGATGACCGTAATAACACTGTTGGCGCAAAGAGGCCTGCCCCGGCATACTGCCGAGGATCAATAACTTGACGCCGGGCTGTACTAAAGGCGCTAAACCAGTTAACAGTGGTAATGCCGTCACAGAGTTCAGAGCGGCGCAGATAGCTGCACTGTGTCGGTAGCCTTCAGCGCCTGACAAGCGAGTTCCGGTTGATATTGCAGCGCTTTTTGCCAGGCATGGCTGGCCTGATCGGCTTCCCCTTCCTGCGCCGCACAATAACTTAACACCGCATACAGATGACCATTATTGCTGTGATCGCGCAACCAGTGCTGCGCTTGCTTACGCAGTTGCAACACAGAGCGACCGAGCGGAATTTGTTGTAGCACAGGCCAGGCCAGACTCAGATCGGCCAGCGCTAAACTGTCGAGTAACAATTTTTCTGCCGCTTCAGCTTGGCCAGAGACAGCTTTCGCCCAAACCTTGCCTAAGGTCGCAGCCAAAGATTTACGCTCTTTGGCAGGCAATTGCTGCCAATAAACGGCATTTTCGTCAAACTGGCCTTGCGCCGCCAAGCCTTGAATCGCGACCGGATACAACTGATAACGCACTTGTTGCCATTGGGCTTTACTGTACCATTGTTGCTTCAGCGCCAAGGGTACTTGCTCCAGCAGCGTTTGCCATTGACCGGCAGCGGTCAGGGCTTGCAACCACAACCGACCCAGTTTGCTGTCTTTTGGCTGGGCGACAATTTTGTCACTGAGGAAACTAACGGCGCGGGCTGGCTGTTGTTGCTGCAGATATAAATCCGCCACCACCAGCCAGTTATCCGCATCATCGGTTTCCAGCGCGGCAGCCAGTTGATTGGCTTTGGCTATATCACCATGCTTTTGCGCACTGTAACAGGCCATAATTTGTTTCATTTTTTGCCATTCCGGCTCAGCCTTGGCGATGGAGAAATATTGATCCGCGCTTTGCCAGTCCTGCCGGACAAAAGCCAACATCCCCTGCTGCAACGCCTGCCGGGCACGGCGCTCTTTGCGCGAACGTAAGAAGCTGAAACTCAGTCTGGGTAAATCAAATAACCTTTTGCACAACACCCAACTTAACCAGCACGCCAGCGCAGTCAACAGCAACACCAGCATCAAACCGATAAAAGTGGCTTCGATGGTGACGCCAGCCACCACCAGCATGACATAACCTGGATGATTCGCCAGCACAGGCCCCAATAACATCGCCAGACCAAGGATTGCGATCAACAATGCCAGCCGGATCATAATGCCGACTCCGCAGTCATTTGCCCCTGCTGATAGGCAGCAAACAGCTGTGGGCTTTTCAGCGGCGCCAATAAGGGTAAGCTGACCTGTAACGCCGACAACACCAGCAATTCATCGGCCATTTGCTGTACTGCCGGTTCAGTGGCGGCAAAATAACGTTGCAAACTGTCCGCGCTTTGTTGAATTGCGGCCGCATACACCGCCTGGTTATGCTGCATCGCCGCCAACTCAGCCAACAACAATTGTTGGGTTAAGGTGTTACGGACGCTGATTTGTTGCTCCGCCGTCAAACTGACGCCATCTTCCGGCAAACTGGCGCGCACCTGGATCAGCCCACGCCAGAAATTACGCCAGTACAGCGCCAAATTGGCCTGCCAGTCGGCAGCGTCTTCGGTGATCTCTTCTTCCGTCTGATGATCCATCGCACGCTCAGATTGACGCAGTGGCAAGGTCAGACTTTGCTGACGTAAATTCGATAACGTCAGATGCAATTGATGCATATCGGGCGTATTTAATTCCGCTAGCATCCGTTTGTCCTGACCTATGGCTTCGCGCACAGCCACCAGACTGGCATCCTGCATTTGTTTCAGCCGCTGCTCAGCCAGCTCCAGCACTTGCACCACAGCCGCCACGTTCTGTTCCAGGAACAGCTTTTGTTCGGCCAGTCGCAGGAAATAATCTACTTCCAGCAATTGCCAGCCTTTGACGTTACCGCTCTGTTGATCTAACTGTAATTGCAGCTTGGCCAGCTCTTGTTGATTTTTATCGCCTTGTTCCTGCGCCTTGGCTTGTAAATCAGCCACTACATTCACCAGTTGTTGCTGCATATCCTGCTGCAACTCCTGCTGCTTACGCTCAAACAAACTTTGCTGACTTTGTTGCTGTTGCAACAGCGAACCCTGTTGCTGTTGTAATGCCACTAACTGCGGTTGCCAACTATAAAAAAACCAACCAACCAAGCCAGCTGAGCCTAGCGAGATCGCCAGCGCCATAGTGCCAAGCACAGCTCCAAACGGGCTGCGGCGTGACATGGCCGGCACCGCAGCGGCCGGGCTGTGCGTAGGCGCTGCTTCGTTATTCAGCACTGGACTGAGCTCGCTCATGAAATTTCCTTCTTAACTGACCAATTGCCTGCAACAACGCCTGATCATTGGCGTTGGCAGCCAGAGTAATATTCGACGCCGGGATCCCGAGTGCAACGGCTGTTTCAGCCATCCGCGCACTGACCATAATCCACTGCCGCTGCTGTAACCAGGGCTGTGCTGATGCCGGCAAAGATTGCACCAGCAGGGATAAAATTTCGTTGCTGGTAACTACGATACATTGAATTTGCTGCTGACGCCACTGGTCAGACAAGCGCTGACCATCCAGCGGTAATGGCACTCTTTTATAACTTTGCACATAACTGACGTTGGCACCCCGTGCCAGCAACGCCTGCTTAATCAGCTCGCGACCGCCATTGCCACGCACGATCACAATCTGTCGCTGTTGCACCTGTTGTAATTCCGGCAACGCCAGAATGCCTTCACTGCGCTGATCCTGCGGCGCCAACACTGGCCGGCCACAGCTGCGTTGTAAGGCTGAAGCCGTGGTCGCGCCGACCGCCAGCAGGGGTTGCTGCAATTGGGTTAAATCAACTTGCTGCTCTAAACAAGTCACCGCCGACACACTGACAAAAATAATCAGCTCGGCTTGCTGTAACTGCTGCAGATCACGGTGTTTTAACGCCACCTGTTGGGTAGTAATCAGTGGCTGATAGCTGTAGGCAATGCCCTGCTCATCCAGACCGGCCAACAAATTATCGGCTTTACCGGCTGGCCTGGTAATCAGCACCGCAAAATCAGGCGCTGGCAGCATGCTTATTCCGCCGCCAGATAAACAGCACTGAGGATCTCACCAGCGCCTTGCGCCAGTAATTGTTCTGCCAAACTCAATCCTAGCTGTTCAGCGGCGGTGGCCGGGCCACGGACTTCAGCCTGAATAATCAACTGACCATCTAACTGACCGACTAAACCGCGCAACCACAGCTCATCACCCTGATGAATAGCATAAGCACCAATCGGCACCTGACACCCGCCCTGCAACCGGCGATTCATCGCGCGTTCGGCCAGCACCGCCTGTCGGGTTGGCACATGTTCCAGTGGCGCCAGTAATTGCTGCACTCTGACATCATCACTGCGACATTCAATGCCAACAGCGCCCTGACCATTGGCCGGTAAACTTTGTTCCACCGACAAGTAAGTGCGGATACGATCAGCAAACCCCAGCCGGATCAACCCGGCCGCGGCCAGAATAATGGCGTCATATTCGCCCTGATCCAATTTAGCCAACCGGGTATTGACGTTGCCGCGTAAATCGCGGATTTGTAAATCGGGCCGGATCGCTTTGAGCTGACACTGGCGGCGCAAACTGGAAGTGCCCACCACTGCCCCTGCCGGTAGTTCACTGAAATCACTGTATCGATTCGACACAAAAGCGTCCCGCGCATCTTCGCGCGGACAAATCGTTTGCAATTGCAGTCCAGCCGGAAATTCGACCGGCACATCTTTCATGCTATGCACGGCGATATCGGCACGGCCATCCAACATGGCAGTTTCTAACTCTTTGACAAATAAACCTTTACCACCGATTTTGGCCAGAGGAGTATCCAAAATTTTGTCGCCTTGCGTCGACATCGGCACCAGCTCAACCTGTAAGCCAGGATGAAAATGCTCTAATTGGGCTTTGACATACTCAGCCTGCCATAAGGCTAAGGCACTTTTTCGGGTCGCAATTCGGATCTGTTGAGTCATGCAAGAAACCTGTATCTGAAGGCTGAAGCGCACACAGCAAAGGCCTGTGGCGGTTCATGGCGAAAAACTGGCGCTATTATAGCCGCTATTGATATTGAAAGTCGTGTTGGTACAACACATTTTGCGCCTGATCAAGTATTTGCACCCGCCAGGCGCCGCGTTGATCCGGTAACAACCACTTTTCACTGTAAGTACGCCACGGTGAATCTTCGATGGTCAGCACAGCTTCGGTTTGTAATTGCTGCTGGTAGTACCAGCGATGTCTGAGTTGCTGACCGGCATAACCACGTAACTCAGTAAACAGATACAGTCGTTGCACCTTGGCTTGCAATACGGGCGACTGCTGCGGCAAACCTGGTTCCAACCGCTCCATCCGCGCCGTCAACACAATCCGGCTAAAGCCGGTCGGTAACTTAATTGGACTGTTGCTGGCGACAGGTCCAGCGCCTGTCAGCGTTGGCACCTCAGTAGCCGCAGTTGTGGTCTGCGCTATGGCAGTGCCGTGATCTGCTGTGCTGGGCAGCGCCACTGCCGCTGAGGTTGTCAAGGTTGGCGTCTCTTGCTGTACAGCAGCAGAACTGGTGGCCAGCGGGCTTGACTGTTGGCTATCTGTCGCTAACCCAGCCAGCCCCCACCAACTGCATGCCAATATTACTAGCAGGAGCAGTAATGCCAAGCTGAGTCGTGGCACCGACCACACCGCAACTGGCTGAGCCTGCGGCAATTCTGCCGGCAATGGCGCCGGATGCAAGGTGACTTTGACCCTCAGTTTGGCTGATTCAGGCACTGGCACTCTCTTTGACTATCACTCTGGCTGTGACTGCCGTTGCAGCTTAGCCGGCTAATAATTGTTGCTGGATAAACCGGCTTAAATCATCGACTTCCTGGGCACAGACACTGTGTTCCATCCGATAATCCTGCCAGCGCACATTAAAACCGGCATATTTTAAGTTGTTAAAGGCCGCCTGACCAGCCTGTAACGGCACCACAGGATCCGACACCCCGTGTGCCATCAGCACTGGTGTGGTTTTATTCTGCGTGTTCATCTCAGCTTTCAGATGATCCGGCACTGCCATATAAGTCGATAACGCCATCACACCGGCAATTTTATAAGGCAAACGGGGCAACAAGTGTAAGGCAATCACCCCACCTTGACTAAAACCTGCCAATAGAATTTTTTCCGGCGCTATGCCCGTGGCGATAACTTTATCCAGTAACAGGCTGACCAGCTCAGCCGATTGCCGGACGCCAGTTTCATCGGCGCGGTTTTGCAAATCCATCGTTTTGATATCGTACCAGGCGCGCATCCGCATGCCACCATTGATGGTCACCGGCCGTTCCGGCGCGTGCGGGAATAAAAACCTGATACCATGACCTGCAGGCAAGCGTAATTCCGGCACTATAGGCGCAAAACCATGGCCAGAATCCCCCAAACCATGTAACCAAATCACTGCGGCAGTGGCAGGCACGGCCGGTTTGACGTCGACAAAAGCTAACTGTGTCATATTAATGCGCCAACTCCACTGTCACACCGGCCTGTTTCGAAGCGGCGTCATTCAGTAACTGCCAGAACTCACTGCCACTGCGGTTATCAATCCACAGTCCATCCCGATATTCAAAATGATGGCCATTAAATTTGGTTGCCACCCACAGTTGCTGTAAAGGCGGTTGTTTATTAATGATGATTTTACTGCGGTCAGGAAAGCTGATACTCAATAAACCACCATGGTTTTCATAATCGAGATCCAGATCCAGTTTTTCAATCGCCTCTTCCACGGCCAGTAAAACACTGTCGGTCAACTCATCATATTCTACGTCATTCATTGCCTTTCACCTGTTTGCTTTTGCTGCTAAGGATGCGATTATAGAGCCCTTGGAAATTAATGAAACAGAAACGATGAAAGCACTGTGTCGTCCTCTGGCTGTTATGGCCTGTTTTTGCCTGTTCGTGCTGAGCGCTTGTGGTCAGCGTGGCGATTTAACTTTGCCTAAAGCTGAGGTCAATCAACCGTCAGCACCAGCCAATGATAACACCGGCCAGGAACAACAGGCTGCGCCAACCACAATACGGCCGCAGGCTGCAACCGATCATCACAGTTCAACCAACAGGTAATTGCAGTGGATTATTTTAATTATCATGGTGCCAATTTGCTGGCAGAGCAGGTTCTACTGGCCGATATAGCCAAGCAATACGGCACCCCAACTTATGTCTATTCCCGCGCTACGCTGGAGCGGCATTACCGCGCTTTTACCGATGCCGCTGGCAGCCAGCCGCATTTGGTTTGTTATGCCGTCAAGGCCAACAGCAACATTGCCTTACTCAATTTACTGGCCAGATTAGGCAGTGGCTTTGATATAGTGTCTGAAGGTGAATTACGGCGCGTGCTACAGGCGGGTGGCAATCCAGCCAAAGTGGTATTTTCCGGCGTGGGTAAAGCGGAAAGTGAAATCGAATTTGCCTTAAACACAGGTATCAAATGTTTTAACGTCGAATCTGAAGCTGAATTACACCGTATTGCCCGGGTCGCAGCGCGCCTTGGCAAAACCGCACCGATTTCGTTGCGGGTCAATCCGGATATTGACGCCAAAACCCATCCTTATATTTCCACCGGTTTGAAAGCCAATAAGTTTGGCATTGATATCAACGATGCACCCCGTATTTATCAGTTGGCAGCCTCGTACCCGCAGTTAAAAGTCTGTGGCGTTGATTGTCATATTGGTTCGCAACTGACTGAAACCCAGCCATTTTTAGATGCGTTGGACAAAGTGCTGGCGCTGGTGGATAAACTGAGCGAGCTCGGTATTGTGTTGTCCCATTTGGATATCGGCGGTGGCCTTGGCGTCACTTATCTGGACGAAACCCCACCCCATCCGGCCGACTATGCGGCCGAAGTGGTACAACGACTGGCGGCTTATCCGCACCTGACGCTGGTATTTGAGCCTGGTCGTGCCATTATGGCCAATGCCGGTGTGTTACTGACCAAAGTGGAATATCTCAAACCTGGTCAGGAAAAACACTTTGCCATTGTGGACGCTGCGATGAACGATTTGATCCGGCCAGCCTTGTATAGCGCCTGGATGAATATAGTGCCAGTCAAGCTACAACCGGAATTGCCACTGCAAAGATATGATGTGGTGGGACCGGTTTGTGAAACCGGCGACTTCCTTGGCAAAGACCGCGATTTAGCCATTGCCGAAGGTGACTTACTGGCAGTACGTTCAGCTGGCGCTTATGGCTTTACCATGAGTTCCAATTACAACAGCCGGCCGCGAGCCGCTGAGGTGTTGATCGACGGCGACCAGCACTATCTGGTGCGGCAACGTGAACAATGGCAGGATTTATGGCAAGGTGAGCAACTGCTCCCAGCTTGAGCCACAGCAAATAAATAAGGTTGGCATGTTATTACAGTTTTCTAAAATGCACGGGCTCGGCAACGACTTTATGATGGTAGATGCGGTCAGCCAGAATGTGTTTCTGACCAAAGAGCAGATTAAAGCGCTGGCCGATCGCAACTTTGGCGTCGGTTTTGATCAACTGTTGATGGTGGAGCCGCCTTATGATCCGGATCTGGATTTCCATTACCGTATTTTTAATGCTGACGGCTCAGAAGTGGAACAGTGCGGCAATGGCGCGCGCTGTTTTGCCAAATTTGTCCGCAATAAAGGCTTGACCAACAAACACAAAATTCATGTCAGTACCAAATCTGGCAAAATTTTGCTCTATGTTGAACAAGACGGCCAAGTCACAGTGAATATGGGCGTACCGCAATTTGAACCGGCCAAAGTGCCATTTAAAGCGCAGAAACAGGAAATTAATTACATCCTACACGCCGACAACGCCACCACTTTATGTGGCGTGGTGTCGATGGGCAATCCGCACGCCGTGATCACTGTCGATGACGTGCAAACCGCCCCAGTCCATAGCTGGGGCCCGGCCTTTGAGTTGCATGAACGCTTTCCAGAGCGCGCCAATATTGGTTTTATGCAAGTTTTAAATGCTGGCCATATCAAGTTAAGAGTCTGGGAACGTGGTGTTGGCGAAACCCTGGCCTGTGGCACCGGCGCCTGTGCAGCGGCAGTGATAGGTCAGATGCAAAAAACGCTCGGCAGCAGCGTTAGAGTTGATTTACCGGGCGGAAGTCTGCATATTCGCTGGAACGGCCCGGGCCAACCGGTCAAAATGACAGGCCCAGCCGAACACGTATTTGACGGCCAATTAGTGCTGTGAATCAGCATGGCATTCAGGATGAGAGCCAGATGACGAGTAAAGTGCCGCAGCAAGATACTGTGACCCAAGATACGGTGACAGAGGTGTGTATGACCGACAGTACCAGGACTGAACAGAATAACAACCCGTCAGCGGATCCGCAGTCACAGGCCGATCAGCTGGTTGTGCAGTATTTGTTGCAACACCCGGCATTTTTTCAGCTCCACCCAGAATTACTCAATCGGCTGCGGCTGCCGCATGCTCAGCGTGGTGCCGTGTCGCTGGTCGAGCGGCAACTGGAAATGCAACGTGAACGCATTCGCGGACTGGAAGAGGATATCAACCGGTTGCTGACCGTGGCCCGCCAGAACGAACATATCTTTTTTGCTTTGAACCAGTTGCACCTCGATTTGTTATCGGCCCGCCAGCGCACCGATATCACGCTGGCGCTCAGCGCTTTTGCCAATAAAATGCCACAGGTGCATGCCTGCACCTTACTGGATTTTAACCATGAAGCGATGGGACAACATTTCAGTGCGCTGCAAGGGCTGTTGCAACACAGGTTACAGCATCGCAGCCATTATTTTGGTCGGTTGAATAAAGATGAAATGGCCACTTTATTTCCAGCAGATATCCATTCAGTGGCTTTGCTGCTGATCAGCCAGGCCGATAAGCCGCTGGCGTTACTGGCGTTTGGCAGTCAGCTAGACGACCATTTCCAGCCGAGTATGGATTCCTTGTTCCTTGACCATATCACCCGGCTGCTGGCCGTGGTGCTGCCGCGTTATCATCAGGCTTGAGCAATAACGCCACTATAGCGATTGGAAAAACATAACATGACGATAGGCATGGGTTGCTGAGGCTGCTTTTGCGGCCGCTGCAGTGTAGCGGCCTGTCTAAAACTTATGAGCTTTATAAACCACCTAACGCCAGATTATCCCATAATGCCGTCACATTCAGGGTCTCCCAAGTCCCATTCGTGTATAACACTTGGGCACTGAAGTTCTTCATCCCGGTCGGCATCGAAAAAGTTTTGTTGATACAGCTGGTTCCCTGACAAACAGTAGTTCCATTCCAAATCACCTGACTGACGGTGCCTGATAAATTGACCAGCCGTACCTCAACCTGAGTGGTTGGTTTTTTCCAGTTATAATCTGAACCTTCACATGGACTGTTAAATCCGTCGTTATACTTGGCGCTCACTTTACATTGCAGTTCAGTCGCGACTGCAACATTCGTCAGCAGTAATGCAGTGAGTGGTAAAAGCAGTTTAGTGGCAAGTTTCATTGGGTAGCTTCCTTGTGATTATGATTGTTGCTGCAGAAGTACAGCAAATCCAAGCTAAATCACCCAAATCAAAGCACCAACAAAAAATCAAAAATATTACATAAAAGTAAAGTTATCATCTACTTTTTAACTGAAACTAGCGCAGTACTATCATACTACGAGGCTGCATCAATAAATGTGGCGCGGATCCAGCTGATTGGCTGAACTTGCTGCGTCAATGCCGCCACACAAAGCGGGTCTAGTTTGCCCAGTGTCACCATTTGTTGCAGCTCCGCCAGCGCTTGTTCTACCGACCAGGTTGGCTTATAAGGCCGCTGGCTGGATAAAGCATCAAAAATGTCTGCCACAGTGACAATGCGGGCAGCCACCGGCACCGCGTCACCGGTTAAACCTTGCGGATAACCTGAGCCATCGAGAAATTCATGATGGCAGGCCACAATTTGTTGCATCAGTTGCGAATCCGGTAAATTTTCCAGCCCAAAGTCACCCAGCACTTTATTCACGATCAATACGCCTTTTTCCACATGACTTTGCATCAGCTGTCGCTCTTCCACTGTCAGCGGGCCGGGTTTGAGTAAAATATGATCCGGGATGCCGATTTTGCCAATATCATGCAAAGGTGCAAACAGGTAAATATGCTCGATGGTTTCGTCATCTAACTGATAATGGCTGGCCACGCCTTGTGCAATCAAGCGGGCATAACGGGCCATGCGTTCCAGATGGGCCCCGGTTTCGAAATCACGCAAACTGACAAAATCGCGCGCCACTTGCGCCGATGCCAGCACAGCCCGAACTGCCGCCAATTCACTCGACAACGCCATATTGATCAGATTGCAATACAACAACAGATCACGCTGCACTGTCAGACTAAAAGCGTGCGTCTGTGACGCATCAAAAAACATAAAGCCGAGCAACTGATCCTGGTCATACATTGGCACCGTAAATGATGACTGATACTGTTGTGCCAGCAGCCAGTCCGAATGCTCGCTGCCCGCCTGAATACTGGTCTGAATATCGTCAATGACCCGGCAGATGCCTTGCTGTGCCAGTAGTTGCAGACTGGGGATATCACTAAGTCTGGCCTGATAACAGTTTAATGTCTGGCCCTGGTGGGTACTGTGAATAAAGGTTTTTAATTGGTCAGCGGGCTTGTCATATAAAGCACAGGCGATCCTGCTGACCCATGGCATTTGTTGTAAAATCCGGTCATGTAGTGCTGACAAGCGTTCATTCACCGTACTGTGCTGATTAAATAGCTGTAACACCTGCAGGGGCACCAGTTGTTCCATCTGTCAAAGGCCTGTTGGTTGCGTTGTTGCAACTATAGCCGATTTTGTCACTGCCAACCCCAGACGTTGGTCTTAGCTGGAGCCAGGCCATGCTTTACGGCATAATGCTTGCCACTGTAATAACGGTAACCCACAGATGCGCCTGAATAAAGCTCTACAACCATTCTCGGTTTTATCCTTTGATTTAGATGACACTTTATATCCGAACGCAGCTGTGATTGCTGGCGCTGAACTGGCGATGCAGCAGCAACTACAACTGTTGCTGGGAGATGTCAGTTATAATCAGCCAGCATACTGGTGGCAGCAACGGCAGTTGCTGGCCGCGCAACAACCGCAAATACGGCATGATGTCAGCCGCTGGCGTTTGCTGGCACTGGAGCAAGGGTTAGTGGCGCAGGGCCATAGCCGCTGCAGCGCTGGCGATATCGCTGAAGTTGCGATGTTGGCGTTTTTGCAGGCTCGCAGCAACATTCAGCTCGCCCCGACAGTGCGGCCGCTGCTGGGCCAATTGGCCAAGCACTTTAGGCTGATTGCCATCACCAATGGCAATGCTGAGCTGCAACGTATGGGGATTGCGGATTTATTTCAATTTGCTTTGCGCGCGGGACCGGATGGCCGGATGAAACCCTATCCCGATTTGTTTGTGCAGGCAGCCGACAAATTGCAAGTGCGGCCAGCGCAGATTTTACATATCGGTGATCATCCCAGCTCAGACGTTCAAGGGGCGCTCAATGCGGGTTGTCAGGCTTGCTGGTTAAATTTAACGCCGGACAGTCCAAGTCGGTTACAAACCCTGCCGCAGCTGGAAATCCGGCAACTCACTGAATTAGCGGCACTGCTACCGGACTCATTCAGGTGCAGCTGATAAAGACGAAGTGAGCCACAGCTTCAGAAACGTCATCAAAACATCATTCAATTGCCGTATTTTTTTCATCCTCGCCGCTTAAATTCTGCCGGCCGCGGCGAACTGCATTGTGAAAATTAGCGACACAATCAACCATTTTCCTTGCACATTCGCCGCTGAACGCTGATTTCCCGCCCCAAGGTTGCCACAGTGTTGGCTGTGCGCGTAACCCTGGTCGGTGAACAGCTCCCGTTCCTTTGCCGTCAATGAGTTTTGCATGAAACAACTGAATCGTCGTGATTTTCTGAAAATTTCCGCTGTGGTGGCAGGATCCGCTTGGCTAACCACTGTCAGTGGTTGTGCTGGCAGCAACGACAGCTTGCCAAACAATAGCACCGCTATCCGCTTTGACCATGGTGTCGCCAGTGGCGATCCGTTGCAAGATCGTGTGATCCTCTGGACCAGGGTCACACCAACCGAAGCGGTGCCAACGGTGCAGTTATTACTGGAACTGGCCAGCGATGCTGAGTTTAGTCAGCAACTGCAGAGGATCAGTCTGCAAGCCAAGGCCGAAGCCGATTATTGCTGCAAAGTGGATGTCACAGGTTTATTGCCGGGCCAGAGTTATTATTACCGTTTTGCCGATAGCCAAACCACTTCCGTCAGCGGCCACACCCGCACTTTACCCGCTGGCAGCCTGAGCGAACTAAAACTGGCAGCCGTCAGTTGTAGCAATTATCCGGCCGGTTACTTCCATGTGTATCAGGCGCTCGCCGCGCGCAAAGAGTTAGCCGCAGTGCTGCATCTGGGAGACTATATTTACGAATATGGCACTGGCGGTTATGCCGACGAAAACGCCGTTCGGCTTGGCCGCAGCCTGGCTGCTGACAACAATCAGGAAATGATCAGCCTGACTGACTATCGCCGCCGTTATGCCAAATACCGCACTGACAAGGCGCTGCAAGCCGCCCATCAACAGCACGCCTTTTTGCTGGTGTGGGATGACCACGAAGTCTGTAATGATGCCTGGCAGGATGGCGCTGAGAATCACCAAAGCAACGAAGGCAGCTATCAGGCGCGCAAGCTGGCTGCGCTGCAGGCTTATTTTGAGTGGATGCCCATCCGGCCACAGGTCGATGCCGGTAAACCTTTGTACCGCCATTTCCGCTTTGGCGATCTGGCCAGCTTTTATCTGCTGGATACCCGTTTGGTGGCACGCAGCCAGCCGCTGGATTACGCCAACTATTTCAGTGCCGCCGGTTTTGACAGCAGCCGCTATAGTCAGGATCTGCTGACCTCTGGCCGGGCTTTGCTAGGTCAAGAGCAATTACAGTGGCTGGGGGCTGAAATGCTGACGGCCGATACCCGCTGGCAAGTACTGGCGCAACAAGTGCTGATGGCTCGGATGACCTTACCGGCCGAACTGATCAGCGGCCTGGCCAAACCGGGTCCGGCTCTGTTGTCGCAAATGCAAAGTTTTGCCCTGCTGAAAACACGTCAGTTGCAACAGGATCCAACGCTGACTGTCGCCGAACTGGCGAGGTTAAATCAGCCGCGTTTACCTTACAACCTGGATGCCTGGGATGGTTACCCAGCAGAACGCGAGCAGCTGTATGCCATATTCCGGCAACTGCAAAAAAAACTGGTGGTGCTGGCCGGCGATACCCACAATGCCTGGACTTCAGCGTTAACAGATCTCAAAGGCCAGAGCGTGGGGGTTGAATTTGCCACCCCATCCGTGTCATCCCCCGGGCTGGAATCCTATCTGCAGCTCAATGAAAGCCAGAGTCAACAGTTGGCGCAGTTATTACCCTTGCTGATTGATGAACTGGAACAATGTGAGGTGCGCCAGCGCGGCTTTATCGAGCTAACGTTTACACCGAAACAGGTCAACTGCCAGTGGTATTTTGTCAGCAGCATTGTGCAGCCTGAGTTTCAGCTGCAAACCGGTTTTAGCCGCAGTTATCAGGCTTGATGGCTTTGTAACTCGCGGATCTCCGTCAGATGCTGCCGGATATGCAGCCAATGTGCAGCCTGGTAATCGGCCTGGGTTAATACCCCATAAGCAAAATGCTCAGCCAGCTGTTGGCTGAGCAGAAATTGCCGCAGTGCATCCAGTAACAGCGCCAGCGCTTGCGGCAACGGTAGCGCTGGCTCCAACGCCGGCATCCCGGCAATAGGTTCAGTCAATGGGTGTTGCATCCTGCCTAGCGCTTTAAAACTATGTAGCGCCAGCGGGCCAATGCTGTGACGAAACCAGGCCGGTTTTGCCAGCGGATAACCTTGGTAAGAGCCCGCCACACTTTGCGCCAGATGCTGGAAAATCTGACTGGCGTTCCAACTGCCCTGACTCTGTAAGCTGAAACCAGGCTGGGTCAGTTGTAATTGCCAGTGCTCTAGTTGCGCCAACAAAGCGGTTAAATCCGGCTGAAACTGCGCACTGCGCCAGCCGATAGTCCCGGCAGTGAGGCCGAGGCCACTGACAACCAGCGCCAGGCCGGAGCGTAAAAAAGTTCTGCGTTGCATCTGGACTCCAGCCATCGGATGAAAAGGCTTTGCGATAATGTTAGTTTGTCAGAGCCGCCGCCTTCCGTCTGTCAATTGGCTGACAATCCGGCCTGCAGGCAGATGGTGCACCATAAACACACTATGGACATCCGGCTGATAGTCGGCAAAAGGTGCACACTCGACAAAGCCAAACCGCTGATATAACGCCCGGGCTGGCGCAAAAAATGCCATGCTGCCGGTTTCCAGATATAACTGCTGATAACCTCGGGCTTGCGCCACATCAAGTAGATGTTGCAACAACATGGCCGCCACGCCCTGACGGCGAAATGGATCGGCCGTGCGCATCGATTTGATTTCGGCACTGGATGCATCGAGTTGCTTTAAGGCCGCACAACCGGCCAACTGTTGCTGCTGCCAGATAGTCCAAAAGGTAATCTCAGGCTGGCGTAATGCCGCTAAATCCAGGGCATGAACGCTTTCCGCTGGTGAGGTATTGTGCATATCTGTCAGATGTTGACGTAACAACGCCTGTATCGCAGGTCCAGTTAAATCGTCGATCATAATCTGCATCTTTACTCTTTACCTCGCTACTGCTGATGAATGACTGCGGTTTTGCTACAACCTGATGAATTTAAGTCAAAAATAACAGATAGAGCCCAGTTAAGCAGTTGAATTATTTTGTCTTATCGCCGCTAGCGCAACCGGGCTTTTCGTCCGCGCTGCCTCAAACGGGTTTAGCCCGGCGGCAAGCCCTGATATACTGCCGTTATCTGTAAACTGCTGTACATATATCCATAGGCTGACCGGAATGGACGTTTCTTTATTACTCGATGGTTTAAATGACAAACAACGGGATGCCGTCGCCGCCCCCAGTCAGCATATGCTGATTTTAGCCGGTGCCGGTTCCGGTAAAACCCGGGTGCTGGTCCACCGGCTGGCCTGGCTGATGCAGGTCGAACGGGTGGCACCTTACAGCTTACTGGCCGTGACTTTTACCAATAAAGCGGCGCAGGAAATGCGCGCCCGTATTGAACATACGGTCGGCGTCAGCCTGAATAATCTGTGGATGGGGACTTTCCACGGTCTGTCGCATCGGATGTTGCGGGCACATTTTGCTGAAGCCAATTTGCCACAAGGCTTTCAGATCATCGACTCGGATGATCAATACCGGCTGGTGCGCCGGGTGCTCAAGGCACTGAATCTGGATGAAAAACACTGGCCACCAAAACAAATTCAATGGTTTATTAACGGTCGCAAAGATGAAGGCGAACGGCCGGGCACTATGTCGCATGGCGGCGATTTTAACTTAGAAACCATGATTAAAATTTATGCCGCTTATCAGGATATGTGTGATCGTGCTGGCCTGGTCGATTTTGCTGAAATTCTGCTGAAAAGTTTTGAATTGCTAAAACATAACAGTGAAATCCGTAGCCATTATCAGCAACGCTTCCGGCAAATTTTGGTCGACGAGTTTCAGGACACCAACGCTATTCAGTACCAGTGGCTGCGGTTATTGGCGGGTAACCATGCCCGAGTAATGATTGTCGGCGACGACGACCAGTCGATTTATGGCTGGCGCGGCGCCAAAGTGGAAAATATCCAGACCTTTCTGCACGATTTCCCAGACCCCGTCACCATCCGGCTGGAACAGAATTACCGCTCTACCGGCACTATTTTAAAAGCTGCCAACGCCGTGATCGCCAATAATAGTGGCCGGCTGGGCAAAGATTTATGGACGGACGGCGCGGACGGCGAAGCCATTTCCCTGTACAGCGCCTTTAATGAACTGGATGAAGCCCGTTTTATTGTCAGCCGTATTCGCGAATGGCGTCGTCAGGGCGGCAAACTGACCGAAGCAGCCATTTTATACCGCAACAACGCCCAATCGCGGGTGCTGGAAGAAGCGCTGATCCAGGATGGTATTCATTACCGGATTTACGGCGGGCTGCGCTTTTATGAACGGCAGGAAATTAAAGACGCGCTGGCCTATTTACGGCTGATCAACAACCGGCAGGACGATGCCGCGCTGGAGCGGATTATCAATACCCCCACCCGCGGTATTGGTGATTCCAGCATGGACAAAGTGCGGGAATTTGCCCGCCGTGAACAACAAACTTTGTGGCAAAGTTTGCAGCAAATGGTATTCCAGAAAGAACTGACCGGCCGCGCCGCCAATGCGGTGAATGCCTTTATGGAGCTGGTGAACAAACTGGATGATGAGATCCGCGATTTATCGCTGGATGAACAGGCCGATCATGTGATCCACCAGTCCGGTTTGCATGCCATGTATCAGGCGGAAAAAGGCGAAAAAGCCCAGACCCGGATTGAGAACTTAAACGAGTTGGTCAACGCCTGCGCCAACCAAAACTTTGCGAACAATGAAGAGATGAGTCCGCTGTCGGCCTTTTTGTCACAGGCGGCGTTGGAAGCTGGTGAGTATCAGGCGGAAGAGCATTCTGATGCGGTGCAGTTGATGACGCTGCACACGGCGAAGGGACTGGAATTTCCACTGGTGTTTATCTGCGGCCTGGAAGAAGGCATGTTCCCTAGCCAGCAATCCGGCGATGATCCGACCCGGCTGGAGGAAGAACGCCGGCTCTGTTATGTCGGCATGACCCGCGCCATGCAAAAGCTGTACTTATGCCATGCCGAAAGCCGCCGCTTGTATGGCCAGGAACAATACAATAAACCATCGCGGTTTTTACGCGAAATTCCAGCGGAGTATGTCGAAGAAATCCGTCTGACCACCTCAGTCAGCAAACCAACGCAGTTTAACCGTTTTGGCAGTGCCGCCAGCCACAGTGCTTTTGAAAATACCGGCTTTAAACTCGGCCAGCGCGTGCTGCACGAAAAATTTGGTGAAGGTGTAGTGCTGAACTATGAAGGCACCGGCAGCCAGTCCAGAGTCCAGGTCAACTTTGATGAGCTGGGCAGTAAATGGCTGGTGACCGCTTATGCCAAGTTAACGCCGGTATGACAAGCGCCTGCCGATGACTGCCAATCACCATTGCACAGCCTTGTTGACCGAACTGCAACAGGCGCGCCTACAAGCCAGCCAGGCGGGCTGGCGTCTACCTGTCTGGTTGGCATTGCCTCAGCCGCAGGCAGAGCAAGCTGTGTTCGCCCTATTAACGGCGACCGACACTCAGCAACAGTTATACTGGCTGGGTGCCATGCTGCCAAGCTTGGCAGCATGGCCAGCGACAACAGCAGATCTGAACCTTGTGCAGGTTCAGCAAAAATCGCAGCTGCTGGGCAGCGAATGTGATGTGCTGATCATCAATGCTTACGATGGCCTGGATTGGGATTTAGTCGCAGCCAGCGCGGGGACGGTTCGAGCTGGTGGTCTGTGGCTGTTGCTGACCCCACCAGCCGACGACTGGGCCAATTGGCCAAACCCGGCAGCACGGCGTTGGTTATCTTATCCACACCAGCAAGCGCCAACTTTTAGTCATTTTTTAACCTTTTGGCTGCGCCAGTCTGGCCCGAACTGGCTGCACTGGGATCAGCATGGGTTGCAACGCAGTTTGCAATCGCCAGCCTCCAGCCCGGCGCTGCCACCGTCAGCACTGGTGGCCTGGCCTTATCGCACGTCCTGCCAGCAGCAAGCCGTCAACGCTATTCATCAGGTGCTGACTGGCCATCGACGCCGCCCTTTATTGCTGACGGCGCACCGTGGTCGGGGCAAGTCTGCTGCTTTGGGGATCGCCGCCGCGCAATTACAACAGCAAGGCAAAACCCGATTGGTGATTACAGCGATCAGACCGGAAGCCGCCGCTGTTGCGCTGGGTCAGGCCAAGCAATTATGGTCACAGCTGGCCCCACCCTCTGCCGCCGTGCCTGAGCTGGCACTCCAGTTCTGGCCACTTGATCGGCTGCTGGCAGAAAAACCACCGTTGGATTTATTGCTGATTGACGAAGCCGCCGCAGTACCAGCTCCCCAGTTACAAGCCTTGGTGCAACAATACAGCAGAGTGGTGCTGGCAAGTACCGAACATGGCTATGAAGGCACAGGTCGCAGTTTCCAACTGAAGTTTCAGACATTTTTACAACAACAATGTCCGGGCTGGCGTAAATTAGAACTGCATCAGCCAATTCGCTATCAGTTCGATGATCCGCTAGAGCAATTGATCTTCCAGCGTTTTTTACTCGCGTCCAGCGAACTGCAGCAGCTGAATTTAACCATGGCACAGCCCATGGCCGCACCGCAATTACAACTCGTGTGCCAACAGGACTTATTTCAACAACCAGCTTTATTACACGCCTGTTTTAACCTGCTGAGTCTGGCGCATTATCAAACCGATGTGCTGGATCTGGTCGCCTTACTGGAAAATCCGGCGCTGCAGTTATGGATATTGCAACAACAGCAGCAAGTGCTGGGCTGCGCTGTGATCAGTTGTGAAGGTGAGCTACCGAACGAGCTATGTCAGCAGATTTATCAAGGTGAACGTCGGGTGCAGGGCCATTTACTGGCGCAGAGTTTATGTTTTCACTTAGCCAGTCCAGCGCTTGCCAGCTTAGCTGTGGCCAGAGTACAACGTATTGTGATCAGACCTGAACTCCAACAGCAAGGTTTAGGTTCATTGCTGTTACAGCAACTACAGCAGCATTATCGCCAGTTGGGTTTTGCCGTCTTTGGCTGCAGTTTTGGCGCCACCAGCGAGCTGTATCATTTTTGGCAGCGACAAGGCTTGTTACTGCTTAAAATCAGTCCGCAACCGGATGCCAGTAGTGCCGAAGTGTCCATCCTGATGGCGCAGGCGCTGCAAGCTGAGGCTCAACCACTGCTGCAAACACTGAGTCAGCAATGCCGGCAACAGCTGTATTGGCAACTGGCGACCAGTCAGCGCCAGCTCTCGGCGGAACTGGCGCTGCGCTGGGTCGTGCCGCCTGCCAGCCAACTGAGCTGCAGCGAGATCCAACAACTGCAACTCTTTGCCGCCGGACAGCGGCCCTATCCGCAGGTTGAAGTATTGTTATTGCATTGGCTACATCAGCATTTCCAACAGTTACCCAACGATGAAGCTGCGCTTTGGTTAAAATTATTGTGGCAAAAATACAGTTTCAGCGAACTCTGTCGCAGTGGCGTGGCCTCTGGAAAGGCGGCATTGCTGCAAAAGCTACAGCAAAGTGTAGACAGCTGGTTGTCTGCGCAGGATCCTTGCGCAACAGCCGCAACACCTGGTCCTTAAAATGCACCATGATCCAAATCAAAGTTACATTGGCAGCAATGGCTTAGACTATACTGCGGTATCGCTCTGCGGCAGGGTTTGGCGTTTTATGTTACATTTTATGCTCGTTTGCCTGGCTTTATTGTCGGTACTGACAGTTCAGGCAGCCTTACCGCCGCTGAAACTGGGGATGTCGGCACCGCTGAGCGGTGTGACAGTCCGCTTGGGGCTAGATTATCAGGCGGGTGCCCAGTTGGTATTTGACCGAGTCAACCAGCAAGGTGGCATTGCTGGCCGTCCGTTGCAGCTGATCTGCCTGGATGACGGTTATGACCCGCTCAGAACTGTGGCCAATACCAAAAGTTTGTTGTTTGAGCATCAAGTCACTGCCTTATTCGGGTATATCGGCACCCCCACCTCAAATGCGGTGTTGCCGATGCTACGCCAGTTGCAAATCCCTTATCTGGCGACTTTTAGCGGCGCCGATTTGTTACGTCAGCCGCAGGATCAGTTTATTTTTAATTTTCGCGCCAGTTATGCTCAGGAAGCCGCAGCACAAATTCATTATCTGGTTGATCAGCAAAAATTAAGCCGGATCGCTTTATTGATCCAGGCCGATGAATTTGGTGCCACCCTCGAACAACACTTCCTGCATCAACTACAACAACGCGGCATCACCCCGCTATTGACCAGTCGTTTTGTCCGCAATACTGCCGATGTCAGTCAGTTAGTGGCAGACTTGCAACAAGCCGCACCTGAACTAGTGTTGACCGTTGGTACTTATCCGGTGCTGAGCAAAATCATCCGCAAAGCGAACGCGCGAGGTTTTCAGCCACTGTTTAGTGTGGTGTCCTTTACCGGAGTCTCTGAACTCGCGAAGTTACTGCCGACCGGCAGTCAGGTGCTGGCGTCGATGGTCGTGCCGGATCCGCTGACCGATCAGTCCGATTTGGGCCTGACTTACCGCACTGCTGCATTGGCGAGCGGGCAACAGCCCAATGATATCGGCCTGGAAGCATTTGCCGCCGCGACGCTGCTGGTGCAAGCACTACAAAGCTGTGCGCCAGCCCTGAGCCGCGCTTGTGTATTGCAACAACTACCACAACAGCAGCTCTTTGATTTTCCTCTGCATTATGATCAACAACGGCATCAGGCTTCGCAGCAAATTTATCTGATGCGGCTGACTGACAAGCGGCTGCTCCCCGTCAAGCAGCCGCCAGCTTTGCAGCAACCACAGCAACAACTTTAGTGACTAAAATACCCGGCACACTTTTTAGTGCCGTTTTTTGTCAGGTAATAACGATTACAGTTGGTATCATAACTGCTGCCGGTGGCCGTAATTTGCCAGCCGGAAACATAGACCCCATTCAGATGCATCCAACTGCCGTTTTGTTTTAAGCTCCAATGTTGATGCGGGCCAGTGGAAGCACCACCGTTACAGAGTGCCTGCCCTTGGGTATTGGCCGGATTGGCAATGGCAGTATTTTTCTGCACATTGGCACCGGTATTGTATTGCACATTCATCAAGTGATAATAAGTGGTAGACCAGCCGCCACTATGCACCACTTCGGCAAAACAAGATGAGTGGCGTTTAAAACTACCAGCTGCCGAAGCCGACACCCATTTATTGGATTGATTGCTGCCCCAGCCGCCGCCCTGGCTCATATCCAGCGACGACATTGGATAATTACCACTACCAGTGTTGGTATGAGCCCCCCCGACATGCCAGGACTGCCCTAGCGGGAACGGGAACTGTAAAAAACCATTGGCTGGACCCGCCAGTGGCATCACTGCAGAGTCCGTCTGAGTTACCACAGGCTGGCGCAATTGTGCCGCTGTAGCAGGGCGGAATTCTTGCTGAAATAACTCTTGATACAAAGCAGCGAAATCAGCACTGGCCTGCTGCGTCTGGGCGTTCACCGCATTGTTGCCATCTGCAGCTTCAAATAAAAAATCCAGCGCCGAGACGTTCGCCGTACCGGCAAATTCACGACTACCGTCGGCAACGGGTTCTGCATACAGCCGCCGCGCCAATTGATCCGTCACATCCTGATACTGGCTAGCAAAATCAGTTTTTTGCGATAACCCGGCAAAGGGTCGTAGCAATTGCTTTTTTTGGCTCGGCGCGGCGCGCAATAAACCAGATTGTTGTTCCAGCAAAGTCAGCATCACTTTCGGACTGATGCTGCTATAACCAGACCAATGTGAGATCACTTCGGCATAAGGCAATAAATGCGGTGCCTGCACCGCTAGATAAGCCTCCAGATCAAACTGAAACATTTCATCGTAACTGTAAATCAGCGTCGCCGCGTGGCCATCATCAGCCCAGCTTGCGCTGGTTGTCACAGCTTGCGCAACACTGGCAGCAGGCTCTGTCGCCAGCGTCAACGGGCTTGCCAGCAGCGCCAGCAATGATAAGCCAAGCCAGGGCAGCTTCGAAACGCTAACCACTGGTTTACCGGCAGTTTTGAACCAAAGAAGATGTTGCATAGGGTCGCTCACTTATCGTGGGTTGATCGGCCCCACAACTGTAGCTAGCCTACTGACGGATAAATTCCGGCTGGCAAAATATCAAACATTTGTCAGCCGAGTGTCATCGCTTTGTCAATGGCACAACAATCAGCCAAAGGTCGGACAGTCAGCCAATAATTTACCTTGCTGATCTTTGGCCGATAACAGCGGTTGCTGACCCTGACAAGGCCAGGTAATTGCCAGCGTTGGTTCCTGCCAGTGGATACAATGTTCATCGCCAGGCAAATAATAATCGGTACATTTGTATTGCACTTCGGCTTCGGCCGAACAGACATAAAAGCCATGGGCAAAACCAGGCGGGATCCACAACTGCTGATGCTGATCTGCATGTAAATACAGCCCAAGCCACTGAGCAAATGTTGGCGAACTGCGGCGTAAATCCACCACCACATCAAAGACTTCACCACTGTTGACCCGGATCAGTTTCCCCTGTGGCCGCTGCCATTGGTAATGCAAGCCGCGCAATACACCTTGCTTAGAACGACTCAAATTGTCTTGTAACAGCTGATAAGCACCGCAATGTTTGACAAAGTCCTGCTGGCGAAAGGTTTCCAGAAAATAACCACGTTCATCGGTATAACGCTTTGGCGTAAATAACATCAAACCAGGCAAAGCTAAAGCTTGGCAATCCATGTTAAGACTCCCATCGATAGTGCGACAACACCTGCGTTAACTGGCTGCGCCAATCCGGTAAGTGCAAAGCAAAATCTTGTTCAACTTTGGCAAGCGCTAATCTGGAATTAAATGGCCGGGCGGCCGCTTGCGGATAGAGTTGCCGGTATCGCGCGCTGGATACAGGCTCAATCACAGCTTGCAACGCCCTGCCCTGTTGTTGCAACTGCTGCAAAATAGCGCAGGCAAAGCCATACCAGCTGGTTTCGCCCTGGCATGCCAGATGATACAAACCACCGCCATCCTGCCGACCGGACAGCAACTGACGCACTATCAACACAGTTTGTTGCGCCACCATACTTGCAGGTGTCGGGGCGCCTATCTGATCATCCACCACTTGCAACTGCTGATGGTTCAGCATCCGCGGTAACACCGCCTGTACAAAATGCCGGCCGTGACGGCCATACAACCAACTGGTACGCAGGATCAACGCTTTGTTGCATTGCGCCAGCACCGCTTGATCACCAGCCAGTTTACTGGCGCCATAAACAGATAACGGCGAGGCTTGGTCCTGTTCCAGCCAGGGACGCTGCCCTGCACCTGAATACACATAATCACTGGAAAAATGCAGCAACCAACACTGAAGGCGAGCCGCCAGTTGCGCCAGTGCTTCCGGTAAACTGGCATTAAGTAAAAAAGCCTGTTCAGCGGCACTTTCGGCTAAATCGACAGCAGTAAAACCGGCCGCATTGACAATGATGGTTGGGGCCAGCGCCGCCACCCGGATCGCCGTGGCCTTGGTATCGGCAAAATCAACGTCAGCCCGGCTTAAGGTCAATACTTGACCCAGCCCACTCAAGCTGCGGGCCAGTTCGGCGCCAAGCAACCCATAAGGTGCCAGCAGCACAATGCGCTGTAAGGCAGCGCGGGGTGAACTTGGACGCGGCATTGCTGACCTTTTGACAGAAGCAGCGTCAGCTTTCAGCAGCACCGCAGAGATAAAAGGAGCTCATTTTTCACAATCTGCCGGCAAAAGGCAAGACAGATTCAGTCAGTTACAAATGCCGAACGTTTGCAGGCAGCACAGCCTTGCAGTTTCTGCTATGATCGCCGCGTTATTTTCAGCAGTTTCCATGTGCACTTTTATTGCTGTGACCGGCCAGACAGGACCCTTATGATTAACTATTTCCGTGTGTTAGGCGTCAAAGCCAACGCTTCTGAAGACGAAATTAAGAAAGCCTATAAACGACTTTCCAATAAATACCATCCGGATAAATTACTGGCATTGTCCGACGATGAAAAAGAACAAGCAGCGTTGCAGTTACATCGGGTGAAAGAAGCCTATGATGTGTTATCTGATGCCAAAAAGCGCGCCGCTTTTATTAAAGATTTTAACAACGTAATAGTGACGGATCCGGCCGCAGCGATGAAAGAGCTGTGGGACCAATATTATCCGGCGATTTGACGACAGACAGGACAGGCCATGAGCAAAAAATTTGATTCAAACCGGTTACAGCAGTTAAAAACCGACGCCTTCGAAAACATCGAATCTTACAACGATCCGGATACGCCAAAAGCGCTGGCAAATTTTACCAGCCAAATCAAAAAAGTGCTGGAAGCTGATCCAGAAATGTTGCAATCAGTGCCGGAATATTTGCCGGTGGCTTTATATGGCCGTGTCAAGTTCACGCCGGAAGCCAAACTAAAATGGGCGCAATGGCTGAAGACCAATCAACAACCAGACTGGGATCAATTTAAAACCTCAGTCGCCTTTAACAATGACGATCTGCCGCTGGTAAAAACAGTGCGGGCTTACAGTGAAAGCTTGCTGATTGAAGCTTGCGCCGTGTTATATCTATTGTCGTTTGAAAGTTCGACACCACTGCCACGTGGCAATAGCGATGAAGATGGCTATGAAGAAGACGAAGATCAGCATGATGAACGGGATCAAGTGGCGGATGATTATGATGGCCGCGATGATGAAGACGAAGACGGTTATGATGATCAATATGATGAAATTACCTTTAAAGGGGAAGGTCGTTAATGAATAGTCTGATTGAAATTGCAGTCGCCGAAATCAAACAATTGGCCGTGGTCGAACCGAAACAAGCCAGTAAAAAGTTCGAGCTGATGGCCAACACGATGTCGGATGCACAACTGGTTGAAGTTATTGAAAATATTGACATTGTCACCTTAACCCAGATCAACAGCCAACATGATATCTCCTTTCCTTCGATCATTTCTGAACTGATGACGGCGGAAAAAATCCGCGATATCGTTTGTCAGCAGCCGTTGTACTGGGAAGAAAAAATCAAAAACAATGCCGATGAATTAAAGCAGCATACCTTTGATTTTCTGACCTACTTGATCCGTACTCAGGACAGTGAAGATAAACAAGCTGAAATCCTGGAATGTATTGCCGAAGATCCGGCCGGTTTGTTCTATTTATCCATCCCCTTTATTGAACTTTATCGCGGCGACATCGTTGAAGATGAAGATGAAGTGCATGATTTATTGCATGAAGAAGAGCAGGATCTGGAAGAAGCGGTGAGCTATACCGAGCGTCATCTGAATGAAGAAGTGCATGGTCTGGGCTTTGATGATCCGCGCAGTTTACTGGCGTTGATCAGACAACTGACGCCTCAGGTTGAGCAATCAATCAAGAGTTTGATCCGTAATGAAAACTCCGGTTGGGAGCACATCATTAATAAGTTTGCCACTGAGCTGGTGATGCAGGCAAAAGAGAAAAACCAGGCCACTGATGAATACGCCGAAGTGGATGATATGTTTAGCTTTCTCGATTAAATCCAGCCAAAGAGCACAGAGGCAGCAAAGGAAATAACATGCAGTTAGTATTACGGGAAGGCGGTCAGGGGCCGTTTTTGACCAAGGTGATCCGCTATGGTCTGGCCGAACAAAAAATCAGTGCGGTACAGCTTGAACAAATCAAGAGTAAAGCGGTGCTGATGAGTTTAAAGTTTGCCGATAAATTTTATAACAAATACAAAATGCATCTGCTGGAGCAGGCATCACACGATATTATTGGAGTCGCCAGTCTGGGGCTGGCCGAGTTATCAGGCCAGGATCCGGAGCAAGCCTTGCAACTACTCCTCAGTCCGGAAGGAATTGTTAAACCCTTTCAAAAAGGCTGGAGTATGCTCAGTCAGGTCAGTTTGACCAGTGCCGGCCGCAAGTCATTATATGGCGAAGTGGAAGCGCAGCTGTTGTCAGATATTGCCAGTCCGCCGGATGCTGAAGAATGGCAAGGGCCAGGCAGTTACCAGCATGCTTTGCAGGAATGGCAACGCCGCCAGGCCATTAGTGTGATGAAACAAACCTTTTTTTATCACACCCAACTGGATGAGTTTGAACATTTCAGTCTGGAGGGCATGTTGGCTGAAGTGGTGTTGTACCGGCTTTGTTGCAATGGTGACAAAGTGAAACAGGATTTAAAACAACGACTGCGCCATGTGCAATTGCAGGATAGCTGGTTTGATGTTGAGTTCCTGTTACAACAAACTCAACAGGCATTAACCCTGCTGCCAGCTGGCTTTGCCAGTGCCGTCAGTACAGATCTAGGCACTAACTTTGCGCCAGCATTACTGAAAACACTGCATTTTGCCCGCAGTTATCAAAAATTGCTGGCCGAAAACGCCTCACCGGAGCGCCGTGACGCCTTTGAACATAAACAAGGCTTGCAGAATCCGTTATTAGGCTGGCCACAGTATCTGGAAATGTAACCGCAGCTCTTACGGCTAACTTTCAAATCACCTCATTAGCACCACCGGTTCGAATAAACCGCTAGTCGGACCGGTTTCTATGCTTCAGGCAAAACACCTGTTAACAACCCACCCCATTTAAACACCATCAACATAACACGCCTTAAAATTCGCTAACTTTTGTCGAGAAAACCATATATCTTTCGATTGAATATGCGTACTATTTTGCCGCAACCTGCTAACGGGGCTGCTACACAAGTCATTCAAAAATAAAAATTGCATCAGCAAAACAATATTCTCATGGAGAGATAATGAAATTATCCCATATTGCGCTAGCCACTTCTGCTTTACTGGCATTAAACGGCTGTTTAAAAGTCAAAGACAACAATAACAGTGAAATGGTGGCACAAGCTATTGATAAGCAAACAACGGCTCAACAACAACTTGCCGCTGAACAACAAAAAAAACAACAGCTAACATTAAATGGTTTAGTGCGCGGTTATCAGGATTCCGTCGATTTAACCAATGCTCAGGTGCGTTTACTGATTGGCAATACTTTGACTGAACCGGTAAAAGTGGTTGATGGCAAATATAGTTTCAGTAATGTGCCGAAAGGCTCAAGCATTGCAGTTATCGTTGAAAATAAAGAAAAAAATGTGAACTTTGTCACTGAAGTCGTCACCTTAACCACCACGTCAGCTGTCACAGACAATGCTGTGCAACAAGTCCCCCTGATCACTGTTGCTAAGCCCGTTAGCTATAAATTCCAAGTATTGGATCAAAAAACTAACCTGCCACTGGAATTACCTAAGGTGTATGCCAATACCGATGCCGCAACCTCTTCTTTACTGCTGGATGCTTATGTGCTGAAAGCCAGTTTTGACAAAGCCAGCGGCGATTACAGCATTACCTTGCCAGGCAATTTCCAAAACCTGATTTTGGCTGAGCTTGATCTGGATAAAGACGGTTTGAATGACTATGAGACCGAAGTGGGTGAGAACGTGCTCTTTACCCGCAGCACTTTGAGCGATGGGTATATTTATCTGGAGCCTGTGGTACAAAGCTATCAGGAAGTCGCCTTTAAGATGGTGTTTGCGGACTCAGTCAGTTCGAGCTTCCTGAACGTCCCTTTTATGCTGGTGAACAATAACAAACAACCTGTACAACGGATCGCTTCAACCGCCAATGACAGCTTTAACGGCAAAATCAGATTTTATGGTTCAACTGTACAGTTGCAAATTCCACAGTTTGATACAGAAACAAAACGTTATGAATCAACTTGGCTGACTATTACCAAACTTGATAATGAGCGTTTTGACATTAATGGTACTCAGTATAAAATTGCCAACGGCATCTTAAATCTGAGTGCGGCGTTAAACGGTAATTACAAATCAGTTGCAGCTAGCCTGCGCATTGTGAATGCACCGCAACAAGTTGTGAATAATAACTTAAATTATTTGTTTAACCTGCCAGTCGGACTGGAAGCAAACAGCTTTACTCTGCAATCCTTAGGTGAAATTACCGTCACCCCAGGTTCAGATCTGCCTGGGGCCCCAGCCAAAGGCACCACCAGAATCGCACCAGCCGCCAGCGTGTCCGTCCCTTTTACCATGTTACATAATGACACTGTTGCCAGTCTGAATTTAACGGCTTTGATTAAACCTGGCCAGCAACAACGCCTGCACCTGAACGAAGCAGGAACCCTCGGCAATGCCCACAACAAGCTCAGTGGTGCGCGGGAAACACTGACCAGTGACACTATGCTCATCGGATCGGCTGTCACCACAGAATTTAAACCTGAAGATATTCGCATCGATAATATGAACTACTTTAGCGGCGGCAACTTAGTAGTGCCGACCACCACTGCCGGTGTGGCCAATAACGCCTGGCTGAATAATTATGTCTGGCGATTTGCGGTGTTGTTGCCGGAATCTGCCTTGTCGTTGTCGCAACTGGAGTATAAGTTAAGCTATAACAACCGCCAACTTACACGAAATGTGGTGTCACCAAGCGCGCATCAATACAAAGTTGCAGTGCCATTAGCGGAAAATGAACAGATCGATATCCAAGGTAATGTCTGGGATGGCTATTTGGGGACGGAAAGTAAAGGCATGGCGACTGCTGGTCGTTTTTATCAGGAGTTCGTTTATTTTAATGACAATCTGCCGGATCACACTGCTGCTGCACCGGTGCTAATGAAACTGGACTACAGCTATCTGACCAAAGCTGGTGTGAAAGTATCTGGCACAGTGCAACTGCCGGTATTGTAACCACAGTCTGATATTAATCAGCCCCTCTCAAAAGCAAATGGCCCTGTGAAACAGGGCCATTTTTGTCTGATCTGTTGATACTTTCAGTGACCTAAACCACCAGACTGCGCCAATTGCTGTAACTGTTGTAACTTTTGCTGCAGCGCCTCTCTTTCCTGCGCCAGCATTTCCCGCTCGGTCAGCAGCTCATAACTCAGATTCAGCGCGGCCAGCACTGCCGCTTGTTCGGCATTCAACTGCCGGCTGCGTTCTTTCATCGCCGCAATTTGCTGATTCAGCAACACTGCAGCTTCTTCTAATCCTGCTTGCTGCTGGGCCGGTACCCGCAACTTATAATTGCGACCGGCGATGTCCAGCGCCAGCTCAATCATGGCAGGCGACTGCATCTGTTAACGGCCAGCCGGGATCAACGCCAATAACGCATCCAGTTGCTGCGCTGTGGCTTGTTGTTGCTCTTCCGCTTCCATCGCAGCCAGTTGCAGTGATTCCAACTCGTCTTGTTTTTGCGCCAGTTGTTGCTGTAAAGCGGCCAGTTGTTGTTCACCTTGCTGCTGCTGTTGCTGCAACTGCTGTTGTAACTGTTGGTTCTGGCTGATTAAACCTTGAATAGCATTTTCTAACTGACTGAATTGATTATTAAACATACAAAAAATATCCGATAAATAGCAAAGCTGACAAAGGGCGCAGGATACCAGCAATGCCAGTAAAACACAGCCGCTTTCTGTGATTCATTTCGGTGCCTAAGTGGAAGTTGGAATGACCATGCTGTTGGGCATCGCAGCTGATCTGCAGTGTCGACCGCCGAAGCCGACACTGCAGATCAAGGGCACTTTAAACCGTGCGGCGGAACCGGCTCAGTAACAAATACACCACAGGTGTACTGTACAAGGTCAACAATTGACTGATCAATAAACCACCGACTATGGTAATGCCCAATGGCTGACGCAATTCCGAACCTTCCCCCAGCGCCAGTAATAAAGGCACAGCCCCCAGCATGGCCGCGGTGTTCGTCATCAGAATAGGTCTGAGCCTGGCACTGGCCGCCTGCACTATCGCCTGTTGCGGTGTCAGTCCCTGCTGCCGCTCGGCCTGCAGGGCAAAATCAATCAGCAAAATAGCATTTTTCATGACAATACCAATCAGCAAAAATAATCCCAGCAAGGCAATCAGACTCATGGTGGAGCCAGTCAGGTACAAGGCGATCAAAGCCCCCACTGCCGCACAAGGCAAGGTAGACAAAATGGTTAGCGGTTGTAACAGACTTTCATACAACACCCCCAACACCAGATAGACCGCCAACACCACACCAAGCATTAACCAGTAGTTATCTTCGGTTTTAAACATGGCATTGCGCTGATCTTCACCATTCACACTATGCACTGAGCCAGGTAACATCAGTTTCGCCAGCAATTGATCAATAGCGGCAGCGGCCTGTTGCGCCGTGACGCCGGGTGCCAGCCCATAACCAATGCCCATCGAGGCAAATTGACCATCGTGCCGCACCCTGTCACTGACCAAGCCATAACCGTAACTGGCGATACTGCTCAGTGGCACCCGCTCACCGGTCCGGCTAATCAGCATCAGTTGTTTTAGTACTTCCGGTTGCGCGGTGTAACCTGGCGCCAATTCCATCACCACCCGGTACTGGTTCATTTCATCATACAAAGTCGCTACCTGACGTTGCGAGAAGGAGTTATTCAGCATAGTGGCAATGGTGCGCATATCGACGCCAAGCCGCTGGGCTGCTTCGCGGTCAATCTGCAACACCACTTGCTGCGCATCCTCGCCACCGGGAGCGTCGACATCGACCAATTCCGGTAATTCCTTCATGCCCTCGGCGACTTTTTTTCCCCATTCCCGCAGTGGTGCCAGCTCACCCGACAACAGCATCAGCTCATAATCGCTGCTGCCAAAAGGCGACGACAAACGGATATCCTGATCGACGCTTAAGAACAACATGGCGCCCGGCACTTTGGGTGCATTGAGCCGGATGCGGTCGACAATTTGCTGCGCCGAAGCGCCGCGTTCCGCCAGCGGTTTTAAACTGACCCGCATCCAGGAGTTACTCAACCCCATCGCACCACCACTGGCGCCAGTGATATCGGCAATAGCCGGATCCTGCAGTAGATATTGCCGGAAAGCTTCAATTTTTGGCTGCATCACCTGATAGGAAAAACCATCATCACCGCGGACAAAACCATTCAGTTGACCGGTATCCTGTTCCGGCAACATACCGCCTGGTAATTGCAGATATAACCAGATATTACCGCCAAAAATCAGTGTCATCGCCAATATCACCCAGCGTTTATGCGCCAGCACCAGCAGCAGACTGCGCTGATAACGCTGTTGCAGCCGGGCAAAAAAACCAGGCACTGCATCTTGTTGTGGCTCGGCTTTGAGCAGTAAGGCAGACAAACTCGGCGTCAGCGTCAGCGAAATGGCTAAACTAATCAGCATGGCCCCCGCCAGCGTGATGGAAAACTCGCGGAACAACCGCTCCACTAACCCGCCCATAAATAAAATGGACAGAAACACCACAATTAACGCCGAGTTCATTGCCAGCAGGGTAAAACCCACTTCGCCAGCTCCCACTTTGGCGGCCTGCAGCGGCGTCAGACCACGTTCAATATGACGTTTGATATTCTCCAGCACCACAATCGCATCATCGACCACTAAACCGGCAGCGACAATCAGCGCCATCACCGATAAATTATTCAGTGAAAAATCACACAGATACATCACGACAAAAGCACCGATCAACGACACCGGGATCGCCAGGCTCGGGATCAACGCGGTGCGAAAACTCCGCAGGAAAACCCAAACCACCAATACCACCAGCAGCACCGACAGCATCAGACTGAACTGGGCCTCGGACAAAGTGGCGCGAATACCGGGCGATCTGTCCATCACCACGGCCAAATCGGCATCCGCCGGCATCAAAGCGCGCAATTGTGGTAATTGCTGATTAATGGCATCAATAGTGGCAACAATATTGGCACCATTGCGGCGGCTGATCTGCAGGATCACCGCACTGTGTTGATTGTGAAAGCCAGCACTGTAGCGATTTTCCGTCGAATCACTGATGGTGGCGACATCGGCCAACCGGATCGGCGCGCCATTGACATACTTAATCAGTAAATCCTGATAATCACTGGCCCGCCGCATGGTTTGACTGGTCGCCAGTTGCCAGCGCTGCGCATCATGCTCCACTAACCCGAGCGGCACTGTGGCATTGGCACCGCTGATGGCAGATCGCACTTCATCCAGTGCCACGCCAAAATGGCTGAGCATGGCCGGATTCAGTTGCACCCGCACTGCGGGCAAAGAAGCGCCAGTCACTTCAACTTCACCAACCCCTTGGATTTGAAGAATTTTTTGTGCTAGCACTGTCGACGCCGCATCATAGAGGACGCTGGCGGCCAGATTTTCTGAACTAAGCGCCAGTGCCATCACCGGTTGCTGCGATGGATTAAATTTACGATAACTTGGATTGCCTGGCATGCCGGCTGGCAGTTGCGCCCGTACCGCATTGATGGCTGCCTGCACATCGCGCGCCGCATCATCGACATTGCGGTCCAACTCAAATTCCAACCGCACTTGCGTTGAGCCCTGGTTGCTGTTGGAGCTAATACGGTTTATGCCAGCGATGCTGCCCAGCGCCCGTTCCAGCGGCGTCGCTACTGTGGCTGCCATACTCTCCGGACTGGCGCCTGGCAAACTGGCGGTGACCACAATCATCGGAAAATCGACGGCCGGTAAGGGGGCGACTGGCAACAGCCGCCAGCACAACAAGCCAAGCAGCAGAATAGCACTGGCGATCAGACCGCTGGCGACCGGTTTTTCAATAAAAGGTTGCGCCAGATTCATTCGGCCACCATCGCTGTTGCAGGCGCTGTCGAGCGGCTGAAATGACGGTCAAACCACAAATACACCACAGGCGTAGTAAACAAGGTCAGAATTTGACTGACAATCAGGCCACCAACCATCACCAAACCAAGTGGCTGGCGTAATTCAGCACCTGAACCGCTGGCCAATAACAACGGAATAGCGCCAAACAAAGCCGCTAAAGTGGTCATCAGAATAGGCCTGAATCTTAATAACGCCGCTTGATAAATGGCCTCACGCGGGGTTAAACCTTGATTGCGTTGTGCTTCCAGCGCAAAGTCGACCATCATAATGCCGTTTTTCTTCACAAGACCGATCAACAGCACTATGCCTATCACCGCAATCAAATCCAGCGGTTGATTCATCAGCAGCAACGCCAGCAAGGCACCGACTGTTGCCGACGGCAAGGTCGATAAAATAGTCAGCGGGTGGATCAGGCTTTCATACAAAATGCCGAGCACTATATACATCGTCAACACAGCCGCCAGCACCAGCCATAAGGTATTACCGAGCGAAGCACGGAACGCTTCAGCCGCCCCTTGAAAGCTCAGTTCAATTTCGGCGGGTAATTGTAACTCTTGCTGCACTTGTTCAATCGCAGCCACAGCTTCGCCCAGTGAATACCCAGCGGCCAGGTTAAAAGACAGGGTCACTGACGGGAACTGGCCCTGATGATTAATCAATAAGGTCGCTGGACGCTGACTCACTTTGGCCACCGACGACAGCGGCACTGTGGCACCCGTGCTGGTACTCAGATACAGTTTGTCCAAAGCGCCTATCCCCTGGGCCTGGGCCGGATCCACTTCCAAAATGACCCGGTACTGATTGGCCTGGGTAAACAAGGTGGTGATCTGACGTTGACTATAAGCGCTTTGCAATACAGCACCAATTTGACTGGCGCTGATGCCAAGTCTGGAGGCTGCAGTGCGATCAATATCAATATAAGCCTGCAAACCCTGTTGCTGCAGATCATGCGCCACTTCCGACAAGGCTGGCTGAGCGCGCAGTGCCGCTAACACATCAGGTAGCCAGGCCGCCAACACCTCGCTATCTGGCGTGGTCAGACTGAATTGATATTGAGTGCGGCTGACTTTATCTTCGATACTCAGCTCCTGCACCGGCTGAAACCAGCCTTTAATACCACCGATCTGCGCCGAGCTCTGTTCCAATTGCCGGATAATCTCAGTGGCACTTTGCTCACGCTGAGCATGGGATTTGAGGTTCACTAAAATCCGGCCACTGTTGATACTGCTATTACTACCATCCACCCCAATAAAAGAGCTTAAGCTGGCAACCGCCGGATGTTCCAACAGTTGCGCTGCCAGTTGTTGCTGGCGCTCGGCCATCGCCTGGAAAGAAATATCCTGCGGCGCTTCAGTCACCACCTGGATCACACCACTGTCTTGCACCGGGAAAAAGCCTTTTGGCACCGCCAGATAGAGCACAGCGGTTAACGCCACAGTCGCCAGCATCACCAGCATCGCCAGGCGTTGATGGCGCAACACCCATTGCAACATCTGGCCATAACGGCGGATGATCTGCGACATCCAGTCATGTTCTTCGTCATGGGCAGGCATCTTATCCAGTAACTTGGCGCATAACATCGGCGTCAACGTCAGGGATACCAGCAACGAAATCAAAATAGCCACCGCCAGGGTGACGGCAAATTCAAAAAACAACCTCCCCACCACATCGGCCATAAACAGCAGTGGGATCAACACGGCAATCAGCGAGAACGTCAGCGAAATCAGCGTGAAACCAATTTCCTGCGCGCCTTTTAACGCGGCCTGTAACGGCGAAGCGCCCTGCTCGCGGTGTCTTGCGACGTTTTCCAGCATCACGATGGCATCATCCACCACAAAACCTGTGGCGATGGTCAGCGCCATCAGCGTCAGATTGTTGACCGAAAAATCCAGCAGGTACATCACCGCAAAAGTACCGACCAGACTGAGTGGCACCGCCAGACTTGGAATAATAGTGGCTGGAATAGTGCGTAAAAAAACAAAGGTCACCAACACCACCAGACCAATCGCAAAGAGTAATTCCATCTGCACATCGTGCACCGACGCGCGGATACTCTGAGTCCGATCGGTCAACACCTGCACCTGTACAGCAGCAGGCATAGTCGCGGTCAGTTGCGGTAATAACTGCTGCACCCGATCGGCAACATCGATGACGTTAGCCCCAGGCTGACGCTGGATGTTGACCAACACCGCCGGCTGTTGATTGGCCCAAGCCGCCAGAAAACGATCTTCTGCACCATCACTGATGGTGGCAACATCCTGCAGCCGGATCGGCGCGCCACTGCGCCAGGCCACAATCAAGTCCTGATATTCTTTGGCACTTTTAATCTGATCATTGGCATCGAGCATAGTCGAACGGAAAGGCCCATCAAAACTGCCTTTTGGCTGATTGGTATTGGCTGCAGTAATGGCCGAGCGCAGTTGCTCCAGACTCAGTCCCAGCTGTGCCAATGCCGCTGGATTGGCTTTCACCCGAATAGCTGGCCGTTGCCCGCCAGCCAGACTGACCATACCAACGCCGGACACTTGCGCCAACTTTTGCGCCATCCTGGTATCCACCAAATCATAGACCTGCGGCAGCGGTAAGGTGGCGGAACTGACCGCCAGCGTCAGAATAGGTGCATCGGCTGGATTCACTTTGCGATAAATCGGTGGCGCCGGTAAATCATTCGGCAATAAGGAACCTGCGGTATTAATCGCCGCTTGCACTTCCTGCTCTGCCACGGCCATGTCGACCACCAGCGCAAACTGTAACGTCAGCACTGAAGCACCATTTGAACTGGCCGACGACATTTGTTTTAAGCCGGGAATTTGTCCCAGCCGCCGTTCCAACGGCGCGGTGATAGTGCGAGCGACAATATCGGAACTGGCGCCAGGCTGAAAGGTAAAGACTTGAATAATTGGATAATCCACCTGTGGCAACGCCGCCACCGGCAACATTCGCCAACTGAGGAGCCCTGCCACCAACAGCGCCAACATCAACAACGATGTTGCCACGGGGCGCAGAATAAAGGGTTTGGACATATTCATCGGTTATTCCTGCCCGCTGTCAGTCATCACCTGGACATCCCGACCTGGTCTGAGTCGGTCCAGACCTTCCAGAATCACCAAATCCCCAGCCGCTAAGCCTGACTCCACGGCCACCAAACCATTATCCACCGGGCCCAGCGTCAGCATTTTCAGCTGTGCTTTATTCTTACTGTCGACACTATAGACATAAGTGCCTTGCGAGCCATATTGCACCGCATCTTGTGGAATCGTAACAGCGCCACTTTGCACGGCCACATTCAACCGCACATTGACAAACTGGTTCGGGAATAATTGTTCTTGCTCGTTAGCAAACTGCGCTTTCAGTTTTAAGGTGCCGGTGGCCAAATCAATTTGGTTATCTAAGGTCGTGAGCTCGCCACTGCTGATCAGTTGCTGCTCAGCGCGATCCCAGGCTTCGACACTAAGTTTAGCGCCGGAGCGCACCGCAGCGCGCACTTGCTCTAACTGAGTTTCCGGAATGGTGAACTGCACCGCGATCGGTGAACTCTGGGTAATAGTCACCAGACCTTCACTGCTGTTGGCCTGCACCAGGTTACCCGGATCGACTTTGCGCAAGCCAAGCCGGCCACTGATCGGCGCTTTGATTTGGGTATAAGACAGTTCTAACTTGGCAGCATCAATTTGCGCCTGATTGGATTTCAGCGTGCCTTTGAGCTGATTCACCAGTGATTGTTGCTGATTGTATTGCTGCGCCGAAATCGAATTTTGTTGTTTTAATTTTTCATATAACGCCAGATCACTCTGGGCATTTTGTAATTGCGCTACATTTTGTTGCTGCTGACCTTCGGCCTGCGCTAGTTTGACTTGATAAGGTGCGGCATCAATCTGCGCCAACACATCACCCGCCGTCACTTTTTGCCCTTCCTGGAAAAACACCTGCTGTAAAGGTCCGCTGACCCGGCTTTGCAACACCACGGTATTGAGCGGTGTCACAGTACCGATGGCTTTAATCTGCACTTTTAAATCAGTGGTGCCGGCTTTGACCACGCGCACCGGAACCGGTTGCATCCATGGATTGGCAGCTGCAGCGGCAGCACCAGCACCGCCTGGTCGGCGTGGACCTGCGCCCGGACCACGGGGTCCCCCTGGCGCTGCTTTGGCCTGAGCTGGTGTTGTTGCCGCTTCACTGCTGGTCGTGCTGGTCCACCACCAAGCAGCGCCTGCCAGTGCAGTGAGGGTAAATCCGGCAATTAGCAGACGTGGAGATAACTTCGACATGTTCATATTCCCTGCAAATGCTCATGACAATCTAAGGTTGAGCATAAATGTGAGTGGTTGATATCAATGATAATTTTATTATTTAAGCCATTCTGGCGTGTTCGAAGTCGCGGCATAACCACAGTGCGACCTATCGCAGTTGCGCTGCGACCAGCGGTTGCAGTTGACCGCGCACCGGGCAACTACAACCGCCTTTAGACGGCGCCCACCAGCAACATCGCGCTGGCAAAAGGCGAATGGGCAATGGTTTGTTTATGTTCCTCCGGCAATAACGTCCATTGCTCGACGGTTAAACCTGCCAGAAACAGACAATTACTGCTCAGCGCTTCCAAACTGTGATCATCCAGCCATTGGTGCTGGTTCAGCATCGGCGCCAACAAGGTCTGTGGAAAACCCCACAAGGTCAGCAGATAGACGGCAATCGCCACATCAGGCGCAATATCCAGTCGGGTTGGCTCCTGCTCTGTTGGCACCACAGGCCAGCCATTTTGTAATAACAGCAACTGACCAACGCCGCGAAACAGCACCGCCATAAACACATGGTCCTGCACTGTGCGCCCCAACTGGCTATCACGCGCCAATTGGCGGGCTTTCGCCGCAGCCTGTAACGACTGATCCAGCAATTGCTGATGTTCGCGCGCATGCAAGCCCTGATTATTACTTTTCAGCGATAACATCAACGCCAGCGTTTGCACCAGTTGCAACCCCAGTCGACTGACCGCAGTCTCCAACGCCAAGGTTTCACTGGCAAAGCCCATATAAGGCGAATTCACCAGTTGCATTAGCCGCGACACTATCACCGGGTCCCGTTCCAGTACGGCGGCAACTTTGGCAATGTCGACCGCCGGATCTTTCAGTACCTGCCGTAATTCAGCACAAATCGACGGAAATACCGGATAATGCATAAATGACGATAACAGCCGACGGCTCAGCGCTGGCAATGGCAACTGCGGCAAACGGGCAGCACTGTCAAACAACTGACACAGATGGTCGTAATCAATAGATCGACCAATAAAACTGTGGAAATGGTCCAGATGGTCTAACACCACATCCTCATGCTCGGTATCGGTCACCACCACCCGCAGCGCCAGTGGCGCCATAAAACAGACCAGGCGTTTTTGTTCCAGGCTGGAAGTCACTGTTTGCGCATCAAGGAACAACAAATCAATAGCATCACTCTGTCGCGGCGCAGTGACATAACTGCCAATGGTTGGAAAAATTCTTAATTGCCATTGCGGCGCCGCATCTTCACAATATTTGCGGATAAAACTCAATAAAGCCGGATTTAAACTGACCGCGACCACCTGATACATAGGGCTTTCTCCCTTCCCCGAAACATGGATACTCTAACAGTAGCTCAACAGCCGCTGTACTCAATTTACATAACCTTTGCACTGCGGCGACCAAGCGCAATTTTTTGTCGATAGAACACCAGTAACCGGGCATCGTCGCCGGTTATGTGTGTCATTGTGTGTCAACCGGCTCAGCTTAGCGACCACCACACTGCTGATAACAAGCTGGATCACGCGGGCAATGATTGCCACGGGCACAAATTAACTGCGCTGGTTTTTGCAGACTGCGCGTTACCCAGTTGATATTCAAAATATTCGCCACTGTTTTTAAAGTACTTTTCATCGCCGGCGGAATTTGACCAGCGCCGCCCTGACTATTACACAAGGCTTTCAGCTCCTGCGCCATAGCATCAGCATCCATGCCCTGGGCCGCAATGGCCGGATTTAAATCAATGCCAGCGCAGAGCACATGAGCATTCCCCGCCAGATCCAGCACCCGGGTGGACTCGCAACAATAAATCCTCGGTTGACCCTGCACTTCCAGCAAAGATAACTGAGCCGAACTTTGCTGCCCCTGCACATCAAACATGCGAAACACTGCCCAGTGCTGGCAGGGATCTTCCACTTTGCGCATATTGCCCCAGGGCAACGGAATACCATTGCCGCGGTAGACGGCTTTGAGTTTGCCAGGGGTGTAGGCATCAAAATAGTGCCAGTGACTGTAAGGCGACACCGCCGTCATCCGTCGCATTGCGACCGATGCCGACACTCCGGCCAACAGATGGCTGCTGATTTCATAGCCTTGCCGGTCCAATAATTGCCGGAATGGCAGTTTCGGGCACAACAGCGCACCGGCAAAAAAGCTGGATTCAAAATCGCGCCAGGCATGCAGTATATCCTGTGGCGCCATATCCGGTGAGTCACTGCCATAACTGTCCGGCGCCCCACCGACTGACATCCCACTTTTGACACCATCTTTGTTATGTAAAACCGCATGACCGATATGCACCGCCAATTCGTATTTGAGCCGGGTCGGATGGTTTTTCAGCAACCTGTTCAGTTGCAGGGTATTGGGTGGCAGAAAAAACGAGGTCGCGACATTCTGACTGAGCACGCCCAACTCATCCAGCACTTCCCTAGGTGCTTCATCAAACCAGTTGATCCGTAGCCCAAGCTGTTTGACGATCGCCAGCAGATCCTCCACCCCAAGTGGCATGCGTTTCAGGCCAACTTCTTCCGCCGCCCGCTCCAGCTCAGGAAAATGATTCTGGTGATGTTCCTGATGCGCCCGGATCAACAATTGAGCAAACTGTTTGCCACTGATACCGGTTTGCGACAACATTTCCGGAATGGCAATCTGCAGAATATCACTGGAAAATAAAAAACCAGGTTCCAACGCCATGCCATGGATGCCACCGCGACTACCTTTGGCTGGTGTGATATCCAATTGTTGTTCTTCGCCATCCAGAAACCAATCCGGCTCTTTTTGAAACACCTGCGCTATCAGGGTCAGCATTTCCAGACTGGGAACTCTTTTACCGCGCTCGATCATTGACAGGTAAGACACCGACGGCGCAGATTCCGGATCAATACGGATACAGCGCGTCGACAAATCTTCCATAGTTAAGTTATTGCGTTTCCTCAGGTTTCTAATTTTAGTGCCAAGGAAATGTGATTTTCTCAGTAAGCTTTTTTGGATGGTCATTTTGTAAAATTCACACTGTGAAGTTTTAATTGTCAAATTACGCACAAAAACAACATAGACTAGTTTCTAAGCAACAGCAATCACTGCTTGCCGACAACCAGAACCAGCCCGCCACCCTACCGGGCCGATACAACAGAGTGAGCGAGGAAAACACCATGACGATGACACAGAGTAACAGCCAAGCATTGGATCCTTTTATCCATCAGCAAATCAGCGCTATCAATGCGCTGAATGACCAGCATCTGCAGCAGATCCTGGACTATTCGAAAGGTTTTCTGGATAAAACCTTTCCGCTGGCCAGTGGCTCACATCAGGATGTCCGCAGTTATGTGGTGTATTACCAACATTTACTGGCATTTATGGCTGATGGCAGTCAAACCGGTTTAGCCGATCCCACTCAGTTTGTCGCTTTGTGTGGTTCGCGGCAAAAACCGCAATCGATTTTATTACGTGGCGCTGGTCGTCATGTTGAGTTGCTGTTTTGTAAAAGTGGCAGCCATGGCGCCAGAGACTGTGCCGGTATTGAAGATATTCAGCTGGAACTGACACCAACCCGGGATGCGACAGCGCCAGCGCGCTGGTTTAGTATGATCCGTGGCCAGTTAAGTGAATCTAAGCCATCCGCCTGCAGAGGACAAGCCTGTTATACCGGCAAAGATGGCAATGATTATTTGCTGTAAGCCAGACCTGTCAGCCTACAGCAAAGCTGCGTCTGAAAGTCTCAGACGCAGCTGATACAGTTATCGCTGTGGTAGGGGCGGCAGCTGTGGACTGTAAATTTTGTTCTCTAGCAAAATAGCACGCTTGCGCGGATCTAATTGCCATTCACCAATGCCTCCCTCCAGTTGAGGCTCCGGCATAGCGAACATGGCTTCGGCCTGCACCGGACAACTGTTATGACTGATATAATGCAATGCAGTACTGAATAATCTTTCACTGCTGTCGCCGAGGGCCTTGCTAAAATCATCTGCAACCACACAACCTTTGACATCAGCCTGATAGATGGGGTTAGCAGTTGGCCGGAAACCATCGGCAAAATCACCAAAGTTTTTCGCATTGAGGCCACCAAACTGAATTGTGGAATAAGTGGTTCCGCAGTTATCCTCACTGTAAAAGCCGTAAGGTTTACCACAGGTTTTACCACCGATCAGCACAACTTCCATATCCACGCCACGTAAACCATTAATAATGGCTTCACTGGCAGAACATGTCCCGGCCGTGGAAAGAATAAACAATCTTTTTAGATTCAGATAAGGCAGTTGTTCATTGGTGTACTGACCTTGCTGGTAATCAATTGCCAGATTGATAAAAGGCATCGGCGTGACAGCCTGCCCAGTGATCGGGTTGATATTGTTGTATTTATCATTAAAGACGGTTTTTTCAAAAATCCGGTTTTGAATCACCTGCGGACCTGCCAGCATATATCCCAATTGAGACGCCAGCGCCAGCAAACCTCCGCCGTTATAACGCAGGTCCAGCACCAGTTCCTGAATATTAGCCTGATTAAATTGCCGGATGGCACTGATGAGTTCAGGCTGTGCCGCAGCTACATGACTATGAAATTGCAGATAACCTACTTTACCAGCCGGACTGTCTAATACTTTCACCTGTTGCACCGGGGCATTTTTCACATCAGCCGCCGCCATCGTATAACTACGCTCACTGCCATCCAATAAACGAAATGTGAAACTGTGACTCTGAGTTGCATCAGGAAATAAACCTGCATTAAGAACCATCAGGCCAGTAGCAGAATCTTCATTGATAAAATCGACACCATCCACTTTCAGTAATTCTGCGCCACGCGGAACACCAGCCAGTTGAGCAGGTGAGCCCGGTTCGTTGTAAGTGACAATAAACTTACGCGGCGGTCTATTCGCCCTAACTGACCAGTGTATACCGTAACCGAAACTGAGCCCGCCTTCAGTACGTTTCAAATATTCGGCAGTATTTTCAGCATAATGGAACCTGTCTTTATCTGCGCCGGAATCAATCTTGGCAGTGGTTTTTAATAATTCAAAATAATCCGCCACAGTGAAATTAGTCGGATCGACATCAGGCAGCTCTTTGTACCAAAGGTAAGTGCGGTTGCTCCAGCTGCGCAGCCACATTTTTTCATAAGCGGCATTGCCAGCTTTATCCGGATAAGGCTGATTATTGTTATAGGGATCGTTGCCAGTGCGCGGATTAGCGCAGTAATTCTTTAGTAAAGCTTCAGCGGGAAACTGACCTTGCACCCAGCTAGTGACAACAGGTGCCGGAGTCACAATGCTGCCACCGCCAGCCACAGGTGCGGTATTACCACCACCACCGCCACAAGCCGCCAACAAGAGAGAACTGCCTACCAGCCAGATGCTGGCCGAAGATAATTGTTGCACCGAAAGACTCCTATACGATCAGATAACAAAACGGTTTATTTGCATGCTTTTAACATGACAATGGCAATTGGACAAGTCTGTCCGCACTCAGACGATTGGAATAAAGCAGGCAGAGGCTAAGGTGTCAAATCACCATTCAGCAGCGCCGAAGATGATTTGACAATTCGCGACAGTGCGACCGCACTGCCGCCGGAGCAATATTACTGATAACTCCAGTTTTGCGTCACGCCGCTAAAACTGCTATATGCCCGCACACCGACGTGCCAGACCCCAGCCGCCGGATTACTAATGACGCAACTTTCACTATTACCATTTTTATACGGCCGGCAGTTATAGCTGCTGGTGGTTGGCGCAGTACCGGCGCGGACATACAAATCAGCATCACCAGTGCCACCGCTGATGGTCACAGTGAGACTGACAGTGCCAGCTGGGACTGTAATGGTATTACGGGTCCAGTTGCCGGTCGTGGCCGCCAGATTGGCAATAGTGCCGGAGTTGCCCGGATTGCCACCGCCACCACAATCCGTGGTGGTCACCCCAACGGCAGTAAAGGCAGCAGCCACATCAGCTTTGTTATAGCCTTTATCGCCAGCGGCTTTACACACCCCATTGGCACCCGTGACATAAGTGCTATTAGCGGTCCAGTAGACCTGGTTAGCCACAGTGAAAATTTCAAAGGCTTTGCGGGTATTCCAGCCGGTTTTATTGGCCAACAAATAAAAAGCTTTATTAAATACCCCAGAACTGTGATGCACGTCCATGCCAGCGACATAGTTACTGGCATGACCAATGGAGCGGCCATCGCGGGTTGGATCATCCATATAACGCAAGGCGCCGGCACTTTTGAAAATATCAGCGCCGACCAACCAGTCGTTGCTGCCTTTCATAAAATATTCCGCCGCTTCACCGGCCATATCAGAGAAAGCTTCGTTAATCCCGCCCGACTGATTGCTGTAGACCAAACCAGAGTTAAACTCGGTAAAACCATGGCTGACTTCATGCGCTGACACATCCAGGCTGACCAGCGGATGAAAGCGGCTGCCGCCATCACCAAAGGTCATCTGGCTGCCGTCCCAGAAGGCATTTTCATAAGCATTGCCATAATGCACCCGCATTCTGAGTTTGGCATTGAGTGGATTGACGCCAAACCAGCTCTGGTACATGTTAAACACCACACCACCGAAATAATGGGCGTCATTCAGTGGCGAATAGGCACCATTAATGGCCTTAAAAGTATTATTCGGGCAGGTAAACTGATGAATACTGCCACCTGAGGTCGCCCCATTCATATTGATGGTATCCACATTGGTGGTAGTCATCCGGCAATTGGCATCCACGGTTAGAAAACCATAATCGGTGCCGTATTGATACTGGCCGGTTTTCTGGTTGCCGCCGGGCCCTGTGGCGTTGGCGTGAGCTATGCCATCCCAGCTTTGCAGTACTGCACCGGTATTGGCATCAATAATGTTAAAAGGCCGGCTCGGCTGGCCGTTAACTTCAGTGACATAGTTCGTCACATAAACCAGTCTGGCCTGTTGCTGCTCATCCAGATATACCCAGAGTTTAGCGTTGTCGGCCTGGACGGCGAGAGTCGCCAGCGCCGACGTCTGGGCATCGGCAGACAAAGCACGCGATAATTCAGCACTGCCAACCCGGCTTTGTTGCACCGCTTGCAGTGGCGTCAGCGCCGGCTGGGTTTGCGGGATATCCAGTTCAATCCCAGTGACAGCAGAACCGCTGATATCGGTAAAACCTTTCGCAGTTGGAATCGCTGCAGCACTATGGCCCCACACCGGAATGCCATGATAATACTGCTGATAACGCACTTTCAGTTGGCCATCGGCTCTTTTAATTTGTTGCTTGGCGACAAACTGTTGTGGCAATGCGCTATTGATACTTTGTAGAGATTGTACTTTTTGTAACTGAGTGCCAGCCTGAGCTGGCAATAGTTGACTGGCAGGGACTATATCCGCCGCCAGTACACTGCCACTGGCCACTATCACTGCACAACTGAGCGTCGATAATACAAAATGTTTCATTGAGGTTAGCCTCTTGTTTTTTTGATTGAATGTTCCTGGGTTGCGGCGCTTGTAAAACGCAGCACAGCAAACATAGCCGAACAAAAAAACAGTAAATGTCACATCACGGTAATATCATGACTTTATCAAGCACTAAACCAAAGCGAGCAAATAGCAGCATTTCAATACATAGAAATAGTTTTTCGCCGAATTTAATCCATCTGAACTCAGCACAGTTCAAGCAGAACAACGAGCGACTGTCAGTGCTGGTGGCGATACAGAGAAACTACATCTTGGGGGGATCAATAATTAGGAAACACATCCGGCAGTAACGTCGGGAGAATCCGCTCCGCAGGCGTTACTGCCGGACAGCAGGAAACTGAATACAGTCTGAACCAGCTGTTTTTTTAAACTAACAGCCTTTGCCGCCATTGCCAAGTCGGATCAGTAAAAGGCATACAAATATCAAGCTTTTATCAGTAGATTGTGTCACAAGCCTCAGGCTCTATCTGTTGCACAGACATTTTAACCAGATAGGTATCCAGTGGCAGACTTCACCGTTATGATGTTGATTTTGCGCGAGGAAAAAGCATGGAACTTTATTTCCACTGGTTTGATTTGATGGGCATCGCAGTATTTGCAATTTCTGGCACCTTGGCGGCCTGGCGCAAACAGATGGATGGTTTTGGCGTGATGGTACTGGCCACTGTCACCGCGATTGGCGGTGGCACTATTCGCGATCTCATCCTGGATGTGCCGGTGATTTGGCTCAGTGATAATAGTTATTTTTATGCCATATTTGCCGCCACCGCCGTCACCATTTTACTGGTACGCAAACGCCTGACGATCCCAAATAATACCTTGCAGATCGCCGATGCCATTGGGCTGGCATTTTTTGTTATTATGGGTACGCAAAAAGCCTTGGATCATGGCACTTCTGCTTTTGTCGCTATTATGATGGGCACCATGAGTGGTGTCTGTGGCGGCATGATCCGGGATGTATTGTGCCGGGAAATTCCGCTGGTATTTCGCGGCGAATTATACGCCGTTGCCTGTATTTTCGGTGGCTTGGTGTACACTGGCTCGCTCGGTTTCGGGCTGAGTAAAATGCCCGCCATGTTATTGGCGATGACCGCTTTATTGGCATTGCGGTTGGCAGCCATCCGCTGGCATCTGACCATTCCGGTATTTGGCCGCAGCGGTAAAATAGACCCTTAACCAGTCAAGCAAACCGGTATCCACCTGCGCCAACCAGCAACACAAATAATAAAGCCGCATCACTGCGGCTTTATTATTGCGGCTGGTTATTCCATTTCTTTATGCAACTTCACCGGCTGCGATTTTTTCCGCATCTTGATATTGATCATCTCGACCACCACAGAGAACGCCATGGCAAAGTAGATATAACCTTTAGGTACATGCACATCAAAACCTTCCACAATCAGCATAGCGCCGACCATGATCAGGAAAGACAGCGCCAGAATTTTAATTGAGGGATGGGCATCGACAAAGTCGCCAATAGACTTAGCGGCAAACATCATCACCAGCACCGCTGAGACAATAGCAATCGCCATAATTTCAATGTTATTGACCAGACCAACTGCCGTGATCACTGAATCCAGCGAGAATACGATATCGAGGATCATAATCTGGATCAGAATCATCATCAGGTTGTTCGCCACCACTTTCGGAGCTGAGGCTTCTTCTGCCGCACCTTCCAGGCTGTGGTGAATTTCCTGGGTGGATTTTGCCAGTAGGAATAAACCACCGCCAATCAGAATCACATCGCGACCGGAGATATCATTACCCAGCACATTAAACCAGGTTTCGGTTAAACCCATCACCCAGGAAATAGAGAACAACAACGCCAAACGGGCAAACATGGCCAGACCTAAGCCCATCCGGCGGGCAAAAGCCCGTTGTTTTTCCGGTAACCGCCCCACCAAAATCGACAAAAAGATAATGTTATCGATACCCAGCACAATTTCCAGCGCGGCCAGCGTACCCAGTGCAATCCAGGCCTCTGGACTGGCAATCCATTCAAACATAATTTTTCACTCTGTTATTGAAACTGCTGTCAGTGTATCAGCAGACGATGACAGAAGCAGCGCAATTCAGAGCTGCCACCATTCAGCTGGTTATTTTCAAAGCAAAAAGTCCAGATATCAGCAACAACTCGCGCTACGGTTAAAAATAATAATCGATGCCAAGCTGGATAAAATCATCCCGCCGCAACCACCAGGTTGGCTGGTCCGCGGCCGTGGTATGGAAAAACCAGCCATCTAACTTAAGCCGGATATTGTTATTCCAACGGGTTGAGGCCTCCAGCATGCCACTACGACTGCTGCCGTCCTGTAAATCCTGCACCACCCCCAATAACAGCTCAGTACCAGCTTCATCATTCCAGGCCACGCGGGCACCAACAAATAAATCGCGCTGCCCCGGCTGTAACCATTGCGCTGCGCGGCTGTCATATTGGTACTCCATTAACCAGCCGACATCATAAACTGAGTCCCAGATGCCAACACTGGTATATTCAAAACCTGCCACTGCAGCTTGCCAGTGACGGCTACTGAGCTCACGCTGTACCACTTCCAGTTTCCAGATCCAATTATCGACAATCCACTGCCCTTCCAATCCAAGCTGAGTCAACTGCGGGTAATATGGCAACAATTGACCATCAGCTGGCACCGCGAGCGGCTCCCGTGAGGTACCGACAAAATAAGACAGGGCCAGATCAAGCTGATCAATCTGTTTGGCATAACGCAGTGCGTAATCCAGATGCTGTTGACCAGCGCCTGACTCGTACTGAGGACGATCCGTATCCACCAGCACAGGTAATCTGAGCCGCCCTTTGACCCCAGGCAAACTGCGCTCGCGAAAATACGGTAACAAATAGCTTTGGAAGTTGCCCCAATCCCCTGACAGATTCAGTTGCACCATAGGCTGGCCAAGTTTAGATTCGCCATCCGGCTGATCGACGCTATCGGTCTGATTAATCACATCCACCAAATGCAAAGACTCAGTCACGCCCCAAAACACCTGATCCACGCCAAGCTTCAACTCCCACCCCGTGCCAACTGTGCGCCAGAATGCTTGCCGGATATCGATTAAGTGCCGCGCTGGATCGCGTTGATCCCAGCGCAGATATGGGCTAAAGGCCCAGCTATGGCGTTCATCAGCCGATTGCCAGTACCACTCCTGCAACAAGTTGATACTGAGCTGGCTCTGGCTTTGCCCGGCCAGTCCTTGTTGTGGAAATAACCGGCTTTCCAGCCCTAAGGTACTGTCTGACTGCAGTTGCTCAGTCCAGTGACTGGCAGTTGCTTCGGCCACAAGTTGGCCACGGCCCTGGCTCGCCGGCCTGGCCACTGCTGTCACTGCAGTGGCAGGTAAGGCCGCAGTGGCGGGTACTGCAGCCATCGTCTGTGGCTTTGTCTGACTGACTGACAAGGCTGCGGCATCCGCTTCCACTTGCCGTTTGGCAGCGTCCGCATCAATAGCTGCAATCCGGGCCGCCGAAGGCAACTGCAAGACAGCCCCGGCTTTGACGCGATGAACATTACCACCGATAAAAGCCGACGGATTTTGTTGTTGCAGCGCAACCATGGCCTGATACAAGCTATAAGGCGCATCAGCCCGTGCTGTCCTGGCCAAACTCCACAAGGTATCGGCAGCCGTCACCGGACCAATGGTGGCCGGAGCAGCGCTACTGGGGGCGGCAACCACCAAGCCGTGCAACAACAGAGCGCAGCTCCAGTCTCGGCGTACCATAGTCCGTCTCCTGTCAGTTGGCTTACAACTGGCGCTGTTTAGCGCGACCGTTGTAAGGCATTGGTGTCAAAATCGGCATCGGTACGACCTTTGCCAAACTGAATCTCATGCATAATCAAATCGGTGCTTTTGCCGGTCTGATGATTTTTCATCTGCATCGTCAGTGGCCGCCAGTATTTCTGCAGATACAGCTGGTAGTCTTTAAATTCCAGTGTTTTGAGCAGACTGTTTTTCTTATCATAAAACTCAATTTTCAACACTTTATAGTCTTTCTGATCGACCCAGCTGATCAGCTTGCTATAACCGGAAAACGTATCGGTTGGGATTTGCTCCACCACAAAGCTGGCTTCACCATTGATGACTTCATCACGTAAATAAGTGAATTTGAACTTATCCAGTTCAAAAGAACTGAGATCTTCATAAGAAAACTCACTACCCATAAAAGGCCCGGATTTATTGCGTGAGGCAATCCGTTTCACTCGTTTCAGCGCAGGTAAATATAACCACTGGTCATCTGGCTTACCGACATAAGAGTGGTTTAAAAAGGCGGTGCCACGAACATCTTTTGGTTCATCAAAAATGGTCAGGCCTTTATCGCCGTTGTTGGCGACTTCCAAATTCAGCGTCCGGATCGCTCTTTTACTTTCTTCGCCCTGGGCGTTGCGTAAAATCATACTAGTGAGGGCTTCCGAATCACCCCAACCTTCATCACGGATTTTACGCTCAGTGGCAATTTGTAAGCCTTTACCACCATCATCCGCCTGCAGCGGCGGAACCAGTAATGCAGATGACAGCGCAGCCAGACCTATGATCTGTCCAAACTTCTTGGTTAACTTTATCCCGCTTAACTTCATATTCAGGCTCCCTTGGTTAAATCAGTGCCGGCACTGTAACTGCGCCGGTCAAACAGCAATAACAAGGCTGGCAACACCAGAAAATCAATCAGCAACGCCAGCAGTAAAATAATTCCGGTTAGCAGTCCCATATCTGAATTTAACCGGAAAGTAGACAACAGCAAGACGGCAAACCCCAGCACCAATACCACAGTGGTGATGACCAGCGCATGACCGACGCTGTGGAAAGCATAACGAATGGCTTGCTCGGCATCCAGGCCCTCGCGTCTGGCATGTTGATATTTGGCGAGGAAATGCACAGTATCATCCACAATAATCCCCAGACTCATTGACGCCACCACCGACAAGCCAAGATTGATTTCGCCGGACCACAGCTGCCACAAGCCAAAACCAGCAATAGCCGGCAACATATTCGGCACCAGACTAATCAACCCCAGCCGCCAGGACCGCAGACTCAGCACCAGCAATAATGAGATCAACAGCAATGCCAACGGCAAGCTTTGCAACATACTGGCCATATTACGCTCGCCAATATGGCCAAACATCAAGGCGGTACTGGACACTTCAACCTGATACTGCGGGTAATGTTGTGCCATCCAGCTGAGCACCTGCTGTTCCAGCACCAGCATTTCTTTACTGCCGAGATTGCGCAGCGCAATCGCGACTTTAGTAGCGCTTTTGTCCTGGTTCAGCTGGTTAGTTAAATCCAGGCCAAACGGCAATGACATCTCATACATCAATAAATACTGCGCCGCCAAATCACGACTCTGCGGCAACCGATAAAAGGCAGGATCATCGCCATTCATGTTTTTATTCAAACGCTTAAATATATCGGCAATACTGCTGACATGAGTGACATCGGGTTGGGTTGCCATAAAATCGGCAAATTCAGCCACCGCCTGAATAAATGCCGGCTCATTCACGCCTGAGGGTTCACCACTTTGGATCGCTACATCCAGCATCGCCACCCCACCCAGTTTTTGTTCCAGAAAATCGGCGGACTGACGGTAGGCCGTGCTTTCGGCAAAATAGCGTACCGGTTCGTCGTTGACGCGGTTTTGCAGCATCAGGTAACCACAACCCAAAGTCAGTAGCGCTGCCAGCGGCAGAATTTTAGCATGCTGACTGATCACCCAGCCGGCCAGCCGATCCATCGAGTTTTCCTGTTCAGTTTGTTCGGCATAACCATGGCTGATTGGCCACAACATCAGCAAAGCCGGCAACACCATAATGGTCAGGAACCAGGCCAACATCACGCCAAGCGCCGTCAGATTGCCTAAATCCCGTAAAATCGGCACTTCCGAAAAATTCAGCGTTAAAAAACCTATCGCGGTGGTGGCACTGGTGATAAACACCGGCATCGCATTAATCTGGATCGCCTTAGCAATGGCGGCTGGTTTGGCCAAGCCCTGACGGAGCTGAAATTGGGTGGATGCGATCAGGTGGACACTGTCAGCCACCGCCAGTGTCATCACTAAAGTCGGCACGTTGACCGTGGCAGTGCTGAGGAAAATACCAAGCCAACCGCTGATGCCCATGGTACTGGCGATGGTCATCACAATAATCACCACCACAGCCAGTGCCGCCAGTGCCGATCGCAACATGAGCCCCAGCAATACAATAATGGTCATAAACATCAAAGGCACTAAGACGGCCGCATCATGTTGCGCTTCAGTGCTAAAAGCATGATTCAGCGCCATCACGCCACCGTGATAAAACCGCAGTTGCGGATATTCGGTTTGCAACTGAGCCGTCAGTTGCTGCACTGAATTCACCACGTCCGTGACTTCCTGCTGCTGGTTTTTTTCCGGCAGCTGCACTGTGATATTCACCGCAGCCAAGCTGCCATCTGCCGAAATGAGCCGTTTCACTAACATCGGTTCATTCAGCACAATCTGCCGAATGCGGGCGATTTTGGCACTATCCAGACTGGCCGCATCCAATAACAAATCTTCCACCAACAAATCATCTTGTTGTGCTTCGGTATGCTGATAGTTGGTGATGGAATCGACCCGCAGTGAATAAGGCGTCTGCCAGGCCGCATCGGTCAATTTTTTCAGCGCCGTCAGCGTCTCCACAGTAAACACATCACCCGAGGCTGGCGCTATGGCCACCAGCATATTGTCGCTTTTGTTAAACTGCGCCTGCATTTTTTCAAAAGCTTGCATCTGTGGATTGTCCGCGGAAAAGAAAATACGGAAATCCCCGCGAAAATAGAGGTTTTTCGCACCGATACTACAGAGCACGACTAACGCCAAGACCCAGACTAGTGTCCAGCGGGGTGCAGCAATGGCGTGATTCATCCCAGTGGTTTTCATCATCATTCCTTTTGTTCAGATTCGGCGTGAACAGCGCCACTTGGCGCTGTCAGGGTAGCTTGCAATTGTTGGCTGATGCGTTGCCAGCTATGTTGATAATCCCAGTGCTGACTTAACGGCTGCCATTGCATACCATCAAGCAGAATATGCAAGCCTGATTGCAATTGTTGCTCCGGCTGCAAATGGCTAAATAAGCCGATTTGACGACTCGGTTCAAACAATAAGTTACTGCCAATGGCATAAGCCCAGTGCAGAAAAGACCCGCCATCGACGGCACTGGCAGCCTTGGCAGGCAAAGCCCCCGTCGCCACCGCTTGCTGGATCACCTCAGCACAGATGCTGGCCAGTTGTTGCTCCAATTGCTGCCGTTGTGCCAGTCGCGCAGCAGAGGTTTTTTCCAGCACCGCCGGCATGGTCGCCGTTAATAGACATAAAAATAAGGTAGGTTCGGTACGGGCATAATGATAATAAGCGCAGTGCAATGCCAGCACCCGCTCCCGGCTGTGGCCTTGCAGCGCCAACGCCTGTTGCAGCACCACCAACTGTTGTTGCAGGCTGCGGATACTCAGCGCACTGAACAAGTCTTCTTTACTACAAAAATGATTATAGACAGTGCCTTTGGACACATCAGATAAGGCGGTCAGCCGGTCCATCGTCAAGCCAGCAAAACCGTCATGTTGCAGGATTTGTTGCGCAAGTCCGAGTAACTGCTGTTCACGATTGGCTTTGAAGCGAGCTCTGGCCGTCGGCACTGGCAATTGAGTCATCTGCCATCCCTGCTAAATTTGACGATTCGTCATAATAGCGCAGCAAGCGCAGAATTCAAGCTGCTTTTTTCAACAAATGGCGGCTTAGTAACGCCAGTACATTGGAGTAAACAGCAGCAACACTGTTAAAATCTCTAACCGGCCCAATAACATCCCAAAACTAATTAACCATTTGGCACCATCAGGTAAACTGCTGAAATTACCATCAGGTCCAATCACAGGCCCCAAACCAGGACCGACGTTACTGATGGCAGTCGCAGCGCCCGTCAGCGCAGTGACAAAGTCCAGCTCAAACATCGATAAACCCAGCGCCAGCGCGGCGATGGAGGCAAAATAAATAAAACAAAACGCCAACACCGAGCCCAGTAGTTGGTCATTCACCGGTTTACTGCCATATTTTTGCACCCAAACCGCATTCGGATGCACCAACAACTTAAATTGTTTAATCAGCAATAAACCAGCCAGCTGGGTGCGGAAAATTTTTAAGCCGCCTGAAGTCGAGCCGGAACAAGCACCGGAAAAAGTGATATAAAAAAACAAAATCACCGGCAGAGCGCCCCAGGCTGCGTAGTTTTCAGAAGCAAAACCGCAAGTCGTGATGACAGAGACAATATTAAAAGTACTGTGCGTCAGCGCATCAAGCCAAGGTCTGGCGTTGTGTGCATGTTGATACCAGGTCAACAACAGCGTACAAATCAGCACTATGGTTAAAAATGCCCGCACCTGAGGATCTCTGAACAACAGCCATTTATGACCCCGCATGGTGCCAACCAATAACACCAACGGTAAGGCGGATAACAGCATAAACAAACTGGAAATCCATAGCAGATGAGGCCGGTCGTTAAAGTGACCAAAGGAAGCGTCATAGTTGGCAAAACCACCGGTAGCGACTGTCGTCATCGCATGGGTAATGGCATCAAAACCATTCATACCGCCGAAATAATACAGCAGCATGCAGAGCACACTCAGCAACAGATATACCAGACCGATATACATCGATAAACTAGAGCTGCGCGGCAGAATTTTCTCAGAGATATCCGAATTTTCGGTTTTAAATAACTTCATGCCACCGATTTTCAACGCCGGCAGAATGGCAATCGCCATCACGATAATACCCACGCCACCAATCCATTGCAGAATGGCCCGCCAGAACAATAAACCACGCGGCATCTGATCCAGACCTGTCAATACTGTGGCGCCTGTGGTGGTAATGGCAGAAACGGTTTCAAAAGCGGCATCGACATAACTGAGATTCGGCAGTACCAGCACAAAAGGTAAGGTCGAGAACAAACAAATCGATAACCAGCACAAGGTGGTGAGCAAGAACAGATGGCGTTTAATCAACACAAAATCATGCCGGCCTTTATACACCAGCATATAGCCAAAACTGGCGGTCATCAGCGCCGAAATCAAATAACTCCAGAAACTCTGCTCATCGTAAAACACCGCGACTGCTGTGGTAATCAGCATAGTGCCGGCCAATAACAGCAGCAGATACCCGATGACCCGATAAAATAAAAACCGGCTTGTTGCAGCGCGCACAGCATCTCACTTGGCTAAATTCAGGCGACCACCTGAAGCAATAAAACTTACAGCAGTGTAGCGAGTTCGGCTGAAATTAGAAAGTCAGCTGAAAATCCGCCACTAAATTTGCATTATTTTCACCTTTTGCTAAACATAATGCTACCCCTTCGCAATGGCATAGCATGATGGCATTGGCAATTGTTTACAGCAGGGCCCGGTTAGGTCTGACCGCACCACCAGTTACGGTGGAAGTGCACTTAAGTCAGGGTTTGCCAGGCTTTCAGTTGGTGGGCTTACCGGAAACCTCTGTGAAAGAAGCCCGTGATCGGGTGCGCAGTGCTTTGCTCAATAGCGGCTTTGAATTTCCGGATCGCAAAATCACCGTCAATCTAGCGCCAGCTGATTTACCCAAGGAAGGCGGCAGATTTGATTTGCCGATTGCTATCGGCATTATTGTCGCCAGTGGTCAGTTGCCCGCTGCCGCCATCGAAGGTTATGAATTTTACGGTGAATTGGCGCTGTCCGGCGCGATTCGGCCTATTGTCGGTGAGATCCCGCTGGTATTGGCTTGTCAGGCCGCCGGTCGTCAACCGGTGCTCCCGATGAGTAATGCCTGTCAGGCGCAGCAAATCCCCGCTATTGCCCTGCATGGGGCCGATCATTTGCTGCAGGTACACAGTTTTTTACTGGCACAACAACAGTTACCGGCTATCCCGCCCTTACCCGACAGTCAGTGCGGTTATCCGCTCTGTCTGTCAGAGGTCAAAGGCCAACAACAAGCCAAAAGGGCATTGGAAATCGCGGCGGCCGGTCAGCATCATTTATTGCTGTTCGGGCCGCCAGGTACCGGCAAATCGATGTTAGCGCAGCGGCTACCAGCGCTGTTACCACAACTGTCACTGGCCGAAGCGCTGGAAAGCGCCGCCATTTATTCTATTGTGGCGTTGAATAAAGCCCTGAGCCAATGGCGGCAACCGCCGTTCCGGCAACCCCACCATACCTGTTCTGCCATTGCTTTGGTCGGGGGAGGCTCAGTGCCGAGACCAGGCGAAATCTCACTGGCTCATCAAGGGGTGTTATTTCTCGATGAACTACCGGAATACGAGCGTAAAGTGCTGGAGGTGTTACGCCAACCATTGGAAACTGGCACCGTCTGTATTTCCCGCGCCGGTCGCCAGGCGGAGTTTCCGGCACAATTTCAGTTAATTGCCGCGTTGAATCCAAGCCCAAGTGGTCATTATCAGGATGGCCGCGCCAGCCGCGAGCAAGTGCTGCGTTATTTAAGCCGGTTATCCGGGCCTTTATTGGATCGGATTGAACTGCAAATTGAAGTACCGCTATTGCCCAAGGGCCTGCTCAGTGCCCAGCAACCCAGTGAAAGCAGTGCCGAAGTCGCCGAACGGGTGGCCGCGGCGCGGCAACGCCAACTGGCCCGTCAGGGTAAAAGCAACGCCCGACTGCAACCGGCTGAACTGCTACTCCACTGCCCGCTCGCCAGCGCCGACAGCGATTTTTTGGAACAAGCGCTGCAGCAACTGAAACTGTCAGCCCGCAGCTATCACAAGCTGCTGAAAGTCGCCCGCACCATTGCCGATCTAAAGCAGCAACCAGAAATCAGCCGGGCTGAGCTACTGGAAGCCCTGAGTTACCGCGCTTTTGATCGCTTATTGCAATATTTGCACGGTTAATCTTGCCGCTGCAGCATCACTGCGGCCGCAGCAGCTGCGCCAGCGGCAGGCTGTGCACCAAGCTGGCGTACATCATAACCGGTCGGCTGCTGATAAATCCGCAAATCAAACTCGGCCAGCACGGCATAAATATGGTCGAAGATATCGGCTTGGACGGCCTCATAATAGCCCCAGGCGGTGTTGCTACAAAAAGCATAGACTTCCAGTGGCACGCCATGCGGTGCCGGCGCCAACTGCCTGACCATCTGCGTCATGTCCGGATGGATATCCGGATGCTGGCGCAGATAAAAAGTCAGATAAGCCCGCAAAGTGCCAATATTGGTCAGACGCCGACTGTCCAGCACACTGCCACTGGCTTTCTGCTGATTGGCCGCCGCAATTTCCGGCAGTTTTTGCGCAAAATAAGGCTGCAATAAACTGGAGGCTTGTAACCTGGCGACATCAGCCTCGGTCAGAAAATGAATACTGCTGGCATCCAGATAAAAGGCCCGTTTAATGCGGCGGCCGCCGGATTCACTCATGCCGCGCCAGTTTTTAAATGAGTCCGAAATCAGCGCATAAGCCGGAATACTGGTGATGGTATTGTCCCAATTGCGCACCTTCACCGTGGTCAGGTTCATTTCCACCACAGCGCCATCAGCGCCATATTTGGGCATTTCCAGCCAGTCGCCAACCATCAGCATTTTATTGGCCGACAACTGGATACCGGCAACAAAACCTAAGATTGGATCTTTAAACACCAACAACAACACCGCTGTCATCGCCCCCAAACCACTGAGCAATAACACCGGTGATTTACCAGATAACATCGACAAAGCCACGATCACCGCCAGCAGCGATCCCACCAGCTTCATACTCTGAAACACCCCGCGGATCGGCGTTGAACGGCCAAAGCCGGTATCCCGCAACATAGCTTCAATGGTATCTAACAGTGAGAAGGCACTGAGCAGGCCAAAGAACAACATCCAGAGCTGAGTGCTAGCGGTCAGCAGTTGCAACGCCTCACCCTTGGCATCCAGCCAGATGTGCGCCTGCAAATATAAAATAAAGCCCTGCGCTGTCAGCGCGAGCCGGCTGAGCAAATGATGCCGGTAAATAGCTTGCCGCCACAGCGGGGCTGATTCTGCGGCCCGGCGCTGCAATAACCGCAACACGCCTTTATGCACAACCAGATGAATACAGACGGCTGTCAGCACAATCAGTAATAACACCAGCAGCGAATAAGCCAAGCCAGGATCCAGCCAGGATTGGGCGCTGGTCCAGTGTTGCAGTTGTTGTTTCATCGTGGTCGCGCGCATCTGTTATTCCAACTCCACTGGCAACGGAGCCGTTGCCGCTGCTACTAAAGGTTCAGGTTCCTGTTCGCTAAACAGCGCCAATAAATCCATCGCATTACCCTGCCAAACCTGGCCTTTGCCACCGGCAAACAACTGGTCGGCTAAACCTTGCTTAAATTGCTGGAGTTTCTGTACTTTTTCTTCGACACTATGCCGCACTATCAGCTTATAGACAAACACCGCTTTGTCCTGCCCAATCCGATGAGCCCGATCTGTCGCTTGATTCTCCGCTGCTGGATTCCACCATGGATCATAATGGATCACAGTGTCGGCTGCGGTCAGGTTCAAACCAGTGCCACCGGCTTTTAAGCTGATCAAAAACACCGAATTGCCACCCAACTGGAAGGCATCAATCTGTTCCTGCCGTTTTTTGGTCTGACCGGTCAGTTTGCTGTATGAAATGTCCAGATACTGCAGTTCTTGTTCAATCAGGTTCAGCATACTGGCAAACTGACTGAATAACAGGATCTTACGGCCCTCTTCCACCATCTCCGGCAGGTTATCGCGCAGCCATTGCAGTTTGGCATTGTGTTTCACGCTTTTCGCTTGTTCGATTGGCACCAAGCGGGCATCACAACAGGCCTGGCGCAATTTCAGCAGCGCATCCAGAAACTCAATTTGACTGGCGGCCACCCCTTTGCGCAAAAACAATTCGCGCACTTTGGTTTCCATCACCAGGCGGATACTTTCATACAAATTACGTTGATCCGACTCCAGTTCTAACAACTGCAAAATTTCGGTTTTTTCCGGTAATTCGGTCGCCACCTGATTTTTGGTGCGGCGCAGAATAAAAGGCGCAATTTTGCGCTTTAACGCCGCCGCGCGTTCAGCATCGGCATGTTTTTCAATAGGTTTACGATACACCTGTTGGAAATGCTGTTCGGTGCCCAATAAGCCTGGCAACACAAAATCAAACAACGATTTTAATTCACCTAAATGATTTTCCAGCGGCGTACCGGACAAGGCTAATTTGAAGTCGGCTTTTAGCAGTCGCACCGACTGCGCCGCCTGACTGCCGGAGTTTTTAATATGCTGCGCTTCATCCAGAATCACCGCACTAAACTGCCAACGCTGGTACAAGGCGATATCCCGCACCAGCAATGGATAACTGGTGACGATAATGTCGTAGTCAGCCAGTTGTTCAAATAAATACTGTCGCTTCGGGCCGTATAACTGCAACACCGATAATTGCGGGGTAAAACGAGCCGCTTCCTGCTGCCAGTTACCGAGCAAACTGGTCGGACAGACAATCAACACCGGTTGCTGCAAGCGCCCGGCTTCCCGTTCACTTTGCAGATAACTTAAGGTTTGCAGCGTTTTACCCAAACCCATATCGTCGGCCAGCACTCCGCCCAAGCCATAAGTGCGCAGAAAACTGAGCCAGTTTAAACCTTGTTGCTGATAAGGCCGTAACTCGGCTTGTAATCCAGCAGGTTTGCTCACTGCGCTGATGCCAGCAAAATGATGCAGCTGACTACTGAGCCGTTCCAGCCGGCCGGCATTGAGGTACTGAATTTCCGCCGCGCCCGGCGGCGGTAGAAGCGCCGCTTTATAATCAGGTAATTCCAATAACAACGGCGTTTTTTGTAAATTCAGTAATTCCACAATGGTGTCAATCAGCGGCTGGATCAGACTGACCGGTAGCGCTAATTTGCCTTGTGGCAGGCTGAGCCAGATATGCTGCTGGCTGGTCGGTAAGCCATATTGGCGCAGCCACTGCGTGATCAGCGGCAACAACGGCACTTGCTGGCCATCAATATCGACCTGAATACCAAGCTCAAAGCCACCTTTTTTACCATCCTGCACTTGTAAATAAGCCGGAGGGGTCAGAATATTCAGATTAAAATCATCCGCTTGCTCTATCCGCCAGCCATCTGCCATCAGATCAGGCAACGACTGCAATAACGGTTGCCACAGCTGTGGATTTTCCGGGCCATCACCCACGCCAAACAACGAAGGTTCCGGATCATCTGGTTGCGACAACTCCACTAAGCCAAGCGCAAGCAAGCGTTCCAAAGCCGCGGTTTCCACAGCGCGCTGTCGTTTGATAAAGACAGTGCGGCCGGTGCTACTGATTTCGGTTTGGGATTGCGATAAATCCAGTGGCAACAGATGTTCATCATAAGCGAAACTAAGCCGGGCCGCCGCCACTTTCCCCATAGCAAGCACCGGCCATTGCCGCAGTTGCAGCACCGGTACAGGCGTGACGTCCAACCGTTCCAGCGCCACACCGGCCGGGACCGGCAAACTGACTTTGCCAAATAATTTTTGCAACTTACTGACACTGTCCTGCACCACTTCCAGCGGTACCGGTGGCATCCGCGATAACAACTTCAGTTCACGCCCGGTTAAATCTGTCGCTAAAGGTCCGAGCACAAAATGGGTGGTATCCAGATAACAAGGTGGATCGGTATAGACAATTTCCAGTTCAGCATCGTCGCCTAAATCCCACATCAACTGATGACCGGCTTTGCCTTCCAGCCATGTTAATTGCAACTGCCGGGGCTGCCCTTGTTGCAACGGGTGGCGGGCTTCGCCAAAAAAGCAACGGCCAGTCGCCAGCAGTTGTTGCAACAACTGATAACCCCAGCCATCTTCTAACAGTGACTGCTCGCGAATGTTTTGCGAGCGGAACAAATTAATTAGCCGAAAATCCTGTTCTTCAATCCAATAGGGCAGCAAATAACCTGAAAACTCATGCGGTCCAATGGTTTGACCTTTGGTATAACCGCCTTTTTTATTGGTTTTGACCCGACGCGGATAGAGTTGTAAGCCAGACTGACCATAACTGAGAATGTACAGCACCACATCTTTCAGTTTTTGCACACTAGGATCGGTCTGATGCAAACGCTCTACATCATGAAACCATTGATTCAACTGTCGTAATGGCAATTGTTGTTTGCCCGTCTGCTGCTGTTCATACACTTGTTTTAATTTCAGCAGCACGGCCAGCACATGTTTACAACGCCCACCCACCGGGCAAGTACAGGAGTCGGTCAGTCGCCACTCGGCCCCATGTTGTTTCAAAGAAACATATTGCCGGTAAGGCGTCAGGGCTTCGCCCCACACCTGGGCAGTGATTTGCGTCAGCTCTTCGTTGTATTCAAGTTTAATCACTTTACCGGCTTGCCAGTAAGCACGGGCACGCTGAAAAGTACCAGGATCAAACCACAGCTGCAGGGTGGTAGCGCTGATTGGAAAAACCGCGTCGGACATTAGGTCTGCAATACATTCAGGTCAGGGGGTGTCTATGCTACCGCAAAAGCCGGGCTGGCCAAAGTCTGCACCAGCCATTCCAGCGCAATTTGCTGGAAAAAACTGCATTCGGTGGTTTTTTTTTCTGCCAGCGGGCCGAAGATTGCCGCTGCGGCGGTATTTTTGTTATGGTGCTGTAAACATCTTCTTCTGATCTAAGGACTTTTCTGATGCGCGTCCGTTATCTTTCGTTGCTGCTGGCCAGCCTCTGCGCCCCGCTGTTCTCTGGTATGGCTGCGGCAGCTGAACAACATAAATACAGTATTCTGGTCGACAATGGCGTCAAAGCTGGCGAGCAGATTGTCGATATCGCCGATGATGGCAGCATCAAAGTCCGCTACATCTTCAAAGACAACGGCCGCGGACCTGAACTCAACGAACAAATGACCCTGGCCGCTGACGGTACTCTTGCCAGTTATCAGGCCGATGGCACCACAACTTTCGGCTCAGTGATCAACGAAAAATTCCAACGCCAGGGTCAGCAAGCCAGCTGGCAATCCGGTAAGCAGCAAGGGCACTCCAAACTGAGCGGACCGGCCTTGTATCTGCCAGTGGAAGGATCAGCTGAAATTTCCAGCATAGCGCTGCAGGCGATTGCGAAGAACGGCGGCAACAGTATTGCTTTGCTGCCATCGGGCAGGCTGCACCAGCAAATAGTCAGCGAACTGATGGTGGAAAAAGACGGTGAAAAGCAGCAGGTTCAACTATTGGTGCAAACCGGTGTCGGACTAGAGCCGAGCTTTTTATGGGCCACCACCGACAGCAAACCGCGTTTGTTTGCCAATATAGCGCCCGGTTATGCCACGCTGATTGCCGACGGCTGGCAACAAAACGCCGCTAAAATGGCGGCCATTCAGCAGCAGGCTGAAACCCAGTTGTTGCAACAACTGGCACGGGATAAAACCACCGCATTACCGGGCCTGACCGTGCTACGCAACGTGCGGATTTTTGACAGCCACAGCGCCAGCCTGACCAAACCCAGTGATATTTACCTGTTGCGCGGCAAGATCACCGCTATTACTCCAACCGGTACCTTACAGACAGAAGTGGCACAAAGTATCGACGGCAAAGGTCGTATTGTGGTGCCGGGTTTATTTGATATGCACGGCCATTTATCGCGCTGGGAAGGGCCATTACATCTGGCCGCTGGCGTCACGACGTTGCGCGATATGGGCAATGACAACCACACTTTACAGGCCATCATTGATGAAACCGATGCTGGCGATTTACTGGCGCCCACTGTGGTGCCGACCGGTTTTCTGGAAGGCGAAAGCCCGTATTCAGCCCGCAATGGCTTTGTGATCAAAGACCTGGCAGGTGCTAAAGCCGCCATAGACTGGTATGCCGCCCATGGTTATCGCCAGCTGAAAATTTATAATTCATTCCCCAAAACCCTGTTAAAAGACACCGTCAACTACGCCCACAGCCGTGGTTTAAGAGTCAGTGGCCATGTGCCGGCGTTTTTAAAGGCCGAGGATGTCGTCGCCGCCGGTTTTGATGAAATTCAGCATATTAATCAGTTACTGCTCAATTTTCTGGTCAAGCCGGACACGGACACCCGCACGCTGGAGAGATTTTATTTACCGGCCAAGCAAGTGGCCGGTTTAGATTTGCATAGTCAACCGGTGCAGGATTACATTCAGTTGCTGAAAAACCGCAAGGTGGTGGTCGATCCAACCTTAGCGACTTTTGATTTCCTGAAAAAAGTTGATGGTACTGTGGGCGACCCATGGCAAGCCATCGTCAGCCATTTACCACCGGATCTGCAGCGCACTTACAGCACCGCCGAACTGGATATCCCGGATGCTGCGACGGCGGCTTTGTATGCCAAGTCTTATGCCAAGATGGTGCAATTTGTCGGCATGTTGTATCAGGCTGGCGTGGTGGTGGTGGCCGGTACAGACGAGTTAGCTGGTTTTACCTTACAGGGTGAACTGGAATTGCTGGTCAAAGCCGGTTTAACCCCGGCGCAAGCGTTGCAGGTCGCCACGCTGACCGCAGCTCAGGTCAGTCAGGTCGCCGGGCAAAAAGGCAGTATCAGCGTCGGTAAAGACGCCGATCTGCTGTTGCTGGAGGCAGATCCAACCCAAAATATCAGCAATATCCGCCAGTTGGCCTTGGTGATCACCCAGGGCAAAGCGATTTATCCAACGGATCTCTACCAGGCCATTGGTATCCAACCCTTTGTCAGCGCTAAACCTGCCATTGTCAAAACGGCAGTGACCCAAGCCACAGCGTCAGGCCATGCTGGCCGCAACCACAAGCATAAACATTAAACCGCCAGCAGCGGTATCGCCAGGCTTCAGGCTGATACCGCTGCGTGTGCCGGGTGCAACAACACTTACTGTTGCCTGGATGCACTTTGGGAGGTATGACCGTTCGGTGGGACCATTCGGTGAGACCCGCCACGTCGCGGCAGTCCAACACTTTCAACAGATTTTTTCAATCTCGCCTGCGCAAAAACAGCAATTTTGGTCAAGCATCTGTTGTGCTTAGTCATTATGATCAACGCATCATCCCAGAGGAATTTCAGATGACCGATGCCAGAGCAAGACTCACTCAGGTGCTGCAACTGATTGAACAACAACTCGACACTGAGCCCAATCTGGAGAGCCTCTGTGCTGCAGTCGGCTTGTCGAAGTATCATTTTCATCGCTGGTGCTCGCTTTGTTTTGGCGTACCTGTGATGACCTTACTGAGACAATTACGGCTGAAGCGGGCTGCTTACCAATTGGCGTACCGGCCCCAACTGTCCATTCTTGACATTGCATTGCAGGCAGGTTTTGCCAGCCATGAAGGCTTTAGCCGCGCCTTTCGCCGCACTTTCGCTCAAAATCCCAGTGGCTTTCGTCAGCACCCCGACTGGCAACACTGGCAAACACAGTATCAAACGGTCAAACAACTCAGGACAGACGCCATGCACAATATCAGTCAGTATCAGGTGGAAATCGTCGAAGTACCAGCGCTGCCCCTGGCAGTGATGAGCCATCGTGGCGCCCCGCAATTATTGGGGCAAACCCTGCGCCATTTTATTGCCTGGCGCCGGGCCAACCAGTTGCCACCTGAACGCAGCCGGACTTTTAACCTGGTGTATGACGATCCCAGTCAGGTCAGTGCGGACGAACATCGTTTTGATTTGGCCTGTAGTCTGGCGCATTGGCCTAGCGATCGGGCTTTACCCGCAGCCGAAGCCGCTGATGCGCCAGCAGTGTTCCGGCTGACGTTAAGCGCAGGGCGTTGTGCCCGTATTCGCCATCAGGGCAGTGATGATCAGCTTGACCAAGCTGTGCGATATTTATATCAGCAGTGGTTAGCGCAAAGCGGTCAGCAGTTAGGTGATTTTCCACTGTTTTTTGAACGGGTAAAGTTTTTCCCCGACGTCAGTGAAAGCGAGATGATCACGGATATTTATTTGCCGCTACGGGCCGGGTGATCAGATGCAGACAGCCGGTGCTCACGATGACACCGGCTGGCGATGCGTTGCTGACGAGCAGCAACTCAAAATGCGCAGTGCTTAGCTGCGACTTGACGCACGACGACGCCAGACTAAAGCCACTGTCAACAGTATCAGCAGGGGGAACATCGGACTTTCCGGCACCGCTTGTAATACCGGACTGGTCAGTACCTTCACATCATCCAGGAAATTACCGACAGTGCCATTATTCAGCGAGGTAAAACGTAAAGTGGTGGTGCTATCAGTAGCAACAAAACTGGTTTTAAATAAACTCCAGCTATTGGTTTTATGATCATCCACAATTTGATTTAAATCTGCCACTGTGACGCGGAACGCTTCGTTTTCACTGGCGCGGGCCCGATAGGCAAACGACAGATCATAACGCGTGCCGCTGACGGTAGCGAAAGGTTGGAAAATCGACCAGGCACCACTATTGCCACCATCGGCATTCAGTTCGGCATGGATGAAGCCATCAGCGGCCTGCACATTGTACAGTTGATGCCACAACTCAATATTGCTACCTTGCCAGCCGCTGACTTTGCTGCTGTTCAGCACAGTCCAACTGTTTTTCGACACATTGTTGGCTTCAAAGCTGCCATTGAGAATTAAATTGGCTTGACTGATGGCAGGCATCAGCAGGGCAAAACACATCAGGGATTTCAAACTGAATAACTGCATCATAGCTCCGAACTGCTGGGGCGGCGATATTGCCAATGGCGCGCATTTTAGCGAGCAAACACTGGTCTGAACAGTATTATTTTTAAGCAGCGGCAATTTTTTGCCGCCACTTCAGGCGCACAGGGATGTCCAGCTATCTAATCCTAAGATGCAGGGTTGGCAGCCCGGGGCACAAACTCCAACACTGTGGCATTGATACAAAAACGTCGTTGCCCGGCCGGACCATCTTCAAACACATGGCCTAAATGAATGCCGGATTGCGCCGCTCGGATCTCAATCCTTTGCATACCATAGCGGTTATCCGGTTTTTCGATCACAGCCCCGGTTACAGCTTTGGTAAAAGACAACCAACCGGTGCCGGAGTCAAACCTGTCACGGGTGTCGAATAAAGCAGCACCGCTCAGTTTGTCGATAAAAACACCATCCGGGGTATTTTTGAAAATTTCATATTGCTGACAAAAACGGCCATCAGTGCCTTCATCAAAAGCGACATTAAAGGCCTCTGATTCACCTAACTTAAAATGCCCCAAAGCACGGTAAAAATCGGCCGCCGACATCGCTCCTTGCCGACCAAACACTTCTTTGCCATCTTGCAAAAACAAGATAGTCGGCGTGGCCCAGGTCGGCGTCGTCAGTGTCAAACCTTGTAGCTGGGAGGCCAAGCGGAATGTCAGTGGAATAGTGCCACGATAATCATTTGCCACCTGTTGCTTAAACTGCTCGCAATAAGGGCAATAGTCGGCAGCATCAATCACCAGGATCTGTTTCCCCTGCAGCAGCGGCTGATTATCCGGCGCCGCCGGCTCAATGCTGTTGCTAAAACGCACCCCAGTCGCATGATCAGGGCAATACCCCAGTGGATTTTTTGCCAGATAATCCTGATGGTAGTCCTCAGCCGGATAGAAGGTATCCAGCGCGGCCACTTTGGTCACAATAGCACCATAACCGCCAGCTTGATCCAGCAGTTGCTGATATGCCGCCAACACCCGGAGCGCCGTCTGCTGCTGTGTGAGGTCACTGAATAAAATCGTCGAACGGTATTGAGTGCCGATATCATTGCCCTGCCGGTTTAATTGGGTTGGGTCATGCTGCTCAAAATAAAACTGTAAGATCCGTTCGGTACTGATGATTTGCGGATTAAAAGTGACCTTCACCACTTCGGCAAAATTATTCGGATCCTGTCGGTATTTCGGCTGCGTGATCACCGCATAACTCGGTTGCAGACCACGACCATCGGCATAACCTGACACGGCATCAACCACGCCCGGCAGCGCCTGATAACGTTTTTCCACTCCCCAAAAACAACCAGCGCCCAGCACAATAGATTCGAGCTGCACTGTGCCGGGCATATTGGCCGGCACTGCCATGGCGGTTGTTTTCAGCTCCATCTGACTGCGGCCAGGTAGTGGCCATAGGAACAGGGTTACCAACAATATCGCTGCAGCAGTGCCACAAGCCAACATCCAATCTTTCATCAGTCACTCCGGAACATTCATTTGCCACCCGTGGGCTTTTGATCAAGACCGGTCAAAAGGGTTTTTCCATTCAGCTGAGTAACAACCACAACATCAGGCCATGACATAACAACACGACCCAAGTCAGTCGCTGGCGTAATTTCAGATATGCCGGATGGTACAGTTGGTCCAGCCCAAACCAGCGCTCGCCAAGTCGCAACGTCAAAAACAGCAACAGTTCGATGCCAATTAACCAGACATCGGGTAATAATCCGGCCAGAAAGCTCAGCACCGGAATACTGACGGCAAAGATTGCCAGCGGCCGCAGCGGCGCCTGTTGCGACCAGACCGGCCACAACACACCAGCCATAAAGGCCAGGATAATAGCGCTGTAGCGCTGAAATAAGGCAGCTGCCTGTAGCTCAGGCCAGAGTGGCCAGGCACTGAGCAGGGTCAGTAACAAAAAAGGGATTAAGCCGGCATAGCCTAATATTTGTAGCAATTTCATCTTGGACTGTTCTCATCTATTAGGACAGGAGGGGGACTGTGCTTGCTGCGATACCTAGTATACGATCACAACAGCGGATTGGATCCGTGGCCAGACTGGCCATGGCATGCTGGGCTCGGTGAACTGGCAGCGCGACACTTTGCACTGCCAGCACTGTTGTTTACTGTGGCAGACTCAGAACTATGCCGACAAAAATAATCAAGCCAACATAATGATTATGCAAAAAGGCCCGGAAGCAGCCATCGCGCCCTTGTCGTGCCAAGCGATGCTGATAAAAAAAACATACCAGTGTCAGCAGCAAAGCAATGCTAAAAGGCTGACCCAACCCCGCCAGGGCACCGGCCCATTCCAACAGCGCCAGCATCGCCAGTTGTAACAAAGCAATAGCCCACAAGGTATAACGACCAAAGAAACGCGCACTGGATTTCACGCCGATTTTTTCATCGTCAGCTTGATCGACCATGGCATAAAAGGTGTCATAAGCGACAGTCCAGCATAAATTGGCGCCATACAACAACCAACATAACAATGGCAGCTGGCCCTGCACCGCCATAAAACTCATCACCATTCCCCAGCTAAAAGCGGCGCCCAGCACCACTTGCGGCAGCTGCGTGACTCTTTTCATCAGCGGATAACAGGCTGCCAGTGCCAGCGCCACCGGAGCCAGCAACACCGTCTGCCAGTCCAAAAATAACAATAAAGTCGCGGACAATAACACCAATACGGCAAATAGCTGCAAAGCTTCGGTGGGACTGACCTGTCCTGCCGCCAGTGGCCGGTGTTTGGTACGTTCGACAGCGCCATCAAAACCACGATCGGCATAGTCATTAATGACACAACCGGCCGAGCGCATCAGCAAGACCCCGAGCGCAAACACCGCGATCAACTGAAATTCGGGTAACCCAGCACTGGCCAGCCATAAAGCCCAGCCGGTTGGCCATAACAGCAAATAGGTTCCTATCGGTTTATCCAGCCGCATCAGTTGTTGGTAAAAGCGCCAGTGGCTAGCCTGTAATTGCCATTTCATCTAAGTATCCAACCTTGATAAAAACACTTCCTGTACCAGTAACTCGTGTTGTTGTACAGCAAAATAGGAACGACGGGCCCAACAAGGTCCGGTCGCGGCGTCGCCTGCCCTCAATTGCACACCCGCAGGAAAGTAGGCCACTTCAATCGGGCTACGTTGCAAATCAGCTTGCTGGAAAATAACTTCCCCCAGCGGTTGGTTGCCCAACTGGCTGAGCGGCTGTAATGCCGCCAGGGTCGTCAGGGGGAACCAGCTTTGTGCAAACACACAAGGCTGACCGGCCAGCAGTAACAATACTTCCCGTTTGATGCCACGCGCTTGTTGCCAGCGCGCCACCAGGGCCGCCGGTAACTCAGTGGGTTGCTCACACAACAGCTGTAAGCTAAAGGCTGGGTGATAAGCCTTCAGTCGGGCAGTCAGTGAACCCGGGCATAACAGCCAGTCATGCCAACTGGGCGGGATCTGTTGCAACTGCGGCAGACCCCAGCCAGAAAAATCAAAAATATTATCTACTTGCGTCATGGTCATCACAACTGCAGCCCATTCTGAAGGCGGCATCATACCAACTTCATCCGGTTTTTTCAGCAATGCCGGTTGGCCGCAATAAAATCTCCACTGCAGGCTGGCGCTGGCCGCGAAATCCATACATATTCAGTGCACGCCGCGAGGAAATCTGCCGGTCTGGTGTTGTGAACAGGATAGCCAGCCGCCACGGCCTCAGGTACACTTGTTAACATAATCAATCTGGTTTCACGCAGTGTGGTATCAATGAAAAATTTTACAGCGCTCATTTTGTTGTTTTGTTCAAGTTTGGTGATGGCGCAACAAGCTGCAGCGCCAGCAGCGCCGACGAAAGCCAAGGTGGTTTATTATGGTTTTGATCCGGATATCGTGACCAACTATGTCAGCACCGGGCAGAAAAGTTTAGGTTATGTTCGGGTGACGATGGAACTGATGATTAAAGATGAAAAATTTCTGCCATTGGTGGAACATCATGAGCCGATGATCCTCAATGCCATCGTCAGCGTGTTTGGTAAAGAGCAGGAAGATGCCATCAAGTCGCTGACCGGCCGTGAAGAAATTCGCCTTAAAATTTTAAATCAGTTAAATGAACTGATGAAAAAAGAAACGGGTGCTGCCGTAGTGCAGGATGTGTTATTTACCAAGTATTTATATCAATAACTCTAACTTGCCGCTGAGTATTTTGCAGCGGCAAGCCAATGCCATCAGAATGACTCTAATGGCGCGAAGTCGCGGTCGCTGGTTGTAATAGCGCAAACGCCATTCCTGCCAGCAAACCACTCAAGTGGGCCCAATTGGCAGTATTGACCCAGAGCAGATCCAGAAAACCGAGCAGTAGAAAAAATAACGCCAGTCCAATATCCCAGCGACTTAACCGCAGGGCTTGTGTCGGGAAACGCCAGCCGTAAATCCAGATAAAACCCAGCACGGCATACACCACACCAGACAAGCCACCAAAATGTTCACCTTGCAGCAGAAATTGCGCACAGTTGCTGAGCAATGCCGCCGACAACGACATCAGTATCAGCGTCCTGGCGCCGAGTTGCTGTTCAATCCGGCCGGCAAATAACCACCAGGCCAACAGATTAAACATCAAATGCGCAGTAGAAAAATGTAACAAGGCTGGGCTGAGCCAACGCCAGTCCAGCCAGGACTGCTGCCACTGTGCTGCACTAAAAAATTTGAGTGCCAGATAAGTTTCGCCAGACCAGACTTGTAGCAGGATAAACACCAGCACACAAAGATAGGCCACCGCCTGAGTCCAGAGTCCGGCTGCAGCGCGCATCTGACGCCACAGTTGATGCAGGCCTGAGTCCATCGCTTGTGTCAGCGGCACGCCACGCTGCCAGGCAGCGGCATTGTATTTGGCCGCATCCGGCGCATTGGCAAATTCTTCTAACGCTGCCAGCACGGCTGTGGCGCAATGGTCAGAGCTGTACAAAGCAATAACTTGCGGCTGCAGGCTGACCAGACTGACTTCCCAGCCGCAACTTAGACAATAATCCGCAAATACCCTGGCCTGAGCTGCAGAGTAAAGTTCTGCGATTTGTTGCATCAGCGCTTAATCCTGGCTACTGACATGTGGAAAATTGTGCCGCCAACCTTCAAAACCACCATCCATGCTGTAGACCTGTTCAAAACCTTGTTGCGCCAGATACTGTGCCGCCCCCTGACTGGAATTGCCGTGATAACACACCACCACCACCGGCTGGCTGAATTCATGTTGCTGGATAAACTGCTGCAAAGTGCCGTTGGTTAGATGAAATGCACCGGCAATATGCGCTGCCTGATAGCTTTGTTCATCCCGAATATCGGCAATAACCACTTCACCTTGCTGTAATTTTGTCACGGTGTCGGTGATTGAAATATGCTGAAAATCTGACATCTGCGTCTCCACTGCTGGCTTTTGAAAAGCGCATGGTAGCGCAAAGCGCAAAAAATAGCAGCCGCAGAAAAACTTGCATTCATCGCATCAGACTATTAACTTCATATTAACGATGCCAGATTCATTTGCTTGTGCCACCATCATTTAACCGGGAGTCAACCACATGTTCAGTCTGATCACTCTATTAATCATTGGGTTAGCGCTGCTTTATAGCATTGCCATCTTTAACGAGCTGGTCAAGCTGAAAAACCGCTTTCAAAATGCCTTTGCCCAAATTGAAGTCCAGCTGCAACGTCGTTATGACCTGATCCCGAATTTAGTTGAAACCGCCAAAGCTTATATGGCGCATGAGCGCGATACATTGGAAGCCGTGATCCAGGCGCGAAATACTGCTGCTGGTCATCTGAAAGTCGCAGCCAATAATCCAGGTGATAGCAGTGCTATTTCGCAACTGGCTGGGGCAGAAGCGGCATTACAAGGTGCCATGCAAAAATTCAGTCTGGTGATGGAAGCCTATCCGGATCTGAAAGCCAGCCTGAATATGCAACAACTGAGTGAAGAACTAACCAGCACCGAAAACAAAGTCGCTTTTGCCAGGCAAGCCTTTAATGATGCCGTCACCGGCTATAACAGTTACAAACAGAGTTTTCCGCCTGTGCTGCTGGCTGGGGCATTTGGCCATCAGCAGGATGCCCGCCTGCTGGAATTTGCTGACAGCGCCCAGATCCAGGCTGCACCTAAAGTGAGTTTCTAACGCCGATGGCGATGGATTTTTTTGCTGCTCAGGATCAGGCCCGTCGCAACACTCGCTGGCTGGTGGTACTATTTAGCCTGGCGGTGTTCAGTTTATTGCTACTGACCAATCTATTGGTCTGCCTGACTCTGGCCATGATGACGGCTGCCGACGAGCCCACAGCAGGGCTCACGACGCTGCCTGCCCAGTCACTCTGGTCTGCTTTACCCTGGGGTGTGATTGGTCTTACCAGCGCAGTGGTGCTGCTGGTGCTCACTGTGGTGATTCTATTAAAGCAAGCCGAACTGCGCCAAGGGGGTCAGGTGGTGGCACTCGCGCTCGGCGGGCGACGACTGGATCACGCCCAAGCCGATGCCGCGCAGCAACGCTTACTGAATGTGGTCGAAGAAATGGCCATCGCAGCGCAGTTACCGGTGCCGCCGGTCTATCTGCTACCTGAAGCTGGCATTAATGCTTTTGCTGCCGGCTTTACCGCTGCGGATGCGGTGATTGGCGTGACTGAAGGTTGCTTGCAGCAACTCAACCGTGCGCAACTACAAGGCGTCATTGCGCACGAGTTTAGCCATATTCTCAATGGCGACATGCGGTTAAATATTCGGCTACTGGCGTGGTTACATGGCATTTTATTTGTCGGCCACGCCGGCTATTTTTTACTGCGTAGCGGTGCTGGTCGTAAGGGTAACAGTCAAAGTAAAGACGGTGGCGCGGCGCTACTGTTGCTGGCGCTTGGGTTAATGCTGCTTGGTTATCTTGGCGCGGTATTTGGTAATCTGATTCAAGCGGCCGTCAGCCGGCAACGGGAATATTTGGCAGATGCCAGTGCCGTGCAATTTACCCGTAATCCCGCAGGCTTGGCTGGCGCTTTACAGCAGATAGTCCGGCATCAACAACATGGCCGCATCCAGCATCCGAACGCAGCTGAGCTGACGCATTTATTTTTTGCCGAAGCGCTGAGTCGCTGGACTCAACTGTTTGCGACTCATCCACCATTATCCAAACGGATTGCGCTTTTGCAGACCGGTGTTGACCAAATGCAGCTGACAACAGGGAGGCAAGATGCGGCCAGCAACGCATCTGCAGTTATACCCCTTACCAACACACCAACAATGGCAGCATGGCATCCGACATTGCTGGATGGCTGTCGCCAAGTGCGCCTTGCACCGGCCATATTATGTTGCAGCCTGTTACAGCCGGACTCACCGGACGCTCTCTTCGAGCAGCAGCTCAGCTTGTTGCAGCAGCATGGTGGCGCTGAGTTTGTCAGCCTGTGTCAGCAGTGGTTACCCCAAGTCAGGCAACTGCCACCTTTGCAAAAACTGCAGCTCTTTCAATTGCTGATCCCAAGCTTCAAACAACTCAGTGCCAGTCAGTTTAGCCAGTTCCGACAACTCGTCAGCTCACTTACTGCACTCGACGGTCAACAGGACTTACTGGATTGGTCATTGCTGAACTGGTTGCAATATTGTGTGCAGAACCAATTTCAAGCCGATAGCAGCAGCCGTCGGACTTTAGCGCCCGGCGCTGCGCCCATCTTACAGCTACTCAGTGTCTGTGCCAGCCAGAATCAAACCGCGGCTGCCGGACAGAGTGCCTGGCTGGCAGGCTTGGCAGTGTTACAACTGGCTGCCACGACGGCCCGACCGGCAGCCAGTTTAACCAGCTTGCAGACAGCGCTTCCCCCACTGCTGCACTGCCCACCGGCGCAGAAAAAGTTGCTCTGGCAAATGTTAAATGCAGCGGTACTGGCCGATCAACAGCAGTCGGCGAATGAACTGTTATTATTGCAGGCCCTGGCCATGCTATTGCATATTCCGGCGCCTGGACCGACTTGATTGGTACTGGAGGCATCCCTCAGGATCCCCCCTGGGCATAGCGGCGTAATTTATCCTTTAGCTCTGCCGTCAGCTTAGGTAGAATACGCGCCTGTTTCTAACTCGGTGGACCCCATGTCTGAACAACGCTTGTTTTTAGTTTATGACGCAGCCTTTGATGATATGGATGCTGAAGGCTGCCCAGCCTTTGGTTATGTGCTGTTATTCAGTGAAGAGGATATGCAGGAGTATCAAAGCGGTGAAAACCCGCCGTTTCCGGCAGTCTCGCTGTTATTTACCGATCATGCTGATGGCAGTATCAGTGGTGATTTACTCGGCTGGGCTCAATTGGATGCCGAAATTTTCCAGACCTTTCCATTAGGTTACTTTTTTATGCTGATGGAACAAGCAGCACAAGTGGCAATTAATGCCTACCGCCAGGTGGGGCATGTGCCAGATAAACTGATTGCCCAGCATATGCCAGACGACGACCTGATTCAGTTTGATGTTCAGTTTGGTGATTTGCAATTATCCGACAGCGATGCCGAATTACAGCTACAACAGCAAATGATGGCAGGTCGCCCATATCTGGATTCGTAATTTAACAGCTGACAGGATCCAGTCAGCTGCAGCCAGCGTACTCTTGCTTCATTGGTTTGAGACCCCTTTTGATGGCGCATCACAAACTCAGTTTGCCGGAAAAAATCTGTCCGCGCTGCGGCCGGCCCTTTGCCTGGCGAAAAAAATGGCAACTGAACTGGCCACAGGTGAAATATTGCTCTGAACGTTGCCGGCGACAAAGCTGAACCCCGCTATGCTTTGCACTGATACAGACTATCTTTTTGCCAAGCCACTACCCAAAAGTTTGCCGCTGGATATACTAGAACGATTTTCTGTCATGGTCGCTTACTGATCTGTATGCGGCTTAGAGCTAACTATTGTTGTCTGCAGCCGGAGTCTGGTGCATGGTAAAACCTATTGATATGTCTATGGTCGAAAACGCATTAGCCGGTTTTACCATACCGCCGCAACCAGATGTGTTATTACGGATCAAACAGGAAATTGAACTGGAAGATCCGGATATCAACACCATCGCGACCTTAATCAATATGGATATCGGTATTGCTGGCTTTACCCTCAAAGTCGTCAATTCGGCTTATTTTGGCTTAAGACGTAAAATCAGCTCGATTGAACACGCCTGTAAATATCTCGGACTGAACAGGGTGATTAAGTTGGTCAGTAGTGTGGTGCTGAGATTTACCTTAAGTGACGGCCGCAGCGATCCCTTTACGCTGAAGTTGTGGAATAGTGCGATGAATGTCGGCAGTGCGGCCATGCTGATTGCGCAGCAGTTAAGGCTTGGCAGTGATTGTGTCGATGACTGTTATTCCATTGGCCTGTTCCACAACGCTGGGATTGCGCTGATCCAGGCGCAATTTCCGGATTATGCCAAAGTGATGAAAGTCGGTTTGAGTAATCAACTGGCCTTTTGTGAGATCGAACAGCGGTATTTTCATACCAATCATGAAACACTGGGATATCTGATTGCCGAAGCTTGGGGACTGGCACCGGAGATTGCGCAAGTGATTGCCTATCACCACTCTACCGAGCAAATGTTGTTATCCACGGACTTATACGCCAAACGCTTGTTTGCTATTTTGAAACTGGCCGAGTATTTAACCGGCGAAGAGGCCGCTTTGTTTGGTGTTGCTAACGAGCAAGAATGGCGCCTGCATGGCGAAGCTATTTTGGATTTACTGGAATTAGATGAGATGCAATTGCCTGATTTAGGTGATTATTTATTACAAAATGGTATTGAAAATCACTTCCATCGTTAACAACGCCAGCCTGAGCCCTGCTGTTTAGCACGCAGGGCTAGATACTTTGGGTCATGGCAACCGTCGCCACACTTCCCGTTCCACTAATTGACCCGCTTCATAACGCTCGTTGACCCAACGATCCTGCTGCAACTGAAATTTAAACTGAAATTGCTGGCCAATTAACGGCGGATAAGAGGCATACTCAGGCACTTCAATATACTGGTCTTGTTGGATCTGCACGCTACCCGCGGCGGCGGCATAAAACTGCTTATCTTTGTGACTGACAAAACTAAAATGATTGCCAGCCACCACTTTAATACTTTGTATCTTGGCCGCAGCATACTCTGTGGCCTGACCTTGCTGATAAATCACGCCGGACTCCAGTCGCCAACTTCCTTCTAACGGGTGGGTAGCTGTTGTCTCTGCCGCAACAACCACAGGCATCAGGCTGCATCCCAGCAAACAAAGCATGCTTTTTACTTGCGTCACCAACATAGAGTTTCCTTTTGATCATCACTCACATGGCTGCCGCAACCAAGCGGCTTTAATAAAGAAAAACAGCTTAAGCTAAGCTTGGGCAGATTGCACTGCTTTTGGGCAAAGTGGCAATAATCAGCCCAGAGCTGGCGTGGATTGCACCAGCCTTGGGCAGGTGAATACGTATTCATCTTGTTGTTGCCAGCAATTCAAGTTATCAAAGCGGGCACAATAACAAAGCTCAGCCACACCCATGCACAGATAGCACAGCGAGGGTTCGGGTGGGCCACTGAAAAATAGCTGACAACAGCCAAGCCGAACCGGCCACAGCGCGCCGGGATCAGCCACAGAGTTCATAATATAACCAGTAACTTAGCATCTGCTATGCTACAACTTTGCCTGTCACCCTGGCAGGCTTTGCAGACGGGGAATCATTATCATGCAGCAGACCAAGCCTCAGCTCAGCTTTTGGCAAATCTGGAACATGTGTTTCGGCTTTTTAGGGATCCAATTTGGTTTTGCCTTGCAAAATGGCAACGTCAGCCGGATTTTTCAAACCTTAGGCGCCAGTATCGACGAAATCCCCATCCTGTGGATTGCTGGTCCGCTGACTGGTTTGCTGGTCCAGCCGATCGTCGGTTATTTCAGTGACCGCACCTGGAATAAATTAGGACGCCGGCGGCCCTATTTCTTTTATGGCGCAGTCTTGACCACCATGGCACTGTTTTTTATGCCGAATTCGCCCAGCCTTTGGATGGCAGCTGGCATGCTGTGGATTTTAGATGCCTCCATCAATATCACCATGGAACCCTTCCGCGCTTTTGTCGGTGACAATCTGAACCAGCAACAACGGCCACTGGGTTTCTCGATGCAAAGTTTTTTCATCGGCATCGGCGCCGTGGTCGCTTCAGCACTGCCGTATATTCTGAATAACTGGTTTGATGTGGCCAATACCGCTGCTGCCGGCGAAATTCCGGCCGCAGTGAAATATTCGTTTTATGCCGGTGGTGTGGTGCTGTTTGCCAGCGTACTGTGGACTGTGATGCGTTCTACTGAGTACAGTCCAGCGCAACTAGCCGCCTTTGAAGCCGCCGAACAACAACAGCAGCAGCACAGCCAGCTTGAGCCACTGAATCAGCGGTTTTACTGGCAAAGCGGTACTGTTTTTGCAGTCTTGGGTTTAGGTGCATTGGTGCTGGTGTATCAATTCAGCCTTGACCAGCAGTTGTATGTGCTCGGTGGTTGTTTACTTGCCTTTGGATTATTGCAATATCTGGCCAGTCAGCTGAAAAAACAGCAACTAAGCTCAGCCGTGGCTGGCAACCAAACCAACACCGGCATGCTGGTGCAAATTGTCGATGACTTGTTCAGTATGCCGCGGCGGATGAGACAGCTCGCTGTGGTGCAGTTTTTCTCTTGGTTTGCCTTATTCGCGATGTGGATTTATACCACGGCCGCAGTGACCTCAGTACATTATGGCAGTTCAGATCCAACCAGCGCCGCTTATAACGATGGCGCGGACTGGGTTGGTTTGTTGTTTGCCATCTACAACGGCTTTGCCGCCATCGCGGCCATTGTGATCCCTTGGGTGGTGAAGCGCAGCTCGCTACAAATCAGCCACAGCCTGAACCTGCTGTGTGGCGCTTTGGGCCTGCTGTCGTTTTTGTGGATTAAAGATCCAGCCTTGTTATGGTTGTCAATGATTGGCGTCGGCATTGCCTGGGCTTCAATTCTGTCGCTGCCTTATGCCTTGCTGGCTGATTCACTGCCCAGCCACAAAATGGGCGTCTACATGGGCATGTTTAACTTTTTTATTGTGTTACCACAATTATTGGCCGCTGCAGTGCTCGGTAGTTTACTGAAAGTTTTTTTCCATGGTGAAGCCATTTACGCACTGGCATTAGGGGCTGGCAGTCTGCTGCTGGCCGCTCTGTACGTGCTAACCATTAAAAACAGCCACTCTTGAACAAACGGACCTGCCCAACGGGCAGGTCTTTGAGGATATCAAAATGAAATCTGTGTTTACTCTGACGCTGCTGAGCAGCGCTCTGCTGCTTAGCGCCTGTCAGCCTGCGTCTCAGCAAGCCCAAACGACCCCCAGCACTGTGACAGCGCCCGGCGCACCTGGTGCCGCTGCAACCTGGTCTTATGCCGGCAAAACCGGGATTGGTACCTCCTATGAGCAATATCTGCAAGGCCAGTATAGCGATCAAGCCGCCACCGGCACTGTGTCTAAAGTCTGGTTCTCACTGGCTCAGGGCATCGTCACTGAAACCATGTGGGGCCTTATTCATCAAGCGCAATTACGTGAATTGCAGTTTGTGGTCAAAGGCGATGGTTTTGTTGATGAAGAAAAAACCGCCACCAGCAGCAGCATCGACTATTTGCACAAAGATGCCGCTGGCCGGCCGTTGTCGCTAGCTTATAAAGTGGTGAATAAAGCCCACAACGGCCAGTACGAAATTGAAAAACATATTTATACCGATCCAGACAGTCAAAGCTTAGTGATCCGCAGTTATTTCCGCGCGCTGGCAGACAATCTGCAGGTCTACGTCTATCTGGATCCTGCCCTTGGCAATACCGGCAGTCATGACAGTGCCAGCGTCAGCCAGCAACAAATTCATGCCAGCGAAGCTGAATATCATCTGACTTTGCAAAGCCAACCAGCTTTCGTGCAAGCCAACGTTGGTTTTGTCGGCAGCTCCGATGGGTTGACCGAGTTAAAACAGCAAGGTCAACTGCAGCAGTGGTATCAGAGCACTGGCGCTACCGCTGGTAATGTCGCTGCCCTGGCGCAGCTGCCCGCTGTCGCCAAAGGACAGACTGCGCAATGGGATCTGGTACTGGGGTTTGGCCAGAACCAACAACAAAGCCAACAGAGTGTCAGCAGTACTTATGGTCGCGGTTTAGATAAAGTACTGGCCAATTACCTTGGCGAAGGTGAGGCCATCGGCTGGCAGGATTATCTGGCGAGTTTGCCACAATTAAGCAGCATGCAACAAAGCAGCATGGACCAGGGGAAATTACTCTACACCAGCGCTATGGTACTGAAAGCACAGGAAGATAAAACTCATGCTGGCGCTTTAATTGCGTCCTTGTCCAATCCTTGGGGAGACGTGAAATCGGCTGAGCAATCTCAAACCGGTTACAAAGCTGTCTGGCCACGGGATTTTTATCAGGTGGCGATGGCGATGCTGGCGTTGGGTGATACCCAAAGTCCGAAAGTGGCGTTTGAATATCTGCAACAGGTGCAGGTCAGCAGTAAAACGCCAGGTTATCAGGGTACCCCAGGCTGGTTTTTACAAAAAACCCATGTAGATGGCACCCTGGAATGGGTCGGCATTCAGTTAGATCAAACGGCGATGCCGATTATGTTGGGCTGGAACTTATGGCAGGCGGGTTTGTTGGATCAAACCGAACTCAGCCATTGGTACCAGCAGATGCTCAAACCGGCGGCAGATTTCCTGGCCAAAGGCGGCAAGGCCAAACTGGACTGGAATGAAATTGAATTGACACCACCTTATACCCAGCAAGAACGCTGGGAAGAACAAGGCGGTTATTCTCCTTCCACCATCGCAGCTATTATCAGTGGCTTGGTGACTGCGGCCGACATTGCCAAAGCCTGCGGCGATCACAGCAATGCGGACATCTATCTGGCCAAGGCCGATCAATACTCGGCGCAATTAGAACAACTGACCTTTACCAACAATGGCAATCTGCAACAAGCGCCAAGTGACGGTCAGTATTATCTGCGCATCAACAGCAACAAAGATGTCGCCGACAAAAGTGTGCTGGAAGATCGCAATGGTCAGGGCCAAATTAATGAAAGTGATGTAGTGGATGGCGGCTTCCTGGAACTGGTCAGATACGGCGTGCGCCGTGCCGATCACCCGGCAGTGCTGGCGACTTTAGGCGAACTGGACGATCAAAGCTTGCCGGATGCACTGCGGGTCAAGTATGAATTTAGTTTTGCCGGCGTCGAAGGCAAGCTACCAGGCTGGCGTCGTTATGGTCTGGATGGGTATGGCGAAGATACCGTGACTGGGTTAGGTTATGCCACAGGTCCTGGCGATAGCAATACTGCCGGTCAACGTGGCCGGGTCTGGCCGATTTTCTCTGGTGAGCGCGGCCATTATCAACTGGCGTTGTTGCTGCAACAAAAAACTGACCCGCAGCAACAGCTCACGGCAGCCCAACTGCAACCACTACGGCAGAATTATGTGCAAGCAATGGAAAAATTTGCCAATGCCGGTCTGATGTTACCGGAGCAGGTTTGGGATAATGTCGGCGCCAATCAGCATTATCAATACCAGTCGGGTCAGGGCACCAATGGCGCTACCCCGCTGGCCTGGAGTCATGCTGAATATATCAAGTTACTGCGTTCGATCCAGGATCAACGGGTCTGGGATCAATATCAGCCGGTGCAACAACGTTTTGCAACTGAGCCAGCCACGAAATAAAGTATCTGGTGTTAAGTTTGGCGTGCTGCCACAAGTAGATTGTGGTCGCACGCTGGACCTGTTACCAACGATGTTGTCGCCACAGTTGTTGTTGCGCTGGCGTCAGAAAGCTCCAGCAGACGAACCGGCTTTGTTTATTGCCCTGCGCCATCTCAACTACCCGCGATTCCGTCACGCCCAGTGCACGCAACTGTTGCTGTATCGCTGGTAAATGCTGCTTTTTCGCCACCAGACAACTAAACCAATACACCTGATGGCCTATGGCCTGACTTTGCTGGATCATCCGCCGAATAAACTCAGCTTCGCCGCCCGGGCACCAAAGTTCATGTGATTGTCCGGCAAAATTGAGTGCTGCCGCATCAGCGGCTAAGCCAAGATTTTGCCTTTTGCGGCTACTGCCTGCGGCAGCCTCTGCAGCAGAACTGTGAAACGGTGGATTACACAAAGTGACATCCACATAATCGCTGGGCTTGAGCAAGCCGTCGAAAATGGCCTGACTGTCCGATTGCGCCCTGAGTTCAATTTGTGCTTGCAGCTGATGCGCTGTAATCAACTGCCGGGCATGGGCCAGTGCCGTGCTGTCAATATCACTGGCGATGGCCCGCCAGCCGAGGGCCCGCACTGCCAATAGCGGATAAATCAGATTGGCACCACAGCCAATATCCAACACCGTCAGATGACGACGTTTTGGTAACTTACCCTGATGGCTTTGTTGCAGCACATCTTGCAAATGCAGCAGATAATCTAAGCGCCCCGGCACCGCCGGGCATAAATAACCTTCGGGTAAATCCCAGTGACTGAGCTGATAAAAATGTACCAACAGCGCCTGATTCAGCGTTTTTACTGCGTTAGGATCGGCAAAGTTAATACTGGTTTCACCCACAGGCGTAGTTAATAAAAAATCGGACAACGCCGGTAATGACTGGCATAACGCTACAAAATCATAACGTTGATGCGGATTGGCCGGATGCAGCGTGGCGGCTGCCGCTGCGGCTAAAGTTGGTTTCATAGGGCAATACCAGCAGAATTAAACAGGATTGGCGCCACAGGACTGGCGGATAATAATTTTCGGTTCGATTTCGGTCTGGGCGATATCCTGCTGGTTAATCAGCCGCAATAAATTGACCACCAACATTTCGCCAGCCAGCGTGGTGTTTTGTTGAATAGTAGTCAGGGCTGGCGAGGAAAAAGACGCCACCGGAATATCATCAAAACCAACCACGGCTACATCTGTCGGGACATGCAGGCCTTGCTGTTGCAGCGCCCGCATCACACCAATGGCAATTAAATCACTGGCCGCAAAAATAGCATCCGGCTTAAAACCACTGGCCAACAAAGCCAAGGTAGCACTGAAACCAGCTTGTTCAGTTGAAATCGCAGCATAATGCGGCACTTGCGCCGGATCGATGCCCTGCTCAGCGAGCGCCTGAATATAACCTTGGTAACGTTCGAAAAACTCTGGACTTCCTTCAGAAGCATTACCAATAAACGCATAGTTTTTCCGGCCCAGCCGCCACAAATGTTCACCGGCTAATCGGCCACCCTGCTGGTTGTTACTGCGGATGGTAAACTCAGGATGCCCTTCCACCTTGGCACCCCAGCAGACAAAATGGGTTTGTTGCGCCAGTAACTGATGCAATTTTTCTTCGTAATCCATATAGTCGCCGTAACCGAGCAAAATAATGCCATCGGCTTTTTTGCTGTCTTCATAATCGGCGTGCCAATCGTTGCTCAGTTGCTGAAACGAAATTAATAAATCATGGCCTCTTTTGGTGCAGGCTCGGGTAATGCTACCCAGCATCGATAGAAAAAACGGATTAATTTGCGACTCATCGACGGTTGGATCTTCAAATAACAACAAAGCTAAGGTACCACTGCGCTGTTTGCGCAGGTTACTGGCATTTTTATCAACTTTATAATTCAGCTGTTTGGCAATGGCAAAAATGCGGTCTTTGGTTTCCTGATTCACTGCAGGGCTGTCGCGCAAGGCTCTGGATACCGTCGATTGCGACACTCCAGCCTGGTAAGCAATATCAAATGACGTGGCTTTTCCTTTCATGAATAAAGCTCCATCAACAGAGGACAGCAATAGATGAGACAAATATACGGACTGAGAGACACTGCAGTTACCTTAGACCAAAGCCAAAACGTGTACAACAACGAGTCGCTACACCGCAGCTAAGGTGCCATAACCGGGCACAAAAAGGCAAGTAAAGTACTAAATATGCTGAGCCGGCTTCGCTCGCTGCACAGCAGCTGTAGGCGTTTCAGCAGCGGAAGGTTTCGCTACGGAAGTCAATGCAGTGACAGGCTGAGTCGTCACCAGAGGCCGAACTTCCGGTAAATGTGAACATGAACCCAGAACATGCAACAGCGTAAATGCCAGTAATTGATTTCTGATCACCACAACAGGATGTGGCAAAGATTTAAGCTGTGTCAAAAGAGCCTCCTGGCGGACAAAAAACGTAGATTCAGTGTAGAAGCAAAATCCAGTGCGGAGTGTAACAAATAAAGTGGCATTTTGTGAAATATTGTTATTATCACTGAAGATATTTCTGCTCAATGCTAAAGTAGCAGCATGATTGATCAACAAGAGCCTGAAGTATGCGCCTGTTGCTAATTTTTTTGCTATTTCCGCTACTGGCTTTGGCCGATTGCCGCGAAACTACCGTGTCTAATCAAAGCTGTATCGATACAGACAAACTTTATCTGCGACTGGGCATGGGGTTAGGTCACAGATCAAATCCATTGGCTGGTGGCCGTAATTTACCCTACTGGTTAATGCCGGATCTAAGTTATTACAGCAAACACTGGTTTTTCGACAATAGCACCCTGGGCTACAGCTTTGAGTTAGCCCCCGACTGGCAACTCAGTATGGTCACGCGATTGAATGAAGAAAAAGGCTATTTTCAGCGCGCGCATGCCAGTAATCTATTCAATCGCTTTATGGTCAGCAATGCAGAAATGGTGGGGCCGAGCCTGAGAAATCAGCAGTTACAGCCTCTGAGCATCAATGATGTTAAAAAGCGTCCGACAGCTTTGGATGCAGGCCTGCAACTGGATTGGTTTTTGCCGCAACTGCAACTAAGGGCAAATTGGTGGCATGATGTGTCAGCTAAATACCAAGGTCAACATGCCAGCCTGACACTGCAAAAAGGTTGGCAACAAGGCCGTAGTTACTGGCAATTCAGTTCAGCGCTCTACTGGAAAAGTGCCGAATTGATGCAAACTTATTATGGTGTGGATGAAGTTGGCTACGAAATGTCCTACTATCGACCCAGCGACAGTTGGCAACCCGAGTTGAAACTGATGGTCAGTTATCCATTGTCAAAGCAGTGGGTCGGCTTTATGTTTTATCGTTATCGCTGGCTGGATAATGCGATGACAGACAGCCCACTGGTGCAGGAGAACAACATCCGTGGTTGGTTTATTGGCTTAAGTTATCAGTTTTTTTGACATGGAAGTAATCTTGCAGTGATGCCGTATCTGAGCCTGTTGGTCCTGACCTTAACTGCAGCAGCCCCCGTTGCTGCAACTGTATTGCCTGTACAGACTACGCCACAGACGGCAGCGACAGCTTGTTCGGACCCGTTATGCTGGCAAGTGACACCACAGGTCTGTTTGGTCGACCAACAGCAGCAATTATGCCAGTTGGAGTTGTCATTAGCCTGGCAGAGCCAACAACAAATCTCCTTATGTGTTTATCTGGATCAGCAGCAACTTTCCTGCTGGTCTGCCCAGCGGCAAGGTCAACTGAAATCAGCGGTCGGACTGACAGGACCTGCCATACTGCAATTACGTGATCCGAAACAGCAAGTGCTGCTCAGCCAGCAATTAAACGTGTTAAGTCGTCAACCTGAGCGCCGACGCCGGCTGGTGGCTCCCTGGAGTGTATTCTGATGCAGAAAATTTTAGTGGTAGAAGATGATCAACGGCTGGCATCCCTGATGCAAACTTTTTTACAACAAAACGGTTTGCAGGTCCGGTTGGAAAGCAATGGTTTGCAGGCAGAAGCTAGCTGCCGCGACTTTCAACCTGACTTAATGGTGCTTGATTTGATGTTACCCGGCATGGATGGTTTTGCAATTTGCCGGGCTGTGCGACCTTGGTTCAAAGCGCCAATTTTAATGCTCACCGCAAAACAAAGTGATATTGATCAAGTCCTTGGTCTAGAACTGGGCGCAGATGATTATGTCATTAAACCAGTAGAGCCGCGGGTGTTATTAGCGCGGATCCATGCCTTACTCAGACGCAGCCAGCCAGCCGCCACCACCGATGACTCCTTACTCAACTTCGGCAAACTGCAGTTAAATCAGGCTTCGCGAGAAGCTTATTTTGCCGAACAACTGGTCGAACTGACCAGTTATGAATTTGATTTGCTCTGGATGCTGGCTAGTCATGCGGGTCAGACGGTGCGTCGGGAAGCAATCCACAAACAAATAATTGGCCGCGAATACGACGGTTTAGATCGAACCGTCGATGTTCGGGTTTCTCATTTGCGCAGAAAACTGGGTGATAATGCCGACACGCCATTTAGGATTAAAACCGTTTGGGGCAAAGGCTATTTATTTGTCGCAGACGCCTGGCACTAACATGCGGCGCTTGTTCCTACATTTTTACCTTTTTATGTTGCTGGTGTTGGTCGGCATTGGTAGCAGTGTTGACCGGCTCTGGCAACAAAGCCAGCAGCAAGAAACTCCAGCATGGGTGACGATGTTAGGGCAAAGCCTTGCTTATCAACTCACCCAAGCTGACAGCACGCCACAAGCGGTTGCCGGCCAACTTGACTTGCCGCTGAGCAGTCTGGCGCCAACTGCCATTGGCTGGTCGACCGCTGAGCAGCAAGCACTGGAACGTGGTCAACTGGTGCCTTTATTCAGTGACAATCAGCTCTTTTTTTACCAGTTACAAGCTGAACCGGAGCAACTGTGGCAATTTGGTCCTATTGCGCTGGATACACCTGCCCAATATGGTCACTGGTTTACCGCGTTATTTTTTGTGCTACTCGCCATTGCCGTGGCTTTATGGTTATGGCCATTAGCGCGGGATATCCAGCAGTTACAACTGCAGTTACAACAATTTGGCCAAGGTATGCAACTACCGGAACAACCGCTGCCACAGCATTCATTACTCGCCCCTATCGCCCATAGCGCCCAGCAAATGGCAGAACAAATCCGCCGCCTGATAGGTCTGCAACGGGAAATGACCCACGCCGTATCCCATGAATTACGGACTCCCTTGGCCAGGCTGAGCTTTGCGCTGGAAATGCAATCGATGCCGGACGCTGACAAACAAGCCATGCAACAGGATTTGCAGGAGCTTGATCAACTGGTCGATGAGATGCTGGATTACGCCCGGATGGAAACACAGGTGGTCAGCCTGCAATTTGAACAGGTCAATCTGACCGAGCTGTTGCAAAATTTATTAGAAAAACTGGCATTGATCCCCGGCCCTCAGATCCAGTTAATAGCGCCAGCGGCCGTCCGTTGTTATTGTGACGGTCATTATCTGGAGCGGGCCTTACAAAATTTATTGGTGAATGCCAAAAGATATGGCCGTCAGACCGTGTTGTTGTCACTCACCACAGCCGCACAACAGTTGCAAATTCGGGTCGAAGATGATGGTCCCGGTATTCCGGTTGAGCAACGCGAGCATATCATTCAACCATTCGTCCGATTGGATCAAAGCCGGAGTAAAGGCCACGGCGGTTTTGGTTTGGGTCTGGCCATTGTCAGCCGGATTATTACCTGGCATCGCGGCAGTTTGCAGATCACAGACTCTGCCTTGGGTGGCGCCTGTTTTACCCTACAGCTCAATACCAGCGCAACCGCAGTTGCGCCAGTGAACACCTTTACAGACCAAGGTTAGACAAGAAGTCGTCATCGACCATCTCAGCTGCGGCAGCAGCTTGATCACCCTCTGCTTTGGCTTGATTGGCATTGGCCAGAATATCATCCACATTTTCATGTGCTGCTTTTTCAAAATCGTGCAACTGGATAAACTCGGTTTTATCCATCGCCAGCTCCATGTAGAAAATATTATGCAGCGGCGTGCTGAAGGTCACCCGACGCGCTTGTGGTTGATCCAACTGGGTATTGATCAGGATCTGGACCTGCTTGTTGATCGCCATCATCTTCGGCTGACTTTGGTTAATCGAGGTATGTAAATCCAGCCGGACTCTGTTGGTGAAATCGCCCACGATCTGGTTCATCAGTTCGCCCATCACATTACCGACTTCGTCCGACGTGTGGAACTGCGCCAACTCGGATTCAGGCATGCCCATACTCATCATATACTTACGATAAATTTCCAGCGCGGCTTCGGCCGTGAAGTTGATGATGACTAAACCAGAAAAACCGCCGTCAAATAACACAAAACAACCCAAGTCCGGTCGTAAACAGGTTTTCTGGATCTTCTGCACCATCGGCGAGTATTCGACATTGGCATTGCCAGCAGCACCCAGTACCTGGGTCACCGAAGAACAAAGGGTGATTAAAATTTCATCTGTGGTAATGACTGTATTCTTTCTCATGGAGGCTCCTGACTGGCCCGGGCAAATAAGGCTGCTGACTGCTTATAGCCTGGGCCTATGGCCCGGTATAAACACACATATAAACGACAATGACCAGCACCGGCTAAGGTTGGACGGCAATGAAAACATAGATGCGAACGGCTCACAGCAACAGATCAATTGTCGGTATGCATCAAATACTAAGCCAGCCTGTGCCAGCATGCAACTTTGTCGCCAAATTGTCTGCAAAGTCCCCTTTGCGAAGTGCGCCTGTTGCGTTATCTTGACGTTGCGCTTTTGGCTCAGCAAGGAGAATTTTTAGTGCCGTCAGTGGGTGATCGTAAAGCCAGTCATTCTTATGTGCGCCAGTTGCAACAACTGATCGATGATTTATTGGCCAGTGGAAAATTCCAGCAATCTGTCTACCAGAGCGCAGCACAGTATTTCAGTGCCGATCCACAGCAAAAACAGCACCTGAACGCGCAAGAACAACTCTGGCAGCAATGTCAGGCTGAATTATCCCATGCGACCGCCAAAACAGAAGCCATGCTGATCGCTAAGGTACAGCAACAACGTGAGCTGTATCAAAAGGCTTGTCAGCAGTACCAACAGCAGTTGCAACTGCGTTATGAACAACTGGAACTGCTGTGCAATAAGATTTTACGACTGAGCGAAGGCAACAATCAGGAAGAAACCATCAGTCGGTCCTCGCGCTTATTGGGCTGCCTGCAATTGATGGCGCCGAGCAATGGCGACTTTATTGCCACGGTGCAACAAAAATATAAGCCGTTTTATAAAGCCGTATTAAGCTTACGCTTACTCGATCATGCCTTGCAGTACCAATTAATTGCCGATCCCTATCTGCAGCAGCAAGCCAGTTTGCGCCACAGCGGCGCTGAGCCGGAACAATGTCCATTTCGGCAGAATGTGCAAATTCCATTATTAATGGCGCTGTTACTGCAAGATGTTGGTTTGTGTTTACCCCAAATCCGGCAATTGTTTCAGGGACCGGCTGGCGAGCCATTACAGCAGCGCGAATTCAGCCCGTCGGAGCGGCAACAATTCTTACAACTGAGTCTGGATGCCGCTTTGCAGTATCTGCAACATGGCATGGCACAAAGTCCCTATCGTGGTCATAGCAAAACCGAAAGAGCTGAGTATCAAGCCGTCTACCAGCAACGGATCCAGTTCAGTTGTCGTTTATTGCAAGCCGCGGCCTTACCGGGCGATGGCCTGGGCAACTTACTGAAAATTCCGCAAGTATACGCCTCGGCCGTGTTACCTGGCCGCAACAGATTTAACTATCAGGCTTTGCCCAAAGTCGCGTTAATTCTTAAAAATGGTGCCCGTCATGGTCAATACGATGATGGTCTGGTCAATGCGTTGCTGACCATCACCGGCATTTTTCCGCAAGGCTACGGCATCGTATTTTTGCCCAAGGATGCCGAAGGTGTCTCACCGGATCGCTACGAGTTTGCCATCGTCAACTCATTGTATCCGGCCAAACCTGAAGTGCCGGTGTGTCGGGTGGTGAGCCGAAAATTGCAATTTCGCAGTAACGGCGTCAACTGTACCGTCAGCGTGGCACAAAATCTGTATTTTAAACTGGCTCGCCAGCAACTCGCGGTGATAGCACCAGCCCGACTGAAAGAAATACTGCAAAAATTATCCGCCAGTGCTGACACTGAACCAACACGGCATCAATTGCCCAGATTCTGGCACCCTGATGTATATTTTGCCGATCCAAAACATCAGAACTTATGGAATAAAACCGAAGTGGTAGCAAACTAGCCGCCATAGCCGCAACTTCCTATGGATAAAATCGAAAAATAACTGCTGATATTGAGCGAAAATATGCGATTTTTTGCATTTTCTGTTTCAGCTACACTAACGTTCTGTCAGTTAGATAAAGTAATCCGTAATGAACCGTCCATCCCCTTCCCTGGCGCTGATGATGTTATTTGCCGCCGTTATCGCCACCACGCCGCTGGCCATCGACATGTATTTGCCGGCCATGCCACAACTGGCGCAAAGCCTGCACACTGACAGTGTGATGGTGCAACAGTCACTGAGTATTTTTCTGGCCTGTTATGGCATTGGCATGCTGCTGTTTGGACCTTTAGCGGATGCCATCGGCCGCCGCCCGCTGGCGCTATGGGGTCTGGCCGGTTTTACTCTGGCCAGTCTGCTGCTGAGTCAGACCAGCCAAATTGAATGGTTCCTTGGCTGGCGTGCTTTACAGGCGCTGGCCGGCAGTGCCGCCACTGTGGTGATCCCCGGCATCATCCGGGCTATTTATCAGGAGCAGACGGCCAAAGGTATGTCCTATGTCTCCATGATGATGATGTTAGCCCCCTTGGTGGCGCCTGCTATCGGCAGTATGGTGCTGTTTGTTACCAGTTGGCACTGGATTTTTGTGGTGCTGGCGTTGTACGCGGTGATCACTGGTTTGCTGGCCTACCGTTATCTGCCGGAAGTTAGCCAGCCACATGAACGCAACCAAATCGATTTTTTTGCCTCCTACAAAGTGGTGTTTTCACATCGCAGCGCCAGACCGATGATCGCGATTTCAATGTTCTCCTCTTTTAGTTTTTTCTGTTTTTTAACTGCCGTGCCTTTTGTTTATATCGAGTTTTACCACGTTGATGAACAGACCTTTAGTGCATTGTTTGGCTTAAATGTGGTGATGTTGATCCTGGCTAATCTGCTCAATAGCCGGTTGGTCAGTCGGTTTGGCAGCCAACAGATGCTCAGTGCCGGCTGGTATAGCGCTTGCTTTTTTGCTACAGGCTTACTCATGGTCAGTCTGCTGAATTTACCGCTGTGGTGGACTGTCGCGATGATTGCGCCCTTGATGGGGAGTCTGGGTTTGATTGCAACCAACGCGGAGGCACTGACCCTGATGGCATTCCCGCAGCACAGTGGCACTGCGACGGCCGTGATTGGCACCTTGCGGTTTGGGGTGGGGGCGCTGGCTGGGCCATTACTGGCCCTGACCGCCAATGGCACCATAGTGCCCTTTGCCGCGCTGATGTGCAGTGGCGTGCTGGCTATTGCCGTGGCACGCCGTTATATCCGCCAACCTGCCACTGCCGCCTGACTCAGCGCGGCAGCCATTGTTCCTGCACGTTCAGGCCACGACGCCACACCAGTTGCCATTGACCACCAGGCAGTAATGCCTGGCTATCCCGACACAGCTGGCCTGAAGTTTCATTCAGCGCCAGCGCTGTGATCTGATCCGACTGATGATGCAGCAGACTCAGGCTTAAGCCTGACCGGGCGGGCCAGGCGACACAGACTTGATTGCTGCGCTCCTGCACTGCGGCGGCTGGCTCTGCACTCGCTAGTGTCTGGGCTTGGGCGCTGACATCAAGCTTGCTGACGAGCTGTTCAGCACGCCATAACTCAATCCGGCTGATGTCCTGCAGCGGGATCTCAAAACGAAACGGCTGGGCACGTTGCGACGTGGCCGGTACTGCAGCCGGATGGCCGTATTCTGGCAACCAGGGATCCACCTGCATTTGCTGGCCAGCACTATTGAACAGCCGGAACTGCCAAACAGAAGCCGGATACTGCACCGGCGCCCGATTGACCGGCAACACAGTACGAATACTCAGCTGTCCATCCACGCCGATACTACCACTGATGTATAAGGCGCGTTCAGCCATGGCTGCTGCAGGACCTGTCTGAACCGCAGCCGGACTGGCAAAAGCAGCTTCCGGTCGGGTCAACAGAAAATCCTGTGCTTTCTCAAAATGATAGTCAGAGACATGCTTGGGTGAGCAATAACTCATCACATCGCGGTAACTGTTGGGCTGGCGCAGCTCAGTCAAGGCACTGTTGATACCGATACTGCCAATGCTATTGCCGTTGTAGGGATAACGCAGATCTGCATTAGGCGGGGCGCCACAATCAATATGTTGCAAATTCAGATTATGCCCAAGCTCATGCGCCATGGTATGGCCATTCGAATCGGTATCAACCCCAACCGCTTCGTAGCCTGGCCGATAACCCAAGCCACCACAACAGCCATCGCCCATGGCACTTTTGAAGTAACCATAATAATAAACCTGGCCATTTTCCGCCGCGCGTAAATCACTCAGCTCCTCCAGCATGGTATAAGCGGTGGTAGCGTCTGCCGCTGATTGCAACAGATAAGGCGCTCTGGTGCGGACGTCGACCTCCGCCAGCGGCCAAAACGATTTAATCTGCGCGGCCAAAGTCGCAGGCTCCGGCAGATCGGCCGTGCTGGTGGTACCGTTTTTGACCTGAGTAAAAGGCACCAGCAACACCGCCAGTTTGTTCTGACTGGCGAAGCTTGGCGTTAAGGTGCGTAAAATATCGCCATTCACCCGCACCGCCAGTTGCAATCCTGGTTGCAACAAACTGGCCGGTAATATCAGTTGATAACTGTTGCTCAAGCTTTGGTAATTGACGGCCACCGGCACCTGCGTTGGCGCGGTCGCGGTGAGGGTTTGCGCGGCACCAACACCGGTCGCTTCCACCGTCACTACCGGCAGTTGCGCTGGGGCCGTTGCCGCAATCAGATGCAACCTTAATAAAGCATCGCGCCCCGGCACCAGCAAAGGGTTACTTTTCATCACCACCTGACCAAAATCGACGCCAGCCAGGACTGGTGCTGCGCCAGTGGCTGGGCTCTGTCCCAACCTGATCAGCTTTTCGCCGCCGAGGCCATTATCAAACAACAAACTAAGCTGATAACTGTTTTGCCGGCTAGATAAATCCAGTAATTGCTGACCAGTCAGACTGCAATTGCTGATTTTTTGCAGTGGTAGGCGGGCGACATCGGTTTGTAAATCCAGATGCACTTCGCAAGCCCACTCGCCGCTGTCTGGGGTATTGCTTAATTGCCAGCTGACGCCAATGTTATCGTTTTGTTGATAATAACTGGCGGTGATGGCTGTACTGCCCAGCGTATCCGGGCAATCGCTGCGTGCCGTCTGACTGGCCTGAATTTCCGCACCAGCCATGGTCAGTTGATTGAACACCTGGGTGGCGCGGGAGAAACCTTTTTGATCAATGCAGCCGGAAATGCCTAACTTAGCAGTGGGGCTATTCAGGCCTGAAGTGAGTAACGGCTCCAGCCGGCTGACGAAGGTGTCATACAGGGACAGTGAACGTAGCTGACTGGCCGTTTGCAGCACAGAAATATCCGCTACATCGGTAAAAGCGGCAGCTAAAAAACGTAATTGACTGACATTGTTTAAACCTGTCAGGCTGCGAATGGCGGTGCTGCCGACATCCAAATGGGTCAGCGTCAGATTACTCAGCGCGTTCAGTTCACGAATATCTGTGTCATACAGATACAGCACTTGTAACGGCAACGCCGACAACGGTGTTAAGTCGGTGATAGGATTGCTATTTAATTGCAATTCAGTCAACTGGGTTAAATCACGCAGTTCAGATAAATCCGTGATCTGGTTATTACTGGCATATAACCGGCGCAACCCCGTGGCGAATCTTAAGCCGTTTAATTGGCGCACCCCAGTGCCATCCAATTGTAATACCGACAAGCCGGCTAACTGAGTTTTTAACACCGGCTCACTGCTGTTTAAACCCAGGGCTCGTCTCACTGCAGTATTGAGTGCGGCATCCTGCAACACCACTTCAGTGGTGCGATTAAAATTGGCCGTGACACTACAATCTGTGGTTAGCGGTGCCGTGGTATAAATCGAGCCTGTCAGCACACCGCCACAACCTGTGACATTGGTAATTTCAAAACCAGCATCAGCGGTCAGCGTGAATGACTGTACAGTGCCAGCAGCGACTCTGGCGCTGCCGGGGCTGATACGACCGCCCGCACTGGCCGTGGCCGTCAAAGTCACCGCCGTTTTACTAAAAGTCGCACTGAGGTTACAAGCCGCAGTCACTTGATTGATTTGAAAACTATTACCGCTCAGAGTGCCGTCACAACCTGTCACCTGTGCCACCACATAATCGGCATCTGGCAGCAGAGTGAAGCTGGCTGGTTGACCGTGTGCAACTTGCACGCTCGCCGGACTGATGCTGCCGCCGGTGCCAGCAGTTGTCGTCAGGTTATATAACGTCGGGGTGAAAGTTGCACTGATGGTGCAGGCCGCGCTTACAGCCGCCGTCTGATAATTCTGACCGGTTAAAGTGCCACCGCAACCACTGACACTGCCAATGCTAAAGCCGCTCGCTGGCGTGACCACGAAACTGCCGCTCTGGCCTGCACTGACATTGGCGCTGCCTGGGCTGAAACTGCCGCTGCCTGCTGTCACAGCGGTCGAGACGAGAAATCCAGTTGGCACAGTGCTAGTGCTACTGTCGCCACCTCCGCCACCGCAGGCGGATAGCAGCAATGACACTAGGGTGATAGCAACAGAATAAGATGTTTTCATTGGAAATACCTGCCTTGCTCACAGCTTTGTTCAGGGCATCACTGCAACCTTGGTCCACAGCGCTGCCAAAATGGTCATCCAGCAGTAGTGACACTGTGTTATGACCTGGTTGCCACGACCCTATGCTGGCCGCGCCAGTTCAGCTTGCAACAGCTGTAAGATGTCCGCACTGCGTCTAAGTAGACGTAACTGGCTGAATAATTGTTCGGCTTGCGGATACTGTAGCCGCAGATAACTGAACCACTGTTTAATCCGGTTGGAATAATACAGACCTTTATCACCAGCAATTTCAAATTCAGAATAGCGCATCAGCAGCGATAACACCTCAGGCCAGGACAACGCACTGCCCCCCTGCTTGATCCGGGCTGCCAAATTGGGCTGTGCCAGTGCGCCCCGCCCTAGCATCAGATCCGTGCTACCGGATTGTTGCCGACATAATACGGCATCTGAGGGTTGCCAGATCTCACCATTGGCCACCACCGGAATATCGATTTCGGCACGGATACGGGCAATCCAGGGCCAATACGCAGGTGGCCGGTAACCATCGGTTTTGGTTCTGGCGTGCACGGTCAGTTCAGTTGCGCCCGCCGCCGCCAGCGCTCTGGCATTATCCAGCGTCAGACTGGTATCTTCATACCCCAGTCGCATTTTGGCAGTGACCGGAAACTCTGCTGGCACCGCCGCCCGCACCGCGTGCACAATACGGTACAGTTGTTCAGTTTCCCGCAACAACACAGCGCCGCCTTTGCTTTTATTGACGGTCTTGGCCGGACAGCCAAAATTAAGATCAATACCGGGCGAGCCTAAGTCAACCGCCCGCGCCGCATTTTCCGCCAGCCAGTTGGCTTCCTGCCCCAATAATTGCACCCGCACCGGAGTACCGGCCCTGGTTTGGCCGCCCTGCAATAATTCCGGGCATAACCGGGTAAAGACCCTTTTTGGCAGGAGCTGATCAACCACCCGGACAAACTCCGTGATGCACAGATCAAAACCACCAATTTCTGTTAACATTTCACGCATCAGATGGTCGACCACGCCTTCCATCGGAGCCAGAATAATCCGCATTTGCCCTGCCCTCTTCAAACGGCGGCCAGTGTAATGAGTCTAGGCTCGAAAAGCCATGCCAGCCTTGACTTGAGTTTTCACTGCAGTCACTGCACTATAAGGTCACTTGTCCGGCAAGCAGCCAGAAGAATTGTAAGATGGAACCTTGGTTTGGTTTGTTATTATGCTGTGTCAGCAGCCTGGCTGTTGCTGACACTATTTGCCCTGCACCACTTCGAGTGCATGTCGATTTGCATGCACCTTCCGCCTATTTGGGCGCGCAAGGGGAGCTACAGGGCATGGACACCGAGCAAGTGAAGTTGATCCTGCAACAAGCAGGTTGTAACTGGCGCTTCTCCACTACACCGATGACCGGTGCCCGCATCCTGAAGAGCCTGCAACAAGGGGATATTGATGTGATGATCCGGGCCACAATCACACCAGATCGCCAACAATACGCCTGGTTTTCCATCCCTTACCGACAAGAACTGGTGGCGTTATTCAGCCGGCATCAGCAAATACTGCCAGTGCCCTTCAGTTATGCCGCCGCCCTGACTCAGGGTTTAACCATCATTGGCCCAGCTAGCGGCCAGTATGATGCTGAATTTGAGCAGTACCGGCCATTATTTAAAGCGAAAAACCTGTATACACCCTATCCGGATGCTTTTGTCGGCACCGAATTATTATTTGCCACGCCTGGGCGGGGTGACGTGTTGTTAGCCGACGCCGATATTTTTTACCATCAACTGGGGACTGCCCGGTTGACACAAATCCAACTGGTCGCCGGCAGCCTGACCGTGAACCCAGCCCATCTGATGTTCAGCAAAAAAACCGTTTCGGCCGCCACAGTGGCAGCCATCAACAATGCGATTCAGATCTTGCGCCGCGATGGTCGGTTGGCCACCATTGAACAGTCGTACCGGCCAAGCCAGTTGCAGGCACAATTGGCGGCCAGGGCTGACGACTAAGGCTTGGCTGGCACAGACTACTTATTTTTGTGGTTTGGGTTTAAACTAACGGCTGTCTGACAAAACCGGAATACCCCATGAGTTCTATCAAAGCGTTAAAGAAAAAGATCAGTAAAAGAGCCAAACAGAAAAAGAATATTCAGGTGAAAAACTCAATTCGGCTGAAGCAAGCCAAACTGGCGGCACCGGATGCTGCAGAGGTGTGCACAGACACCACAGTGGACGACGCAGTGGTCAGCACAACAACGGCGCAGCAGTGAACTTCGCCCCGTCTTTGCTCAGCGCTGCCCAGCCAGCCTGAGCCGGACTGATACCATCGCATGATCACTACTGTAACCATCCAGCGCGAAATCGGGTTGGCGTAAATGCTGATCCTGCACCTCGACCGCCAGTACTTCAGCCAGCGCTTGCGATTGGCTACAGTCAAACTCCTCTGACAATAAAATATAATCCAGCACCGAACCGCGGGCACCGTAATAATGACTGGCTGGCCGCTGCTGCGGTGCTGCCGGCCACAACTGCCAGCTATCCTGCAAACGAAAACGTCCGCGCTTCAGCTGTTGTGGCTGTTGTAACAACTGCAGCACCGGCGCACTCAGTTCATCATTCAGATCGCCCAGCAGGATCACCGGATAGCCATCCAGTTGCCGTTGTTGCAAGATACCCTCCAACAACAACGCCGTTTCATGACCCCGCTGCACTGTCGCGACCCAGTCTGGCAAATGCTGACCTATCATGACAGTCGCCGTCGGCAGTTCCACCGCCCGGCGCGATTTCAGATGCACCACATAACATTGGCAGGGGCCTAACCCCGGCAATTGCACCAAGGCACGCAACGGTGCCCGGCTAAACTGAAAGTTCGCCAAGCCGAGTGCGGCCGCAACTGCCGGCACTGGCACTGCGGCCACGTCCAAGAGTGGATATCGACTGGCAAATGCCACCACGGGCCGACGAAAAAAATGCTGATCCACCAGCTCAGGGGTAGCAACACTGACCACATACTGAAAGCCTGCACTGCGTAGCAACTGACTCAGCTCTGCGACACTGAACACTTCCTGCAACGCCAGCACATCAGGTTGAACCTGTTGCAACAGCCGGCTTAACCAGTTGGTTTTTTGCCGCCACTGCGCTTGACTATAAATATTGTCAAACTCATAACTGGCAAAAGGCGGCGCAGTAAAGTTCTGTAAATTCAAGGTACTGAAGGTCAGTGCCTGCGGCATCACGGCTCCTTGTGCCCTGACGGCTGATTGCGGCCGGCCAGCTCAGAACGCAACAATTGTAGTTCTTGCCGGATAGCCACTAATTCCTGCTGTAACTGTTGTTGTTCAGCCTGCTCCGCTAGTTTGTCCTGTTGCCGTTCCAGTGCATGCTCCTGTTCAGTAAAGGTTTGCATGGTATTGACGATGATGGCAATAAACAGGTTTAGCATGGTGAAAGTCGCCACCAAAATAAAGGGCACAAAAAACAACCAGGCATAAGGAAATTGTTCCATCACCGGTCTGGCAATACCCATCGACCAACTTTCTAGCGTCATCACCTGGAACAAAGTGTAAAAAGACGCCCCAATAGAGCCAAACCATTCCGGGAAAGCTGCGCTGAATAACTTGGTAGCAATCACCGCAAAGACGTAATAAATCAGCAGCAGCACCATGGCAATGGAGGCTAACCCCGGCAACGAGCCTAATAATGCAGACACCACTCTTTTCATCGATGGCACCATCGACAGCACCCGTAATACCCGCAGCACCCGAAGCGAGCGCAACACCGCCAGCGGTCCGGAAGCCGGGATCAAGGCAATAGCCACTACGGCGAAATCAAATAAACTCCAGGGATCTTTAAAAAAGGCCAGTCGGTGCACAAAAATACGTAACAACAATTCCAACACAAACACAGCCAACATGATTTTATCCAGCATTAACAACAGCGGCCCATACTGCGCCATCAGCGTTGCCGAAGTTTCCATGCCAAGTATCAAGGCATTTAATAAAATCAACGTCAGAATAAAACGATTAAACCAAGGTTGTTCAATCAGCCGGTGCAGCGTCGTGCGCAGGCCAGTAGGTACAGCAGAAGTAGTCATCCCAAGCTCCTGTTAAGCAAATTGCCGCGATTGTAGCGACAGTCCGATCCCTTGCCCAGTGCTGTTTCTGATGGATGCTGATTTTGCCAGTCCAGAGGCGATTTATAGGATAAACTTAACGGCAATCTTCGCCGCCCATCGGAAACAAGAACTGGATGCGCCTGTTGTTACCCTTGACGTTGTTACTGCTGCTGGCCTGGCTGCTGCGACTGGGCTGGACATTGCCCCAGCCGAATTCCGGCCTGCCTCAGGCAATAGCCAATCCAAGGCAAACCCAGGCACTTTGCCAATGGCCTCTCGCCTGGCGGCTGGGCGAACTGGACCCGGCTTTTCAGTTATCGCGCCATGACGCGATATTCTACATTGAACAGGCCAGCCAGCAGTGGCAACAAGCCAGCGGTCAGAAGTTATTTGTGCAGGATCCGCAACGGGGTTTCGCCATTGATTTTCGCTTTGATGCCCGTCAGCAGCAGTTACTGCAACAGCAACTATTGCAACGTAATCTGCAAAGATACGATCAGGCCATCGAACCGGGTTTGCAGCAACTCCCCGCCAGAGCCAGCCTGCTGCAACAGCAAATTGACGAATTTAATCAACAGCAACAGCTGTTACAGCAGCAAATCCAACAATGGCAACCGCAACAGGCCGATGCCACCGCACGTCGGCAGCAGTTACTGCAACAACAGCAGCAGTTGATGCAACAAGCTGATTGGTTGGAACAACAACGGTTGCAATTACAGCGCGATCAGGATTACCTGAATGAAACCATCCGGCAACGGAATGAACTGTTGCCGACAGATCGGCATCAGCGGGCTGGCAGTTTTGCCGTGGGTAGCATGGCAACGCAGGGCCAGCAACGCCAGATGACCATCTTTGCTTTTGCCTCACCACAGCAATTAGTCAGCACCTTGGTGCATGAATTTGGCCATGCCATTGGGATTGGCCATACCACAGACCCAACATCGATGATGTATCCCAGCCAACAACCAGAACAGCAGCGCTTAACGGCAACTGATCTGGCAGCTTTGGCGGACTTGTGCGGCGAGCGTTAGAGGGCAGGTCGGCGGGCAGTTTGTGCTGTGATTAAAGCCAATAAGCGATCCAGATTTAACTTGGCATAAGACATACTGCGGACAGGTTTACCCTGCCGGCGGATACTGACGTCTTGCTCAGAAAAATGCAGCGTCGCGTTGGCAGTGATAATGTGCTGGCCTTCGACGCGGAAATGGCAATGGGCCAGTTGCAGAAATTGGACAATTCGTTGACGCGCTTGATTCATCATGGGCTTTGCACCTCTCGTGAAAAATCTGACTGACACCATGTCAGCACCGGGTTCAGAGTGAGCGCGTTTTCACCTTCACAACCAACCACCAGAACAGGCACAGCTAACCGGCACCCCCTTTGGCCAGAAATTATGCCTTCTCCCCTTTGGCGATCAGCCAGTCGCAGGCTGTTCCGGTGAAATCGCACAGGGTCAGACCCCACCATCGCGACTGAAGTTCCGCTTATCTGGTCTGACCTTTACCAGAGCTGAATGGCTTCCGTTACAAGCCCAGCGCTTTTTTATAGCAGGCTAGCCTCATGCGATGGCATTTTCTCTACCATAGCTTGCACTATCAGTCGCAAATTTTGCAGTAATTCATCTAACTGCCCGACACTGAGTTTGTCCGCGAGTGGATGATATCCTTGCGGCTGTAGTCGCTGCCCGAGCATAACTTGTTGCCAGGCAAGTTCGGTAAATAGGTCATCTGACTCACGCTGTACTACCGCTTGTTGACGAAACAACGCTATTTTTCGACGCAAACTATCTGGTATCTGCATGTTTTGGCAATAGTGCCAAAAAGCACTATCAGTTCGTTCTGTCAGGTGATAATGCAAAATAATAAAATCACGAATTTGCTCAAATTCAAGTTGCGACTGTCGGTTATATTCTGCTCTTAAAGCGCAATAATCTGAAGAGGATGGGAATAACCGAAGTAACCTCAGCAGTCCACTTTGGATCAGATGCAAGCTGGTGGATTCTAAGGGTTCCAGAAAACCACTGGCTAAACCTAACGCAATACAGTTATGCGACCATTGTTGCCGACGGCGGCCAGTGGTGAACTGAATCAGTTTCAGCGGCATCAGAGCTTCACCATCGATTTGACCAAGTAGCAACTCTTTGGCTTCAGCATCGCTTAAAAATTTGCTGCAATACACCAACCCATTGCCAGTTCGATGTTGCAACGGGATCCGCCATTGCCATCCGGCATGATGTGCAATAGCTCGGGTATAAGGCACAGGCATAGTGGTAGCCGCTGTGGGCACCGCTAAAGCTCGATCACAGGGTAGCCAATGGCTCCAGTCCTCAAAACCACTCTGCAAGGTCTGTTCAATCAGCAAAGCACGAAAACCGGTACAATCAATAAATAAATCACCTTTGATCTGCTGACCATCTGCCAGTACCAGAGCTGCAATATCCCCATTAGGACATCGTGTAATTGTTGTGATCTGGCCTTCGATCCGATGCACTCCCATTGCTTCGGCTTTTGTTCTTAGTAGGTTTGCATATAAACTGGCATCAAAATGGTAGGCATAAGACAATTGTCGAAATGGCGTGCCCGATACATCTGCAGCAGGGCCAAACTTCCCAGCCTGAGCGGCCTGAAAAGCGGGCGAAAAATCCCACAACTCGCTTTGATGACCCTTGGCTTTAGCCCGTAACCAATAATGATGAAAACTGAGTAAACTCAGCTGGCATCCAATCTCACCAAAGGCATGCATATAACTGTCACCACGCCGGGCCCAATTTTCGAATTGAATACCTAACTTAAAACTACCTCGAGTCGCACGGATAAATTCAGCTTCATCAATACCGAGCACTTGATTAAACGCAAGAATAGGTGGAATGGTTGCTTCGCCAACACCAACAGTTGCGATGTCCTCTGATTCAACCAGACAGATTTGAATCTGATGGCCCAACACCTTCGCTAAAAATGCAGCGGCCATCCAACCGGCAGATCCGCCCCCGGCAATCACAACTTGTTGCATGTATCCTCCGGCATAAAAAGTTCACTAAAGTCAGTCAATTCCATCAGGTGTGATCAGCATAAAGATAAAACCCCTGTCACATAAACTGTCACAGGGGTTTTTAATAACACCGCGATTCAGCAACCTATCAGTTGCTCACAATTACAGTTTATAACTGATACCGAACATAAAATTGCGGCCGTAATTTTGGAAATCACGGATCTTACGGGTATCGCCATCACGATAAGTAACAAAAGGCTCATTGGTCAGGTTACTCACCTGGAACAATACGGATAAACCTTCTAACTCGTCAAAATCAGACTGACTGAAATCATAACCAATCTGCGCATCGACGACAGTTTCACCCAGCACCATATCGTAAACACGGGTCAAACTTTCACCACTGACTTCACCCAAAAACTCTGAGCGATAACGCGCACTTGTCCGCACTTGCCAGCCATTCATCTCGTAATAAAGGGTCGCATTGGCAACTTTTTCTGAAAGACCTGGTAAGGACATCGGCACTGAACTGGCGGTTTCCTTTACTTCACTATCAGTATATGAACCACTGAGTAACATACCAAAACCTTCCAGTGCTGGTGTGATCATCTGTCCAGTTAAAGATAATGACAATTCAATCCCATTAATATAACCACCATTCCCATTCACAGGTGTTTTGGTATAACCCTGGTACAACGCTGGGGCAGTTCCAGTAAATGCATAACCAGTAAAATCAAACAGTGCATTTTGTTCGAAAACATAGTTTTCTAAATCTTTATAAAACACTGAAGCAGAGAAATAACCGGAATTACTGAAATAATTCTCATAACTCAGATCATACTGCCGCGCCATCCAAGGACGTAATTCCGGATTTGCCCCTTGCGCAGACCAAGGCGAACGATTGATATCTGTACTGGCTTGATTGGCCGGGTCATAACTAAAGCCTGTGCTGGCATTCATTTTATCCATCCGACCGCGCGCTAACGTTCTGGCAGCAGCAATTCGGACCACCTGATCTTCAGCTACATCAAAGCCCAAGTTAACACTTGGCAATAACTCCCAGTACTTATCTCCGCCAGCGACTGGTGTAGCAGTAACGAGCTGATTACTGCCGGTGGTAGAAGCAAAGCCGGTCGCTTGTTGATCGGTATGCACAGCCTGTAAGCCAACATTACCTTTCATTGGTAAGCCTGCCACTGCAGACTCGACATCACCTTTGACAAAGAAAGTGGTGACTTTTTCGTTAACACTCCAGGTATTGTTATACCTGGTTGCCTTGGTTAAAGATTCCGAAACTTCACGATAAACACCACTGTGATACAGCGCCATTGAATCGTAACTGAGCATATTGCCCATACCAATAAATTCAAGTGAAGTCGGCGCCAGCAAAAATTGCGCTGGCACTGGCGCAGAGACAGGGTAATTTTTTAAGGTCAGGTAATTGCCGGTATCGACTTTAGATTTTTCCCGCTCACTGTAATTGGCACCAAACTCAACGCCACTGATAGCACCTTCAGCGAACACCCTTTTGGCACTTAAGCGGATGGCTTGTAATTCATCTTCAATTTCTGGCGTATTTACAAAACCATCTTGCGAATCTGACGGCAAAGTAACGCCATTCGCCCAACTGCGGGCCGCCCCCAATTTGATCAAGTTCGCATCAGAATAATCTAAAGTAGGCTTGAAGGTAACAATACCACCTGGTGCAAAATTAAAACCAAGGGTGTCTTTAGCGCCATTATCATCACCGCGGGCAGTTGCGGCATAACTCTCAAGGTTAAAGTCATCACGCTCAGCTTTGGAATAACTCAAGTCTGCCATCAGACTCCAGGCTTCACTGATTTGATATTTATGATTAACACCCAGGGCAATAGTGTCGGCATTACGTAAATTGACATCATTGCGCACCAGCGTCTTGGCATTGGTAAAAGTACCTGAAGTGACTAAGCCATTTTCGACGACTGGATTGATTAGAGTTGCGCCACCAAAAGACAGTGGCAATTCAATACCGCGCAGCTGCTGCTCATCTTCAAATTTAGAATAATAAGCATCGAATACCGTATGAGACTGGTCGTTTGGTTTAAATTCGATAATTCCCAACCAACCATCACGCGTCAGTTCACTAGAACGAACATAAGGTTTGGCTCCGCCAACAACCTTAGAACCACCTGCTGCATCGCCATAGCCCCAGGCCTGCCAACGTTCTTCCTGATTGGGTGACGTCATGCGTGCATAGCCAAAAGCGACCCCAACGGTATCATCCGCAAATTGATCGATATAAGAGAAACTGCCACGGTAGCCATTGGCTGTCGAACCGGCATTTAATGCACCTAAGTCATTACGTTCACCACGCAGGTTAAACACTAACGCCTGCTCACCGTGTGACAAAGGCCGCACAGTTTGCATATCGATAGTACCGCCGATAGCCTGTGCCATCACACCCGCGTCAGGCGTTTTGTAGACCACGACATTGCTCATCATTTCGGATGGGTACTGATCAAACTCAACACCACGGTTATCACCTACTGTGACTTGCTCGCGACCATTTAAAGTCGCTGTGGTGAAATCTGGTGCCAGGCCCCTGACGGATACCACGTTAGCGCGACCATCTAAACGTTGCGCGGTCAAACCCGGCAATCGGGCGATGGACTCAGCAATACTCATATCCGGTAATTTGCCGATATCTTCCGCCGAAACGGCTTCTACCACAGAAGAGGAATCTTGTTTAATCGCTTGAGCAAGCTGCAGACTGCGTCTGATCCCAGACACCTGGATAACCTCAATTTTTTTTTCTTCTGCTTGCTGTTGATTTACAGTCTGCTGATCAGCATGACTGTATGCACTGAAGCCTGCCGTCGCGAGCGCGATGGTCAGTAAATTTAGTTGATAGTGTTTCATTGCCCTTCATCCCCGGTGTGCTGTTTCTGATTGTATGTTGTTCTCTTCACACCCGATCAGCATGAAGCACGACAACCCGCTATTTCTAAGTCTATTACCCGGCTGACACAACATGAATACGTATTCATATCCATGCATTTGTGCAACTCTGGTGCGAAAGCGCAGTCCTGTGCACAACAACAGCGCAGTCAACTGATTGATGATCGTCAGATGCTCGACAAAACAGCGCTTTTCGGCCGGAGTTCATCGCGTAAATCCAAATAGTTTTCATTGCGCCAAAATGACGCAATCGGGCAAAAAACCAGCGGAGCCCAGCTCAAAAGTAGCCGAAAATTCGCCACAGTGGTAAGGACAAAGTGCATTTTCAGTGAATATAAAATGAATTTTTATTCGAATTATGGCCGTTATTTGTAGGCACTATCAGCAGATGATTGATTTGACTAAGATTAGGGCTAAAAATAACGGCGCTGTTCAGTACTTGCCTGCCAGCGCCGTGTATTGGTCAATGTTCGCCTCAGTTTGGCTGACTTGTTACCAGATTTTCACCCGTTCAGCATCTGGTCGGTACATACCGTCACCCGGTTTGACGTCATAAGCCTGATAGAACTCTGGCATATTCGACAACACCCCTAACACCCGGTACATGCCCGGCGAATGTGGCCCGGTGATCACTTGCTGACGCAAGGCTTCATCCCGGAACTTAGTCCGCCAGACCTGAGCCCAGCCGATAAAGAAGCGTTTTTCACCGGTAAAACCATCAATCACCGGCGCTGGTTGGCCTCGTAACGAATTTTGATAAGCGCGGTATGACACGGTCAAACCACCGAGGTCAGCGATGTTTTCCCCCAATCCCAGCGCACCTTGCAAGCGCAAATCATCAATCGGATTAAAGGCACTGTATTGATCGATCATCAGTTGGGCCCGGGTTTTAAACTGCTCAGCATCCGCTGGCGTCCACCAATCCCGTAAATTACCATGTCCATCGGATTGACGGCCCTGATCATCAAAACCGTGGGTAATTTCATGCCCAATCACCCCACCGATAGCGCCGTAGTTCACCGCATCATCGGCATCAACATTAAAAAATGGCGGTTGTAAAATAGCGGCAGGGAACACAATTTCATTCATGGTCGAACTGTAATAAGCATTCACTGTTTGCGGCGTCATGCCCCACTCGGCCCGATCCACCGGCTTCCCTAACCGGTCAACCATCCGCTGATATTCACAGGCATTACTACGCTGCATATTGCCAAACAAATCATCAGCGCTGATGCTCAGGCAACTGTAGTCGCGCCACACATCCGGATAACCGATTTTGGTATTAAACTTTTTCAGTTTTTCCTGCGCCTGCACCTTGGTTTCAGCACTCATCCAGACCAGATCATTAATCGACTGTTCAAAAGCCACCCGCAGATTTTTGATCAGTTGATCCATCCGCTCTTTGGCTTCAGGTTTGAAGTACTTTTCCACATACAACTTACCGACCATAAAGCCCAGGTTGTCATTGATGGCGGTCACAGCCCGCTCTTCGCGCGGTTTTTGTTCCTGCAGACCACTGAGCACCCGACCATAAAAGTCAAAGCTGGCTTGTTCAAAACCACTGCTTAACAGACTGGCATTGCTGCGGATCAGGTGAAATTTCAGATAGGTTTGCCAATCCGCCAGCGACACTTGTTGTTGGATTTTGGCAAAAGCAGTGAAATAACCAGGTTGACGCACCACCAGTTCAGTAGCGCTGGCCAAACCGGCATTGCTTAGCAGCGCAGCCCAATCAAAACCTGGTGCTAACTCAGCCAGTTGCGCCACTGTCATTTTATTGTAGGTGGCAGTCCGATCCCGGTTTTGTACCCGGCTCCACTGCGCCGCAGCTAATTTGCTTTCGATGGCAAACACAGTTTCGGCCGCTTTGCTGCCGTCCGGCCAACCGGCTAATTCCCAGTATTTGGCAATCATCCACTGATATTGCTTTTTGATTTGCTCAGATTTTTCATCTGTTTTCAGATAATAATCCCGATCCGGCAACCCCAGACCAGACTGGCTGGCCCCGGTAATATACTGATCTGAATTTTTTTGATCCTGACTGACAAACAGCGACACCGGAGTGCCATAACGTGACTGTTGTAATTGACCCCATAAAGCTGCCAGTTGTGCTGAATTTTTCAGCGCATCAATCGCCGCCAGATCACTGGCCAACGGGGCAATACCTAAGGCTTCAATCTTGGCGGTATCCAGGTATGAGCGGTACAAGTCACCAATCTTTTGCGTATCTGAACCGGCTTCCGCCGGTTTGGCCGCTGCCGCTTTAATCAGTGTCAGTACATGTTGATCGGCGCTATCGCGTAATTCGTTAAAACTACCCCAACTGGATTTATCGGCTGGAATTTCAGTTTTGGCCAGCCAATTGCCATTCACATACCGGAAGAAATCTTGTTGTGGCTTCACCTGGGTATCGAGATTCGTCAGCTCGATACCTGATTTCAACGTCGCTTGCACTGCAACTTCAGCAACGGGTTGGGCTTGATTTGCCTCTGGCTGAGGGGCTTTGCCACAAGCGGCCAGCCCGAGCGCCAGGCTGACACTCAGCGCTAAAATTGTTTTATTCATCATCGGAGTAGATCCTCGAAACTGCGATTAGTTTGAATGATGCCGAGTGTAGTGATTCAGCTTCGAATGTCCAGTAGCGGTACGTTTGAACGCATAGTTCTGCGATAAAAGGCGATATTTGGCCGAATTTAGGCCATCACTGTGGATTGGTGCCCGTCGCGAACGGCGGACGCCAATCCACCTCAGCTTATACCTGATAGGCGGCAGTCCGGGTCCGTAACTGCGCAGCCAGTTCGGCTAGAGAACTGCTGGTTTTGGCTGTGCTTTGTGCGCTATCGACCATTTGGGCAATGCTGTAAGAAAATTCGCTAATATTTTTATTAATTTCTTCCGCAACCACGGTTTGTTGTTCGGTAGCCGTTGAAATCTGAACGTTCATATCAACGATAGTGCCAACCGAACTGCGGATTTCGGCCAACACGCTGCCAGCCTGACGGGCATGCTCGACACTGCTGCCAGCATGTTGTTGTGACAAATTCATCACACTGACAGCTTCTTTGGCCGCACCTTGCAGTGTTTCAATCATCTTGCGGATCGATTCAGTCGCTTGTTGGGTATTGGTCGCTAAAGTTCGCACCTCATCTGCCACGACGGCAAAACCACGCCCAGCCTCACCGGCACGGGCAGCTTCAATCGCCGCATTCAACGCCAGTAAATTGGTTTGTGCTGCAATGCTCTGGATCACCGCCAACACCTGACTAATTTTATCGGTTTCGCCATGCAGTTGTTGGATCACCTGACTGGCAGCGTTAATCGAGCCAGAGAGTTGGTCAATTGTTTGGATGTTTTGGCTAACTTTGTCATAGCCATTCTGCGTTTTAACATCGGCATCACCGGCCTGATCCGAGGTTAATTGCGCACTGGAAGCCACTTCCTGAATAGCCGCCGACATTTGGTTAATGGCTGTCGCGATAGAATTAACTTGTTGTTCTTGACTGAAACTGGTGGAACTGACTTGCTGACTCAGCGTGTTCATCTGAGTTGAAGCATTCGCCAATAGTTGTACCACCTGACTGAGTTCAGCAAAAAATGTTTGCACCCGGCTGATGGTCTGATTAAAAGAATGTGCTGCCTCCGCAATTTCATCATGACCGGTAATCTCGACCCTGAGCCGTAAATCAGAATTTTGTCCTACGGCATTGATGGTATTACGCAGTGCGGCCAAAGGTCGTTCAATTGAACGATAAATGGCCACAGCAATCAGGATCAGCAACACCACAAATACTGCTGCCACCACCCCAAACAACCAAATCATCTGCTCAAAGCTGGCGGTGGCCTCAGTGTTAAACTTGGCAGCTTCAGACAGTTGTAATTGGATCAGTTTATCCAGCGCCACACTTAATTGATCGGCCTGCTGATATAACTGTTGATTAAAGGCTTTAGTATCCATCGGGATCAAGGTATTTTGCCGCATTTGTTGCTGGTAAAACTCGACCTGTTGTTGCCAGCTGTTGATCAACGCCGCGGCAGTTTGCATCAACAGTTCTTCCTCTGGCGTTAATCGTGTTGCTTGATAATCCCGCCAAGCCGCAGCTGCCGCCGTGGTCGCTTGCGTTATCTGGGCACTGGCTTGCGGTTGATCCAACAGGCCACCCCGATATTTATGCAGGGTATCGACCACTGTCACCGCATAAGCATCAGACACAATTTTGATCTGTTGCATCGGTTTCACCCGATCCAGATATAGACTTTCAACCCCTTGCGATAGTCGCTGCATATCCAGCAAAGAAAACAGCGATACCACAATCAGTAGAATCAAAGGGACAGCAGCCATGCCGATTAATCTGCTTTTGACGGTAAATTTACTCAACATCCGACCACCCCATCCGTACATTTGAACATTCAGCACAAGGACCACAAGTGCGCCAATTTTGAGACTAGTTCAGTCTGCGGCATTTGTGTAATAAAATTTGTCTCATTTGTCTTGATTGCCTTTTAGCAACAAATTCTGGATGATAGTGGCAGATTTTTCATTCAGCCCAAGGGATCCGCTATGTCTGAGACACTGCTTGCTTCAATTGCCGGTTTGCCGGAGTTTTTAAGTTTCTTTTTTCTTGCCATCTTGTTGTTAGTACTTTTTGCCCGTATTTACAGTTGGTTGACACCACAGGATGAAGTCGCGTTGATCAAGGCCAATAATCCGGCAGCTGCAGTTGCTTTTGGCGGTGCTTTGATTGGTTTCGCGCTGCCGCTGTCCAGTGCCATCACCCATTCTATTTCGCTGGCTGACTGTGCCATTTGGGGGGCGATTGCGTTGGTGATCCAGAGTTTGACCTTCGTCGTGGTGCGACTGATCGTACGGCGTTTACCCGAGCGTATTAACCAGGGTGAGATTGCCGCTGGTATCTTCTCGGCATGTTGTTCGGTTGCAGCCGGTTTGATTAACTCGGCCAGCATGACTTTTTAAGGAGGACGGTATGTCTGACAGCCTGAAACAGAAAACATTTAAACGCAGTAAAAAAGCGGCACTGATGCTGATGGTGCCAACGGCAACCTTGTTACTGGCCGGTTGTGGCAGTGAAGAACCGGTGCAAACTGCGGTCTACCAGAACGCCGAAGAATGTGCGGCTTTTTATAATCCGCCGGAAGAATGTAAAGCTGAATTTGCCAAAGCTCAGCAGTTACACAGCCAGGTCGCACCTAAATACCAGGATAAAACCGCCTGTGAAGCTGATTTTGGCGTCGGTAATTGTGAAACGCCAGCCACAGCTGCAGTCAACACGGATCCCAATGCGCCAGCGCAGCAACCGCAGGCCAGCTCCAGCTTTTTTATGCCAATGATGATGGGCTTTTTAGCCGGTCAAATGATGGGAAAAATGGGCGCCGGTGCAGCGCAAAAATCAGTGCCAACCCAGCCGTTGTATAAATCCAGAGATGATATGGGTACGTTCCGTACCGCCAACAATACGCCGGTGGCGCGTCAGTCTGGTCCTGCCACTGTGATGCCGTCGCAAATGCAACCTAAGCCGGGCATGCAGGCACAACGTGGCGGTTTTGGTGCTCAGGCGCAACAACGCCAGTCGATGAGTAGTGGTGGATAAGCTGCAATGAAAAAAATTGCGATAGAACAAAGACCGGGCTGGCGTGATTATGCCGAAAGTGTCGGTTTTGATTTTCATACTTTTGACGGCGAACCTTATTGGGATGAAACGGCTTATTACCAGTTTAGCCTGCAGCAAATAGAGCAAGATCTGGAAGCGCCGACCGAAGAATTGCACCAGATGGCGCTGTCGCTGATCCCGGATATTCTGGTTGATGAGCAAAAGCTGATTGCGCTGGATGTGCCAGCGCAATACTGGGATTGGCTGGCCGAATCCTGGCATAGTCAGCAGCCGCATTTATACGGCCGACTCGATTTAGCCTATAACGGCACTGGGCCAGCAAAATTGCTGGAACTGAACTATGACACCCCCACCTCGTTGTTCGAAACCGGTTTTTTCCAATGGGTCTGGCTGGAAGATCAACAAATGCGCGGCCGGTTGCCTAGTGGGGCCGACCAGTTTAATTCGCTACAGGATCAACTGGAGCAGCGTTTTGCCAGCATGCCGTTACAGCAACCCTGTTATTTCGCCAGTGTGGATGGCAACATTGAAGATAAAGGCACCGTCAATTATCTGCTGGATATTGCCAGTCAGGCTGGGGTTGAGGGTCGGTATCTGCCGATGGAGCAGCTCGGAGTGATTGATGGTCAGTTGGTTGATCAGGACAATTATCCCATCCAGGCGCTGTTCAAACTCTATCCCTGGGAATTTATGCTGCGGGAAGATTTTGGTGCACATTTGCTGACCAGCCGCACCCAGTGGCTGGAGCCAGCCTGGAAAATGTTGTTATCCAACAAAGGGATTTTACCGCTGTTATGGCAAAAGTTTACCAATCACCCCAATTTGCTGCCGGCATTCTTTGAAGATGCCAACAGCCAGCCTTTGAGCGCAGGCTGGGTACGGAAACCGCTGTATTCGCGTGAAGGTGCCAATATTGAACTGGTCGATCATCAGGGCCAACGTTTACAGGTCGATGGGCCTTATAACGACACTGGGTTTATCCGCCAGGCTTTTACGCCACTACCTAAGTTTGATCAAAGTTATACCTTGATCGGTTCCTGGGTGGTTGGCGACAGCGCGGCCGGGATTGGTATTCGGGAAGATAACAGTTTAATTACCAAAGATAGCTCCAGATTTTTGCCGCATATTATTTTGGATTAACCGTCACTGTACAAAACCTCGCTGGGCCAAGCAGAACTTTCACTGTTTCAGGCCCAGCGTTGTTGATCAAATAACCAGATAAAACCCCTGTTAAATCACTTCCCTGCTGTAATGTCAGTAAATATTCAAAAAAATATCACACGAATATCATCAAAATAACATCAAACCGGTTTTGACAACGCTGTCATTTGTTCCATGTTAGTGCAACCACCTTTGTACTGAAGCAATGGACTGTTTGTGGTCTGTGGTGGAAAAACAATCAAAAACAATAACCACCAGCAGGAAAAAACGTGATGAATCAACTCAAATTCCCATTCCGGGCCAATGCTTGGGTCTTGGCCACCGGATTATTAAGCCTGAGCCAGTTTGCCCTGGCTGCGCCACCAGCGCCCGCTAAGCCAACCTTAGCCTGGCAGGAAACCAACCTGACGCTGAGCAATGGCAGCGTCAATGTCCCGATCAACTGGAATATGTGGTGGGGCACCAACGGCAACCAGTGGCAAATCAGCCAGAATGGCGTGGTGGTGCATACGGCAGCTTTGACTGCCAACGGCCAGAATGCGCAAAGCGGCAGCAAAGCGCTGACACTGACCACGGCCGGCAGTTACGACTATATCGTCAGCCTCTGTAATCAGGTCGGTACCGAGCGCAGTTGTACCCATAGCGACAAACGCACCATCAAAGTCAGTGGTGGTGGCGATCCGGGCACGCCAGGTGGCTTTGATCCCTGGACCGATCTAAATTTCGCTGGCTGGCCTAAGGCGATGACTCAGCAAAATAAACCTTATCAAAATACCAGCAACAAAATGGTGGGTGCTTATTTTGTCGAATGGGGGATCTATGGCCGTAACTATCATGCCTACGATATTCCAGCGAAAAACTTGACCCACATTTTCTATGGTTTTATTCCGGTCTGCGGCCCGAACGCCTCGCTGCAACGGGATAACCCGCAGGGCTACAGCGCTCTGGTCAGTCAGTGCAATGGCAAGCCGGATTATACCGTGGTGGTGCATGACAAATTTGCTGCACTGGAAAAAGGTTATGCTAATGACAAATGGGATCAACCGATCCGCGGTTTATTCGCCGAGATGTATCGGCTGAAAAAAACCAATCCGCATATCAAAATTTTACCTTCAGTCGGCGGCTGGACCTTGTCTGATCCGCTTTATGCGATCGGCACCAATCCGACCCATCGCGCCACTTTTGTCGCCTCGATGGTCAATTTCATTAAAACCTACGACTTCTTCGACGGCATTGATATCGACTGGGAATTTCCAGGCGGTGGTGGTGCCAATGAGGCTCTGGGCTCAGCCCAGGATGGCGCCGGTTTTGTGCTGCTGATGCGTGATTTACGACTGGCATTAAATGCGCTGAGTCAGCAAACCGGTCGCAGTTACCAGCTCACCGCAGCCATGAGCGGCGGTGTACCAAAACTCAGTCAGGTTGATTGGGAAAGCGCACATCAATACATGGATTACATCAATCTGATGACCTATGACTACTACGGCGCCTGGAACGGCACCCTGGGTCATATGGCGGGTTTACACCCGAATGCCAACTCACCACTGCCTGGCTTTAGTGCCGAAGAAGCAGTGGAACACCTGCTGAACCGGCAGGTGCCGGCTGGCAAAATCACCCTAGGTGCAGCCATGTACGGCCGTGGCTGGAAAAACGTCAATAACGTCAGCGGCAACAATCCTTTCACTGGCACAGGTGGCGAAGGGATCAGCGGCAGCTGGGAAAAAGGTATTGAAGATTATAAGAAAATTGAAAGCAGCATGATGGGCGGCGTCAATGGCACTGGCGCCAATGGTTTTATTGTCGGCTATGACGAGCAAGCTCAGGCTGCCTATGTCTGGAATCCGACCAGTAAAACCCTGGTTAGCTTCGATACCCAACGCTCAGTGCGTGCCAAAGGACAGTATGTGCTTCAACACAACTTAGGCGGGATTTTTGCCTGGGAGCTGGATGGTGACAACGGTCAGATCCTCAATGCCATGCATGAAGGTCTGGGCCATCCTAAGCAGTGATTGCTGAAAGTGCGACCGGCCGCAGCGCATGCTGTACAGAAATTAGCTCCGACAGCCATCTGCTGCCGGGGCTGACTGCGACAGGCGCTGCAATTCTGTAGTTGCGGAATATATTCCGCTCTTTTGGCAGCCACAACGATGAAAACTTTCCTCTTTTCAGCTTTGCAGCTGGCGCTGGCAGGCTCTGCCCTGCCCGCCGTTGCCGCAGCGACTCCGATCAATCCCCGGCAAGCCAGCCAGGTGTATCAGGGTGGCCAACTCAGTCATTTTGAACAAAAAATTTACCGTGCCAAATGGTGGACCCAGCACACCAGTCCGACCGCCAGCAACAGCCCCTGGGCGCTGCTCGGTCCTTGTGACAACAGTTGCACTGGTGGCAATAATGGCGGTACACCGCCACCGGCCACTGGCCCGCAACCCTTGCCGGGCGGTGGCTACAGCATGACGCTGACGGAAGTACAGGCCACGGAACACAGCCTGACCAGCAGCCCGCTGTTCAGCCTGACCCGCGCCAATATTGCGACTCGCGCCAATACTGAAGTGGAAGCTATAGTGCCGGGCCGCAGCGCCAATCCGGAAAACGTCCGCCGGGTCGAACGGCTGCTGCCTGCCAGCCAATGGCAGCAGCATTTTGCCGCCAGTAACCCGGCTTACAACTATGGCAAATTTCTGCAAGCCATCGGCAAATTCTCCGGCTTCTGCCGTGACTTTACCGATGGTCGTCAACCAGATGAGATTTGCCGGAAAGCACTGGCCACCATGTTTGCCCATTTTACTCAGGAAACGGGCGCCCACGACCCTTACTCCAGCTTCGAACAGTGGCGGCAGGGGCTGTATTTTGTCCGCGAAGCCGGTTGCAGCGACAACGACAGCAGTTGCGGTTACAACAGTGAGTGCGCCAGCAGCAACTGGCAGACCGACATCTGGCCCTGCGGCAAAGATGCCAACGGTAAATTCCGCAAATATTATGGCCGCGGTGCCAAACAGCTGAGTTATCACTACAACTACGGGCCTTTCAGTCAGGCGATGTACGGTGACGCAAAAGTGCTGCTAAACAATCCCGAACTGGTGGCAGATAGCTGGCTGAACCTGGCCTCAGCCGTGTTTTTTATGATGTACCCGGCCTCACCCAAACCCAGTATGTGGTCGGTGCTGGATGGCAGCTGGGTGCCCAATAGCGCTGATCAAAGCCGTGGCATCAGTCCGGGTTTTGGCGCCACCACCAACATCATCAATGGCGGCATCGAATGTGGCCATGGTTACGAAAAACCACAGAGCCAGAACCGCATCAGTTATTACCGGGACCATGCCGCCGCGCTTGGCGTGCCGGTGCCTGCCACTGAACAGCTGGGTTGCGCCAATCAGCAATCTTTTGATACCAGCGGTGCTGGAGCCCTGAATATCTACTGGGATCAGGACTGGGGATATTACCCGGACCGGCCGGAAGGGAAAAGCTTTGCCTGCAAACTGGTTGGCTATCAGACGGCTTACAGCGCCTTACAAACCGGCGATTATCAGCGCTGCCTGCAGCGTTATTTTAACGTCGCGCTGCTGCCGTAACAGGTTCGGATAAAGCAGAAACAGAAGCAACGATATTTTCGCCACTAACACCATAACCAGAGCACATACTATGCAACAAATTCATAAAATCTACCTGCTAGGGCTTTGTAGTCTCAGTAGTTTCAGCAGTTTGGCTATCGACTGCAGCAATTTACCGACCTGGAACAGCAGCCAGGCTTATACCAGCAATCAGCAGGTGCAACTCAACCAACAAGCCTACAAAGCCAACTGGTGGAATCAAAACCGGAGCCCGGCGCAATATGCCAACCCCTACCAGGAATGGAGCAAACTGGGTGCCTGTGACGGCGGACAGCCCAATCAGCCGCCGCAGGCCAGTATCACGGCCCCGACCGCCAATGCTGAATTTGCCGCTGGTGCTGTCATTGCTTTTGCCGCCAATGCCAGTGACGCCGACGGCAGTGTCAGCAAGGTCGAGTTTTACTTAAATGGTAGCCTGCACAGCAGCGACAACAGCGCGCCATATCAGGCGAACTGGACCACAGTTGCGGGCGACCAGCAGCTGTATATCATTGCTTATGATGATAAAAATGCCACCACCCAAACGCCGGCAGTCAGTTTTAAAGTCAATGCCGCCAGCAGCAACCAACCACCAGTGGTGAATATCAGCGCCCCCACCAACGGCAGTCAGTACCGGGTCGGTGAAACCCTGTTATTCAGCGCCACCGCCAGCGACAGTGATGGCAGCATTGCCAAAGTGCAGTTTTTGCTGGATGGCACTTTGCTGAGCGAAAAAACTGCTGCTCCCTTTAGCACCAGTTGGACCGCCAGCGCTGGCACCCACCAGCTCATCGTCAAAGCCATTGACAATCAGGGGGCCAGCAGCGAAAGCCGCGTCAGCTTCAGTGCCCAGAGTGATCAAAGCGGCCACGCTGCCTGTCGGCCAGACGGTTTATATCAGACGGTCGGACTGGATGTACCTTATTGCACTATTTATGATGCCAATGGCCGGGAAAAGATGGGACCGGATCATCCGCGTCGCATCATCGGTTATTTCACCAGCTGGCGTCATGGCAAAAATGGCAATCCAGCCTACCTGGTTAATCAAATTCCATGGCAGAAAATCAGCCATATCAATTACGCTTTTGCCCATGTCGATGCCAGCAATAAAGTATCCATCGGCAACCCCACTGATGCGGGCAACTCGGCGACCGGCATGGAATGGCCACAGGTCGCAGGGGCTGAGATGGATCCGGCGTTTAACTACAAAGGTCATTTTAACCTGCTGAATAAATACAAAAAACAGTATCCACATGTCAAAACGCTGATCTCAATCGGCGGCTGGGCCGAAACCGGTGGTTTCTTTAACGCCAATGGCGATCGGGTCGCTAGCGGGGGTTTTTATAGCATGACCACCAACAGCGACAACAGTGTCAACGTGCAGGGTATCAATACCTTTGCCGATTCAGTGGTCACTTTCCTGCGCACTTATGGTTTTGATGGCGCTGATATCGACTACGAATATCCGGCCAGCATGAAAGATTCCGGTAATCCGGATGATTTTGCCATTGCCAATCCACGCCGCGCCGGTTTAATGGCTTCTTATCAGGTACTGATGAAAACGCTGCGAGAAAAACTGGATGCCGCATCGGTGGCCGATGGTAAACATTATCTGCTGACCATCGCCTCCCCCTCCTCCGGCTATTTGCTGCGCGGCATGGAAGCCTTTCCGGTGACCCAGTATCTGGATTACGTCAACATCATGAGCTATGACCTGCACGGCGCCTGGAATGACCATGTTGGGCCCAATGCCGCCTTGTTTGATGATGGCCAGGACAGTGAACTCATTGCCTGGAACTATTACAACAGTACGCAATATCAACGCATTGGTTATCTGAATACCGACTGGGCATTCCATTATTTCCGTGGTGCGATGCAGGCTGGTCGTATTAATATCGGCGTGCCTTATTACAGCCGTGGCTGGCAGAATGTGCAGGGTGGCAACGCCGGTCTATGGGGTAAAGCGGCTCAGGCTGATCAAACCAAATGCCCGCCGGGTACCGGTGGCTCGCCACAAAACCGTTGCGGCGCTGGTGCTGTGGGCATCGACAACCTGTGGCATGATCTTGGCCGGAACGGCGAAGAAGTGCCGGCCGGTTCCAACCCGCTGTGGCACACCCGTAACCTGCAGGCCGGTAAACTCGGCAGTTATCTCAGTGCCTATGGCCTGGATCCAGTCAATGATCCGCTGGACAAGCTGACCGGGGTGTACCAATACAACTACAGCCCGACGCTGGTAGCGTCCTGGTTGTGGAACAACAGCAAAAAAGTATTCCTGTCGATTGAAGACGAAGAAAGTATCCAGCAAAAAGCCAACTATATTGCCAGTCGCAATATCGGTGGTGTGATGTTCTGGGAACTGGCCGGTGATTACAGCTACGACAGCAATAAAGGCGAGTACTTTATCGGCGATGACCTGACCAGTATTTTCTATCACACCTTTAAAGCGGCCGCCCCTTATGGTCAGTTGCGCGATCCCAAACCACTGCCCGCCACCAGCTTGGATCTGCAGTACAAACTCAGCGGTTTTAAACTGGGTGATGCCAACTATCCGATCAATCCAACCCTGACACTGACCAATAAATCCGGCCAGACCATCCCAGGTGGTAGCAAAATCAGCTTTGATGTACCAACGGCTACCGGTGATAACCTCACTGATCAAAGTGGTTATGCTGCCAAGGTGGTCACCAGTGGCAGTAATCCGGCCGGGAACAATATCGGTGGACTGCAACAAGATTTCCACCGGGTTGAACTGACCATTCCGGGCCACAGCCCACTGGCTGCCAATGCCTCAGTGGCGCTCACGCTGAACTACTTCCTGCCGATCCCAACACCATCCAACTGGCGCGTCACGGTTGGCACTCAAAGTTTTGCGCTGAAACAGGATTATCCACAGTTACCGGCTGGGACCATCAGTGGGGGTGGCGGTGACACCGGCGGCCCAGGCGCTTGTAGTGGCGTGCCCGGCACAGTGCCAGCTTATCCAAACTGGCCCCGTGGCAACCATGCCGCTGCCGGTGACTATCTGAGTTATCAGGGCAACATTTATCGGGCCAAATGGTGGACCACCTCAGTACCTGGCTCTGACAGCAGCTGGCAGTTGGTCTGTGCGCAGCCAGCTTAACTACTATCCTCTGCCGGCAGCGATGCTGCCGGTTTTTTACCCGGAGCTATGCATGAACAAATTACTTTGCGTTATCACTGTCAGCCTATTGCTGCCGTCTATCAGCCAGCAGGCAAGTGCCCATGGTTATGTCGAATACCCCAAAGCCCGACAACAAATTTGTAAAGACGATGGTGGCTACTGGTGGCCAGCCGATGGCTCTGGCATTGCCAATCTGGCCTGTCGCACGGCTTATCAGCAATCCGGTGGTTATGCCCTGACTCAACATCATGAATATTCAACCAATGTTGCTGACTATCGCAATATGACAGCGGTCAAAGCCGGTATCAAAGACGGCCTGCTGTGCGCCGGTGGCGATCCGCGTAAAGCCGGCATGGACGCCATCTCAGCACACTGGCAAAGTACCCAGCTTGATGTGGCAACGACGCCAACACTGCGACTCAAGTTTCGCGCCACTACACCGCATAATCCCAGCTTTTGGCAGATTTACCTGTCCAAGCCCGGTTTTGACGCCAGCACCGCCGCGCTTAGTTGGGATCAACTGACCTTGATCCACCAGCAAAATGATGTGCCAGCCCAGGCCGGTTATTACGAACTGGACGTGCCATTACCGACCAACCGCAGCGGTAAAGCTGTGCTTTATACCCGCTGGCAGCGGGTTGATGTGGTTGGCGAGGGCTTTTATAACTGTTCCGATCTGACCCTTCTCAACGGTGACAGTACGCCAGGTCAGTGGTTTGACAAAGGCGCTTATCTGACAGCGGGTCAACTTGGTAAAGCCGGTGAAACAGCGTTATTACGGGTATTTGATGCCCAAGGCCAGGAACTGCTGCAGCACAGTCTGCAACTGAAGGCCGATCAAATTGCCAATCAGGCTTGGGCACTGGAACTGGCGCAACAAGTGAACGGCTTATACAGTCAGCAGCTGCAAATTGGTCTGCAAGCCAACGGCAGCATTCAACTGCAACCGATCGCCAATGCCAATAAATTCTATCTGGCGCAAACGGGCTGGTATGTGAATTTGGACTTAAAACCTGCTCCAGGCGGCCCCAGTTGCGGCGGTGTGGATCCGGCGAAAATCTTTGCCTGGCCGAATTGGCCACGGCAAGACAGCGCCGGTACCCCAAGCCATGCCCAGACCGGCGATTATCTGTCGGCTCAGGGCAAAGTCTATCAAGCCAAATGGTGGACCCAGAGCCAGCCTGGCAGCGACAGCAGTTGGCAGTTGATTTGTGATCTGGCACTTTAATCAGCATAAGCAGGCAGCCGGTCGTCGCTGCCTGTCACCGCGGATGAACAACCAAAAAATATGCAGCAGCCATGCATAATAATTCACAAATATAGAATAAACCATTCATTTCAATCTATTAAAATAAACTGCTAAGCCTCTTAGAGCTGTCATTCATAGCTTTGAAATACAGCCCTTAGTTTGGCAAAATTTTTGTTGGATATTTATCCACTTTTACTTTAAAGTACGCGCCATTCGCCACAGCAGACGGTTGCCGGGCTTACCGGTACTGAACTGTCGGTTGCACGATACTCAATTCATGTTGTTGTCATCGTAACAGCGTATGACTGCACCAGCACTCAACCAATACCTTGATCAAGTTCATAAGAAGGAACCAAACAGAGCGTGCGTACTACTGAAATTGTTGATGGCTTCCGCCAGTCTGCCCCTTATGTCAACGCCCACCGCGGCAAAACCTTCGTGGTGATGCTCGGTGGCGAAGCGATGATCCAGCCAGGTTTTCGCAGCATTATTAACGACATAGCCTTACTTAATAGTTTGGGAATTAAAATTGTACTGGTGTACGGTGCCAGACCACAAATTAATCAGGCACTGGAACAACATGGCTTAGCGGCACAGTACCACAACAGGATCCGGGTCACCGACGATGATTCTTTCCGTTTGATCAAACAAGTGGCGGGTGCTTTACAACTGGACATCACAGCGCGGCTGTCGATGAGTTTATCCAATACCCCGATGCATAACGCGCAAATCAACGTGGTCAGCGGCAACTTTGTCATCGCGCAACCACTGGGTGTGGATGAAGGTATTGATTACCATCACAGCGGCCGGGTGCGCCGGATTGATGTCGCCGGGATCCGCCGCCAGCTTGATCAAAACTGTATCGTGCTGATGGGACCAGTGGCAGCTTCAGTCACCGGTGAAAGTTTTAACCTGACCGCCGAAGAAATTGCCACCCAGGTGGCGATTAAACTACGGGCCGACAAAATGATTGGCTTCACCGACATTGGCGGCATCGTCGACGATTTGGGAGAAATTATTGCCGAACTGATGCCAAATGATGCCGAAGTCATCATGAACACTATGGAGCAGCAGCCCGGCGCCTGTACAGCCACCCTGGCCTTTTTGCACGCCGCCATCAGCGCCAGCCGCGCGGGCATTCCCCGCTGTCATCTGGTGAGTAACAGTATTAATGGCGCCTTGTTGCAGGAGTTGTTTTCCCGTGATGGCATCGGCACCCAAATTGTTACTGAAGCCGCCGAACGCTTGCGTGCAGCCACCATCAATGACATTGGCGGTATTCTGGACTTGATCCGCCCCCTGGAGCAACAGGGGTTATTGGTCAGGCGCTCACGCGAACAACTGGAGATGGAAATCGATCAGTTTGTGGTGATTGAGCGGGATGGTCTGGTAATTGGTTGTGCCGCGCTTTATCCATTTCCGGAAGACAATGTCGGTGAATTTGCCTGCCTGGCAGTACATCCGAATTACCGCGATGCCGACCGTGGCACCTTATTGCTGAAAAACATTATTCAATTGGCACGGCAACGCAAATACTACACCTTGTTTGCGCTGACCACCCGCAGCATCCACTGGTTCCTGGAGCATGGCTTTGAGCTGAAAAACGTCGAAGATTTACCGGCGAAAAAACAACAGCTGTATAACTACCAGCGGCGTTCGAAAATTCTGGCGTTGGATTTAACCTAAGCGACGCCGCAAGTGCTCAATGCATGGCTTGTTGCACCTGCGGCGGACTCAATCCTGTTGCGGCGGTTCTTTCACTGAGCCGCACACAACAGCGCAGCGCCAGCTAAACCCATCAGCAGCCAAGCCGGGCTGCAGCCAGTTGCCAATGGCTGTTAACAAGATGATTAAAATCACTAAGCTGTTGTCAGCACAAAGCAAATTTTTGGAGTTTGGCCGACTGAATCTGCAGCAATCGCGCAGCCAAAGCACAGATTTCGCAGTCCCCCCGCTGACAGCAGTAGCAAAAGCAGCTACAGTTGGCGGCAATAAAATCCAACTTCGGATCAACACCGCTCTGACGCGGTATCGCATCTTTTGCAGGACCTGAATGGATGAACCAATCGTTGTTTGGCAACACCATCGCCACCAAGAATATCAAAGAACTGCTCAGCAGAATTTATGACGTCAGCGCACGCAAAGATTCGTTATTTGAACGGGCGCACAGCTTTTTCAGTGGCGTTGATCAGGCCGAGCTGACGCAATTACAGCAACAAATCGCAGCACTGGAGCAAAAACTGCAGGCCGCGGGTAAAGCCGCACAAAGCAAAGTAGAAGCCAGACTGCTCGAGTGCCGGCAACAACAAAAAGATAAACAACGGCAACTGGAAGAACTCAGAGTGGATCGGGTGCGACAGCTGAAACAGCTAGCGCGCATGCTATTAACACAATGTACCGCTGATAACCCCCAGGAAAGCCAACTGTTGGCCGCCAGAGCCCTGGGCACTATCCAACTGCTTTCCCCCAGTAGCGGCAAGCAGGTCGCGGCAATCAACCAGCGACATAAACACGCATACAAAGCTATTTTGGCCTTGTTGTTACTCGATCGCCTGCTGGAGCTAAAGCTGATTAAAAACCGTTATGTATTGCAAAAATGGTATGACAGTCAGCAGGCGAAACAACAACAAACCGCCAGCGATTACGATCCTTTTCTGGAAGAAGTACAGTTACCCTTGGTGATGGCGTTGTTATTACAGGACATTGGCCTGCAACATCCAGCAGCGCAACGGATCCTCAAAGGTGAAGATGGCAGCCTGGATGAATTCCGCATTCTGCAACCGGCCGAACGGCAGGCACTGCTGCAAATTAGCTACCAACAAAGTCAGGACTATCTGGCGCTGGGATTGGGTGCTGACAATTACATTGGCAACTCTAAAGCTGAACGTGCTTTGTATCAGGAGATGGAGCAGGACCGGCTGAATTTTATCAGTCACTTACTCAATGCCGCCATTACGCCGGAAGAAGGTATTGGTAACTTGCTGAAAATCCCGCAAGTCTATGTGTCGGTGGTGTTGCCCTGTAAACAAAACTATAAATACGAGCAACTGCCCAAAGTCAGCGCTATTTTAAAAGCCGGTGTGGGTAAAGGTTGGTATCCGGCCGCTATCGTCGATGCGCTGCTGGATATCACTGGCGCTTTTCCGCAAGGCTATGGCGTGACTTACATTCCAAAGGATTCAGATCACAAAGATTTGGACAGATACGAATACGCCATCGTCAACGGTTTGTATCCAACAGAGATTGAGCAGCCAATCTGCCGCACCGCCACCCGCAATCTGACCTACCATAGTTCAGGCGTGAATCTGGTGATCAGCAGCGAAAATAATCTGTATTTCAGTCCGGCGCAGCAAAAACTGGAAAAAATGAGTGAAGAGCGGCTGCTGGAGATTTTAAGTAAGTTAGCGTCAAATTTTAACGAACGCAGCCAGCTGGATTTAATTCCTAAATGTTGGCATCCGGATGAGTTTTTCACTTACTTAAAAAATCAGAATTTATGGAATAAAGCCGATACCTATCGTAACTGAGGTCTGGGCTTGCCCTAGCCCAGACTCCAGACGATGGCAGCGCCGCTCAACATACCGCTGCCAAACAGCAGCAGATACAAAATCCAACCCGGCGTTGCCGCCTGAGCTCCACTGGCTGGCGCCGCCGGATCCATCGCCTGCGGCAACAGACTGGCCCGGCTGACTTGAAAAGCGCCCGCCAGGGCATTCACGGTTTCATGCGAAGCCAGACCATGCACTTCCACCCGCTGTACTGTACGTAAACTGAGCGCACAAATGTCGGCCAGTTGTTGTTGCGTCCAACCACGCTCGGCACGCAATCCCTTCACTTGGTGTTGATTAATTTCCATCGTTACGCCCACCACCAAAGCGCCAGTTGCATGCCAACCACCAGTCCTGCGCCCAATGTCGCCAGCACTTTGAATGCCAGCCAATACCAGAGCTGTTGTTGCTCTGGTGTCCGTCGAAAATCCAACCAGTCTTGATCCAACAGCTGTTCGCCTTGCCATAACTGCAAAGCCAGTTGCAGCCGCCAAAAATTGCGGCTTTGGCAAACTAAGCGGTAATGCAGTCCAGCAACGGTAAAACAATGCTCTGTCCTGCGACGCCAACCGAACTTACCGGACACTAATTTGCGTCCCAACCAGACCCTCTGCTGGCCAGTTGCCAAGCAGAATTCCGCCGTCACAGTAACCCCTGCCACCTCAAAATAACTCAGTCGGGTCAAGCCAAAATCTTTACTGGCCATATTTGCTGTCATTTGGTGCTCCTCGATTGTTGACCGGACTGAGTGGACCATAACTTTGGCCTGACAGGTGACGACAAACAGCTGACAGTCGCAAAATTGACAGGTGACAGCAGCTGTCACCTGGCCGCCAGCGCAATGATGACGGGCTTGCTAGCACAAGTGGATTCAAGGTTTCGGCGGCGGGGGTGTTTTCAATTGCCGCTTCAATTTGACGATTTGATAAATCACCAGCAAGTAACTGAGTAAAAACAGCAGATTAAAACTACCGGTAGCAATGGTGCTAAATGCTTGTTCAGCCGGTAACAACACCATTTTCACCAGTGGCAATAAAATGCTGGCAAAGATCACCGCCAATACGGATGGACTTTGCACAAACTTCACCAGATAGGCCAAGCCAAGACTAGCCAATGCATATTGTAAATGCCACTGGCCCTGATATAACGTTTGACTGTCCACCACCACATACAACAGCGTCAGCAAATAACTGACGGCAAACAGATAGGCCAACACCCGCACGGCTTTTTGCATCTTTGATTCTCCTGCCATAAACTGCGGCAGTATGCCTGAGTCAGCGCCAATTGAAAAACAGCACTGGCCTGAAGTTTATGATCCGCATCCAGTGCCACCGCCAGTTGGGAGTCAGCATGATCAGCACCTTAATCAGCCAAGCCGTCACCGCTAATGCCAGTCAGTTAAGCTGACTGGCATTACTTTCTGTGTGGATATTTACTGG
>CAZGHW010000001.1:0-229111 GCA_964525695.1 uncultured Rheinheimera sp. | reverse complement strand
GCTGTTGCTCCTTGCAAGGTGCTGTTGATGGTTGGGTTTCAGATTAACACATTGAATTATAAGAAATAAAATAAACTTCAGAAAAACTTCAGCCAGGCTTCAGGCTTTACAAACCAACCTATGACAACATCAGCCGCATCGAATTGGCGGTTATTTTTCTTTGATTGGAGTCTGATGATGTTGAAACATGCTGATGTTTTTTCTGCTAAGCCCACAGTACAACGCAGTCACAAAACGCAGTGTCTGCTACCTTTGCTGCTGTTGTCAAACTTGTTGTACCCATGGTCGGCTGTAGCGCTGCCACCCCAGGTGGTTGCCCAACCGCAGGGGGATTTGTTGATTGAGCAGGTGACAGTGTTGTCGCCGGAGTTCACCACAGCAAAGCCTGCGCAGCAGGTGTTGGTGCGCGCTGGTCGGATTGTCAGTGTGCTGGCCGAGAGCAGCGCGGCTGCCAGTCGTATTCGTGCCAGTTTTACCGGACCGCGACTGGATGGGCAGCAACAATTTTTAACGCCGGGTTTAATGGACAGTCATGTCCATCTGAGTCATACGCCGGGTCTGCGCCCCACCGATGACAATGCTGCGGCACTGCACCGTGCATTTAGCCAGCAACAACCGCGCAGTTATCTGTATTTTGGTGTCACCCAAGTGCTGGACCTAGCCAATACGGTGGCCGGTGTCGCCGATTTTCAGGCGCAGCCGGTGAAACCTGACTTATTCCGCTGTGGTGGCGCCCCAGTGCAAGGCGGTTATCCTATCCATCAGATCGCCAAAGCACAGCTGGCACAGCAGCAAACGGATTTTATTGTCGAACAGGCCGCGCAGCATGCCCATCCAACAAGGACACAGAGTCTGCCACAGACGCCGGAAGCTGTAGTGGACAGAATTAAGCAAAGTGGCGCCCATTGCCTGAAAATCTTTGTTGAAAATGGTTTTGGCGATGCCGACCACTTGCCGGTCTATAGCAAAGACAGTCTGCGACGGTTGCGCCAAGCCGCGACTGCCCGGCAGTTGCCGCTGGTGGCACATGCCAATGCCTATGATATGCAGCGACTGGCGCTGCAAGCATCGCCTGATGTGTTGGCGCATGGCTTGTGGAACTGGAGTGGTCTGAGTACAGAGGTGCGGCAACAGGCGATTGCAAGTGGTCAGTTACCGGCGGCTATTCAAACCCATCTGCAGCAGGTACATCAGGCTGGCATTGGTTATCAGCCGACGATCCAGGTGCTGGAGCGGATGGGGGCTTTGTTTGAACCGGCTACCTTAACCGATCCGCAACTCGCCAAAGTGGTCCCTGCGGCTTTGCTACGCTGGTATCAGACGCCGCAGGCGCAGTGGTTCCGGCAAGAATTACAGCAGGATTTTGGCGATGCACCAGCCAGTGTCGCGGCAGCGGCATTTCAAACCGGTAGTCGGCGTGGTGCCAGTGCAGCATTTTATCTGCATCAGCTTGGGCATCCGTTGCTGCTGGCCAGTGACACGCCATCCTCGCCCACTTATGCCCATCAACCCGGTTATGGTACTTATCTGGAAATTCAGGCCATGGCCGAGGCGGGGATCTCATTGCAGGCTATTTTTGAGGCGGCGACCCTTAATAATGCCCGCTGGCTCAAGCTAGACAATGACTATGGCACTGTCAGCCAGGGCAAGGTAGCCAACTTGCTGTTACTCAAAGCAAATCCGCTGCAAGATAGTCGTCACTGGGACAGTATTTCGCAGGTAATAGTGCATGGCGTGGCGCTGCCACGGGCTGGTTTGGCGGCAGCACAATAATACTGGGTACGTTAAATAATATTTTTCTAATATTTCGTTGTTACTGGCTAGATGCTATGCTGATTTTTTTAAGCGTGGCGCGGCTTTATGGAACAGTCAGTCATTGAAGCAACCGAATTTAATCAAGTCGCGGCACCGCTATTGGTGCTGCTGCGCCAGCTGACTGGGCTGGAAACGACTTTTTTAACCATGGTTGATGTGCAGTTGCAGCGGCAATGGGTGATTTCCAGTCAAAGTGCTGCTGAATTGCCGGTGCCCTCGGGCACCATGGTTCCCTGGCAGCAGTCGATTTGTTATCTGATGTCGGAACAACAACTTTGCCAAACCAGTGAGTTAGGGCAATTATTTCCGCAAACCTTCGGCGTCAGTCTGGGGATGCGGAGTTTTTTTGTGCTGCCGGTAACGATGCATGGTGAATTGATTGGCACTTTATGTGGTGCTGATCGCCAGTCAGTGCAACTGAGTCGCCAACAAATTGACCAGGCTGAGCTCATAGCGCAAGCACTGTCATCACAACTGAAATTGCTGCTGGATAACTATCAGTATCGTTGTCGTTTACAACATCAACAGCGCGAAGCCAGCCAATTGCGGGCGCAAGTTGACGATTTAGCTGAACAAGCTAGTACCGATGCGCTAACAGGGCTACCCAACCGTCGCGCTTTTGAACAACATTTTGCAGGAACCCTGTTACAAGCAGCACAGCGCCAGCAAGAAATTGGCTTAATACGGCTGGATATTGATCACTTTAAACAATTCAATGACCGTTTTGGCCATGACAGTGCCGATCAGGTGCTGCAGTTAGTCGGCCGTGCTTTGTTGACATTAGCACGCGCGAGCGATATGCCATGCCGATTTGGCGGCGATGAATTTCAACTGGCCAGTATTGGCACTTCAGCCGCAGGTTTACAGACGTTGGCGCTGCGATTACAACAGTATTTGCAGCAACATCCAGTGCAGCCTGCAATCCGCTGTACCGTCAGTATTGGCATTGCCACGACAGCCCTGGTCCCCCTCGAAACGCTTTACCAGGCGGCAGATCAAGCCTTGTATCAGGCCAAAGCGGCTGGCAGGAATTGCATCCGTCTGTGGCAGCCTGAACAGGAAGTGCGCTAGCTGTTGGCTTGATTGGCGTGTTGCTCACGGAATTGGCTCGGTGTCATCCCTTCCAGTCGTTTAAAAAAGGTATTAAAGACCGACTTGCTATTAAAGCCGACAGCGAAATAAATGTCGGTAATCGACTTTGCCTGGGCACTGTGATCGGCCAGCATGAGCTTAGCCGCAGTGATGCGATGGCTGTTGACGTATTCATAAAAATTCAGCTGAAAGCCCTGCTTGATGGTCAGTGACACTTTTTTCGCCGGGTAACCGGCAGCTTCGGCCAGTTTTTCCAGCGTGATGTCCGGATTGGCGTAAAAGTGCTGCGCCGTCATTAAGTGTTCCAACTGGCGCATGATTTGTTGATCAACGCCATGCAATTTTTCTTCTTTGGCTTCAAACATCGGCGTTTCATGCACAGCTGGGACCGCCGAAAATGAGGTAAATCTTAAAAAAATCAAAATATTAATCGCAGTAAAATTCAGATAATAACTGCTCAGTCCGACTACATTTAGCAATTCCAGATTAAAGTTGTTGGTCAGTAAACCATAGAGTTTGATGCTGAGCAAAGCGCCATCCCAGCCAAAAATAATCAGAAAGGACACCAGCATCAATTTGAGCCACACCACTTCGCTGGTGCGCAGATTGGCATGTTCCTGCTGCAATTGGCGGCGATAATTCAGCACCAAACTGAAGCACCACAACACATAACCAATGCGTAAAAACCTGCCCAGCGCTTCAAAATATAAATGCGGCGAGGAGTAAGCAATATGCTGGCTTTCAATCAGCCAGCTTTTGGTGGCATGGTCCTGCAGATAAAAGCTATGCAACATATGACCGGCATAAATAGCCAGTGGGAATAAATGCCAGCTGTGGCGGCTTTGAAAGCGAAAATCTTTATATAACAACGTCCGGACAAAAAAGTAAATCAGCGGGCCATCGAGAAAATAGGCATGGCTAAATAAGAAAAATCCATTTGGTGACAAATCCAGTAACCAGATGCGGAATTGTTTACCCCAGAACATCAACTCATGTAATGGAATAAAAAAATGGCATAACAAAAAGCCAACCAGCAGCAGGTTGCTGAGTTGGTTATTATTTTTAGTGGCCGTGAGCAACAGGGCAAACAGCAAGCACTGAAATGCCGTTAGCAGCATCAGCACGTCATGAAAATTAAATAGTACAGTATCCATCTATTACATCAGCTGCAGCAGTTTAAGGTACGGCGGAGCCAGGCTGGCATCGACCAGTGGCTTGCTGCCCTGATCCGAACTGTTACTATGCCTGTGGCAACAACAGCTCAGCAAGCAAAATTACTGAGCTAAATCGGTTGTTGGCCTCAACTGACTGCTGCGCCTTGGGGGCAAAGTTCGGTTTCTAGTTGTAAAAACCAGACTTTACAGTTGAAAAAAACAGCGCTGACAGTGAAATTTTTTTCAACTGTAAGTGCGGATAAAAAATTAATAAATGTTTTAATAATCAATTAATTATATTTGTTTTTGCCAGGTTCGTTTTTATTCAAACCTCAATTCAGTCACTTTTTTGCCACGTACGACCTGTTTCAAACGACAACAGGCGGCCGAGCTTTTACTGTCAAGCTGCACTGTGACGTCGGGGCGGGCAGTGCCGTCGGTTTGCGCCGCCGGGTTTCACCCGCCGTCAGGTTCGGCCGCAAAATTTGACCAGCAATACCCATAACAATAATCAGGTTGCCATCCCAGCAATCAACAGGATAAGGATGACTACAGCATGCAAAAAACCAAACTTAGTCTCAGCATACAACAGTTATTTGGCTTGGCCATCGGCGCCAGTTTACTGCCATTGGCGGCGGTCGCAGGTCAGCAGACCAGCCCGGTCGTCAGCAATAGCAAAACGGCCACAGCCAGCCCGGCTGCAAGCAAAGGCGCCGCAGAGCCGATTGAACGCATTAGTGTGTCGGGCCTGCGTCGTAGTATGGAATCGTCGATTGAAGTCAAACGTAATGAAAGTTCGATTGTGGAAGCCATTTCGGCCGAAGACATCGGTAAATTACCAGATTCCAGTATCGCCGAATCATTGACCCGTTTGCCGGGTCTGGCCGGTCAGCGGGTCAATGGCCGGGTGCAGGTGATTTCAATTCGGGGTCTGGCACCTGATTTTTCCACCACCACCTTAAATGGCCGTCAGCAAGCCAGTGCCGGTGATAACAGGGCGGTGGAATACGACCAATATCCATCTGAGCTGATCAATGGTGCCGTGGTATATAAAAGCTCAGACGTGGCAATTGCCGGCATGGGTCTGTCCGGCACCGTCGATATGCGCACCATCCGGCCTTTGGCACATGGTGAACAAACGCTGATGTTTAATCTGCGCGGCGAAAAAAACTCTTTTGACCAACTCAATAGTGAAATCTCTGGCAATGGCTGGCGTGGTTCGGCTTCTTATATCGACCAGTTTGCCGACGATACCATCGGCCTCGCTGTCGGTTTTGCCCATATGGATACGCCCACTCAGGTCAAACACTACAAAGCCTGGGAATGGAACAGCGTCGACAATGCCTTGGCGGGCACTGACAATGATAAAGCGCTGGGTTTGGTCGGGCAGGAAGTGACCGCCGTGTCGCGCAGTCAGGTGCGGGATGGCGTGTTGGCCGTGTTTGAATACAAACCAAACGATCAACTGCACAGCATTGTGGATGCTTATTACTCCAAGTTTGAACAAGACGAAATCATGCGCGGCATGATGTGGTTTACCAATCAGTTCACCGGCGATGGCATGCAGTTCCTCAACCCCAAATTTGCAGAATTTGGTGGCACTCAGGTGGTGCAAAGTGGCGTTGCCACTAATCTGCGGCCAGTGCTGCGCAATGACAACAATACCAGGGATGATGAGTTAAAAGCCTTGGGTTGGAACACCAAATTCAGTGGTGACAAGTGGAGCAGCAGTCTGGATCTGTCGTACTCAGGATCTGAACGCGAAGAGCAGGTGTTGGAAACCTATGCTGGCTTAAGTCCGGCGGGAACCTTTGAGCAGATTGGCTTTGATTTAAAACCACTGGGTTTCCCGACTTATACCCCAGCCACCGATTACACCGATGTCAGCAAAGTGGTGCTGAGCGATCCGGCGCCTTGGGGCGGCTGGGGTCATGACGGTGCCATCCGTTTCCCGAATGTCAAAGAAAGCATTCGCGCCATCAATCTGACCGGAAATTATGATTTAACAGACAGCGGCTTCGGTAGCGTGTTTAGCTCGGTCGATGTGGGCCTGAACTACAGCGAACGCAGCAAAGACAAAGTGGTTGATGACAACGATTTATTCCTGAAAAACAACAGAGCGCCGGTGGCGGTCGACTCGTCTTTACTGGTGAAACCAACTTCGTTGGCGTTTGCCGGTATTCCTGGGGTGATTTCTTATCAGATCATGCCAACAGTGGCGCGTTATTACGATATCAAACCTATTTTGGATACCAACCGCTGGAACAAAGCCTGGGGCGTGGATGAAGACGTATTGACGGGCTATCTGCGGCTGAATCTGGACACTGAACTGTTCGGTTTACCGTTAAAAGGTAATGTCGGCAGTCAACTGGTGAAAACCAAACAAAGCTCCAGCGGTTTCCTCGCCAGCGATTACAAACCAAATCAGCCATCCACCTTACAAGCGGTGGAAAAAAGCGCCGATTACAACGATGTGCTGCCCGCGCTGAACCTGGGTTTGGAAGTGTTTGACGACCAATTCCTGCGCTTTAGTGCCAGTAAAACCATGGCCAGACCGCGGATGGATGAGATGCGCGCCAATATCACCGCCGGTGTTGGGGTGGACTCACGGCGTTGGAGCGGCAGCAGTGGTAACCCTGAGCTGGAACCATGGCGCGCCAAAGCTTTAGATTTAACCTATGAAGCTTATTTCGAAGGCACCAGTTACATCGCAGCCGGTTTGTTTCATAAAAAGCTCGACAGTTATATCTACACGCAAAACTTTGATTTTGACTTCTCAAATGCACCGAATAATTCGACCGTGATCCCGATCAGCAATATCGGCAATATGAGCCGTCCCGCCAATGGCAAAGGCGGCACCATTAAAGGTGCTGAACTGACATTGTCATTAGATGGTGCCTTGCTGACGCCGACGCTGACCGGTTTTGGCTTTATCGGCAGTCAGTCCTGGACCGATTCCAGCATAGCGCCGGATGGACCAAATTCGAAAAGCAAGTTACCTGGTTTGTCGGATCGAGTGCGTGATTTAACCTTTTATTATGAAAACGACAATTTCTCCGCCCGGCTCAGTCAGCGTTATCGTTCGGAATTCCGTGGTGAAGTGGTGCAGTTATTCGCCACCCGTGGTTACACCGAAGTGCTGGCGGATAAACAAGTGGATGCGCAGCTTAGTTACAGCTTTGACAACAGCCAGTTTGGCGGCCAGTTTGATGGTCTGACCCTGTTGTTACAAGTGAATAACCTGAACAATTCACCTTACACCACCAGGTTAAATACTCTGACCAAAGGCGGCGGTTATTTCCCGGAAGTGTATGAAGAATATGGCCGTCAGGTACTGTTTGGCGTGAGCTATAAGCTGTAATCCCGGAGCTTGGGCATGACTGAAACTATCAACAAGATTGTCATTGTCGGCGGTGGTTCCTCCGGCTGGATGAGCGCGGCGTTGTTGTCGAGTTTAACCGGCCGCCAGTTCCAAATTGTGCTGGTGGAATCGGCGGATATTGGCACTGTCGGTGTCGGTGAGGCCACTATCCCGGCGATCAAAGTCTTTAACCAGTTGTGTGGTATTGCTGAAGCGGATTTTATCCGTGACACCAAAGCCACCTTTAAACTGGGCATTGAGTTTGCCAACTGGGGCCAGCTTGATGAGCAGTATTTTCATGCCTTCGGCGCGCTCGGCCGGCAGTGGGAGTGGCTGAGCTTTTATCAGTACTGGCTGCGCGCACGTGCGCTCGGCCAGGCATTGCCGTTTGAACAGTATTGTGTCACTGCCAAAATGGCCGAGCAGTATAAATTTATGCCGGCCGATCACAGTAAGCCGAAGTCACCTTTGGCTGAAATTGCTTATGCCTATCACTTTGATGCGGGTTTATATGCCGCCATGTTACGCCGTCACAGCGAAAGCCGTGGCGTCGAGCGACTGGAAGGCACCATCACCGCAGTTACCCGTCATGCTGTGTCTGGTCATATTGATAGTCTGGTGCTGGCGGACGGCCAGCGGGTGCAAGGCGATTTATTTCTCGATTGCTCCGGCTTAAAGGCGTTATTGATTGAACAAACCTTGCAGACAGGCTTTGACGACTGGAGTCATTGGCTGCCGGCCGATCGGGCCTGGGCTGTGCCTTCGGCGGTGATGGACAGCTTACCGCCTTTTACCCGTTCGACCGCCCATGCTTTTGGCTGGCAGTGGCGGATCCCGCTACAGCACCGCACCGGCAATGGTCTGGTGTTTGCGTCGGCCTTTGGTAGCGAGCAACAGGCGCTTGATACCTTAATGACGCAGTTGCCGACGGCTGCAACAGCGGATGCCCGTTTAATCCGTTTTCGCACCGGTAAACGCAAAAAAATGTGGCAAGGCAACTGTGTCGCCATCGGCTTGGCCAGCGGTTTTCTCGAACCTTTGGAATCAACCAGCCTGCATCTGGTACAAACCGCCATTACCCGACTGATCAGTTTGTTTCCGGATCGCAGTTTTGCCCAAAGCAATATTGATCATTACAACCTGCAAGCGGATGAAGAAATGTGCCGGATCCGCGATTTTATCATCGCGCATTATGCGGTGACGCGGCGTGATGACAGTGAGTTCTGGCGTTATTGCCGTCAGATATCGCTGCCGGACAGTCTGCAACAAAAACTGCAGATTTTCCAAAGTCATGGCCGGGTGCATCGGGTGGCTGATGAGTTATTCCGCGAAGACAGCTGGGTGCAGGTGTTGCTGGGGCAGGGGTTGTGGCCCAGCAGCTACGATCCGCTGACTAAATTGAAATCAACGGCTGAACTGACGGAATTTTTACAATCGACCGCCAGTGTGATTGCCCACTGCGTTGAGTTGATGCCGACACAGCAGGCGTTTTTGTCCACTTTCATGCGCGGCAACAGCGCGCGCTAAATCAACAAGGTAAGTTTATGCAGAGGTTATGGCAACACTGGCGCCGACTGGCGCTGGTTTTGACGATGCCGCTGACGCTGGCAGCACAGCCAGTCTCAGCAGCAAGCGTGGCGGCGGAACAACCGCTGGCGTTATGGCTGACCAGTGCTGATCAGCAACGGTTGTTACACACAGATCCAGCGCTCGTTGTCCAAGATTATCAGGCGAATGCGTTGCAGATCCAGCTCGATAGCAGCGAGCGTTATCAGCAAATGGATGGCTTTGGGTATACCCTGACCGGTGGCAGTGCAATGCATCTGATGCAGATGTCGAAAGCGGCGCGCGCCAATTTATTACGTGAGTTATTCAGCATTGATCCAGCCGCGTTGGCGGCGGGCAGCATTGGCGTTAGTTATGTACGGGTTAGCCTCGGTGCTTCAGATTTGGATCCAGATCCGTTCAGTTATGCGGATTTGCCTGCCGGCCAGACGGATGTCAGCTTGCAAAGTTTTAGCCTGAAACGGGATGAAGCTTATCTCATTCCACTGCTAAAAGAGATTTTACAATTGCAGCCTGGTTTAAAAATTCTGGCCAGTCCCTGGTCGCCACCGGCCTGGATGAAAACCAATCAGAGCACAGTCGGCGGTGAATTACTGGAGCAGTATTATCCGGTGTATGCCAATTATTTTGTGAAATATATCCAAGCTATGCAGCAGCATGGTATCCAGATTGATGCGGTAACAGTGCAGAACGAGCCACTGAATGATCGCAATAATCCGAGCTTGCTGATGCACGCCTGGGATCAAGCTGCTTTTGTGAAACAACATTTAGGGCCAGCGTATAAAGCCGCTGGTATCCAAAGCAAAATCATTATTTATGATCACAATCCGGATCACGTCGAATATCCGCTGGCGGTATTAAACGATGCCGCCGCCAAAGCTTTTATTGATGGCACTGCCTTCCATTTATACAACGGCAGTATCAACGAACTGGCCAAATTAAAAGCCGCCCATCCGGATAAACATATTTATTTTACCGAGCAGTGGGTGGGTGCTAAATCCGACTTTGGCGGTACTTTGCTGTGGCATGTCGAGCAATTGTTAATTGGTGCCAGCCGTAATTTTGCCCGCAATGTGCTGGAGTGGAATCTAGCGGCAGACGCTCAGAATCAACCTTATACCAAAGGCGGTTGTTACCAATGTTTGGGCGCCTTGACCATCGGGGGCGATCAAGTACAGCGCAATGTGGCTTATTACGTGATTGCCCATGCCGGCAAAGCGGTACCGGCTGGCTCCTACCGGATCGCTGCCAGTCAGCCCGCGCCGCTGCAAACAGTCGCCTTTTTACGACCGGATGGCCAACGTGCTGTGCTGGTGCTGAATCAAAGCAGCAGCAGCCAGAGCTTTAATCTGGTGCGGGCGGATGGCAAGCCAATACATGCGGCCTTTAGTTACCGCATCCCGGCCCAAAGTGTGCTGACGTTGTTATTGGCGGCTGGTTAAGCAGGCGCCAGCGCTGGTTTTATTATTGTTACTAAAGGAATTCTGATGTTTTATTCGCATAATCGCCGCTGGCCCTTGCCAGCGCTGAAACCTCTGGCGCTACTGACGATGGCCGCGCTACTCGCCAGTTGCGGTCAGCCTGCTACACCAGAGCAGGCCGCTGCACAGCCAGTATCTGCCACTGCCGTGGCCAAGCCGCCGCGCGATGTCAGGTTGTGGCCCAATATCAAACCGCCACTGGGGGTAGATCCGGCATTAGAGCAGCGGATCAGCACTATGTTGACCGCCATGACCCCAGCGCAAAAAGTAGCGCAGGTCATCCAGCCGGATATCCGCTGGCTGACACCTGACGAAATGCGGCAGTATGGTTTTGGCTCTTTTTTAAATGGTGGCGGCGCCTATCCGCAAAATAACAAACAAGCCACAGCCGCCGACTGGCTAGCGTTGGCGCAACAATATTATTTGGCAGCCGTCGACGCCAGCCAGGATGGCAGCAGTATTCCGCCGCTGTGGGGCACTGATGCGGTGCATGGTCATAACAATGTCTATGGTGCGACCATTTTTCCACACAATATCGGCTTGGGCGCTGCCAATGATCCGCAACTGGTGCAGGCGATAGGGGCGGCCACCGCCCGTGAAGTGGCTGCCACCGGCATCAACTGGATGTTCGCGCCGACGGTCGCGGTGGCGCGGGATGATCGTTGGGGTCGCAGTTATGAAAGTTACTCGGAAGACCCCACTATAGTGCAGCAACTGGGCGCCGCCCTGGTGCGTGGGATCCAGGGCAACGTCGGAAGCTCGATGCTGGCACCGGGTCAGCTCTTGGCCACCGCTAAACATTACCTCGGTGATGGCGGCACAGCGCAGGGTAAAGATCAGGGCAATAATGAACTGACCGAAGCTGAGCTGGTGAAATGGCATGCCAAAGGCTATTTCAGTACCTTGCAAGCCGGGGTGCAAACCGTGATGGCATCCTTTAATAGTTGGCAGGGCGAGAAAATGCACGGTAACCATTACTTGCTGACCGACGTCCTGAAAGGCCGGCTCGGTTTTGACGGCATTGTGGTGGGGGACTGGAATGGGCACGGTCAGCTCCCTGGCTGTAGTAATCACAACTGCGCTGCTGCTTTTAATGCCGGTGTCGATATTCTGATGGTGCCGGAAGATTGGAAATTATTGTATCAGACCATGCTGCAGCAAGTGCAGGATGGCACTATCAGTGCGCAACGGTTAGATGACGCTGTGCGGCGCATTTTGCGGGTGAAGATCCGCAGCGGTTTGTTTGACCGTGGCGCTCCGGCCGACGCCGCTTTGGCGGGTCAGCAGGCGGTCATTGGTCAGGCCGAACACCAGGCGCTAGCGGCACAAGCGGTGCGGGCCTCGCTGGTGCTGCTGAAAAATAATCATCAGTTGTTGCCATTGGCGCCAAAACAACGGGTCCTGGTGGCGGGCGATGGTGCCGATAATATCGGTAAACAAAGTGGCGGCTGGACTTTAAGTTGGCAGGGCACTGGTAATCAAAACAGTGATTTCCCGCAGGGGCAGTCGATTTATGCTGGCATTGCCAGTCAGGTCCGCGCCGCTGGCGGTGAAGTCAGTCTGGCGGTGGATGGCAATTACCAACAAAAACCGGATGTGGCTATTGTGGTGATTGGCGAAAATCCGTACGCCGAATTTGATGGTGATCTGAAAAGTCTGGATTATCAAGCTGGCAAAAATACCGATCAGCAGTTGTTGCAGCGACTGAAACAGGATGGCATTCCGGTGGTAACGGTATTTTTATCTGGCCGGCCATTGTGGGTCAATCCTGAGCTGAACCGCTCTGATGCTTTTGTCGCGGCCTGGTTGCCGGGTACTGCCGGACAGGCGGTGGCAGAGCTGTTATTCCGCCGACCGGATGGCAGTATTCAGTATGATTTTAGCGGCAAGCTGCCGTTTTCCTGGCCACAACGGCCAGATTCACTGCCGCTGAATCAAGGTGATGTTGGTTATGATCCTTTGTTTGCCTTGGGTTATGGCCTGAGTTATCGCCAGCAACAACGGGATGCCAGCGAACTGCCGGATACGCTGTCGGAACAAACCGCTGCGCTGCAGTTGCAGAATGACAGTCTGAGTTTATTTGAACGGCGCGCTGCCACTGGTTTTAGCCTGTTGTTACAGGATGCCATTGGCGCCACTACTGTCAGTGGCAATAAAGCGCAAAGCCCGGATGGCAGTCTGACACTGACCGCTGTCAACTGGCAAAAACAGGAAGATGCCTTGCAACTGCGCTGGGCTGCTGGTTCCAATGCCAAATTGTTGTTGCAGGCGCAAGCGCCGTTGGATGCCAGTGGTTATGGCCAGTTGGTGCTGGATGTGAAATTTGCCGCAGTGCCTACTGCGCCATTATGGCTGGGCTTAGGTTGCGCCTCTGGCTGCGGTGCTGAGCTGGATCTGACGCCGCTCCTGGCCAGCAAAGCCAGCCAGCAATTTCACAAGCTGGTGTTGGATTTAAGCTGTTTTGCCAAAAAAGGCGCGGCGCTGAATCATCTGACGCAGCCGTTTATTTTGCATACTGCCGGGCAGCCGTCGACGGCCGAACTGACATTGGCAAATATCCGTTTGGCACCGGCCACCGCCACCGCCGATCTGGCCTGTGACGCTGCACCCTAACTGCTGATGGCAGACCTTAGGCAAGCTTGCATGCGGTCTGCCAGTCCGTGGTTATGGCTGAGTCAGCTGAAAATCGACAATCACCGGATCGTGATCAGACGGAAATAAACCCTGATCACGCCGTTGTTCAATCCAGTGCCGTTCGACCTGAAGCGGACCACGCACAAAGACAAAATCAATTTTGCCGACATTTTTGGCATAGTCCTGACCAAAGCCATTAAAGGTGCTGAGCTTGCTACTATTGGCCGCGAGTTCGGCTGCCTGCGGATCCGTCAGTGGCAGCGTGGCAGCATCCCGTAACTGGCTGCTCAGTAGCTGATAAGCCGGATGTTGTGCAGTGAGATTCAGATCACCTGCCAATAACAGCGGTTGGCCGCTGGGTAACTGTGCAACCTGACGCAGGATCAGCGCGGCACTCTGGCGGCGGGCTTCATCACTTTGATGATCAAAATGCGTATTCAGCAGGTAAAACTCTGGATCTTGGTTGCTGCTGCCAGCTGCTGAAGTGGGGGCTGCAAACTGACGAAAACGCGTCAGCGTTAGGGTTCGGTTGATCTGCGCTCCCCAACCTTTGGACACTTGCTGTGGTGTCGGCGACAGCCATAAAGTCTGTGCCTGCACTAACGCCAGCTTACTGTGGCGATACAACACCGCAGTTGCTTCGCCCTGCTGCTTGCCATCATCCCGTCCCACACCGTACCAGCGATATTCTGGTAATAATTGGCTCAGCTCGGCGATTTGAAAATGTTCTGCTTCTTGCAATGCAATCAGATCCGGTTGTAGTAGTTTTAACTGATGGGCCAGTAAAAACTTCCGGGTATCCCAGTGATGTGGGCTATCAGCGGGTTCACAATAACCACAACGAATATTGTAACTGAGCAATCGCAGCGATGGCGTGCTGCTGTGTTGTGCGTTATTTGCGACAGCGGAGACTGGCTCTGCGGCACCAAGTTGCTGAGGGAGCCAGAGCAAGACCAGCATCGGCAAATAACGCTTTAACGCCGAAGTTCGCCGGTACGGCCTGTCGTTTGGGCGGGTTGAGATCTGCCGGCTGGCAATGAGTTGAGCAGAAACAGTCATCTAACATCCTCTGAGCTGGAAATCCTGTCCCTACCATAGCGCAGTGACTTTGTAACTGGTTGCTAGAACCGACCAATGGCGGTTGGCACTGGTTTAATGGCAGGCGTCCAGCTGGGGCGTCAGTGTTGCGCTTGCCGGCAGCTGTCTATACTGTGGTTTTGTGATACTGTCTGAGAACTTCCCAGCTAACCTGTGAGCGCATGCAATGAGCCAGCTGAATCTGAATCGCCCTGATGAATTACAACGAGATTGCGTTGATGACTTTTTTGAAGATTTTCGCGACGCCTACGAACAATGTGAAAGTACACTGATTGAGCTGGAGCAACATCCGCAACAACCTGAGTTGCTACACGGTATTTTCCGGGTGGTACACACCATCAAAGGCAATCTTGGATTTATCGGCTTATTTTCTTTAATCCCGTTGCTGCAAAGTCTGGAAGATGTACTGGACGATATCCGTAAAGGTCATATGGCATATGACAGTGCGCTCTGTGATGTCATCCAATTGACGATGGATCTGACCCAACAATGGGTCGAAGTCAGTATCGCTGGGGAGGCTAAACCGCTGAGTCCGGCCAGTATGCAGCAGATTTGTCAGCGCTTGACCGGCCTGACCAGTGCTGATGAAAGGTCACGTGATGTCCGGATCCGTCAAGTATTACATCTGCTCGATCCTGCACATCCGCAAGGGTTGGTCATTACTGAAGAAAGGTTACCCGATGCCGTGGCGACGACCGCCACCCCAGGGGCGGAACCTGGCGAATCCTCCGCCATTGCCGCCTGTCGCCGCTTGTTACAGCATTACGGCATTCGGATGGATGCTGATTTGGAGTTTTTTATCCAGCTGATCCCGGCGCTGGAGCAACGTCATCCACGCTGGCAAGGCCGGACGGCGCGGCAGTTATTTCTGGCCTTAGAAATGAATCGGCTGGCTGGTAAAAAAGTCGATACCATGCAATTGGCCGTGGCCGTGATGTTGCATGATCTGGGGATGTCGTTTTTACCACTGAAAATGCTGGATGCGCAAGGTTTGGCCGACCCGACCCAGCTGAGCGTGTGGCAACGGCATGCCGAAATGGGCGCCAGCCTGGTGGCCAGTAGTCCGCGTTGGCAAGACGCTGCGGCGATGATTTGGCAACATCACGAACACCACGACGGCAGTGGTTTTCCGGACGGGCTGGATGGTCCGGATCTGAGTGAAGGTGCCAAGCTGTTGCTGATAGCAGACGAGTTTGACAATAAAGCCAATGATGGCGACAGTCCGGAGCAACGCAAAAGAGCCCTGATGCGGGCGTTGCTGGATATTAATAGTGGCGCTGGCAGTAAATTTGACCCTTATTGGGTCGGCATGCTCAGTGAAGTGATTAAATTACATAAACAACATTATCAGCGCTGAGTGCAGTCGCCTTTGGCGTTTTTGAGTGAAGGAGAGGTAGATGCCATCGCATGCCGACATTTTTTGGACCAGTCTGGCCAGCCAGTTTCAGCAAATTTTTCAGCTCAGCCAGCAGGGGGCAGACAACAGTATTGAAAGGTTGCGGGCACAAGGCTTTATTCATGCCGGTGAATTACTGGGATTGTGCCAGCGTGAGCAGGTTCAACAGTTGATGGAACAGCAACATTTTCAGGTATTTGGTTGTAGTATCGCGCAGCGCAATAAAACCGAGGCACAGCGTCGGCAACAAGCGCTGGCCAGTCAGGATTATCAGTATTTCGACGAACCCGCCTTGATAAGACAACAACGTTAAGGCGACAGGGGCTAACCAACGGCTGGCCCCTGTGTCTGATGCCTGCTGCACTGTGACACGGCGCTACTGCCATCAAAGTCAAAACACCTGCGCCCCTTTACCGCTGAACAATAAGGCGGCACTAAGCCCGCTAGCAGCCAATAGGTTGAGCAACACGAACAGTCTGTCTGAACCTCTTTGCAAACTGTGTTTTTTAATGCAATGAAATAACGCGGCAATGGCAAGGATATAAGTCAGTACCACAGGTAACCAGCCCTGACTGAATTGGCAAGCGATCATAAAAGCCTGGCCAGCGCTGATGGTCAGGATGATATCGCGACGCAGGGTGTTGGCGGTAGCAGTGGGGGCCTTGGTGATTATTTTAGTGAACATGAGTCAGCTCCTGTTGTTGTGCATGCTGGATTGCATAGGTGACTTCACCAAGACACCCCAACTGAAACAGATGTGACAAAAAAATAATAAATAAATCAGGCTGGCGTGCCAGCGCTGGTTAGCCCTGTAATAAACCCTCCGCCCAGGTCACGGCCTGCAGGTAGATTGGACTGAGATCCTGCGGCTGGCGTAACACCTGCTGACTGAGCTGTTGTTGTAGCTGCCAGTCGGCTTGTTCAAAGGCTTTGGCCAGTTCCAGATACTGGCCAAGCTGGCCCTGGTGTTGCAATAACGCTTGTTTAATTTCCGGCAGGATGGGCAAATCATCCAATAACGGTGCCAGTGGTTGCTCCAGTAAAGCATCCACCAGCGAAAATAATCCGGTCAGAAAGGCAGAGGGGGGATTGATTGAGTCCTGATTCAGCTCAGCCAGTTGGTCACAGAATCTGGCCCGGACAATCGACATTTTCAACAGCTCACTGCCGTTGTCTTCGCTCAGATTGGCTAAGGCCAGCAAGGCAATAAACTTTTTCAGTTCCGCTTCACCCATATAGATCATGGCGTGTTTCAGGGAGCCTATCGGTTTGTCTCTGGCAAAACTGGCGCTATTGACAAAGCGCAGCAATTTATAAGACAGACCTAGATCACGCTCGACAATAGCGGATAGCTTTTCAAAATTAAGCTCAAGGTTGCTGGCTTCGGCAATCAGCAGTAATAGATTTAATTTGCTACTGGCAATTTTTTTATGTTTTAGCATTTCTGGTCGGGCGAAAAAATAGCCCTGAAATAACTGGAAGCCTAACTGGCGTAATTTTTCGAATTCGCCAGCCGTCTCTACTTTCTCTGCCAGTAAAGTCACCGGATGGTGGCGGATCCTTGAGATGTATTTGCTGATTTGCAGCAGATTAAATTGCCGTACATCAACTTTGATAATGCTGACATAGGGCAGAAAAATATCCCATTTGGCGTCAAAATCATGATCATCCAGCGCCAGCCGGTACCCCATCCGGTGTAATTCGCGGCAGGCGGTCAGCAATTCACTGCTGATAGGCACTGTTTCCAGGATTTCAATCACCATGCTTTTGGCATCAATTGAGGTCGGGAAATGATGGATCAGGGTATCGGCGGAGAAATTAATAAAAGCCTGCTGGCCGCCAGTAATTTTTTCTACCCCCATCAGCAGATGGTGCTCGGTGATCAATTTAGAGGTGGCTTCATCGGCATTAATATTCGGGAAACTGTTTTCAACGCCGTCGCGAAACAACAGCTCATAACCGACCAGCGTTTTACTGGCGTCCAGAATAGGTTGACGCGCCATATAACAATACATACTACTTCTCCCACTGCGACAGGATAAAGGCGAAACACTGAAGATAGTAAGTTGCCCGGATGCCCTGACCCCGACTTTGAGCATATCGCAATTTTTTCTGCTCTTATATGCTTTGATATTCTCAAAAAGTTATTTTTATAAGATTCAGGTCTTAAAAACGCAGGAACTTACCTTAGCACTCTCCGTCAAAGAGTGCTAATATGGTTTCACTTTGATACCGAGCAGGAGCATTTTTGAATGACCAAAGCAGCCCAACTCACGACATTATCTGTAGCAGCCAGCGGAAGCCTTGAGGCTTATACCCATGCCGTCAGCAGCATTCAGATGTTGTCAGCAGAAGAGGAAAGAGCTTTAGCTGAACGGTTACAACAGCATGGTGATCTGGAAGCAGCCCGTCAGCTGATTATGTCGCATTTACGTTTTGTCGTGCATATTGCCCGCAGTTATTCTGGTTACGGTTTACCAATCGGCGATTTAGTGCAAGAAGGCAATATCGGCCTGATGAAAGCAGTCAAACGTTTTGATCCAACAGTCGGCGTGCGTTTAGTGTCTTTTGCCGTGCATTGGATCAAAGCTGAAATTCATGAGTTTGTGTTAAAGAACTGGCGCATTGTCAAAGTGGCGACCACTAAAGCACAACGCAAGCTGTTCTTTAACTTAAGAAAATCGAAGAAAAATCTTGGCTGGTTCAGCCAGGAAGAAGTGAAAAACGTCGCAGAGTCTTTAGGCGTGCCTGAATACGAAGTGCGGGAAATGGAATCGCGGATGAGTAATCACGATATGCCATTTGATGCGCAAGATGACGACGAAGAAAGTGCTTATAACGCGCCGGTATTTTATCTGCAGGATAAATCTTCTGATCTGGCGAATAATTTTGAAGAAGATCAATCTGAAGGTGCTGCGGTTGAACGCTTACAAGCGGCAGTACGCACGCTGGATGAGCGCAGTCAGGATATTATCCGCGCCCGTTGGTTGGATCAGCAAAAGCTGACTTTACAAGAGCTGGCAGATCGCTATCAGGTGTCGGCAGAACGGGTCCGTCAGTTGGAAAAAAATGCCATGAAAAAGCTGCATGCTGCCATGGTGGATGCTGCTTAAGCCTTGCCTTTACTTATGTGCTGATAAAACAATGCCGCTCTAAAGCGGCATTGTTGTTTTTGCGTGTTGCGAAGTGTTAACCGCAACATGACCGACCTACATGTGTAGGTCGGTCATGTTTTGTTATTTCACGTTGGTTTTTAAACCACGACGGATTAACAGTGCATCTGTGGTAGGTTCCTGACCACGGAAGTTTTTGTAAGCATCCATTGGCGGTAAGGTGTTACCGACCGACAGAATATGCTTACGGTAGTTTTGACCATTTTCCAGTTTCAGACCACCTTGGGTTTGCACATAAGCAAAAGCGTCGGCAGCCAGGATTTCAGACCACATGTAAGCGTAGTAGCTAGCAGAATAGCCGCCGCCCATGGAGTGGCTGAAGTAGGTTGATTTATAACGTGGTGGTACTGCGGCAATATCAACACCGTGTTTTTTCAGTGCTGCGGCTTCAAATTTTTCCACATCCTGTAATGGTGCATCGGCTTTTAACGCATGCCATTCCATATCCACTAAAGCGGCAGATAAATATTCCAGCGTATCAAAGCCTTGGTTAAAGCTGCGGGATTTCATGATTTTCGCCAGCAGTTCAGCCGGGATCGCTTCGCCAGTTTTGTAATGCTTGGCGTAATTGGCGATCACTTCCGGATAAGCCGCCCAGTCTTCCTGGAAGGTAGACGGGAATTCAACGAAGTCACGCGAGACAGAAGTCCCTGCCAGCGTTGGGTATTTGACGTTCGAGAAAATACCGTGCAGGCCATGACCTAATTCATGGAACATAGTGGTGACATTGTCATAGCTGACCAGGGTTGGTTCGCCGGCCGGGCCTTTTGGAATGTTCATCACGTTGACGACCACAGGTTTAGTGCCGTTTAAGCCGCTTTGATCAACAAAAGAGCTCATCCAGGCGCCACCACGTTTGCCTTCACGGGCAAAATAGTCAGCATAGAAAATTGCGATGCTGCTACCATCGGCGTCGAAGACTTCATAAGCTTCAACATCCGGGTGGTACACTGGCAAATCAGCGCGTTTTTTGAAGCTAATGCCAAACAGTTTGTTCATGGTGTAGAACACACCGTCATGCAATACGCGGTTAAATTCGAAGTATTGTTTCACTTCGTTTTCATCTAAATCGTATTTGGCTTTACGCACTTTCTCGGCGTAGAACTCCCAGTCCCATGGTTGCAGTTCAAAATCACCACCGGTGGATTTAATCATTTCCTGAATAGCAGCGGCTTCCAGTTTGGTGTTCGCCACCACGGCTGGTACCATGCTGCCGAGCATATCCATCACGGCTTGTGGTTTTTTCGCCATGGCAGTTTCTAACTGGTAATCAGCCCAGCTGTCAAAACCTAACAGTTTGGCGCGCTCAGCACGGATTTGCGCTAACCGGGCAACCAGTGGCCGGTTGTCGGTTTCACCTTTGGTGCCGCGGTACGCTGACGCTTCCCAGATTTGTTTACGCAGTTCGCGGTTTTCCAACACAGCCAGCACTGGCTGACGGGTGGTATTGGTCAGTTCAATGATAAACTTACCTTCTTTACCAGCAGCTTTCGCGCCTTCGGCGGCGGCTTGAATTTCTGCATCTGACATGCCAGCCAGTTGCTCTTTGCTATCAACAAAAATGGCGATTTCTTTGGTGATTTTCAGCAGATTCTGCCCAAAGTCATTGGTCAGTTTTGAGTTTTCTTCGTTTAACGCGCGGATTTTAGTTTTTTGCTCTTCGGTCAGTAATGCACCTGAACGAACAAAACGATCGTAATAAACTTCCACTAAACGGACAGATTCGGCATCCAGATTCAGGTTAGCGCGGTTGTCGTAAATGGCTTTTACGCGGGCGAACAGGGTTGGATTTAAATTGATATTGTCGCTGTGGGCCGCCAGTTTTGGTGACATCGCGGTTTGAATTTTCAGAATTTCATCATTACTGATGGTGCCGGTCATGTTGTAAAACACTGAGCTGGCGCGCTCTAATAAATCGCCACTTTGCTCCATCGCCACTATGGTATTTTCGAAAGTAGCGGCATCCGGGTTATTGGCAATTTTTTCAATTTCAGCGGCATGCTCAGCGATGCCTTGTTCCATTGCAGGCTGATAATGTTCAACTTTAATTTTGTCGAATTCAGGTGCGTGATATTGCAGTGGACTCGGTGTTAATAATGGATTGGTGGCGGTCACAGCTGTAGCTGACTCCGTTGTTGTTGCTGCAGGCTGAGCGGTTTGTTCGGCCTGAGCTGGCGCTTTGTTATCTGTACAGGCTGTCAGTGCCAGCACTGCCGCGACTGCAGTCGCAACCATGGTCTTTTTCATTTTATCTATTCCTTTAAGGGTAAAGAGGAGCTGGTGCTGCAATATCGCAGCAAAACTAGCCGAGTATGCCAAACCAGAGCCTGCTGTCACCAGCTTTTTCAGCAGAAAGCGGCTTGGGCGCGGTAAATCGTCGGCAATGATCGGCGGATCACCTAAAATTTCACCAGCTGCGCGTCTAAGATTGTGCTGCCAGGCTGGCAAGCTAACAGAAATCAGCAACTGAGATTACCAAAAACTGTTGCAACGGCTATGCTCAGTGAGCTGAAGTTGGCAGAACTGGTATTCGCCGTCCTGACATTTTTGGCTGCCCAAGTCGCAGTGGGTTGACTGAACTGAGGTTCAGAACAAGGGGCGAATAGCGCGCAATATATTGAAAATACAGCTGTGGTGAATGTTCCAAGCCAGCAATAAAGAGGGAATTTATGTACAGTATGACCGAAGTACAGTTGTCCAATCCGGCGTTGCTGGAGTTGTTTTGTGCTTTATCTGATGCGCTTGGTAAAACGGGGCAGGATGAGCTAGCCACTGGTCTGGCAGGCACTGACCTGTTAGTGGCGGTGGTCGCTTGGCATGACGGCAAAGCCGTTGGCTGTGGTTTGCTCAGACGGGAAGACGGGCAACGGGCAGAGATCCGGCGCATGTACTCGGCGGCACCTGGTGTCGGCAGTGCCGTTTTGGCTTATCTGGAACATTATGCCCGGCAACAGCAGTTTAGCAGTGTGCTAGCGGCGGTTCGGATCATCAATAGTAAAGCGGTGAATTTTTTTCTGCATAAAAGCTTTAAAAAATGTGGCGGTTATGGCAAATACCGGTACAGTTCTCAAGTGATTTGTCTGGAAAAACCGTTGGAGCCGCGTACTGAACATGAACTGCTGTGAGTTGACGTTACCGTTTTGTTTCGACAGCCCTTGGGCTGGCCGCAGCGATAGTCGTTCGCACTCTGTGTTGTCAGCCGATGCAAACTGAGTTTGCCCGCCTGTCGCCATGGTTTTTCTGGATGCGCTCACCCCTGTTGAAAGTTGGTATTGGTTTGTTGTGCGTCCTGCTGTTTGGCTTATGTTGGGCAGGTTTTCAGGTTTTGACCCGCAGTGAACCTTCGCAGCAAGTTCGGCACGTCTGGCTGTTACAAGACCCAGCGTTGCAATCTGCCGCACAAGCGTTGCAACAACCCGCTGAGCGTTGGCAACCTTACGACCTGACCAGACCAGTCCGGCAAACAGCGGATGGCGTCTGGTTAAAGCTGGAGTTGCAACCTCAAACGGAGCAGCTACTACAGCTGACTCCCGGTTGGTTGGATCAGGTGCAGTTTTATCAGTTCGATGCCGCAGGGCAGTTGCTGCAACAGTGGCAGAGCGGTGACAGCCTGCCTTTTGCCAGCCGTGCTATGTTGACAACGCACTGGTTGTTTCCGCTGCGAAGTGCTTGTGCGGCAGCGTCTTGTCCGCTCTTGATCTATCTGCAGGATCGCTATCCCCAACAGTTAACGCTGAGTTATCAGCGACAGGATAGGGCTTGGCAATCTCAGCAACAACTGATGCTGGCACTACTGTCTGGTTTGTTGCTCTGTGCCGCTTTGTTGGCAGCCTTGCTTGCTTTGTTAACGCTCCAGCCAGCTTATGGCTGGATCATGCTGCTATCGCTCGCTTGGTGTATGTTGTTGCTGGATCGAACCGGGATGGGCTTTCAGTGGTTGTGGCCCGACCAACCACAGCTGAATCGCTGGATAGAATTGGCCGGCCCGATGCTGATCCTCAGCAGTTGTGGTCTGCTGCGGAGTTATTTTCCGCGCCAACGCAACAGCGTCTGCGGTCAGTTCTGTTGGATGCTGTCCGGACTGGCTGCGCTTTGGAGTTGTGCTTTAGTCTGGTGGTTATGGTTACCCGCGACCCGTTGGCAACAACACTTTGGTGATACCGCTGGTTATTTGTTGTTATTGACCATGCTGGCAGCTGTACTGGCGCTGGTGCGCTCGCCACGGCAGCAGTATCGCCAGGCCTTGCTGTTGTTATTGCCATTCGAGGCCTTGCTGCTTGCCGTGCTTTGTTTGCTCTGGCCTGTCAGTCTGGCCCTGTTGCCGCCGCTCGGATTGTTACCTGCAGTGCTGCTCGCCACACTGGCGATATTGCTGTTAGTCAGTAGTTTGCTGATGCAATCGTATCTTAAGACGGTGAGTTTCAGTCGGATGCAGCAACAATTATTACAACGAAATCAGCAACTGGCAGCATTACAGCAGCAAGAGTTGTTGCGTAGTCGGATCGCGCCCTTTTATCAGTTTGGTTCCAGACTAGCGTTGACGGAGTTACTCACAGCGCAGCTGGCGCAACCCCAGGTGCGTTATCGGTTATTACTGATTGAATTTCAGCAATTTGCTCAACTAGAGGCGGTGCTTGGCCGGCAAAAAACCAACGAACTGTTGCAGCCATCCCTGCAGGCCTTGCTGACCTTGTGTCAGCAGCAAAGTCCGGCGGTGATCAGTCTGGGAGAAGCGCCTTATCAAACTTTGTATGCACTCAGTCCTGAGCGGTTAGCGCTATTGTTGCAAGGGGACGAATTCATCGCGGTATTGAGTAAAATTCGTGCTTTGTTGCTGCAAACACTCAGTCTCGATCAGTTAGCACCTGATTTTAAACCAAGATTTGCTTCCGTTGCCGTCGATGCTGCCCTGGCGACAGATGCAGAAGATTTACTGGCGCATGGCTTACTGGCACTGAGCTGTGTTGACCAGGCGCAAGGTTATTTAACGTATCAACCACAACTGGCGGCGCAAAGCCGGCAGCGGCTGGCGCTGATTTCCGATTTATCCAAAGCTGTGGCGCTCAAACAGCTCCATTTGTTTTTTCAACCGGTGCAGGATTTATCCAGTCAACGAATTGTGGCACTGGAGGCCTTGTTGCGCTGGCAGCACCCAAGCCATGGCGCCGTATCACCGGCGGTGTTTATTCCGCTGGCAGAAGAAACCGGTTTGATCCACAGTTTGACGCGCTGGGTCTATCTGCAGGTCAGACAAACGCAAGATTTGCTGCTGCAACAAGGCCAGCAATTACAAATCGCGGTGAACCTGTCTGGGTGCGATTTGGAACATCATCGCTTGATCCGCAGCATGTTAAAAAATGAACAACAGTACCAGAGCCAGCACAAAGTGAAATTTGAATTCACCGAAAGTGCGCTGCAACGGGATTCAGTCGCTGCCAGACAATCGCTGGCGTTGCTGCAACAAAGTGGCGCTTGGCTGGTGATCGATGATTTTGGCGCTGGCCAATCCATGTTAATGAAGTTGGCGGCACTACAGGTGAATGAAATTAAAATTGATATGGCGCTGCTGAAAATGCTGGGGACCCAACGTGAGATGGTATTGGCGGCCACCATCAGGTTAGCCAAAAGCATGGCGATGCGGGTGATATGCGCAGGCGTTGAATCGCAACAGCAATATGATTTTCTGATGTTGCACAATGTCGATGCGGTACAGGGCTATTTTATTGCCCGGCCTATGCCGTTGTCGCAATTACAGCGTTGGCTGGCAGGCCCTGACATGGCTGCCGACACTGCTGCTGAGCGGGCGGCAGCTTCGTCCTGAACTTTTTTAGCCGCGATGTGCGCTATTGCTTGAGAAAAAATGATCTGGCCCCAACATCTAGCAGATTGATGTCAGATCCTGACCCTTTCGGAGTCCGTTATGCCCAATCTACTCGCTCATTTTACTGATTTACCGCCTTTTACTTCGATTACCCCGTCCATGGTCAAACCTGCTGTTGAAGCGGCGCTGGCTGCTTGTCGGCAAGCTGTGGACGCTGCAGTGGCGGTAACGCCGGTGAGTTGGCATAGTCTGGTCACTAGTACCGAACAAAGTGCTGATCATTTAAGCCGGCTGTGGTCGCCGGTGTCTCATCTTAATTCAGTACTGTCTTCTGCGGAATTACGCGAAGCTTATGAAAGTTGTTTGCCGTTATTGTCAGATTACAGCACCTGGCTGGGTCAGCATGAAGGCTTGTATCAGGCTTATCTGACACTGAGCCAAAGTGCTGAATATGCCAACCTGACGGCAGCACAGCAAAAAGTAATTCAGAATGCTTTGCGTGACTTTAAATTGTCCGGCATAGGTTTGTCTGCGCAGAAAAAACAACGTTATGGCGAGATCCAAAGCCGGTTGTCAGATTTAAGCTCGACTTTCTCTAACAATACGCTGGATGCCACCCAAGCTTGGTTCAAACATATTACCGATGCCAGTTTACTGGCTGGCATTCCGCCAGATGATCAGTTGGCGGCGGCAGAGGCGGCGCAAAGCCGCGATCTTACCGGCTGGGTCTTCACCCTGGAGTATCCAAGTTATTCAGCAGTGCTGACTTATGCTGATAACGCGGCGCTGCGCCAGGAAATGTACCAAGCCTACTGTACCCGTGCTTCTGAGCAAGGACCCACTGCCGGTCAGTTTGATAACAGTGCGGTGATTGAAGAAACACTGGCACTGAAACATGAATTGGCGCTGTTACTGGATTTTAACAATGCAGCGGAAGAATCGCTGGCCACTAAAATGGCGGATAGTCCGGCTCAGGTGCTGGATTTTCTGACGGACTTAGCGCAAAGAGCCAAGCCGCAGGCACAACAAGATTTAGCTGAACTGAAAGCTTTTGCCGCCGACTTAACGGGCTCAGACCAGCTACAGGCCTGGGATATTGGTTATTACTCCGAAAAACTGAAAATGGCAAAATACGCCATTTCTGATGAACTGTTACGGCCTTATTTCCCGGAGCCGACTGTGGTTGCAGGTTTGTTCAGCGTGTTGCAGAAAGTTTTTGGGGTCGTGGTCAGTCAACGCCAAGGGGTGGATGTCTGGCATCCGGATGTGAAGTTTTATGATATTCATGATGGCAGTGGTGAACTGCGCGGCAGCTTTTATCTGGATTTATATGCCAGAGCCAAAAAACGCGGTGGCGCCTGGATGGATGACTGCCAGGGCCGTCGGATCAGAGCTGATGGCAGTCTGCAGCGGCCAGTGGCTTATCTGACCTGCAACTTTAATAAACCGGTGGCTGGCAAACCGGCGCTGTTTACCCATGATGAAGTGATTACTTTATTCCATGAGTTTGGGCATGGGCTGCATCATATGCTGACCAAAGTGGATGCCAGTGCCGTCGCTGGTATTAACGGCGTGCCATGGGATGCGGTGGAGCTACCGAGTCAATTTATGGAAAACTGGTGCTGGGCACCGGAAGCGCTCGCCATTATTTCCGGCCATTATGAAACCGGTGCTGCTTTACCACAGGATTTGCTGGATAAAATGCTGGCGGCGAAAAACTTCCAGTCAGCGTTGTTTTTAGTCCGCCAACTTGAGTTTGCGCTGTTTGATTTCCGCCTGCATGCTGGTTACCAGCCAGAGCTGGGTGGCCGGGTGCAGCAAGTGTTGGATCAGGTGCGTGCTGAGGTTTCAGTGTTGATCCCACCGAGCTTTAATCGCTTCCAGCATAGTTTCAGCCATATTTTTGCCGGTGGTTATAGTGCAGGTTATTACAGTTATCTGTGGGCCGAGGTGTTATCCGCTGATGCATTTGGCCGCTTTGAAGAGGAAGGGGTATTGAATGCCCAGACTGGTGCCGATTTCCTGCACTGTATTTTAGAGCGGGGTGGTAGTGCCGAACCGATGGAACTATTTAAAGCTTTCCGTGGGCGCGAACCGTCAAATCAGGCATTATTACGTCATATGGGTATCCAGGTCGCAGCTTAGGCTGTTGGCTCTGTCTGACGGGTCATGAATGGAGCAATGGTGATGACAAAAACACTGAACTCAATGGTTTGTGCTTTACTGCTGGCAACCGCAGTGGTGGCTTGTCAGCCTGCAACTGAGGCTGACGTTCAGGCGGCAAATCCGGTGACCACAGGCAGCAATGGAGGCAGTATGCACAGTCCGGAGCAGAGCGCTGAACTTAGCCAGTTATATCAGGATATTCAGCAGATGGTGGGGAAGGCCGAGGCTACTGAACTGGCCCAGTGTCGTAAAGTAGGCATTGGCTACCGATCTTGTGGTGGGCCGAATTCGTATCTGGTGTATTCAGTTCTTGGACTGGACGAGGCGACGTTATTGCAAAAAGTCAGCCGTTATAATGCCCTTAGCCAGGCTGAGTCAGAACGACTCGGTCTGATGTCGACTTGCCAGGTGATAGCTGAACCCGCCATCACACTGGTGTCGGGGGTTTGCCAGGCGGTTGAAGCTGGTGGCGACATCACGCAATAATCTCAGTTATTTTTTGCTGCAAGGCGCCGCTATTAGGCTGTCGCGCCTTCTTAGATATCAACGGAACTAAAGATGGCACAGGTTGAACACTTCGACCGGATTTATCAGCGTGCGCTGGCACGTAAAGGCGGCGAACGACAGTTGCAACAACTGCTGGGGCAACCCGCAAGCACCGCGGAATTATTGGCTTATCAGGATGCGGATTGGCTGAGTGCCATGAGCAAAAAAATCTTTCAAAGTGGTTTTGTCTGGCGGGTGGTGGAACAAAAATGGCCTGGTTTTTGCGAAGTCTTTTTTGATTTTGCCATCGAAAAAATTTTGTTGATGCCGGATGAAATGTTGGCGGCCAAAGCGCAAGATCCGCGCATTATCCGCAATCTGAATAAGGTCCTCACCATCAGGCACAATGCCATGATGATTGATGAGCTATCCAGGCAACATGGCAGTTTTAGTGCCATGGTGGCACAGTGGCCGACGAGCGATATCATCGGTTTGTGGCAGTTACTTAAAAGCTCAGGCGCTCGCTTGGGTGGCAATACCGGCCCTTACACACTCAGGGCCATGGGCAAAGATACTTTTTTATTGTCGCAGGATGTGGAAGCGTATTTACGTGCCGTTCAGGTGATTGACGGCGGTTTGACCAGCAAAAGTAGTTTGCAAAAAATTCAGGCTCAGTTTAATCAATGGCAGCAACAATCCGGTTTGCCACTACAGCAACTGAGTCAAATCATCGCCTATAGCATGGGGGATAACTATGCCGGACTGCAGACTGGTGAAGCAAGCTGATGACAACAGGACTTCACACTGACAGCGAGGGCTGTTACCCGTTATTGGAAAATGCCGGCATGCCGGCTGAGATCCAGCAACAATTGCTGCATCAGTTTGGTTTGCAACTCAGTCAGCACTGTGACGGTTGGCATTTAAGCTGGCAACAACAACAGTTGGTGCTCAGGCATCCGGCGCTGGACAAACAAAGTGATATTTTGGTCGACTTTGCCAGCGGGGCCGCCACCTACCGGCGTAAATTTGGTGGTGGTAAAAATGAAGGCATTGCCAAAGCCGTTGGCCTGAGTAAAAAAACTGGTCTGACGGTGATTGATGCTACAGCTGGACTAGGGCGAGACGCGCTGGTATTGGCTAGTTTGGGGGCGCAAGTGACCTTAGTGGAGCGGCATCCAATGGTGGCAGCGCTGTTGTGGGACGGTTTACGCCGGGCTGCGCTGGACCCACAGTTACAAAGCTGGTTACCAGAAAGAATGCAGTTGCAGTTTCAGCCAGCGGCCCAGGCGCTGAGTCAATTGGCGCCGCCAGATGTGGTGTATTTGGATCCGATGTTTCCAGCCCGGGAGAAATCGGCGTTGGTGAAAAAAGAAATGCGCGCTTTTCATGAGGTGGTTGGAGCTGATACCGATGCTGATGCGCTTTGGGCGCAAGCCTATGCGTTGGCACAAAAACGGGTGGTCGTGAAAAGACCAGGTTATGCCAGCTATCTGGCGGGTCAGCAACCCACCATGAGCATTGAAGGTAAAAACAACAGGTTTGATGTCTATGTCAAAGCAGCCATCTAACTTAAAACAGGAGTGACAGATGATTCAAGTCGGGGATAAATTGCCGCATGTCAGCTTTCAGCGGCTGACCGATAATGGCGTAGTGTCTTTAACCAGCAACGAAATTTTCAGTGGCGAAACCGTGGTGTTATTTGCGTTGCCAGGGGCATTTACGCCGACCTGCAGTGCGGCGCATTTACCTGGTTATATTGCGCTGGCTGAGCAGTTTTTTCAGCAAGGAGTCGACCGGATTATTTGTACATCAGTCAATGATGCTTATGTGATGGATGCCTGGGCGAAGCAACAACAAGCAGGTGATGTGTTAATGCTGGCTGATGGCGCCGCCAGTTTTGCCAGCGCTTGTGGCCTGAGTGTTGACAGCGGCGAGTTTGGTGGCATCCGTTCTATGCGCTATGCCATGATTATTGAAGATGGTGTGGTGCAATTACTGCATGTCGACGCGCCAAAAACCTTTGAACAGACCAAAGCCGAAGTACTGTTACAAGCTGTGATTGACTGGCAGGCAGCCTGTTCAGTGTAGTGCGTGCTCTGCTTGCGCCTGAGTTCGGCAACTTGTGCTGCTGACCTCAGGTGTATTCAGATCCCAAGCGCAGACCCGACCATTCCCGCCGTTTTCCTTGTGCACCCCTGCCACTATAAAAACAGCGCATTTGTCTTTTTTTTATCCGAAATAACTATATCAAAGCCATTTTATTTGTTAGAAAGGAACTTCGGCCTGATGGTGACAGCGTTGTCATTGGTTTTTTTTAGGCCTGTGCAGATTGTGAAATGACGGAGTCGAGATGAAATTACAACAACAAGTCAAGCTTACTGCCGGTGTTATATTATTAGCCTTATTGGTGATGGTGCTGGTGGGATTGTCTGGCAGCAGAATGGCCTCAATGACCGACAATAAAGCCCGCATCGAACAACTTTTTCTCAGTGCATACAGCGTGCTGACTGAATTTGAAAAAATGGCGGCGGACGGTGTGGTCAGCGATGATCAGGCCAAGGCGATGGCGGTCCGGGTGCTGCGCAATAACCGCTATAAAGACAACGAATATGTCTACGTGGCGGATGAGAAGATGAATTTTGTCGCCACGCCGCTGGATCCACAGCTGCATGGCACCAGTTTTGATGAATTTAAAGACGCTTCAGGGCATAGTGTCGGTGATATTTTGCGCCAGGCGGTAGCGAAGTCTCCGGGGCAAATCGCGGTCTATGACTGGGATTCCGAGCGAGATGGCAAGGTGGTGGATTTGACCTCAATTGCGCGCCAGAGTCCGCGCTGGGGCTGGTTTGTCGGCACCGGCATCAGTCATACCGAAGTGGATGAGCGTTTCTGGCGGACCGCAGGTTGGGAGCTGGCGATTTGTTTAGTGCTGGCCGCAGTAGCGATTGGGGTGTTGTTGCAGTTTACCCGCAATTTATACCGGCTGATCGGAGATGAACCGGCCACAGTCCGCAGTGTTGCGCTGGCAGTGGCGGAGGGGAAACTAAGTCAACGCCAGCCACAGAGTCAATACCGCCACAGTATCGATGATGCGATGGCGCAGATGCAAAATGCCCTGTTTCAGATGGTTGACAGTTGTGAACAGGCGGTCCGCCAGCTCGGTGCTACGGCGGCTGAAGCGGATCAACGTTCACATCAGGTGGATACCCTGGTAAATTCGCAGCAGCAGGAAACAGAACTGGTGGCGGCTGCTACTCATCAATTAACGCAATCTGCGCACAGCGTTCTTAACAGTGCCGAAGAGGCGGTCGCAGCCACTCATAGTGCTGATGGCGAAGGCAAGCAGGCCACCCAGGTGATGGCGGCTGTGGTGGCGACTATTGATCATCTGGCGCAGGATATTGATCAGGCGCAGCAAGTGGTACAAAACCTTGATGGCGATGTGGTGCAAATTGCTTCAGTGCTGGAAGTGATTCGTTCGATCGCCGAGCAGACCAATTTATTGGCGCTTAATGCGGCCATCGAAGCGGCGCGGGCGGGTGAACAAGGTCGCGGTTTTGCTGTTGTTGCCGATGAAGTGCGGCAACTGGCTTTTCGCTCGCAGCAAAGCACAGCGCAAATTCAGCAGATGATCGAGCGGCTGCAACAAGGCTCAAAAAATGCCATGACGGCCATGAGTCAGAGTCGGCAGCTCAGTGACAGTGCTGTTGAGCAAACGCGTGGTAGCGCGGTGTTATTGCAAAAGATTGCCGATCAGCTGAGCACTATTTCCAATCATAACCGTCAAATCGCGCTGGCAGCTGCCGAACAATCAACAGTGGGGGAAGATATTTCCCGCCGCATCGGGCGGATTGCCGGTTTATCTGCCGAAACCCGGCAACATGCCCAGCAAAATCATGGCGTGAATCAACAACTGACCCAGTTAGCGGCACAATTGGCCGCCTTACTGCATAAGTTTGAATTAACACGTTAAACACCTCTGTACACAGGCACTGCCACTTTGGAAAATGCTGGCGGTGCTGATTAAATCCTGTGGCTAACTCGTTGGCTTAGGCTGATATTTCAACAATCTGTGTTGAAAATACGCAATCAAATCAATTTATCAGGAAATCTTCGTCTCTGGCCTTGCCTTCGTCTGATTAACGCTAATACTTGGCTTAACTTAGTTTGTGGTCAGGGCGCTCTGTTGTTGCCCTGACTCAGTTAGGTTCAATCAACAGATCCCTATGAGGTTATTATGAAAAAGAAAATTGCTTTGTTGTCATCCGTTGCAGTCGCTCTGGTGCTGACTGCTGGCTCACCTGCAGTGATGGCCGAAGAGCAGTGGGCAACATCTTTGTGTGAATACACCAAAGCGGATGATAAAAACCGTATCCGTAAATTGTTGTCTGATAACAAAATTAACGTGCGCAAAATTTATGACAAAGTGCAATGTAACGGCGATTCGCTGATTAAATTCGCTATGCGCAGCGATGCTTATGAAGTCGGTTCTTTTTATGTCAAACAGATGCCAGCCAAGGCATTAGTGGCTGAAGATCTGGAAGCCTGGGCCAATAGTAATAATCTGGGTCAATCTTCATTGATCAACGATATCAAAGCCCGGATTGGTCAAGACTAATTTTTTTACCGGCACCACAGCACAGTTCGACTGGGCTGTGGTGCTCCGATGGGCTAATAACCCGCCGCCTGCCCATCTTTGCGTGATTCGGAGGCACCGTAATACACCCCCTGGACCCAATCCTTTTTAATCGCCTGATAGCCACCATAACCACCGAGTCCATACCGGATATCATGGCCTTTTTGCTGTAGTTGCTGAATGGTCTGATAAGGCACACCGCGTTCTACTTCGGTATAACCGCCATTTTTCAGGTACATTTGTGTGCCATCGGTCGGTTCGGTATTGCCCAGATGCTGCCAGCGCGCCGCATCCCCCGCTTCCTGGATGTTCATGCCATAATCGAGCATATTGACAATAATCTGCACATGCCCTTGCGGTTGCATGGCGCCACCCATCACGCCAAAACTGAGAAACGGCTGGCCATCTTTGGTGATAAAAGCCGGAATGATGGTATTGAAGGCCCGTTTGCCAGGCGCATAAGCATTGGCATGTTGCGCATCCAGTGAAAACATCTGGCCGCGGTCCTGGAAACCAAAACCCAGTCCGGGTACGACCACACCTGATCCCATGCCACGGTAGTTGGATTGGATCAGGGACACCATATTCCCCTCTGGATCGGCGGTGGTCAGGTAAATGGTGTCGCCCTGATATAGGTGCGGGTTGCCGGCGTCAACCCGCTGCGCGGCTTTGTCGGTAATGAGTTTGGCCCGCTCTTTGCCGTAGGCTTCTGAGATCAGACCCTGCACAGGGAGCTTGGCAAAAGCCGGGTCGGCATAAAATTTGGCTCTGTCTTCAAACGCCAGTTTTTTCGCTTCAATCAGGGTATGCAGGCTGGCTGCGCTGTTAAAACCCATGGCGGCCAAATCAAAGTTTTTCAGAATTTGTAGCATCTGTAGCGCAGCAATGCCTTGGCCATTCGGTGGCAATTCCCAGACATCATAACCGCGATAATTCACGGACACCGGCTCGACCCACTCCGATTTATGGCTGGCAAAATCTTCATACCGCAGATAGCCGCCTTCTTTTTGCATAAAGGTATCAATCTGGCGGGCAATTCTGCCCTGATAAAAAGCATCCCGGCCCTCTGTCGCTAACAGCGTTAAAGTATTGGCCAGCGCCGGATTTTTAAAAATATCGCCCTTGGCTGGTGCCTTGCCATTGCTGGTAAAAGTACCGACAAAATCGCCGGGTTGCGGCGACAGTTTGGGGACTGACAGCGCCCAGTAATAGGCGATCAGCTCCGACACCGGAAAACCTTCATTGGCATATTGGATGGTAGGCGCCAGAATATCAGCCATCGGCAGTTTGCCAAATTTCTGATGCAGGCTAAACCAGCCGTCGACGGCTCCCGGCACACTGATTGGCAGCATGCCATAAGGGGGGATATCGGTACGGTTCAATTTTTTCACTGCCGCCTGCATTTGGCGCAAGCTAAGCCCCTTGGGCGAACGGCCAGCACCATTGAGGCCATACAGTTTTTTATCCCGGGCCGACCAGACCATAGCGTATAAATCGCCACCGATGCCATTGCCGGTTGGTTCCATCAATCCCAGGGCGGCATTGGCAGCAATGGCGGCATCAATGGCATTACCGCCTTTTTTCATCACATCCAGCGCAATTTGGGTGGCCAGCGGTTGACTGGTGGCCGCCATGGCTTTGGTCGCTATCACTTCAGAACGACTGGCAAAATCATGCCCTGTCACCCGGTCATAGCTATACACGGACGGTACGATGCTAAGCGCGCCGAGGCTGCTTAGCAGCAAAAGAATGGTTGTTTTTGGCACAAAAAATCCCAGTGTTGCAACACAGTATGGCTGATGAAATTAATCCGGATCCTAACGTTGTACCAGTGACAAGCGACCAATAGCACTGTCAGTCAGACAGCTGACAGTTCAGTGGCAAGGGTTTCATGGCATGATAAATCTGATTATTTGTTCATCATCTCTGTCTGGAGTTTTTATGAAGTTATCTGCTGTTGCTGCTATTTTTGCTGGCGCTATGCTCAGTGCCTGTAGTTCCACAGTGCCGTTAGATCCGGTGATTGGCGATACCGGTCAGCCATTATCTGCACTGGCGCAGCGCACTGATGTCACTTATTACCAGCTAGATTTGGAAATTTTGCCAGCTGAGCAAGCAATCCAGGGCGTGGGGCTGACTGAGTTTACTGTGCTACAGCCCACCTCGGCCGCTGAGTTAAAACTCGACAGCCGTTTTACCATTGATCGTATTACAGTGGATGAGCAGGAAGCCAGTTACCAACGCGATGGTGGTATTCTGACTATCGCACTGGGCGCGGAAAAAGCGGCTGGTAGCAAAGTGAAAGTGGCGGTGTATTATCGCGGCAAACCCCATGTCGCGAAAAATGCGCCTTGGGCCGGTGGTTCAGTCTGGAGCAAAACGCCGGATGGACAACCCTGGATTGCCACTGCAGTACAGGGCGAAGGTTGTGACTTGTTCTGGCCTTGTAAGGATCATTTCAGTGATAAAGCTGACAGTATGCGCATTCGACTGACAGTACCCAATGCACTGGCGGCTGTCACCAATGGCGTGCTGCAACAAATCACGCCAGTGGCAGGCAATAAGCGCCAATACGATTGGTTATTATCAGTGCCTGCCAGTGACTACAATATTGCGCTGAATATCGGTCCTTTTGAGCGTATTGTGCAGAATTATCAGGGCATTAATGGCAGCAGTTACCCGATTGAGTTCTGGGCGCTAAAAGCCAATGCGGATAAAGCCAGAGCTTTAATCCGCGATGATGTGGTACATCAACTGGAGTTTTTTGAGCGCAAATTAGGGCCATTTCCATGGGGCAACCAGAAGATGGGGTTAGTCGAGACTCCCCATCTGGGCATGGAGCATCAGACTGTGAATGCCTATGGCAAAAACTATACCCGCGATCCGCATGGTTTTGATTGGTTGTTACAACATGAGCTGGCGCATGAATGGTTTGGCAACCTGATGACGCATGAGAAACTGAATGATGCCTGGCTGCATGAAGGTTTTGGTCTGTATATGCAACCGGCATATGCCTTGGACAAGCTCGGGCCTGCCGCTTACAACTATCAGATGTATAAAGCTTATCTAGGGTTGCTTAATTGTGATCCAGTGGTGCGCGATGGGGTAGTGACCTCTGATCAAGCCTTTAATCCGGATATTTATGGCAAAGGCGGCTGGGTGCTACACACCCTGCGCTGGTTGATTGGTGAAGATTTATTCTGGCAAGCCACCCGCGAATTGCTGTACGGCACCAACGACACCCACAAACTGGCTTATCCGCTGACACCGCGTTATCGCAATACCGATGATTTTATCCAAATCGTCAACCGCTTAACGGGGAAAGATTATCAGTGGTTATTTGAAGTGTATCTGAAGCAAGCTGCCTTACCAGAGCTGGTGGAGCAGCGCACAGCGCAAGGCCTGACGCTGAGCTGGCGCACTCCGGCCAAGCTACCTTTCCCGATGCCAGTGCCGGTGCAGATCAACGGCGTCAGCAAGCTGCTGGATTTCAGTCAGGGGCCAGTGACTTTGCCACTGCAAAGCAGCGACAAAGTGCTGATTGACCCAGAGATGAAAGTGTTGAGAATGTTGCCGATCATAGGCAACTGCGAAGAAATGAAAGCGGCTAAACCGAATAAAAGAACGGATTAACCAGAGTGCCGGATGCGATTGCTATCGTCATCGCATCCGGCTGCAACATCAAGGGGCGCTTGAGTGCGAAGCGCGGCTTTATAAAGGGTTAAATGCTAAGCGCTCACTGCGGTTAAAGCAGTCGCAATCGAAGGCCAGACTTCGTCCGCTGACTGTTGTTCTTCTGCCGATAACGACTGACCGGATAACACCAATACTTTGCGCTGTACGCCAGCCGCAGCGGCGGCTTGCATATCGGCGGCTTTGTCACCCAGCATCAGACTTTGCGCCGGATCAATCTGGTATTCCCGTATCGCCTGCAGCAACATACCAGGCTCAGGTTTACGGCAGTCACAGGCAATATTGTAAGGACTCTGACCTTTTTCGACATGATGCGGGCAGTAATAGACGCCATCAATTTTCACGCCCTCGGCGGCAAATTGTTGTTTCATCCAACTGGTCAGCAAGGCAAATTGATGTTCAGTGTAATAACCACGGGCAATCCCAGATTGATTGGTCACCACAATCAGTAAATAACCCAGTTGCTGCAAATGACGGCAGGCGTCAAACACACCGTCAATAAAATCAAATTGTTCCGGTTGATACAAATAGCCGTGGTCGATATTAATCACCCCATCCCGATCCAGAAACACCGCTTTACGTCGCACGACTGCTTCGCCATGTTGATGTGCGGTGCCAATGGGTTGTTCACAAACTTCACAGCGGGTCATGCTATTTTTTCCTCGACTATCACTTGCTCCAGCATGCTGGTGACGGCTTCGACGCTGATTTGCGCCATAATATGTTCGCCTTTAACGCGGGTACCAAATTTCACGGCGGCGGCGGTTTTCCCAGTCTGACGTTTGAGTTCAGCATGGTAGGTTTCGACCACGTACTGCCGGTACAGATATGGACCGGTGCGCTCAGGATTGCTGTGGCCATAGAGGCCAATCACCGGTGTGCCGACAGTCACCGCCATATGGGCCGGGCCGGTATCAGGCGCAATCACTACAGTGGCGGCCTTTAATATCGCCAAAAGCTGCTTCAGGCTGGTTTTACCGACTAAATCGACGATAGGGCACTGTGCACTTTGCAGAATATCATCTCTGAGTTGTCGCTCCAGTGGGGTCGGGCCGCCACATAGCAGCACCTGAAATCCCAGATTGCTGGCATAATCAGCCACTGCGGCGTAGCGCACTGGCAGCCAGTTGCGTTCAGCCTTGGAGGCTGCCGGACAAATCACTAAAAAGCGCTGCACACCCTGTGCCTTCAAAGGCGCCAACTGCGCCTCGGCAAAATCGAGATCGGCCTGACTGAGCGGCATCTGCCACTGCGGTTGTTCGCCTGGTTCAGTTAAAAAAGGCACCCCCAGATGGCGGGCAAAACCGGCAAACCCATCCAGCACATGGGGTTGGGCTTGGGGGGCGATGCGCTCGCGCATAAACAGCGCGTGCAGCTCTTTGGCCCGGCTCCAGTCAAAGCCAATTTTGCGTTTGGCTTTGATGACTAAACTGGCCAGATTGGCGCGTAGCGCCACCTGCATATGCAGCAGCACATCAAATTGCTGGCCCTGCAGCTGATGAGCTAAGTCGGTATAAGCCTTCAGACCGAGCTTTTTATCAAATACCACCAGCTCCACGCCTGGCAGGCCTTGCAGCAACATGGCTTCCACTTTGCCGACTATCCAGCTGATTTTGGCATTAGGGTAATGGCGCTGAATCGCCTGCACCGCAGCCACAGCATGACAAACATCGCCAATGGCGGACAGCCGTAAAATACAAATTGAACTCAGCTCGGTCAAAATCGGTTATCCCTGAATTTTTTTGATGATGGCACTGGTCGAGCAGCCATCGACAAATTGCAGTACTTTAACGTCGCCACCGGCTGCCAGTACTTCTGACGCCCCGACAATGGTATCGATGCTGTAATCGCCGCCTTTGACCAAAACATCTGGCTTCACTTGTAAAATCAGCGCCAGCGGTGTGTCTTGTTCATTCAGATCGTCACCAAACGGCAGCACCCAATCGACACTTGCCAGACTGGCCAGCACTGTGGCGCGTTCTGACAGCGGATTAACCGGCCGGCTGGCGCCTTTGAGCCGTGCAATCGACGCATCGCTATTGAGCCCAACCACCAGCCGGTCGCCGAGTGCTTTGGCCTGCGCCAGATAACGGACATGGCCTGCATGTAAAATATCAAAACAGCCATTGGTAAAGACAATACGTTCGCCGTTTTGGCGGGCGAACTGGATATGCTGCAGCACTTTGTCAAAAGGTGTTTGATAAACATCACCCTGCGAAAACAAATGCTTATTCAGTTTAGCCGCCAGTTCGGCTGGCGACACTGTGGCAGCACCGAGTTTACCGACCACGATACCAGCGGCCAGATTGGCCATTTCGACTGCCTGCGGTAGTACCATGCCGGCACCTAACATCACCGCCAGGGTGGCAATTACGGTATCACCGGCACCTGTGACATCACTGACTTCCAGCACCTGGGCTGGGAAATGATGATGCTCAGTGGCGGTGATCAGCGTCATACCTTGCTCAGAGCGGGTCAGCAGCATGGCGGCTATGCCACAACGGTTTAACATGGCGCGGGCTGAGCTCAGCATGGCTTCGTCACTGCTGGCATCGCCACCGGCCAGCCGGAATTCGGATAAATTCGGCGTCAGAATATCAGCACCGCGATACACCGAGAGATCAGCTTGTTTCGGGTCGACCAGCACATATTTACCGGCCGCCTTGGCACTTTGAATAATGCGGCCAACTGCAGCTAACGAGCCTTTGTTGTAGTCGCTGACCAGTACATAATCGTAATCCGGTAACAAAGCTTCGACCTGGTCAGCCAGGGCTTCGCTATGGGCCTGACTGAAACTTTGTTCCACATCCAGCCTCACTACTTGCTGATGGCGTGAAATCACCCGCATTTTGGCGATGGTCGGCAATTGCTGTTGTTTCAGCAGCGCGGAATAGATGCCGTCCTGCTGCAAAATAGTGCAGAGGCTATCACCTTCAGCGTCATCGCCAATCAAGCCGAGCAAACCGACTTTAGCGTCCAGATGGGCGATATTACGTGCCACGTTGGCGGCGCCGCCGGCTTTGTCTTCAATTTTGCTGATCTTGACCACAGGCACCGGCGCTTCCGGCGAAATCCGCTGTGAGTCGCCCTGAAAATAGCGGTCCAGCATTACATCGCCGACCACCAGCACCCGGGCCTGGCCCAGTTGATTCAGTTTGGTGATATCAATCATGCGCTAAGTTCCAGATCCAGCGCTTCACATAACCAGTGGCCAATAAACATATGCACTTCCTGGATGCGGGCGGTTTCATCAAAATTGACGATAATCGGCAGCTTTGCGATGTCTTTCACCAGACCACCGTCGCGACCGGTCAGCGCCACGGTAAAAGCACCAATCTCATTGGCAGCTTGCAGTGCCAGGTTGATATTCGGGCTTTTGCCGGACGTGGTCAGGCCAATCACCACATCTTGTGGCCGCACTAACCCTTGCACCTGACGGGCGAAGACGGTATCAAAGTGATAGTCGTTGGCGTGGGCGGTTAAAATTGAAGTGTCTGTGGTCAGCGCAATAGACGCCAACGGGCCGCGTTCGGCTTTATACCGCACCATAAATTCTGCCGCTAAATGTTGGCTGTCGGCGGCTGAACCACCGTTGCCCATCCACACCACTTTGCCACCGGCTTTGAGGCAAGCCAGCACGGCATCCAGCAGTTGTTGGGACTGGGCGGCATAGTGTTCGACAGTGGCAAAAACCGCTCTATGACGTGCAAGGGCGGCTAAAAAACTGGCTGTTTGACTCATCAAAAAATTCCTTCAGAGGTTGCCATCGCGGGCAACGCCAGCAACCTGGCAATATCGGCCAGCACAAGCTGCAAGCCGGGTTCGGATGAATAGACAGACACCAGCGGCGTCCGTAACGCTTTCTGACATTGTGCCACTATATCAGTTGTGGCTAAAGTCGCAGGGTAAATCAGGCCTTCGGCGGCACAAGCCAGCACCCGATCCGGCTGATCTTTGGCCACCGGCACGGCCACGGTATTTTTGCCAAGCACAATAGCCTGACCCATCATATCACCGCCGCCACTGACCACCAGACTGGCCTGTTGTACTAAGGTCATCAGTTCAGCATTGGGCAAGGCTTTCACCACCCGGACATAGTCGGTGGCTGGCAATTGCGCGTTAAAGTTGGTGCCACTGATCAACACCGCTGGCAGCTCAGCACTGGCCAGCTGTTGTGCTGCCTGATAAAACTGCTCGGTGGCACTTTTGCCATCCACCTGATGACCGCCGCCGCCAGCGGCCCAGACACTAAAGGCTTTGCCACTGAGATCGGCAAAAGCAGCTGGCAGTTCAGGCTGTGGCTTGCTGAAAATCGGGCCGGTAAAGAGCGGTACCGACTTTTTAAATAGCCGCAGCTTAAATTTTTCTAAGGCGGTTAAATCACCATCGACAAACTTAAATTGGGTGATCCAGTGCGCGTCCAGCGCTGGTAAGCGGCCCAGGGCAAAACCTTTAGCGCGCTTCTTTTTATGTTGGCTGATAAACACCACTTTGGCACCGAGTTTTTTTGCTTGTCTGGCTTGGGAAGCGCGGCCAGAGCAATCAAAAATCACCAGATCCGGTTGCAGTTGTAGCAGTAGATCATTGACGGCGGCTTTTTCTTTGGTGGCCGATTGATTCAGCAGATGCACCGGAAACGGACAACTGGCTGCCACTGGCGCATGTTTATTCAGCACAAACTGAATATCCAGTGCTGGCCATTGTTGTTTTAACGCCTCGGCAATAATTAAAGAGCGCATATACTCGCCGATGCCCTGTGGGCTGGAGACGGGGATCATCAGGATCCGGGCCTGGGTGCTCATCGCTGCATGTTCTCTGCTGGCAAAATTAAAGCCGGCAGTATAGCCGACCTGACCGCAGGCATAAAGCGGGGCCATCGGATGATTGGTGCTGGCGCAGGGTGAGTCCGAAAGCATATCACCGCTGGCATTCAGGCAGGGACCACAGTATGATCCGCGCTATCTCTATGCTTGTCCGAAAGAAGATTCCGTTGCCGACATTGAGTTTATTTTTATATAACTTGCTGATTTACCTGCTCAGATTTCCGATGTTGCTATTTTTTATCTGGCGCAGCAGGGCAGATATTGCCTACCGGCAGCGTTTTGCTGAACGTTTTTGCTATCAGCAAGTGCCAGCCGCCCAGTCCGGTGGCATCCTGTTGCATGCCGTTTCGGTCGGCGAAGTCATTGCCGCGATACCACTGATTGAACAATTGTTGACGCAATATCCAGACTTACCGCTGACGGTCACTTGTACCACCCCAACCGGTTCAGCACGGTTACAGGCAGCATTTGGTGAGCGGATTTTTCATTGTTATTTACCCTTTGATACCCTTGGCGCCAATCGGCGTTTATTGCGTAAGTTAAGCCCACAGTTGCTGATTTTGCTCGAAACCGAATTATGGCCGAATTTGATCCGCCAGGCCCATGCCGCCGCAGTACCGGTGATGTTGGTAAATGCCCGGTTATCGGCGCGCTCGGCGCGGGGTTATCGCCGTTTTGCTGCTTTAGTGCAGCCGATGTTACGTCAGCTCAGTTTTATTGGTTGTCAGGATGCGGCCACGTTAAGACGTTTTCGGGCCTTGGCTGGCCCAGCTGCAGTGCCGGATGGTGCGCCACTACTGGTGCCGGCATTGCAACTGCAACACAGTGGCAATCTGAAATTTGATTTAAGTCTGGATGCTCGCCTGTCACAACAAGCGCTGGCGTTGAAAACCCAATGGGGCAATAGACCGATCTGGGTCGCTGGCAGTACCCACGCCGGTGAAGATGAACAGGTATTGGCGGCCTTTAATCAGGTGCTATTACAGCATCCGACCAGCTTACTGATTTTAGTGCCGCGTCATCCGGACCGATTTGCGGCAGTGGATAGCCTGATCCGGCAAACCGGCTTGCGCCTGGTGAGGCGCAGTCAGGCCGAGCCTGTGCTGCCTGACACTCAGGTGTTACTGGGCGACAGCATGGGTGAACTGATGCTGTGGTATCAACTGGCAGATGTAGTTTTTGTTGGTGGTTCGCTGATTGAACGCGGCGGTCACAATCCGCTGGAACCGATGAGCGTGCACAAAGCCGTGGTATCGGGGCGGCATGTCTTTAATTTTGCTGCAATTTTTAAGCAAATGCAGCGTGAAGGCGCAGTACAGTTTGTCGATGATAGTCAAAGTCTGGCCGCCGCGCTGCTGCAATTACTGGCGGATCCGCAGCAAAGGCAACGCCAGGCTGATGCTGGCGCCGCCATTTATCGTCAGCATGGCGGCGCTTGTCGCCGTGTGCTTGGCACTATTGCGCAATTGTTGCCGACCGAGCAAGGCCGTTGTTTACAAATACGCCATGCCAGTACCGAACTCTGGTATGACCCGGCGCTGGTGCAGGCTGGTGGTTTTTCCAGCGCTGATCCGGCATTTTTTCAGCCGCAAAGCTGGCTGGACTGCGATGCCGTGATTGGGCAATCCACCGGCCGGAATATTGTCTGGTTTGTGCAGGCCAAACAACAACGCTGGGTGCTGCGGCATTATTACCGTGGTGGTCTGGTCGCCAAGCTGAATAAAGACTGGTTCTGGCCAGTGCCGTTGGCGCGCAGCCGGGCCATGGCAGAATTCCGATTATTACAGCAGTTGCGACAATTAGGTTTGCCGGTACCGGCGCCGGTGGCGGCGTTATATCGTCAGCGCGGTTTTGGTTATAGTGCCGATATTCTGCTACAACTGGTCGATGGCAGTATGGACTTAGCTAAGTTGTTAACTCAGCAAGCATTAACCGCGACGCAGTGGCAACAGGTCGGTCAGCTGATTCGTTGTTTCCATCAGGCGCAGTTGTATCATTCCGATTTAAACTGCCACAATATTTTATTAGATCCTGCCGGACAATTTTGGCTGATCGATTTTGATAAATGTGGTTTTCGCGCCGGTCAGCTGTGGCAACAAAGTATGCTGGAGCGGCTACAACGTTCGCTGAAAAAAGAATTGGCGCTGGCGCAGCAGCAACAGCGGCCCTTTTACTGGCAATTACCCGACTGGCAAGCGCTACTCGATGGTTATCAGCAACCAACGCCACGCACCCCTTATCGGCTCAATCCAGCGCTGCTGGATTAATGCAGGCTGCGGTTGTTCGCGTCAGCTGCCCCGACTTGAAAGAGAATTATGATGTCAAATCCGACCCAGAACTGGGATGTTATTGTGCTAGGTGCCGGTGCTGCCGGTTTATTTTGTGCTATTGAAGCCGCTAAACGCGGTCGTAAAACCCTGGTGCTGGATAACGGTAAACGGATAGGCCGGAAAATTTTAATGTCCGGAGGCGGTCGTTGTAATTTCACCAATATCTATGCAAGCCCGGCTAATTTTCTCTCGCAAAACAAGCACTTCTGTAAGTCTGCTTTAAACCGTTATACCCAGTGGGATTTTATCGCGCTGGTGCAGCAATATGGCATTCCTTACCATGAAAAGACGCTGGGCCAACTGTTTTGTGACAACAGCGCCAAAGATATCGTTGATATGCTGCAACAGGAATGTGATAAAGCCGGGGTGCAAATTGCCTTGCAACAAGACATCAGCGCAGTGAGTTTCCAGGATGAACGTTATCTGCTGCAAACCAGTGGCATTAGCCGCAGTTGTCAAAGTTTAGTGGTCGCAACCGGCGGCTTAAGTTTACCGAATTTAGGCGCGACCGCTTTTGGTTTTCAACTGGCAGAACAATTTGGTCTGCAAGTGTTACCGGTGCGGGCCGGACTGGTGCCACTGACCTGGCAACCGGATGATAAAGCCTTGTACGAAGAGATCAGCGGGGTATCCTTGCCGGTGACAGCAGCGGCCAATGACACTCTGTTTGTCGAAGATATGTTATTTACCCATCGTGGTTTAAGCGGTCCAGCCATTTTACAGATTTCGTCGTTCTGGCAACCGGGCGATGCCGTCACTGTCAACTTGTCGCCGGACCAGTCGGTGTTGGAGTTTCTGCAAGATGCACAGCAAAAACACCCGGAGCAGGAATTAAAAACCGCCCTTTCGCGGTTATTACCCAAACGGCTGGTCGAAAAGTTACTGGCGCAAAATTTATTGACCAATCACCCCCTGAAAGCCCTGAACGCCAAAAGCAGCCAGCGCATCGCTGATCTATTGCATCACTTTGTGTTCAAACCAAACGGCACCGAAGGCTACCGCACCGCCGAAGTCACGCTCGGCGGCGTCGACACCAAAGAACTGTCGTCCAAAACCATGGCGGCCACTAAACAACCCGGCTTATATTTTATCGGCGAAGTCGTCGACGTCACCGGCTGGCTCGGCGGCTACAACTTCCAATGGGCCTGGTCCAGCGGCTGGGTAGCGGGGCAGTATTGTTGATTGTTTTCATGGAATAATTTCGAAGACAACTTTGAGAAATCGAAGACAACATATCGTGGTGATTCGGCACCGTAGACAATAACTAATTGATATTATTGTTGAAAACTTGTCTTCGATTTTTATGTTTATCGTAGGGTAGCCGTTTTACCTGATGGCAATACCACTGAACATGAGTGAGTCTGCCGCAGTTAAAATGCAGCGCCAGCAAAGCGTATGTGATGCAATCTATACCACTTGGCGGTATAGTTCTGCAACAAAGCGAGGAAGCCGTGCAAGGCTATAAATCAAAGTGGTTCGGCAAATGGGCTGACAAGGAAGGTTTAACCGACCAGGATTTATTCGCGGCGGTGCAGGAAATGGCAAACGGGTTAATTGATGCTGACTTAGGTGGGCATGTGATGAAAAAGCGTGTTGCACTGCAAGGACAGGGAAAAAGTGGCGGAGCCCGGACCTTGTTGGCTTTTAAATTGGGCGATAAAGCTTTCTTTATGTTTGGTTTCGCCAAAAATCAGCAAGACAACATCAGTTCTAAAGAGCTAAAAGCGTTAAAGGGCATGGCTAAACATGTTCTGGGTTACACGGCAGCTCAGTTAAACATGGCGCTCAATACCGGTGAGTTTATCGAGGTGAAAAATTATGAGTAACAGTATCTTAGAAGTGATGCATCAGACTGCGCAGGGGCTGACGAAGGCAGGCGTGATGGACGTGCAAACCATGCGCGAATTCGACGCTTTGTGCCTGCCTGAAGTCGAGCACTATGATGCCGCCGCCATCAAAGCTATCCGTGAAAATGCGCGGGTGAGTCAAGCGGTGTTTGCGGCCTATTTAAATACCAGCCCATCGACGGTGAGAGCTTGGGAGCAAGGCGGGAAAAGCCCGAAAGGCACGTCATTGAAGTTGCTGAACTTAGTTGCGCACAAAGGATTAGCAGCACTTGCTTACTGAGTAAGCACCTGAAGGTTAAATCACACCAAAATAAAGCTGTAAAACATCGGTATCCGTTGATTTGAGCTGCCATCAAGCAACAATCAACGCGTAAAAAGGGGGCGGAGCTAATAAACCCATCATTGCTCGTGAGGTGGTGTGTGATGAGGCAAAAGCGATCCAGGCAGACCGGAGGCGAAGAGAGTCAGCTAATGAGCTCCGAACCTGAGGGAGCCCGACAAAATTGTGCCCTCATATAATGCTGCAACTCGAGGTGTCGAGTAAATGGATGCAATGCCGCAAAGTGTTGCTCCATTGTTTTACTGTCAGCCTTAAACGTTTTGCGCTAGCGTGTAATCCCAACGTATGAAACGATAACACGCGCTTTTCTTGCTCGGTATTCGCCTGAAACTGCCAATGCTTTTGGGCAACCGTCACCCCAACGTCGAGTAAGATGAGGCCAGTGACGCTAAGTTGACCAATAGCACTAAAATTCTCAGGCGATTAAGTTTGGTCGTGCAGTTTTGCTCTCTATTATTCATCGGCTGGCACTAACCTACCACCGCTATTACTGAAAGTTAATGTCGGCAACTCGCTCAAAGCTAACGCTCAAATAACCGGATGATCCCGCAACTAATTTTGGCCATCTGGTTGCAATAAGTGCCTCAGAGACGCTTAGGCATGAATATTTTTTTACTTCATTCAATGTGGTATCAATGTCTTATTTTTCATGCATAAATAGAGTACCAATGCTGCGTTTATTGCAATTGGTCCATTATCTCTGTGCCAAATATTGCTCACTGGGCGCAGTGTGCTAAGCATCAATAAATTGTCATCCAGGTTAAGGCTATGCCATCACTTAATACGTTGTCGCTCCATTACCTGCAAGCTTTTGTGCTCAGTGCTGAATTAGGCTCAATTTCTGCGGCGGCCAGGGTCTTGGGTAAACGCCAATCGCAATTAAGTGGTTGGATTGCCGACTTGGAGGCTGAGCTGAATTTGACGTTATTTACTCGCACTGGCAACAGCTTGCAGTTAAGTGCCGATGGCAAGACGTTATTACCCCTGGCTCAGCACACAGTGGCGCAATCAAACCGTTTACAAGCGGCTGCTCACGCTTTACAGCAACATAAGCAACTGGTGCTGGGGGTCGGTGTCGCGCCCCACATTCCACAACAACTGTTAACTGATGCCATTGTTGGTTTTATGCAGCAGCAACCGCAGGTTCAGGTCCGCATCAGTCGCCATAGTGAAGCAGTATTAGCGCAAGGCCTGACCGACGGTCTGTTTGATGTGGTGCTGTTGCACGAAAGTATCGAATTACATAACAGCAGTTACGACTATTGCCGGGTGGGTTATTATGATGAAGTGTTTGTGGTGCGTTCGAACCATCCACTCGCCGCAAAGCCCAGTATTGATGTTGCAGACTTAGCGCCATTTCGCGAGTTAATTTGGGCAGAGGATTATCAACAATCGGCCGAAGAGAGTGGTTACAGTGGCCACTTTAGTCAGATCGCGGATTTTGCAACGCTCGAAGCTGTGCTGTTAAAAACAGATTGTGTGGCCTTACTCCCCGCCTTGATGGTGGCAACTGGCATTCGGCAAGGGCAATTGGCGTTGTTGCAGGTGAGTACTGAGTTGTCGACCATGCGCCGTCGGCTGGAATTACGCTGGCCGCTTGGCAGCCAGCACAACACTATGATCCGCTGTTGGTTAGGTTTGGTTTGTCAGACGCTTAATAATCTGGACTCTGGTACACCACCTTCCCGTTGAGCAGGGTTAACAAGAACTTCGTCTGGCGAATTTTAGCTGGTTTAGCCCGGCTGATATCCTGATCCAGCACCACCAGATCGGCAGCTTTACCGACTGTGAGCGAGCCCGTTTGCTCGGCAACACCTAAAGCATGTGCCGCATTGATGGTGTAGGCGGCAATCGCGGTATCCACATCTGGAAAAGCTTGATCTGTTAACTCCATCGCATTGGCGATGCTGAGCAGTGGATTTAACGCGTTAACATTCCAGTCGCTACTGAGGGTGAAGTTGGCTCCGGCCGCAAGCATTTTTTTCACCGGCATTAACTGCGCAGCCCGCTGCTGACCTAACCAGCTGTCAGCCCAATGATGGTCGGCATGCAAAGTAGCTTCATTGCCAATTTGCATATCTGCATCAACAGATAATTGTTTAAATCGGCTGAAATCATCCGCTTGCACCAATTCAAGATGCGTCAAACCATATAACTGGCTTGAACCTTCTTGCCGGGCATAGGCAACGGCATCCAGTGCATTGCGGGTGCCACCATCACCGATGGCGTGGATGTGAGCGCCATAGCCAATTTTATCCAGTTCGACTAACCACCATTTCATTTGATCCGGCGCGATGTAATCTAAGCCTGTCGGCAGATCGGGATTGATGGTTTGGCGATAGGGCTGCAGTAAACGAGCGGTGCCATTTTGCACCAAACCATCGCTATACAGCTTGACCTGATTGATCAGCAGCAACCGCGTTGGATCCGGTTGATACACTTTGCGGAAAAATTCCAGCTGGGGTGCCGCTGGATCGGCCGGATAAATCCAGGGGCGGACACTGACACGCGCCGTTAATCGTTGTTGTTTTTCTAGCTGTTGCCAAGTTTCCAGCCAACCACGCTTCCAATACAGTCGTCCATCGCCGACCGTGGTAATGCCATTCTCGGCCAATTGGCGCAGTCCGCTCAGCAGCCCACGCTGGTGCGCTTCTAGTAAATCCGGTTGCTGATTCCAGGCGATTTCAAACAAACGATCGCCGGCATTATCCAACAAAATTCCGCTCAGACTGCCATCGGTTTCACGCACGATACGGCCACCTTGCGGGTCGGCAGATTTGTCAGTGATCCCAGCCAGTTGTAATGCCTTGCTGTTCACCCACATCGAATGTGACGTTTGCTCCATGATCACCACCGGATTGCTTGGGAACAGGCGGTCGAGCATGGCTAATGGCGATTCATCTGTCAGCGTCAGCAGTTGAGCCAGCTCATGGCCATAGCCCAGCACCCATGCTTCGGATTCCAGGGCCAATTCGCGCTTGCATTGCAGTAGCACTTGCTCATAACCGCGGATACTTTGCGCAGCCGACAGATCACAATCGCCGCCAATCTCAGCATCAGCCTCAAACACATGGTTATGGTTATCAATAAAACCTGGACCGATAAATGCCCCTTCTAAATCCTGCCACTGGCGCAGATGTGGAAACTGTTTTTGCGCCGCGTCAGCTTGACCAATAAAAGCAATCCGGCCGTCTTTAATCACCAGTGTGTCAGCGGTTTGATGTTGATAAATAATGGCGTTGGTGAAGGCCACAGCCGAATGTCTTGCATCAATAGCGGTTTTTTCTGCATCTTCACCAGCGCCAGCAGGTTTGCAGCCGAATAAAAAACCGCTGGCAACGAGCATAGATAAGTAACTCAATTTCATTTCGTGCATCTCTGCTTGATTAAACTTTCATCATTTTAGCAGGCACTATGGAGTCTAAAAGTTAGTCACTATCTGAGATCCGTGATAGCAAGCGGGGTGGCGTATGGTTCGAAGTCTCAGCCTGTCTTTCATTTTGTTCAGATCTGTGCTCTTTTTAGCCATGGTTAGCTTCTGCTAAATACGTTACGGTTAGAACGAGCTTTCGTTAGCAAAAGAGCGGTATTTCGGCATTCTGCGCAGTGATTGCGGAAAATAGCTAAAAGTGATTGGCGTAAACCGAACTAGCTGATCGGATTTATCCGAAATATGCATCATCTCTTATCAAAAATTGGGCGTCATTGCTTAAATTAGCCATCGCTAAAAAGGAATTATGAGAAAGCGATACTCACGACTTTGTGGCTTGATGCTCCTGCTATGGGGATTTTGCACGCCAGCTCAAGCCGCGTTGCAGTCAGCTGCAGCCGAGGCTGCGACAGCTGCGCTGCAAGCACGGATCAACAAAGTTGAACAGGGGCTCTCTAGCCGGATCGTTGTGAGAGGTTCTGCGGATCAGCAGATGAACCTGATGGATCGCATGGCCTACCATCAAGTTCCCGCAGTGAGTATTGCCCTGATAAATCAAGGTCGGGTCGAATGGGCAAGAGCCTACGGCATGGCTGATATCGCCAACCACAGGCCTGCGACCACCAGCACACTGTTCCAGGCTGGTTCGATTAGCAAAGCGCTCAGCGCCATGGGAGCCCTGCGTCTGGTCGAGCAAGGCAAACTTTCGTTAGACCGGGATGTGAATCGCCAGTTAGTGTCCTGGAAGATCCCACCAAACGACTTCAGCCGTGAGACAGCGATCAGTTTGCGTCTGCTGCTCAATCATAGCGCCGGAACGACTGTGCATGGATTTCTGGGGTATAGGCCGGGGCAGGCTTTACCTAGCTTGGTAGAGATTCTCAATGGTGTGCCCCCCGCACACTCTGAGCCAGTCCGGGTTGATCTGATGCCAGGAACCACATGGCGCTATTCGGGGGGAGGTTACAGCATCATTCAATTGATGATGACCGAAGCCAGTAGACAGCCGTTCGATCAATTGATGAAAGCAGAGGTTCTTGCGCCGCTCGGGATGAACCAGAGCACATTCGCCACCTCATTACCCAACCATTGGCGCCAACAGGCAGCTGTAGGATATGACGCAGCAGACAAAGCCGTCGCAGGTGGATGGCACATTTATCCAGAATCAGCCGCGGCTGGCTTGTGGAGTACGCCCAGCGACCTGGCGCAAGTGATACTTGAGATGCAAAGGGCTACCGAAGCTGAGTCCGCTAAAATTCTTGCACGCAATAGTGCTTCGCTGCTGTTAAAGCGGGGTTTGGGTGAGTATGGGTTGGGCTTTTTCGTTGAAGACTTAGGCGATCGGACCAGCTTTAGTCATAGTGGCGGTACTGAAGGGTATCGCGCGCAGCTTTATGGTTACACCCGGTCTGGTCAAGGTGCTGTCATCATGACCAACAGCCAGAACGGTGCGGCACTCATCGAAGAGATCCTATGCAGCATTGCTGCAGAGTACGGCTGGCCTGAATTTCAGGTGTTAGAGAAAGCTTCGCTACCAGGTGATACTGCGATGAACCGACAGCTAGCAGGAGACTATCAGTTGCTGGACTTGCCTGCTCATGTCGTTGCCGAAGGAGAGCGCCTTTACTTCCAAAGCGAATTGTTCGGCGCTAAGCGGATGGAACTTTTCCCTACATCAAAAACTACCTTTTTCACCACAGCACAAGACATGACGATACATTTTGCAGCAAGTGATGATGGTGCCATCATCGGCTTCACACTGGTTCGCGGCTCGGGTACGTACCCAGCCAAAAGGTTACAGTAGAGCAATGATTTTCTCTAAAGTTTAGGACAACCGCACTGTTGCCTGTTAATGCATTCAAACAGTCGCAAAACGGATCTTTCATGTTCACAAAATAAGGCATTTCTAAATCCGCTTTTCGCACCCACTGAGCTGTTGGCTTCAGTTAGCGAACCGCTGTTACATCAGCCAGTTGCAAGCTCACAACAACAAACTGCCAAGCCGTTGTCAGCGCATAGCAAAGTCTGCGGCTATGGTTTGGCGGTTGGCATGGTCGTGATGGCCAGATGCTTTGATGGTCATTGATTGTCAAACCGCGTCTTTCAGGGCAAACTTTACCGCCTTTTGCCAATAGAGTGACTGATGAAAAAACTTTCCGTGGTGCAATTAAAACAACAAGCTGCTGTATTAGCGGTGGTCACGCAATTGGAGCAACAAGCCCAGGCGGCACTCACTGGGGTGGTGCAAGGCTGGTTTAGTCTGGAATATGAAGCTTTTCCACTGTCTTTGCTGGTCAGATTGCAATTTAGCGACGAGGACATGTTGGCACTGGCACAGCCTCAGCTGCTGGTCTGGCAGAAAAAGCTCAGTGCACTGCTGCTTAAACGCGGCATTGTGCTCAAAGATATGCGCAAGCATCTGGTGTTTACTTGTCTGGGGCCGGACGAGTAAAAGCCGGTTCTTCCATATTTGAAACTCGGGGCTGAGCTGCTTTTCTGGATGCATTAAGATATGTTATAGTATCACAAAGTAGTTGCAGGACAGCCCCGTGAAATTGTTATTCCCTTACGCACAGATTCCCCTTTTACTCTGCCTGGTGCCCATGCTGGCGCAAGCTGAAGTTGTAGCCGCCGAAGCTGCCGATAGCACTGATATTGAAAAAATTCGTGTGAGTTATCATCAGGCTTATCGCGGTGACGTACCGGCCGCTGAATTGCCACAGGCGATCCAAACCATCGACAGTGCTTTGTTACAGGATTTGGCACTCAGTCGATTTCAGGATGCGTTGGATTTTTCTGCCAGCATCGCCCGGCAAAACAATGGCGGTGGTTTGTGGGACAGTTTTTCGCTGCGTGGTTTTCCCGGCAATGAAAATATGCCATCTGGTTATCTGATCAACGGCTTTAGTGCTGGCCGTGGTTTCAGTGGCCATCGTGATCTGTCCAATGTGGCGGCAGTCGAAATCCTGAAAGGTCCGGGTTCGGCGTTGTATGGCCGTTCCGAGCCAGGTGGCACTATCAATATTCTGACGCGCAAACCGCAGTTTGAGCGGGAAGGTTATCTGAAACTGAGCACAGGTAGTTTTGCGCAGCATCGATTGGAAGCTGATTACACCGACGCTTTGTCTGCCGACCTGGCGTTTCGCCTCAGCGGTGCGTTACAGGATTATGGCAGTTTTCGCGATGAGGTCACGAGTGATAAACAAGTGCTGACCCCGTCGTTGTTATGGCAACTGGATGCAGACAGTTCGTTGTTGTATGAATTTGAATATCTACAGCAAGATCAATTATTTGACCGTGGGTTTTTAGTGTTAAATGGTGATTTTAACACAGTGCCACGCAGTCGTTATCTGGGGGAACCCAGTGATGGACCGACCCGGATCAGTGCGCTGGGTCATCAGCTCACTTACCAACGCCAACTGAACGCCGATTGGACTTTTAACACGGGCCTGGCGCTGCGAACTTCTGATTTGCATGGTTTTTCCTCTGATGCAGAGTTAGCGCAGGCCAGACAATCGGTGTTCAGCGATGGTCTGACTTTAACCCGGCAACGGCGTTATCGGGATTATCAATCAGATGATCGGATGGCGCGGTTTGAATTTAGCGGCAAGTTACAGCTTTGGGGAATGCCACATCATTTATTAGTTGGCGCCGATGGTTATGATTATCAGCTGTATACCGAGCTGCAGCGTTATCGCGGACCTAAGGGCAGTTATGCCCTGAATATCCAGGCGCCGCAGTATGGCGTGGCAGTCCCGGGCGCGCTCAGTGTGTTGTACCAAAATGAAGAGTCGCAACAGGCGTTTGGGGTATATCTGCAGGATCAACTGGAGTTGGCGACCGATTGGCGCTTGTTGCTGGGACTGCGCTTTGATCAGTATCAGCAAACTATTCGGGAGCGCTTAAAAAATAGTCTGGCGCGCAATGACGATCAACAACTATCACCCCGGGCTGGCCTGGTGTATCTACTGAATGATCAACTGAGTTTCTATGGTAGTTTTTCAGAAGGTTTTCTCCCTTTAAGCGGGACGGACTTTTACGGTCGCGCTTTTGCACCGGAACAAAGTCAGTCAAAGGAGCTGGGCGCTAAATTTCGCATGGCTGGGGTCAGTGGTACTTTGGCACTGTTTGATGCGGATAAATCCAATATTCTGACCTCAGATCCGTTGAATGTTGGATTTTCTGCCACTTTGGGCAAAGCCCGTAGTCAGGGTCTGGAACTCGATCTCAATGGCATGCTGACTGACCAGTTGCAAGCGTTGTTGTCTTATAGTTATCTCGATACCCGTACCAGTACGGATGCCGTCAATTTAGACTGGGGCATTTTATTGCCTGCGGGCAGTCGTTTGGTGAATGTGCCTCAGCATACCCTCAGTTTGACCTTGCAGCAGCAATTGCAGGTAGCGCAGCTGCCGGTGCAGTGGGGTGGGCGGTTCAGGTACAACAGTCAGCGGTTGGGCGATTCAGTGGACCCAGGGTATCAGTTACCAGCCATGACGCTGTGGACCTTGTTTGCCAGTGCTGAATTCAGCGAGCATTGGCAGTTCGAAGCTGTGGTCGATAATCTGTTGGATCGGCATTATGTACAAAGCTCTTATTCTGCCTTGTGGTCAGTGCCAGGTGAACCCCGCAGTCTGAAGGTGAGTGTCCGCTATGACTTCTGAACTCAGACTGGCAGAGGCGCAAGTGAGCGCAGTCGAAATACGGCAACGTATTGATAGTATTGATATGATGCGCGGTCTGGTAATGTTGATTATGCTGTTGGATCATGTGCGGGAGCGGTTTTTGCTGCATCTGCAGGTGTCAGATCCAATGGATTTATCCAGCACCAGTGCCGGTGTTTTTTTCAGCCGGCTGGCGGCGCATTTATGTGCGCCGGTGTTTGTGTTCCTGACCGGTTTATCTGCCTGGTTGTATCAACAGCAACGGCTCGGCGCACCGCGGCCGTTGCGTCCTTTTTTGCTCAAACGTGGCTTGTTCTTAATTGCGCTGGAGTTGACGCTGGTGAACTTTGCCTGGATGGGCAGTTACCATACACTCTGGTTACAGGTGATTTGGGCCATTGGCTTGAGTATGCTGGCGTTGGCTTTATTGTCGCCCTTACCGCGCTGGGTGTTAGCTGTGCTTGGTTTTGGCTTGGTGTTTGGGCATAACCTGCTGACACCTATCAGTTTTCAGCCGGGTGAGTGGGGCTATAGTCTCTGGACTTTGTTGCATGACCGCAATTTCCTACTCACGGCTGAAGCTGCAGCCGCTGTTGGTTTGCCTGCTATTAAAGTCAGTTATCCGGTGTTACCCTGGATTGGCGTGATCCTATTGGGTTATCTGACTGGCCCCTTGTACCATCACAGTCTGTCATCAGTGCAACGTCAACGCTGGTTAATCCGGCTTGGTGTTGGCGCTTTGTTGCTGCTGTTGTGTCTGCGCGGTGCTAACCTTTATGGCGAAACCTTGCCCTGGCAACCACAAGCGACAGTGTTACTCAGTCTGATGGATGTATTGAATTTCACCAAGTATCCGCCTTCGTTGAATTTTTTGTTGCTGACGCTGGGCTTGATGTTTTTGCTGCTGCGCTGGTTTGAAACTCCACTGCCTTTGGCATGCCGAAAGGTCCTGGCCAATTTTGGCGCGGCACCAATGTTTTTTTATCTGTTGCATCTGTACGTCTTGCTGTTGTTGCATCAAGGCCTGCTGGGATGGCTCGGGCCCAATCAGGGCCAGAGTTATGGCGTCGCTGGGATCTTAGAGGTTTGGTTGATCACGCTGTCGCTGGCATTGCTATTGTATGGGCCGACCCGTTGGTTTGCCGGGTTAAAAAAACGCAGTAGCGCCGCCTGGATCCGCTATTTGTAACACAAGATTGTCCGGACCGCTGCTTGTGAGCAAACAGCGGTCGCTGCTTTTGCCGCTAACATTTGCCAATATCTTCCCACTGTTGCCTGGCGCAGCGCGCAGTAGTGACATTTTTTTCTAGTTATTTTTCCTTCCAATACAAACACATCAAAAGTTAATAATAAGTAAATTATAAATATTAATGTTATTTATTTGTTGTTTTTCTGCATTCTTCTATCTTCAACAAGCTGCTGAATGTTGCGCAGCACATTGCAGAGCGGCCTACTGCTGACTGAGCGTACCTCTGACTGAGGTGACGGTCTACAGGAGCGCAGTGGGCCGGCTGTCCTGCCATTGACGACTCAGCCTGAGATGGCAGTTGGGTTGTTGCTCAGCCGTCTGATGACGCGCGGTACATCAAAGGCTGTGTTTAGCTACGGTCATACCGGCAGTGTCATTTAACAGGAGCGGATGAAGATGAAATCTCACTTTCAACCCTATTTAACAAGGCTGGAGCAAATCATGGCGCAACCACAGCAAACGCTGTTTTTGCCAGCTGATCTGCAGATTGAAGAACTGGAGCAACGTCAGGTGATGGCTGCCGCCGCAGATTGTGGCTGTAGTTGCAGCTGCGACTGTACGTCCTGTAGTTGCATCATCAGATTTTAAGGAACCCTTATGAACGATCAACACCTGTTACCGCAGTGCATTGGCAGTCAGTTGGAAGACACCAATTTATTGCAGATCGAAGAACTGGAAGAACGCACCAGTTTTGCCGTGGAAGGTGCTTGTGCTTGCACCTGTAGTTGTAATTGCACCTCTTGTAGTTGCGTCATTTTGTTCTGATGGCTGTCGCTGATATCAGAGCTGAGCCCTCTGGTGTCAGCGTCACTTCATTTCGGCCAATTTTTTTGCTGAAGGAACTGATATGGAACCCAAGCTGAAACTGATCGATCACTTCCAGATTTGGCACAGTGCTGATGCGGTGCAAATTCGGGCACAGCAGAAAACCTTGTTATTGCGTGGTGAGTTTGTGCGGCAACTTTTGCCCCAAGTATTGGCATTACTGGACGGTCGTTTTACCAGTATAGAGATTGCTAACCAGTTAGAGGTTAAGGAGCAAGCAGCTGAATTGTTTAGTATTTTTACCATGTTACAACAAAAGGAATTGTTGGAGCAGGTTGAATCTTGCCCTGCCACTTTGCAGCACCAGCCAGCGGCTAAACGAGAAGCGCTCTCCCGCTTTTTTGCCAATCAGACCCAATCAGCTTGGCGCACCTTAGTGCAACTCCAGCAAAGCCGGGTATTGCTCTGCGGCCAACCGGAACTGTTGCTGCCGTTGGCGCTTGGCCTTCAGAGTTTAATGCTGGGGAAAATTAGTCTGTTGGCCAGTGCAGTGACACAGACCGATCTGGCCCATAGCCGTTATTTGACTGAAGCAGATGTTGGTAGCCACCCCGCAGTGGCGGTTCGTCGCCACCTGAGTCCGGTGCAGCAAACGGATATTCTGGCAATAGAGCAGTGGCCTGATTCAGTGCTGAGCTGGCGTCAGTTAGTGCAGGATTATGATCTGGTGATCACAGCCTACAGCAAGCCAATTATTTTTAACGCCATGTACAACGAGTTGAATCAGGCGGTGTTGCTTGAAGCGGTGCGTTGGTTGCCATTGGCAGTGATTGAGCACAAAGAGCTACAGCTTGGTCCCGCCGTGATCCCTGGCCAAAGTGCTTGTTATAAATGCTTTGAATATCGGTTTCGGGCTAATTTAGCGCATCTGCAATATTACGATGCTTTTGCTGAATCGTTTAATCGGCTGGAACAGTTGCCTGAGTTTGGCGTGCTGCCACCTTTTGCGGAGCTATTGGCAAATTATGCTGTGCTCGAAGCGATGAAGTTGTTAAGTGATGACTTCAATCCGATCTCAGTCGGAACCTTGTTGACCATCCATCTAACAACATTAGCTAGCCAAAGCCACCCTGTCCTGCGGATCCCACGTTGTCCACATTGTAGTGAATTCACTGAACGTTGTCCTGAACGGATCTGGGGGTAGTGATGACAGTGCCAACTGCAGAGGTGTTGCAGCGTGCCGAGCACCAGTTGCTTGGACCTTATGCCTTGATCGGCGTGATCCGGCGTTTATTAAATGCGCCTGGTATGCCAAGAATTCACAGCGCGGCGTCGGTGATTAACTCAATCCGAACCTATAACCCTGGTGAAATGGTTGGTCATACCGGTGCCGTCGGCTTTGATTGGCAGGAAGCGATGCTCGGTGCCATTGGTGAATGCGTGGAACGGTATTGCTGCGCTGTTTATCAACACCAGCAATTAATTTATGCGAGCCTGGATGAATTAGGTGCGCCAGCCGTCGGCATGGACGCTTTTTGTTTGTTTAGTCAAAGACAGCTGCAAGATGAGAATTTTCCATTACCACGCTGGCAGCCGACCAGTCGGATGCACTGGGTCGAAGGTTATTCACTGTTGCAGCACCAGCCAAGGTATCTACCGGCTTGTTTGACCTATATTCCTTATTTTAATGACCTGGAGATGCAGCGGCTGCCGGACTTGTTTGCCCTGGCGGTTTCCAGTGGCCAAGCCTGCCACAGTGATCGGACTTCTGCTTTACTCAGCGGGCTCTGTGAAGTGATAGAGCGGGATGCATTCATTATTTGTTGGTCAAAAATGCTCAGTGTCCCCAAGCTTGATGTCAGCGCCGATCCGCAGCTTTGTGATATTTATCAGCGCTATTTTGCTTGTGCTGGCCTGCAATTTCATCTGTTTGATCTGACATTGGATATCAAGATCCCGACCGTACTTTGTATCGCACAAGGACAAAGCGCACGCGGCCCTTATTGTTGTGTCGGCGCTGCCACCAGGCCGCATTATCGCCAAGCGGTGATCAAAGCCTGGCAGGAAGCAGCCCAAGGCCTGATTTGGGCCCAAAATTTACTGCTGAGTAAACCTGATTGGCGACCGGAAAGCGATTTTCGCAATGTGCGTGACTTTGAAGATCATGTTCGGTTGTTTTGTGAACCTGAGATGCAGACTCATCTGGCATTTTTGCTCAACAGCAGCCAGATCAGCCGACCTGATTTTGCAGCGCCTGTGATGTCTACGGCAGCTCAATTGCAGTTCTGTCTGGACGCGGTGGCGGCAGAAGGTTTTGAGGTGATTGCTGTTGATTTAACAACTGCGGACATTCGTGCTGCTGGCTTAGTGGTGAATAAAGTGTTTGTGCCTGGCACCGCCAGCCTCTACGCCGTGCATGGCTTGCCTTATTTTGGTTGTCCACGCTTTGAACAGGTGCCTGCCAAGTTAGGCTGGCCAGCATTACCGGCCGGACACTTTAATCCGGTACCCCATCCTTTCCCTTAAAAGGTGACTCTGGTATGAGAATGGAAGATATCGACTATCTGACTTATGCACTTACTGACGTATTTGATACGGATGACTATGAAATTACAGAAGTATTTCATGAGTACTCTAAATTAAATCCGACCACAGTTGGCAATCTTAGTCAGAGGGTACAGCAGATTACGCAGGATATCGGACTGGTCAGGATGATGGCCAGAGCCTGGAAAAATTATCCGGCGGCAGCCAAAATCCTGTTGGATAAAACCGCTCCTTTGGGCGAAATGTCGCTCACAGAGGCCATTGTAAAGCGTGCTTCCTTAAGTTCTTATGCCAGCAGTTTTCAGCCTGCAGGCGCTGTGACATTGCAGCAGCTCAGTGCCATTTTACAATACAGTTACGGCGCGACCCGGGTCCTACAGGCTAAAACCGGCGACAATATTTATTTGCGGGCGGCCATTTCTGCCGGCAGCTTATATCCGCTGGAAATTTACCCGCTGGTGTTGAATGTCGAAGGTTTAACGCCCGGCCTCTATCACTATTTGATGCCTGACCATGCGCTACATCTACTCCGCAGTGGCGATTTACTAGCTGAATTAATGGCTTGCAGTAGTTATCAGGATCTGATCCGCCATGCAGCTGTGGCTTTTGTCATCACTGGGGTCTGGAAAAGAACGCTGGTGAAATATCAGCAGCGTGGTTATCGCTTTTTACTCAATGACACCGGCGCATTATTGCAAAACCTGTATCTGACGACGACCAGCTTTGGCCTTGGCAGTTGTGCTTTGGGTGGTTTTTATGATGACCAATTGGCGAAGTTACTTCAGGTCAATCCGTTGGAAGAACCTGTATTAATTGGATTTTTGTTGGGTCAAAAACCGGAGCAGGGCTATGCCAAATCCTGACAATACAGAGGCGGTGTTACAACTAGCCAGGCAACTTTTATCACCCAAAACCGGCTTGTTAAAATCGGTACATTTTATTCCGCCGACCGCAGGGCAAATTCAGTTACGACATCCGATTGGTCAGGTGCCTCATTACGGGGTGTTGCCAGGGTGTGGTGACATCAGTGGGCCGGGCGGGTCGTCGGCCTGTCGTTTGCAGGGCTTAACCAAAGTCTTGTTTGAAGGCTTGGAGCGATATAGCGCCGCCTTTGTCGATTATCGAAAATTGATTCGTAGTAAAGTTTTCAGCAGCCAATTTTTGGCGGCAGATCGTTTGCCGCTGTTTGCAACCTGGCAATATCAACTGCCGGATTGGCCTTTTTCTCCGCTCACCAGCGACAGTGACATCTATTGGTGCAGTGGCAGATCACTGCTAAATGGTGAAAGTCGTTATGTACCGGCTTGCCAGGTCTATCTGCCCTATCAGCCGGTTGATCAGCAAGAATGCCTTGGTGTGTCTACGTCAACCGGGATGGCTGCCGCCTGGCGGCAAACAGATGCATTACTGGCCGGTTTACTTGAAGTGGCTGAGCGGGATGCGCTGATGGTGATGTGGCTCAATCGTTTATCGATGCCAAAGTTACAACTGCCCGCTGATAGTCCGGCGCTACAGTTGATCAACCGTAGTTTGTTGCATTGTGATGCTGAAGTTCATCTGATCGATATCACCAATGATTGTGGCATTCCAACTGTACTGGCGGTGCTGCGTTGTCAGGCCTATGGCTTTCCATTAACCACTGTGGGTCTGGCAGCAAAAACCGATTTCGACAGCGCCGCGAGCAAAGCTTTTTGTGAGGCTGTTTCTGATTATGAACGAATTCGGGCCCATCTGGCTGAACAGGGTCATGACTATTGGCGGCCAAAGGCAGACTTCTCTGATGTCACTGATTTTGCCTGGCACGGCATGGCTTACATCTGTCCGCAGATGCAACAGCAGTTGAGTTTTATCTGGCAATCAGAGCAATCCAGTGTCAGGGGGCCGCAGCATGCGATAGATGGCAAGACTAGCGAGCAACAATTGTTGCATTGCTTACGGCGGCTACAGCCGCTGGTGTCTGAGATTGTGGCTGTCGATTTGACGCCACGCGATGTCGCGGGTCTTGGCGTACAAAGTTGGAAAGTGCTGATCCCCGAGTTAGTGCCCGTGAATCCAGACCATCGTTATTTACCTTTTGCCCACCGGCGTTTATTTGATGTGCCGGTCCGATTGGGTTATTTCCGGCAACCGCTGACAGTGGCTCAGATGAACCCATTGCCGCATCCTTTTTCCTAACGCTGATTGTTGCTTATGAGGTGAATGATGGACGTGACAGATTTTGAAATTGGCCCGTTAAAACCATCACTGCAGATCCAGATCCGAAACCAGCAGCAGTTCGCTATTGCAGTGCTGAAAGATCAGCACAGTGGCAAAGTATTTCAGTGTACAACGGCGGTTTTAGAGTTACTCCAACAAATACCCAGCTCCATGTCGGCAAGACATTTTGTCCAGTCATATCCGCAGCAACAGCAAGAGATGTTGCTGACGATTTTGCGCCAGGCACAAGCGCACAGTTTGCTGCAGCAGCCGTCTGCACTTGGCACTGAACCAAATCCAGCAGGCTGGTACCAGCGTGATTGGCTGATGATCAAATTGGCTCAGTTTGAGCCGAACAGGCTGCTTGCGCTGGTATGGCCTTTGTATCAACTACTCTTTAGCAAGAGGGTGAGATGGATATGGCTGTTCGGTTATCTGCTGGCGGCTTGGCAGCTGTGGCAACACAGTCCGCATTTCTGGTCACAATTTTATTTGTTTAGCCAGTTTCAGAACTGGCTGTGGCTGTATGCCTGCTTATTGCTGTCAACCTGCTGCCACGAATTAGGGCATGCCTATTGTTGCCAGCGTTATGGTGGCAAAGTCGGAGCCCTGGGGTTGGCACTCTATTTTGGCCAACTGGTGGCCTATGTGGATGTCAGCGATGCTTGGTTATTACCAGCAAAATGGCATCGGATCAAAGTGGCACTTGCCGGAGTTTATGTAGAAGCGATACTCGCGCTGTTCGCCTTATGGCTCTGGGTATTACTGCCGGTTGCCAGTCTTGGCGCCCAATTGGCTTTTTTATTTTTTATCGTCACCAGCAGTCGGATTTGCCTGAATATGCTGCCTTTATTAAGGCTCGATGGTTATTGGGTGCTGTCAGATTGGCTGGAAGCGCCGAATTTACGCACTCACGCTGCTGCCTTTAGTTTGTCGCTGTTGCCAGGCATCAGGCAAAGATTCCGGTTGAGTCTGACACTTAATCGCCGGCTGCAATTGTTCTATCTGGTGTTTTCACTCGCTTCTGCCTTGATGGTTGGGTTGGCATTGCGAGTGAGCTATCTGGGTTTAACAAGCTGGCTGGCAGAGCTGCATTGGCTGGCGAATGGCTTGGCCTTATTGCTGTCGCTGTTATTTTTGCTATCGCTGGGTCATTTCTATCGGCGAATTTTTCAACGTTATTTTACCAAACGCAATCCTATTGTGTCTGAGGAGTGATGATGCTGAAGTTAACAGAATTAAGCTTTAAGCTTGGCGATTTTCAGCTACAAGTAGCTGATTTTAGATTACCTCAAGCTGAAGGCTGCTGGCTACAAGGCGCCAATGGGGCTGGCAAATCTACTTTTTTAAAGTGTGTTGCCGGCATATATCCAGCGCAAGCGACCCTGATGCAGGCTAATGATCTCTGTGGTCGTTTGGATCCAATAGGTTATAAACGGCAAGTGCTTTATATCAGTCAGTATTGCCATGCTTACCCGCATTTTACTGTCAACCAGGTGCTGGATTTTTGCCGTCACTTTTACCCGCTATGGCAACAAGCAGAAGTAGAGTCTTTGCAAAGCCAGTTGCAATTAGCAGGCAATAAACAAGTGCGGCAGTTATCCGCAGGGATGGCCGCCAAGCTGAATTTGCTGGTCGCAGCCGGCAGTCAGGCCAAGGTGTTATTGCTGGATGAAATTATTGCGCAGGTCGACAGCCCAAGCCGCCACATGATTGCCGGTTATTTGCAGCAGAAAATCAACCATGGGACCGCCCTCATTTATTGTAGCCATCAAGCGGATGCCATCACTGAATTGCTCAAAGGTCGGGCTATGGTCACTTCAGGGCAGGTGAACCAGGAACGAAGGACACAACAGCGGACGCAGGGAGGTTTGTATGCCTCTGTTTTATAAGGATCTACGCCAATATGGGCTTGAATTATTGCCGCTGGTGTTGTTCGAACTGGCCGCAGTGTTTTCCTTGCTGTTGCAGTTACCGCAGGCCACCCCGACTTTGATCTTGTCACTGGCTTTTGGTATCAGTTTGACTGGCGGATTTGTGTTTAGTTTTCGCACTGTCGCCAGCGAAGAATCCAGCCGCAGTATGGCATTCTTATTGGCATTACCAATGACACCGGTGCAAATCGTAGAGCAAAAATTTTTGCTGAATTTGTTGCTGACCACGCTCAATTTCTTGTTCGTGTTTGGCGCTATCTTGCTGTATTGCCTATGGCGGACTGAGCATGTTTTTGTCCTTAGCCCGGTGTTATTGACCTTGTGGTTGTTGCAGTTGCTGAATAATCATCTGTTCCTCAGCTGTGCTTTATTGTTCAGTTCAAGCAAGGCTATTTGGCTGCCATTTCCGTTGTTGCTGATTGGTATTAACCTTGCCGCCAATTGGGCTTCAATCCAACGCTGGTTACCATGGTCTTCATTACCAGCATGGGGTTTTCAGCTGTTCTTACTTTCTGCTGTCCTGGCTTTGTTTGTCTTCAGCCGGGCAGGCTACGCCCGCAGTATCGCCAGCAGGGAGTGGTCATAATGGCTACACCAGCAACAGCAACTTGCTCTCCCTGCAACAGCGTGACATCCAGCGACTCCATCATGATTGATTGGCAGTATCTACTGGGTTTATTGCCGTATGTCGGTATTCGTCGATTAGCCGATGTGTCGGGATTGGATCAGCTCGGGGTGGCTGTTTGTCTGGCAATACGACCCAATTCCAGAGGATTATCCACCGCGCAGGGCAAAGGTTTTTCGTCGCAGCAGGCAAAAATCTCAGCGCTGATGGAATCGCTGGAAAGCTGGCACGCCGAACGCATCCGGCGGCCTTTATTTGCTGGTTCTGTGCAGCAAGCTGAGCATGAAGGGCTATTGGTGTTGCCAGTAGCCCACTTTCCACACCGGCCAAGTCGTTTGCCGTTAGAACAAAACCCCACCCAACTGATCGAAATGACCCGGCTCAGTACAGGCCAGCAGGCATGGGCACCGCTGGATTGTGTCAGCACAGATTTCACTTTTGATTGGCAACAACCGCCGATTTTTATGCGCAGTAGTAACGGTCTGGCGGCAGGTTGCACTCTGGAGCAGGCTGGAATGCACGCTTTAACCGAACTAGTCGAACGCCATCATGTGCAACATTGGTGGAGTCAGCATGGTTTATTCCTACCGGCAGTGCATTTGGCAGAAAGTGCAGAGCCAAAGCTCCAGGCGTTATTACAAAGGTGCGCGGCTTTGCAGCTCAAAGTGCTGCTGTGGGATTTGTCTGCCGTGGCAGCTCTGCCATGTGTGGCGGTTTTGTTAATAGCGCAACCAAATGGCACCAGCGCCGATAGCGGTTTATTTACCGGTTATGGCTGCCATCCTGATTTGGCACTGGCTATACAGAGTGCCGTGTTGGAGGCTGTGCAAAGCCGGCTGACCTTGATTTCAGGTTCGCGGGATGATCTCGATTATCCGCAGTATCAGCGCTGTCGTCAGACGGCATTTCAGTCTCAACTTTGGCAACATCATCGAGATAGCTTGGCTTTTGTTGGTCCGATGCCGATCACTGCCCTGCAAAGCGCAAACTGGCTGGAATGGGTCAGGCGGGTCGAACAGTTTTATCAGCAGCCAGTGTATGGTCTTGATTTAACCGACAGTGAGTTGGCGATCCCTGTGATCCGGCTACTGATCCCTGGCTTGCAAAATCTGGGTATGACCAAGCGCTACTATCTGCAACAGCAGGAGCCTCTCTTATGCAGCCCATAGTCGTTTTTGCAGGCCCTTCAATAAGTGCTGCTACTATTTGCCAATATTGCGCTGAGGCACAGGTGCGGCCGCCTGTGCAATTGGGCGATGTCTGTCGGTTGGCAGCGGCAGAACCTATGACTCTGGTGCTGCTGGATGGTTATTTTTCCCAGGTCCCGGCGGTCTGGCATAAAGAAATTATGCAAGCGCTTAGTCAAGGTTGCCGGGTTATTGGTGCTGCCAGCATGGGAGCCTTACGTGCGGCAGAGCTAGTCGCTGAAGGCATGGAGGGGGTTGGTTGGATCTATCAGCAATTTCTGACAGGTGAATTAACCGATGATGATGAAGTGGCGTTGCTGCATGCGGATGCGACACTGGCTTATCAGAGTTTGTCACTGCCGTTGGTGAATTTACGTTATTTACTAACCACTGAATGGCTGACTGCGACGCAGCATAGCGCTTTAACTTGGTTGATTCAGGAATTAAAAGCTGAGTTTTATCCACGCCGTACTTTGCAACGTTGCGAGGCGTTATTGCGCTCGCAACAGATGGAGCAACAGACTGTTGCTGACTTGCTGCAGTTGCTACAACAACCGAAGTCTCAGATCAAATATCTGGATGCGCTGGCTGCCATCATATTGGCACAACAACCTTGCATCACAGCGGCTAGACCCGCGCCGGAGTGCACTGTTTTTTTACAGCAATTACAACAGCAATGTGTCGTGCAGTCCCAAGTGGATCCGTGTCAGTTATTGGCAAAGTTGCTGAGCTTTTGTTTACAGCTTGGGGTGGCTTTACCGACTGTCGAACCCGCCAGGGTTCAACAGCAATTTACTCTTTGGGCTGCCCACAAAGCTTTTCGCGATAACCAAGCTGTTGTGCAGTGGTTACAACAGCACGAACTTAGAGCCCATGATCTACAGCAATTGATGCAATTGCTGGCACAGCTTTCGATGGTCGAAGCAAGCCCCTTGAGCTCAGCTTTTCACGTGTTATTACAGGAGAGTGCACCATGAACGCTAGCTATTTGAGTATTAGCCTGCGCTTTGGCGCTGCCCTGGCAGTGATGCCAGTACAGGCCACAGTGTTGAGTGATTTTCAGCCAGCCGGACCTGCGGCAAGCCCCACGATAGCCAAGTGGCAAGCTTACAGCGATCAGGTTGCCCGCGGTAATTCTACCGCCAGTTATCAGATTGAGCAGGAAGGCAGTAACAGTTACTTGCAATTGCGTGGCACGTTGGCCGCAGGCTTTTTTTATCCCTATGCCGGTGTGCAAATGTTATGGCAACACAGTCGCGATATCAAAGGATTGGCGAGGGCGCAGGGGATTAAATTTCGCGCCAGGGGCGACGGCAAAGTGTACCGCTTCCAGCTTTTGCTCAGTTCAGTCAGCGATTTTAATGAGTACAGCTATGAGTTCAGTCCCGGCGCAAATTGGCAACAATTCGAAGTGCGTTTTGAGCAGTTAAAGCAAGCGGGTTGGGGACAACCAGTTAATTGGGATCCGGTCAAGATCCGTGGGCTTGGTTTTCACCTGGATGGTGGTGTGATGCCGTTTCAGTTGGCAGTGGACGATTTGATGCTCTTTTGAGCAGGAAGGACATTTATGTTTGCACATCTGCTAAAAAAAGAGATTTTTGACAATCTGGCTTCGGCCCGTTTTCTGCTGATTTTTCTGATGTGCAGCGTGCTGGTACTGCTGAGTTTATTGATGGGAATGGCTGATTATCAGTATGCCAGACAGCATCATGATCTCTCGGTGGCACAAATGAAAGAGACTGCTAGCCAACAGGTTAGTTATCAGGCACTCGGGGTCTGGGGCATGTTTAAAGTGTACCGGCAACCTGCGGTGTTATTCCCATTTGCCAAAGGTGTAGAAGAAGCCAGTGGCAGTAACACCGTGGTGTCGATTTTCCATGAACCTAAATTACAGGACAGCAGATACAGCGCAGAGCCTATTTATGCTCAGTTTAGCAGCCTGGATTTTTTGTTTGTCATCAAAGCGATAGTGGCGCTTTTTGCCTTAATGTTGACCTTTGATTTGATTAATGGTGAAGCGGAGAAAGGCACTCTGAAGTTGTTACTTGCCAATCCGGTGCCACGCAGCACAGTGTTGCACGCCAAACTGGCCGGTGCTTTATTATCACTGTTATTGCCACTTTTGCTGCCTGTGATGTTAGGCATAATGCTGATGCTCATGTCAGGGCAGATGCAATGGCAGGCTGAGCACTGGTTGCGGATCGGTCTGTTGCTACTCACTTCGCTGTTGTATCTGAGTATCTTTGTGGTGCTGGGCTTATTGTTTTCCTGTCTGGTACAGCGCAGCTCGGATGCTTTTTTATGGCTGGTGTTGTGTTGGTTACTCGCAGTGTGGGTGATCCCACGACTAAGTTTATTTATCGCGAATGTTGTGACTGCTGTGCCTGCTGCTTATGAAGTCGAGCGGCAAAAAGGCGAAATTGACCGGCAATGGTATCGCGACAGTGAACATAGTTTGCAGCAATGGTTATTGCAACATCCTGAACATAGCCAGGTGCCAGCCGAGGTTGCCGGTCAAATCAATGCAGAACTACAACAACAAGCCCAGCGTTACAAAAGTCGGCTGGATGAAGACTACCGAGCTAAACAACAGCAACGGATCCAACTCACTTTATGGCTGGCCAGATTATCGCCGACAGCTGCTTTTGAAAATATTGCCTTGGTGCTGACACAAACCGATATGAGCCGGCAGCAGCATTTTCTGGAGCAGGTGAAATCTTACCGCCATGACTTTCAAACTTACGTCAGTCAGAAAATGATGGATGAGCGCAAGTTGCAATTGGCAGGACGGGCCCCTGCGGTCACTGCCGGGCTTGATCTAACGGGTATGCCAGAGCTGGAATTTAAAGCTGCGCCCCTTGCCACTGATTTGCCGCCTTTAGTGACTGATGTGGCGCTGCTGTTGTTGTATCTGACGGGTGGGATCCTGGCGTGTTACGACCGTTTTATACGCTATCAACTGACTTGAGGCGCTGCCATGAACAGGATGTTAAGCTGCTATAGCCTTTTATTGCTTTGTTGTCTGAGCGGGTTTGGCTATGCTCAGTCGTCGGCTGGGACAGAGCAACAGCAATTATTGCATTTAAAACAACGACATGTGCAGCTGAAATTAGCTCGTAGCCGTTTGGAGCGGACCACCTTGTTATATCAACGTGGTGGTACCGGCCAAATTGATGTCACTCAGGCGCAAGCAGATGCCGATTTGGCTGAAATTGCTTTCCAGCAAGCCTTGCTCGAGCTGCTGAATGCGCAACCCAAGCTAGCCGTAGAGAAGGCGGTGCGCAGCCGCGATGCCACAGGACAGCAGTTCTTACAGCTGCGGATCCGTAATGCCACCTTAATCCTGGATCCCTATCAGCAGCAACTGCTGCAATCTTTTGCGCAGCAAGCGGTAGTCCCCGAACAGTTACTCAAGCGTAGTCTGGATAATATTTTTGTCTCAGTGCGTGAGGTCAGTGCGCCAGCGCCTGGTGATGGAGTGTATAGCCTGGGGCAGAGCGCCGTGGTGATAGCATTACCTTATGAGCTGCGGATTGACCGTCTGGCATATGATGAAGTCCGGGAGCTGAAGTTTCAGCTGTTATCTGATCCGGAACGGATTAGTGTGCATTTTAGCTATCGCGGACTAGAGCAAACCATCGCTGTTTTTACCGAACAGCAATTCAGCGGCGCTAATGTTGAATTGTTGGCGAGTCAAATCATTCAAGAAGGCGATTTGGGCACCAGCGTCGAGTATCCTTTTGAATTACGTCGCAACGGCCAAGACACCCGCACATTTCAGTTGGCGCTTTATCAGTTACCGGCCGCTGTGCATTACAGTTTTATTCAACCTGATAGTAAAACCAAAGTGTCGCAACTGCGGTTTTCGACTGGGGAAAACAGCAAAAAATTATTGCTGCGACTCGAGTTACCGGAAAAACCTTTGCCAGGGTTTGCGTTGGACCAACCGGTTGCTTTTCAACTGGTGGCTTATGATGTTCAGCGCCATCCATTGCTACAGGCGCTCCCGACAACACCTACGACAACGCAGCTCCAGCAATTACCGATAGCGATGACTGAACTGAGCTTAATTAGCAGAGGCAAGGGCTTATTGCAGCTGAATATGGCGGCGTTGCAGCATCAAATCAAAGCTGGTGGCGACACTAGTTTCGACTTTTATCTGAAAAATCATGGTTCCGGTGCTGTCAACAATATCAGTTTCAGTGCCGAGCGTCCGCTCGGCTGGGAATTGAGTTTTGTCCCTGCATCGATCTCGCGGCTTGAGGTCGGTCAGGAACAAAAAATAACGGTGCAAATTCGCAACAATGTTGCTGCAACCGGCGGAGATTATGAATTTCGACTCAAAACCGAAGCCTTTAGTGTCGGTCGCCCTCTGTTAGTGGAAGACAAACTATTGAGGGTTGTGGTGCAGAGCGATTTCAGTGTGCTACCCATGCTGTTGATGTTGTTGCTGTTTACGCTGGTGATAGCCCTGATCCTTTATGTCGGCCGTAAAGTCAGGATCCGGTAGGTGCAAGATGATTGAAGCTATCGCTTTAAGTAAAAGTTATGACAAAAAGCGTTTTGCCGTCGAGCAACTCAGTTTCCAGATCAAGGCTGGGGAAGTGTTTTGTCTATTCGGCGCCAATGGCGCCGGTAAAACCACCACAATGAACATGTTTCTGAATTTCCAGTTGCCCGACTCTGGTCAGGCACTGATTTGTGGCATTGATGCCAATCAGCAACCGCTGCTGGCGAAACAGCGCTTGGCATTTTTATCGGAGAATGTGCGGTTATATGACAATTTCAGCGCTTGCCAGAATGTGCAGTTTTTTGCCGGTTTGGCCGTTGCTGGTCCTGTAACCGCAGGCACCTGCCAGCAGGCATTGGAGGATTGCGGTTTAGCACGCGATTTCCATCATCAACGGCTGGGTAGTTTCAGTAAAGGCATGCGGCAAAAAACTGGCTTGGCGATTTGCCTGGTGAGGCGCGCCAGCGCCATTTTTCTGGATGAACCTTTATCAGGTTTAGATCCCACTGCGGCAGCTCAAGTGCTGAAGGTGATCCGCCAGCTCAGTGATGAGGGGGCTGCCATTCTGATGGCCACCCATGATTTATGGCGCACCCAGCAGATCGCCGATCAGTTTGCGGTGATGAACGCAGGTCGCCTGCAACTGCATTTAAATCAAACACAGTTACGGCAGTTGGGGCAGCAGCAGTTGCTGCAGTTATATCAGGAGTCAGTCAGTGATGAGCGCAGATGACGACAGATACAGCCGGCAACGCCGGTTAAACTCAATTGGTGCTGCCGGGATGGCAAAAATCCGGCAGGCTCATATTTGCATTGTTGGGATCGGCGCTTTAGGGTGCCAGTTAGCTGAATTGTGTTGTCGTGCTGGCGTCGGCCGATTAACCTTGCTGGATCGAGACTGGGTCGAATGGTCCAATTTGCAGCGGCAGTGTCTGTTTACCGAAGCGCATGCTGCAGAAAAAATGCCCAAGGCTCTCGCGGCCTGTCAAGTACTGCGCAGTTTTAATGCTGAGGTTGAATTGACGGCATTGGTTGCTGAGCTCAATGCCGACTTCGTGCAGCAGCAAGCGCAACTTTTTGATACCGTTACAGTCTTGCTGGACGGCAGTGATAATTTTTCCTGTCGGTATTTGCTTAATGAGATCGCAATAGCCCGACATATTCCCTATATCTACGGTGCCGCAGTAGCAACCGAAGGTTGTGTGATGCCGGTGATCCCCGGTCATACCGCCTGTCTTAGTTGTTTGATGTTGGCGCAGCACCAGCCAGATCATGCTGCGACCTGCGCCAGTGCCGGGGTGTTGGCCAGCAGTATTTTGCAGACAGCTGCTCTGCAATTTACCCTTGCCATCAAAGTGATCACTGAGCAATTGTCGGCCTGCCCGTCGCAATGGGTTTTCTTTGATGTCTGGCAACAGCAGCAACTGACGATCCAGGTACCTATCCGGCCTGATTGTCCGACATGTCAGCAGTGGCAGTTTCCATTGTTGCAGCAAACACAGAGCCAAAACAGTCAATTGCTCTGTGGGCGTTCTGCGATCCAACTCTACCATGCTGCACTCAACCGACAAAGCTTGCACAAGCTAGCCAGTCGTTTTGCAGGCCGGGTTCGGCGCAGCTCGAGCTGTCATCTGGAACTGGCTTGGCCGCTGGCGCAACAGCAACATGTGCTGACATTATTTCAGGATGGTCGCTTGGTGGTGGCGGATTGCACTGATGAGCAGCAAGCTCAGCAGTTACTCAGCAGCCTATTGGGAGGCTTACAATCATGATTTATCTGGATAATGCGGCGACTTCTTACCCCAAACCAGCCATTGTGGCGGCGCAGGCTACAGAGCTCATGCAGCAAGTTCTTGGTAATCCATTTCGCAGCGGTCATCAGGCGGCGCGGCAATCGGCTGCACTGATTTGGCGGGTGAAAACAAAAATCGCGACTTTGCTCAATGCCGAAAGTCCTGATCATATCGCCTTGTGCTACAACTGCAGCGATGCCATGAATATGCTATTGCAGGCGCTGGTGCGACAATTGCGGCCACAGTATTTATTGACCTCAGTGCTGGAGCACAACAGTGTGTTACGACCATTGGCCTGGCTGGCGGAGCAGCAGCAGATCCCACTGCGACTATGTCAACCAGCAGGTCCGGATTGGCAAATTGATTGGCTTGCGCAGTTGTCGTTGTTATCTCTACCGCCCGACAGCACTGGGTTACTGGTGACAGCGCATGTTGCCAATACTACAGGGACTATCCAACACCTGACGACGGCTGCTGCTGGCGAAACGATGTCGCTTTACCGCATTATTGATGGCGCCCAAAGTGTTGGTCATTTGCCGGTGGATGTGCAGCAGATGGCTGCTGATGCGCTGGTGTTTCCGGCACATAAAGGGTTGGCCGGGCCGACTGGACTTGGTTTTATCTGGCTGGGGGAGCGGTTGCGACCACTGCCTTTGTATGGCAGCAGATTTGGTGGCAGTGGTCAGGATTCGATATCTAAATGGGGGCCACAAAGTTTCCCGCACTGGGCTGAGATCGGTACGCCCAATCTGCATGGCATGCTGTTGTTAGAGCCTGCATTAGATTGGCTACTGGCGCCTGAAAGATTAAAGCAAAATCATCAGCATATCAGCTGGTTACAGCAGCAGCTTTATCAACAACTAGCGCAGTTGTCAGCTTGTACCTTGTATGGCCCCTTGCAGCCGGGCAGCGGCATCGTGTTATTTAATCTAGCCGGTTGGGATGCCGAAACGCTGGCCGCTTTGCTTGATAGTCGTTTTGGTATTGCGGTGCGGGCTGGCTTGCATTGTGCGCCGCAGGCACATCAGTGGTTAGGGACTGTTGAACAGTTTGGCGGTGCTGTGCGGGTTAGTTTTGGCCCCTTTAATCAGCTGTCGGATGTCACGGCGCTGCGACAGGCGCTTGCAAGCATCAACTCTGAAACCAAAGCAGCAGATCACCTCGGCGCCTGAATAGCTGAGGGCGGTTACAGCAGCGCAGCTAAGTAGCCGGATAACGCAGGCCGGAAGCAGGTAGTCTAACTACAAGGAGCTTTTTAAATGGCACTGATATATTTTCCGATTGCACTACAAGCCTATTTACCCAGGCATCCAATGGAACTGCCGCCGGCACAATCTTGCGAACAACTATTGCGGCAACTGGGTCAGCAGAGTCCAGCGTTACAGCAAGCACTATGGCTTGGTGAGCAGCTCCATCCGGCGCTGTATTTGCTGTTAAATCAACAGCCATGCAATTGGTTACATCTAAAACAGCAACTATTAGCGGCAGAGGATCAGTTGTGGATTATTCAGCCCTTGTCTGGCGGTTAGCACTGCTTATGCGTCAGTCAACACTTGGATCAAACACGATATTTGTCCATTGTTTGTTCAGCGGCAGAGGATGCCATCCTGGCCATCACAGCAACTTGCTGCATCAGATGACAAGTAAGTGGCCGCAACCCGGTAACTTGTGCAGGTGAACAGGCACTGCTCTGAGCACTTGCTTTTTTCGCTGGATCAGGCGTGGTTGAACTATAGTTAAAGGCCCGGCGCAATGGAGTGAAACTTATGGCGACAGTGTCTGAAAATGCCCTGCGATTAATACGTTCGCATGCTTTGGATCCACAGCAAGCAGAACAGTTTTATCAACAAGGACTGGCATGCTTTGGTTCTGATCAGTTATTTGCAGAGTGGTTAACCAGTAGTAATGCTTACACTATGGGACAAAGCCCTTTGGTGGCATTATCTGCTGAAAATGGGATTGAATATCTTCGTGGTTTACTCTGTCGAATGCAGGACGATAGCTGTTACTAACTCATTGCGACAGGGCTGTGTGAAACAGGTCCTGCGGTCTTACATTATTGTGTCAAAGAAACAGGGCCTGCCAGCTGCAACTGACAGACCCTGTGGTGCAGAGCGCGGTTAAAGCTGGGATGACAAGCGCTGGCGCATAATGTCACCACAGCATTATTTATTCACAGCAACGCTGATGCTAATAAGGCTTAGGCATCAGACAAGGTTGAAAACAAGGGCTGCCAGCTGCAACTGACAGACCCTGTGGTACAGAGCCCGGTACTTGATCCTGTGCCTTATGCGTTGCTGTTTGCTACATCTAGCCAATATTGCGCTATTGCAGCTAAGTTTGGTTTAGCTTAGGTTGTCACCCAAGCTGATTAAGTTGTTCAGCTTGGGTGCATGCGGTTTTCACCAACACATTCAGGCATATTGCCGGTCGAACAAATTCACCAGGGCCGGTGATTTTTCGATTTGCACTGGGGCAATGTGCAGGCGGTTGGTGATATCCCGGGCTGAAATCATGCCGCGGATCTGATGGTTGTCCCGATCAATCACCATGCAATAGGCTTCACCGGCTTTTTGTAAGGTGTTGAGTACATCACCCACAGTGCAGTGCTGGATTTGCTGATAAGACAACGCCATAATTTCGCTGCGCGGCCGCATTAAATCAGCGACCAATAAGTCTTTTGCTTTCACGCTTTTACTGACCTGTTGCATCAGGCTTTGGCTGCTGAAATGTTCATGGCTTAAAATGCCGACCATTTCCTGCTGGCTATCTACCACCAGTTTTAACCAGCTACGTTCGTGACGCATCATTTCTTCGGTATCAAAAGCGCGGGTGTCAGCATCAATCAACATCGGATGGTTGATGCGGAAATCGTGTAAGACGTTAAGAGCCGGTGATTTCAGGGTGGCGTCCAGAAATTCAGCAGGTTGAATTAAATGATCGACTTGTTCCAGCGTGTACACAGTTAAATTTTTCATAAATCCTCGCAGACAATAGCACCAGAGCGCCATTGAATTCAGCTTTAAACCGGGCAAAATGCCCAACATAGGTCAGATTGAATTTAAATTGCAGGGTAACTTATGACAGTGGTGGGGCTCGCGCCTGATGGATCGAGGTAAGGATGCTGTAGTGAGTGACAGGTTCAACCACTACAACTGCTGTCGCAACAGTGGCCGGAATTAACAGTTGAGCTAAATAAACCGGCGTATCATCGGAACTTTGACTTTTTTCAGTACAGGTTGCTTCGTGGCTGAAAGCAAGCAATGCTTTCTGACTAAAAGCACCTGAATGCAGGACATCAACTTTACTGGCAACCACAGCTTTGACTGGCGAAGCCATCAGAACGCTGAGGTAAATCAACAGTGTGACAAAGTTAAACCAACGCATTGATGCAATCCTGAAAAGGCGGTACAGCACAGCCATAAACAGACTATAGCAGTGGCTCTTTTCAGAATGCAAGCGCAGTTTCGAATAAAAAATGCGCTGAAAGTCAAGCTTCCTTGCCAGCAAAAGCCTGATCCAGCGCAAAGTAACTGCAGTTGTCAGGTTAATTTTTGTTGCTAAAAATTAGCCTGACAGCTGATTTATAAGGTTTTAATCAACATCTTCAGCAAAAATGCCAGCAGTAACAGACTGCTAAAACCAAGCAAATAGAGCAGCACAAACCATTGCCAGGGTTGCAGCTGACTGGCCATGAATTTGCGGTAGATGCCATTGAACCCAGCGGTCCAGCTGTTGGTTGATGCCGCTGTATGTTTGATATTGCCCATGATTAATAGCCTTGTTCAAAGTCTTCAACTTTACCGGCAAATATCCGGTAGCCCCATAGGGTATAAGCCAGGATCAAAGGCACAAAAATCAGTACCCCCGGCAACATAAACCATAAGCTGGCCGCGGGCGCGACCGCACTTAGGTAACTTAGTTGGCCTGGCAATAAATCCGGGAACAAGCTGACCACCAGACCGGCAAACGCCAACACAAACAAGCTGACGGCCAGCCAGAAGGGGCGGTCTTCGTGTTTTTCGGTCACTGCGATGGCTTGATGGTGGCTCTTACGTACCCGTCCCAAATCGCGATACAACAGTCGTGCAGCCAGTATGGCTAATAAGGGCAGTGGTAACAGTGCCAAGGCATGCCAGCCACCAAGCCAGCGCTGCATGATGTGCTCACTTTGCAGCAGCGTCAGCAGACTGACCAGCGCCATCGCCGCCATTACCAGCCAGACCAGCATGCGGCCGCGTTGTGCCGCTTTATGCTGAATGGCGCCGCGGCTTTTCATCACCAGATAAGTACAGCCGAGTAAGGCATACCCTGTTGGCACCGCCAGTGCGGTAAAAAGACTAAAAGGTGTCAGCAATGCCAGGCTGTGACCTGCCACCGCATCGGCAGGCAAGCCTTGTACCAGCGCGCCCAACATCAACCCTTGACAGCAGGCCGCCAGGGTAGAACCCAGCGAAAAAGCCCGACTCCACCAAATGCGCGAACTATGGGATTTAAAGCGGTACTCAAAAGCGACGCCGCGGAAAATCAAACCAATCAGCATCAGCATGATGGGCAAATATAAACTGGACAGCAACAGCGCATAGGCGGCCGGAAAAGCGCCGAATAAAATCACACCACCAAATACCAGCCAGGTTTCATTGCCATCCCAGACATGAGAGACCGATCGCATCATGTGATCATGCTCGGCATCAGAGTCAAACCAAGGGTATAAAATGCCGATACCCAGATCAAAGCCATCCAGTACCACATACATCAGAATGGCAAAACCAAGTAACAAGAAATAAAACAGACTGATATCCATGCTTAGGCTCCCTGACCGTTACTCTGACCGCTATTGGCCAGCGCTTTGTTAAAAGACACTGCGTAACCTGAAGCTTTCACGCCAATTTGTAGCTGTTGCAGCTCATCTAGTGCCGGTGGGCCTTTTTTAATCAGTTTGCGGAAGAAATACAGGTAAACTCCGAACAGCAAACTGTAAGTCAGCACGAATAAACTGAGCGATAGCATCACCCGCTCTGCTGGCAACGGCGATACCACATCCATAGTTCTGACCAGCCCCTGCACCAGCCAAGGCTGACGGCCGACTTCGACTACATACCAACCGGCCAGCACCGCGATCACGCCACTGGGCGCCAGTACACTGCAGAGCCGGAGGAACCAACGACTTTGGTACAAAGTGCCGCGCCAGCGCAGCAATAAACCCAATACGGCGACACCAATCATCAGCACGCCCAAGCCCACCATCACCCGGAATGAGAAAAACACCAGCGGCACATTGGGCCTGTCGCTGGCCGGTACTGATTTCAAACCGGTGAGACTGCCATCCCATTGATGGGTCAGGATTAAACTGGCCAGCCCTGGGATCGCGACTTCGTAATGATTTTTTTCGGCTTTTTGATCAGGCCAAGCGAATAATAATAACGGCACATTGCTTTCGCTGGCAGGCCATATCCCCTCCATGGCGGCCAGTTTGATTGGCTGGTGTTCTTTCACATTCAGGCCATGAAAATCGCCCACGACGGCTTGCAGCGGTGCCAGCACCAGCGCCAGCCACAAGGTCAGTGACAAACCTTTACGGGCAAATGCCTGATGTTGTTGTTTCAGCAGATACCAGGCCGAAGTCGCCATCACAACAAAAGTTGCCGTCAGTAAGGTGGCCAGCAGCATATGAGTCAGCCGGTACGGCATCGACGGATTAAAAATCACTTCAAACCAGCTGACCACTTCAAATTTGCCATCGACTATGCGATGACCCGTCGGGGTCTGCATCCAACTATTGGCGGCGATAATCCAAAACGCAGAGATCCAGGTGCCCACAGCCACAGTGCAGGTGGCAAAATAATGTAATTTGGCACTGACGCGCTGCCAACCAAATAACATCACGCCGAGAAAACCAGCTTCAAGGAAGAATGCAGTCAGTACTTCATAGGCCATCAATGGCCCTAGCACAGCGCCGGTGATTTCAGAAAATTTGGAGAAGTTAGTGCCAAATTCATAAGACAGCACAATGCCCGACACGACCCCCATGCCAAAGGTAATGGCAAAAGGTTTAATCCAGAATTTGGCAAGCTGCAGATAGACCGGATTACCGGTTTTCAGCCATAAGCCTTCCCACAGTGCAATCAGCGTTGCCAAACCTATGGTAATAGACGGAAAAATAATGTGAAAACTGACGGTGAAAGCAAATTGGATCCTTGATAACACCGCCGAAAGTTGCGCACTGTCCAGTTCCATCTTAGCGACCTCCACCTGGTTGCCGGTCAGCAGACCGCTGGCAGGCACTAGCCTCTTTGCTCGTCGGCGTGACGCCGGTATAGCGCTGAGGATTGCGACTGAAACGGGCTGCCAGGCCTGGCAGCAATAACAGGCTACACAACAAGGCACCACAGGCGATTTCGAGTAATAACAACGACATATTCATCTGACACTCCACAACACAACAGATACGACTGCAGCTCTGAGTGCCAGAATCAGGCCAGTTTGATATTTTTTTGCATTTGTTTGATCTGTATCAATTTTTTCTTTGACTCTTGCCAGGGCTGTGAACTTGCTTTACGCTTTTGTCGCAACAGAGTGTCAACTTCATTGACACTGTCACGGAGCATCCCTGATGAGTCTGACGTTAGTTTTTGAATGGATCCTGGTATTGACGGCATGTTGTGCTACCAGCACTGCCATCTGGTTATGGTGGCATGCCAGATTCAGACCTTTGCTAACGTCACTGGCTGGTTTTTGCCTGATGCTGGCATTATGGAGTTTTGGCCATCTGGCCCTGCAGCATCAATTTCCGTTGCTCGGCAAAGCGCTGATTTTAGCCAATCCATTGATGCCAACGTTTTATCTGCAATTCGCCCTGCATTTCGCAGTTGATCAACGAAGTTCGCCGCTGTTGCAACGGTTAAAAACCTTGGTGCCCTGGTTGTTCCTGGCTAGTATTCTGGTGGTGTTGTTCAGTTGGAGTATGCCATCGGCAACAGTTCAGCCTGCGGCGCAATTGCCAGAGTTTTTCCTGTTTCAAGGTTTTGGTTGGATCAACCTGCTCTATACCGTGGCGCTTGGCGTGCTGGCACATTGGGTGCTTTGGTGCGGCTGGCGGCAACATCAAGGCAATAAACGCCGCTCCATTGCAGCCATCAGTATGACCGCAGCGCTCGGGCTGTTATTGGCCAGTAGTTTTGTATTTCCTTCCATCGGATTAGATTGGTATCCCTATCCGATGCTGCTGCTGCCAGGTTATCTATTGTTACTGGTGTACAGTGTGGTGCGCTATCAGATGCTGGCGGTGAATGCTTTTGCCAGCCGCGCGCTGCTGATGCTGGTGATGGCCTTGTTATTGTTGTTATTAATGGCACTGATCAGCGTGTTGTTTGGTCAATTTGGTATGCCCGCATTGGCGGCGGTACCAGGCTGGCAATTATGGCTCTATTCCAGCTTGTTACTGCTGCTGGCGGCCGCCTGCTATCAGCCAGCCAGTCGTTTGGCGGAGCGGCTGATTTATCCCGGCGTGCAACTGAATCAGCCGATGGTCAGTCAATGGCAGCAGCAATTGTCGCAAGCCGCCGACTGGCAGCAACTGAGTCAACAAGCCTTGGTTTTATTACAACAACCTTTGCAGCAACCGCTGTGGATTGAAATCAGCGCACAGGGGCAATTGTTGGCCAAGGCGGGTAGTCCTCAGGCTTTGGTGCAATTACGCTGTCAGTTGCAGGCTGCAGATTGGCAATTGCAAGTGCAAGGCCAAGAAGAGTTAACCCCTTCGATGCGGTTAACATCGGAAGTCTTTGGCTCCTTGTTACAAAGCAGTTGTACCAGTTTACACAAGGCTCTGGCCCTGGCGGCGGCTGAAAAGCAACGGCTCAGTCAGCAACATCTGGTGGAGTTAGGCGCGCTGGCGGCTGCGATGGCACATGAGCTGCGTAATCCACTGAATATTATCTCAATGGCATCGGCCGGGGTGGATGCTGAATTACGCGGCCATATCCAGAGTCAACTGAAACGGGCCGATCGACTGATTGCCGATATGCTGGTGTATGCCGGTAAATTACATATTCAGCCGCAACCCATCCTGTTACAAACGCAATTGCAAAGTTTATTGCCGCAGTTTGACTGGCAGCAGGTCAAGGTCCGGTTGCAACTGCCAGCAGATTTAAGTTGCGAAGCTGATCCTCACCGGTTGCAACAAGTTCTGATCAATTTACTGGACAATGCACTGGCATTTTTACGCAATCAGGCGGATGGCGAATTATTGATTGAAGCCAGCCCACAGCCTGAAGCGGGTCATGCCGGCGTATTGATCCGGTTGCATAACAATGGCCCTGCGCTGGATGCCAGTTTACTGGACACTTTGTTCCGGCCTTTTGTCAGTAAAAGGGCTGGTGGCAGCGGACTCGGACTCGCCATAGTCCAGCGGATTATCAGCGCGCATCAGGGCCGGATCTGTCATCGCAATGACTTGGGTTGGCCTGTTAGTTTTGAAATTTGGTTACCGCAAACAACGGCGGCAGGAGTAGTTGGATGACGCTGGAGCGTTTTGATATTGCAAAAATTCTGCTGGTAGATGACGAGCCAGCTTACCGGCTGCTGGCCGAACGTTTTTTATCGGCGCAGGGGTATCAGGTCAGTAGTGCTGCCGATTTAAGCCAAGCCCGGCAATTGCTGGCGCAGCACTCCTTTGATTTGATGCTGCTTGACCTGTCGTTACCACCAGCTTTTGAACCCAGTGCCACCCTGGCTGCATTGCCGGAGTTTAGCGCCCAGCCGGTGATTATCCTGACTGGCCATGCCGAGCGCGAACTGGCATTACAGGCCATTGCTGCCGGCGCCTGGGATTTTATTGCCAAACCTGTGGATCCGGATTTACTGGCGGTGGTGGTGAAAAGAGCCATCAGTAAACATCAGTTGGAAATGGAGCTGAATCAACTGAAGCAACGCAGCCAACAACAATCGGCGGTACAGGGCCTGATTGGCGGATCGCGGCAAATGGAAAATATTCGTACCTTAGTGCAGCGGATTGCCCCCACTGAGGTGCGGGTGCTGGTCACCGGGCCATCAGGTACCGGCAAAGAAGTGATTTCGCGTGCTTTACATCAGTTAAGCCTGCGCGCAAAAGGGCCATTTATTTCGGTGCATTGTGGTGCTATTCCAGCTGAGTTGCTGGAAAGTGAGTTGTTTGGTTATGTCAAAGGCGCTTTTACCGGTGCCGATAAAGACCGGCAGGGCCTGCTCAGTATGGCCAATGGCGGCACCTTGTTTTTAGATGAAATCGGCGAGATGCCGTTGCCGATGCAGGTCAAAATGCTGCGGGTGCTGCAGGAAGGTACTTTTTATCCGGTCGGCGGACGCGAACAAAAACGCATTGATGTGCGACTCATTTCGGCAACGAATGCGGTGCTCCCTGAGCTGGTGAAGCAAGGTAAGTTTCGGGAAGATTTATATTACCGGATTAAAGGCATCACACTGGAAACGCCAGCGCTGGATGAGCGTCGGGAAGATATCCCGCTGTTGTTACAGCATTTTTTGCAGCAATTGCCGCAAAAGCCGCAATTAACTGCACAGGCAATGCAGTGGTTTTTACAACGGCCCTGGCCTGGCAATGTACGGGAGTTAAAAAACACCCTGGAAAGTGTGGTCGCTATTGCCCAGCAAGGTCAGGTTACATTAGCTGATATTCAACTGTTACATCTGGATGAAGAGGTCACAGTTGCAGATGAACAGCTCGCGATGATGGTGCCTGTGCTGGGTTTTTCTTTGGATGAGCAGGTGAAATCATTAGAGATCAGTTTATTGATCAATGCATTGGAGCAACACCATGGCAATCGCAGCCAAGCCGCCAAGGCGCTTGGTTTATCCAGGCAAGGTTTGCTGAAAAAAATTGAGCGGTATGGGTTGTTGCAGACCGGTTATAGTGATTAGCCAGGGCTATTACTGACACTGCATGGCAGGCGATAGCGCAAGCCATGCAGTCTGAGGCAGTTACCAGGGATAACTCGAATTGAAGCGGATTTTGCCCCGCATCGCCGGCTCTTTCCCATCACAATGCTGCACATAATTCAGTGCCAATCGACTGACCTGATACAGCTGGACGTTGTTTTCTATTTTGCTGGGGGTCAGTTCAATGTCAAAAATTTCAAAAGATCCTGTCAATGAATTACAGGCACTGCCACGACCAGAGATGTTCATGGTATTTATTTTCGTGTACGGGGTCATGTAACGGCCGAGATTGTCATAGCGTCCCGGAGCCAGGATTTGCCCCTCAGGGACTGCAAATTCGAGGTCCCATTCAGCACCATAGATGGAGTCAACTGCCTGCAACTGAAGCCAGATGCTATTCGCTGGACGGTTCTGGGAGATAAAAGTCCGATCGACTGAGGAATAATATTGTGATTCACCCCGACCGATAAAATCATCTTGATCACTGTCGAATAAAAATGCCGATAAAGAACCGTCATGATAATAAAACGATTGTTCGGCGCTGTGGCTGTTGCCAGCTTTATCACTGAGGGTTAATCGCACTGTAATACGCTGCTGTTGCATTGGATTGTTGACGCGAAAACTGGTGGTGATGCCGGTTGGCTGATCAAAACTGACATCGGCGCCGTGCAGTGCTTGCCATTGATAGCTGACATCTTGTGGCTGCTTGCGCAAGGATTGCTCTGCAGAAAGCGTGGGTGCTGTATCGCTGCTATAAAAGCGCTGATTACTGCTCAGCACGGCCTTGAGATCATTCGTGATGGCGAATTGCTTGAATAAATAATATTCAGGCCAAACCTTCACCACTTGTTCCAGGCTATTCCAGGCGTCAAAACTACCCAGCCGATAAGAGACGCCCGGTGACAGTGGTTTGACAGGCGTCAGATGGACCACTGCACCTTCAATCCTGGCGACAGCAGCAATTCTGTGGTCTCCAGACAGGGATACCCCGATAAAAAAATTTTCCAGGCCCGTTAATGTGGTGACAGGACGTGAAAATAAAAAACTAAGCGTGCCTTTCATTGGAAAGTTGCTGATGTCTGTGCTGCTGATTTGGGCCAATGCCTGAAAATTATCATGCCGGAATTCACGGGGCTCTGCTCTTAAGGTCACACCGGGGATTTTCCAGTAATTGCCATCGGTCAGCCGTGACCAGGCAGATAACAGCGGTTCGGAGCTATTAAATTTAATGCTGGCGTAAGACGAATTGACCACCTGATTGGCGGTGACTGTCACTTTATTATTCTGCGTATCAGCGATTTCAATCACACCTTGGTGCGGGTACTCACCAAGATAACCCTGGATCGGTTGGAGAGTGCTAAAAGCCAGATCTCTGCTTAATTGACTAAAGGCCAGTCGGCCCTGAAATTGGTGCTGGTATTTTGCCGTGCGAAAATCAAGCGAAGTGCTGAGCTTAAACTGATTGATGGTAATGAGTTCGCCGTCACTGGACTCCAATCTAATCTGGGTATGGGCCGGGAACACCTGAATGTGATGCGTTAAAGCAGTTTTATCAATATTGACCTGAACAGAGTCAAGCACTGTTAAGGCTGGCGACTCCTTGATTGTTGCCTTGGTTAAATTGACCTCGAGCTGCAGCGATTCACTGTCTGCAACAGCGGCAGATGCCATCACTGTCACCTGAGCGACCCCTTGGACTATGGCATCCAATTCCGCCACATAACAATCATCCATAGTGTCAGTGATAACGGTCTTTTGCTGCAACGGCAGCGGCTGACTGAGCGTGATGGTTCTGCTGCCGCCATTGCTACAAAGCTGGACAGTGTCAAAATTAAAGGTTCTGGAAAAAGTTAAGGCATCGGCGTAATGGGCAATTTGTAACATGCCTTCCGGAGTATTGGCGGCGATAGTGGCAAAGGTATCTATCTCCCCAGCGGTAATTTGCAACGGTGGCAGCGTAACGACCGGCGGCGGGGGAGGCGGCGGTGGCGTGCTTTCGCCACTACTTCCGCCACTACCTCCGCCACAGGCGGTTAATAAAAACAGCGTCCCTATCCACCATAAACTGCCAGCTAACTTCATCCGCGTCCCCATTTTTTATTTGCCTCGCCATCTGCCGCGGTGATCACAGCGCAACCAAGTCGTTGAGGCACTCAATAAACTGCAGTGCATCAGTCGCCACTGTGCCTTGAGATTCGATGTCAAGGCAGGCCAGTTCGGCTGCAGCCAGCAACAACAGCATGCTGCGACTAAATTTAAAGCAAATGTTATCATAGCCTTAAACAGACTTCAGTGCTGTGTGAACGTTTTTTGTAACTTGTCAGGCCGTCTGTCGTTATTCGGCGTCAGCGATACCTGCGTAATACTGCTCAAATAGCACTTTTTCCAGTGCCTGACGCATGGCTTCGTTGATGGGATAGTTGATGCCACCTAATTCGTAGTCAATTTGGCGGATTTGTTCTTTGCCGTTGCGGATCATTGGCGGTGGGTCCGATTCCAAGGCGATTAAGGTATCGGCATAAGCAACCGGATGATCGGCTTTAATATTTTTGCATACCGACAACTGGACTTCACCTTCGCGGCCGTTATAACCAGCGGCCCCAAATAAACGGCAGATACCAGGGCGTTTGTGGTAGACACTGCATTGGCCCATTTTACCGTCAGCTGAATGGCGCTGATAGAAAAAACAGCCGTCTTGTTGCTGTGCAGCCAAAGCGTCCAGTGTGCGTTCTGCCTCATTTTGCTCGATTAAACTATAAGCCAGCGGTAACATTTCCAGCACAGTGGCTTCAATGCCCGGATGCAGGCAACACTCACCACAGCCGCTGCGACAAAACAAACCGCGATCCCGCTGGTATTGGGCATAACTTTGACCGATGTCGGCAAACACCGTTTCGACCTGCAAAGATAACTGTTTCAGACGCTGCATAACTGACTACCTTAAATGGGGCACGTATTGTACTGAGTTGTGATCCTCAGCAGCAAGCCCCTGCGCGAAAGAAGCTGGCAAAGCTGTGCTGTATTGCGGTCAGGCTTTAGCTATCAGTTACAGCAAATCACTCAGGGGTTTGGGTTTAGCAATACCATAGCCTTGTGCGTAGTTGATGCCCATTTTGCGTAGCTCTAACAAAATTTCTGTACTTTCAACATATTCGGCGACTGTTTTAATGCCAAGCGCGGTTGCCACATCGTGGATAGAGTGCACGATAGCGCGGTCAAATTTATCGGTCAGTAGATCCCGCACAAAATTGCCGTCAATTTTAATAAAATCAACCGGAAAGTTTTTCAGGTAACCATAAGAAGAAAAACCGCTACCAAAATCGTCCAACGCAAAATGACAACCCAGGCCGCGGAAATGATGAATAAAATCCAGGGTATTTTGCAGATTGAGGATCGCCATACTTTCGGTAATTTCAAAACAAATATGCCGGGCTGGAATTTGGTATTCATTGAACAGCGCCAGCACATCGGATTTGAATTGCGGGTCCACCAGTGAAGCCCCGGATAAATTGATACTACAATGCCCCAAAAGTGTTAAATGTTCCGGATGTTGCGCCAGCCAGCGGAAATAATTGCGGATCACCCAACGGTCAATATGTGGCATCAGACCATAACGCTCAGCCGAAGTTAAAAAACTACCAGGTGCAATCACCAGATTATCTTCGCCCTTCAGTCGAAGTAACAACTCGTAGTGAAGTACAGTATCACGTTCAGTCACTGCCTGGATGGGTTGCACGTACAGGATAAAACTGTCCTGTATCAGCGCTTTTTGTAGGATCTGCACCCATTGGATTTCGGCTTGTTGTTTTTGTACTTCTTGATCATCCGGATGGAACTGATGGATACGATTACGGCCTTTTTCTTTGGCGACAAAACAAGCAGAATCAGCTTTTTTGATACTTTGTTCTCCCGACAAATCCAGCGGGCTTATTTCGTTCATGCCAATGCTGACGCTGATACTAAATAGGCTGTCCTGCCAGAAAAAACGGAATTCTTTCACCACATCTAGCAGACTGTAAGCGATGCTAAAGGCTTGTTGCGCATTTTTGCCTGGCAGCAACACCGCAAATTCATCACCACCAAGTCGGGCCAATTGACCATTTTGTCCAAGCGCACGCTTTAATTGTTCGCTGATTTGTTTCAGTAACGCATCGCCGGCACTATGGTTACAGGTGCTGTTCACCAGTTTAAATTGGTCAATATCAATATATAAAATAGTACTATTGGCTTGTTCTAACTGGCATCGGTGCCAGGCTTGCTGCGTCAGTTGGACAAAGTGGTGGCGATTATACAGACCCGTTAATGGATCATGGGAAGCCAAATAAGCCAGTTGTTCATGGTTGATTTTCTGTTCGGTAATATCGATGATCGAACCATGAATAAAAGCATCACCCTTGCTATCCCGAGCCAGTCTGGCTGACATCAGTGCCCAGAACGGGGTGCCATCTGCTTTGAGCGCTCTGAGTTCAAAGCTTTGATTATTCGCATGTTGCAGCTGCCTGACCAGGTGGGTGCGATCATCCGGATTGGCGTAATATTTTGCCATGCCGTAATGCCGCACATCCATGTCCATCTGTGAAGCGTCCTGATAACCGAGGATGTGTAACAGCGATTGATTGGCGGCTATCAATTGACCACTCAGAGTGGTGGTAAACATGCCTTCCACCGCATTGTGATAGATATCGTAATATTGTTGCAGCGATTGCAGTGCTTGCTGATTGGCTTGCAGGCTTTGTTGATTCATTTGCTCAATACGTCGGGCCAGACTAAAGCTCATCAGGGCCATACTGGCAACGATGGAGGCCAGCAGTAAATACTGCCACAGCCGGTCATTGCTCAGATAGCCAAACTGAGACAGTACCAGCACCAGGCAAGCCGTAAAAAATAATAACCAACTTAACGCGAAAGTTCGGGCTCTGGGCTGACCACTCATGGCATAGAGGGCAACGCGGATTAAATTAGTCAGCATCACCAGAGCCAATACGGCGAGCAGCAATTTCAGCTGTAATTGTTGCTCACTATACAATGGACTAAATAACAACAAGCCAGCGGCCGCCAGATGGAGCCAGAGCCAGCCGGGTTTGGCACCTTCCCCGAGCATTTTTTGGGTCGCCAGACTGAGAAAAGCCAACATGGCGCCCACTGCGACATAAAAAATTGCCGGATTGGTTTCCGGATGTTCAGGCCATAACAGCGCAAATGCGGCGCCATTCAGAATAGCGGCCACCAGCGCAAAGCAGGCAAAAAAGCCAGCGAAATGCAGATACACACTTTCTTTAATATTGATATGTAAGATGACATTGTAAGCGGCCATCAGCAGCAAGATACCCAGCAGCAAGCCATCAAATAAATTACTGGTCAGTTGCTGCTGATAATACAAGCTGCTTTGATTGAGACTGACGCCGGTTTGCACCAGGGCTTTATCCTGCACTTTGATCAGAATATCTATTTCCTGATCTGGCTTAAACTGCAGTGCCACGGCGTAACTACGGCTCTGGATCTGGCGTTCACTAAAAGGAAAATGATTGCCACTGCGGTTGAGCTTACGCACCTCATGGTTTTGCCGGTCGTAACTGTAAAATTCGACCACATCCGCCGCCGGAAAATTGTAATCGAGGATCAACTCAATGTTATTGATACCGTTGTAATGCAGTCGGCTAAATAACCAGACGGTCTGTTGGCCGGCCAGAAAGACCTGGTTAGGTTTAGCCACGACACGAAAGGCATGGTGACGCTCAGGTTCAAACACTATGGCATCGACACTGATATCTGCTGGTGTGATTTGATAATACAAATGCGGGAATAAGGCTTTTTGTTGCAGTTTGTCATCAAAGTTGAACGTATCGGCGTGAAAGGCCTGAAGTGGAAGGGAAAAAAAACCAAAGCACAGTAAGAAAAACCTGAACCACACCACTGTGACCTCCCTGAATGACCTCACCTGCAGTATGAAGTTGCGCTGGCGGGTTGCTGCAGACAATACGCCAGCGCTGACAGTAGCATAACTGCAGAGCTGGTGTCAGCCTCAACCCAGAAACTCTCAGTGTAGTGTTCAAATTGCAGCGTAAAAGGTTGGTCGGCAAAGGAAAACCGCCATTGCAGCCAGTCGGTGCCCTGTGCCGTTTGGAACTGACTGAGCGCCGGAAAACCCTCAAGCCATTGACTGACCAACGGCAATAATTGCTGCTGATCGGGGAGTACCTGCTCCGGGTCTGTGTTGGGCGTCAGCCACAATTGGGGTTGTCGGAGTTCGACGGTAAATTGCATGCGTGGCAGTCCTTCATCAAAGGGGAATTGGCATCAGGCCGATTGATCCAGATATTCGGCAATCAGATCCAAAAAGTCATCGCCATAACGGTTCAGTTTGGTCTGACCAACACCACTGATCGCCAGGAATTCAGTGCGACTTTGTGGCAGTTGCTGCGACATCTCAATCAAACTGGCGTCACTGAACACCACAAAAGGCGCGACATCACTTTGCTCGGCAATTTGTTTGCGCAATGCCCGCAGTTTGCTAAATAGCACGCGATCATAGTCCTGTTTTTGCAGTTGTTTGCTTTCTTTGGGATTGGACTTGATCTGACCTTTGCTGGTGCTGAGTCGAGGTACTGCCAGTTGCAGCGTCTGTTCACCTTTGAGCACAGGCCGGGCCGCCGGCAGTAGTTTGAGGACCGAATGCGCCGTGATATCCTGTTGCACTAAGCCATGATGGATGAGTTGTCGTAATATGGATAACCAATAGTCATGACTTTGTTCTTTGCCAATACCATAAGTGGATAGTTTGTCCTGACCTAGTTCCAGAATACGTTGATTTTGGCTGCCGCGGAGCACATCTATCACATGGTGCATCCCAAAATTCTGGCCGACCCGGTAGACGCAAGACAGCGCTTTTTGGGCCAGCACTGTGCCATCAAAGCGGGTCGGTGGATCCAGACAGATATCGCAGTTGCCACAGGCATGCTGGCTGGCTTCGCCAAAATAATTCAGCAGCACCAGCCGGCGGCAAGTTTGGGCTTGGGCAAAAGCGGCCATCGCATTAAATCTTTGTAAGGTCACTTCAGTTCTGGCTTGATTCTCTTCGGTTTGGATCCAATTACGCATCCGGCCAATATCCGCAGGATCGACCAGCATCACTGCTTCGGCGGCAACGCCATCCCGGCCAGCCCGACCGGTTTCCTGATAATAGGCTTCGATGGTGCGGGGTAAATCAAAATGCACCACAAAACGGATATTGGGTTTATTCACCCCCATACCAAAAGCGACAGTGGCGACTATCAATTGCAGATGATCACGCTTAAAAGCATCCTGCACCTGACTGCGTGCTTCATTGGTGAGGCCGGCATGATAGGCGCCGACGGCAAAACCTTTGCTTTTTAGTTGGCCATAAAGTTCATCCACTTTTTTCCGGGAAGAACAATAGACAATCCCACTTTGATTCTCCTGTTGTTTCAGCAAGGCGACCAATTGCTCAAAGGGGCGGAATTTTTCCTGTACTGTGTAACGAATATTCGGTCGGTCAAAACTGCTGATGCTGGTCAGCGGATTGACTAGCCGCAATTGCTGACGGATATCCTGTTGCGTGGCCGGATCGGCAGTGGCAGTCAGTGCCATCAGCGGCACCTGTGGGAAATGTTGTTTCAGTTGGGCGAGTGCGATGTAATCTGGCCGGAAATCATGCCCCCATTGTGACACACAGTGCGCTTCATCAATGGCAAATAAACTCACGCCAATTTCGCTCAGTCGGCTTAAAAATTGTGGTTGTAACAAACGTTCCGGCGCCACATACAATAACTTGATCTGCTGCTGACGTAGCTTGCGAAAGACTTCCATCACCTGGTCGCGACTCAGGCTGCTATTGATGTAATCGGCGGCGATGCCCATCGCCTGCAGGCCATCAACCTGATCTTTCATCAGCGACATCAAGGGGGACACCACTACTGTGACATAAGGCAATAACAGCGCTGGCAGCTGATAGCAAATCGACTTGCCACCACCGGTGGGCATCAGCACAAAACTGTCCTGTCCCTGCAACGCTGCCGCGATGACTTCAGCTTGGCCGGCGCGGAACTCGCTGTAGCCAAAGTACTGTTTTAATGTGCTGGGTAAAAGATCGATCAAAGGACATCCGCACCGGTCAAAAACAAAGCCGCATTGTAATCAAATCCGTCCTGACTGTCTTTAGTCAGAACATGAAGTCACACAGCTCAAGTCCTGAATTGCTCCAACTGCGTACTGACGGTGCCAACATGGTGTTGCAACTGTTGCAGACTTTGGATCGCATTACTGCCCTGGCGGTTAGTTTCCTCACCGTGTAGACGGATTTGGTTCATGCTATGACTGACATCCGTGATGGCCTGGCCTTGTTCCGTCGACGCGTGGGCAACCTGATCATTGAGTGTATGCATCTGCGCAATCTGCGTGCTGGTGCGGGCCATCATGTCTAGGGCGATCTGAGCTTTGCTGGTGACCTGATTACTTTCTTGGTGTACTTGTTCCATTAACTGCGCAGTTTGATGTAAACCAGAAACCAACTTACTGATATTCTGTTCTATTTCTACAGTGGAAGCCTGAGTTCTGGAAGCCAGACTTCGTACTTCATCCGCGACTACGGCAAAACCGCGGCCGGATTCGCCAGCTCTGGCAGCTTCAATCGCTGCATTTAACGCCAACAAATTGGTTTGTTCGGCGATACTGCGAATAATTTCCAGCATGTTGGTAATGCCCAGACTGTCTTGTTGCACTGTGGTCAACTGACTGTTAGCATCCGCCACTCTCTGATGCACCCTGGCGATGGCCTGTTCCGCTTCTTTCACTGCAAACACACCTTGTTGCATCGCCTGTTCAGACTCTTTGGCATTGTGATTAGCGGATGCCGCATGCTCAGCCAACTGCGCCAGCACATAGGTCATTTCTTCAATGGCGGTGGCGACCACAGTGGTTTCTTTCTGCTGTATCTCACCACTTTGCACCACGCTGTCAATGGCCTGAAAAATATGACCGCTATTGTCAACCAAAGCGCTATTACTGTGTTTAAGCTGTTGCATTAACTGCTGTAAGTTAGCAACAAAGCTATTAAAAGATTGCGCTAATTGGCTGAATTCATTGTTTCGTTTTGGATTGAGACGGGAGGTTAGATCGCCTTTGCCCTGCGCCAGCTCCAGTAGATTCTGGTTGACTTCATCCAGCGGTTTTAGAATAGCGTGGCGGGCAAACCAAAATACTACCAGGCAAATAGCGCCACCCAACAGCATGCCCAGTATATTCAACCAAAACGACCAGCGTTCTAATTGTTGCCGCACCGCAAACTGTTTCTCGACCGTGCTATCACCTTCTTCTTCCAACTCACTTAGAAAAGTCAGGAGTTGTTGACTCTGCTGGCTAAATTGCCGTATCAGCGCCGGATCGGCCGGGTTGTTGACGATATCATTACGGATCTGTTGAAACTGATTTTTTAATTGCTCTAACCTGGCTAACGAAGCACTCTGAATCAGTTTCGCCGCCATCATTCTATTCAGCGCCTCATCCGCCATCGCAATACCTTGTTGTAATAATTGCTGATGTTCGCTGGCGTTGGCGGGTTCGTAGTGCAGGGCATTAACGGCAATAATCTGTTGCTGTAACCCAATGGTGCCTTCCATCGCGCCATCTGCGGTGTCCCAAGCTGGGCCTGTAACAAAATTCAATAATTGGGTTAAATCAGTACTGACTTTGACTGAGGTGCCGACCAGAAACAACACCAGTAAAAAAATAGCAGCCGCGATGATATTGACGCTGTTCCTGATGGTCATAAACTCGATCCTTAAGCCAGTTATGGCTAAAAAGCTAGTTGAGATTGTGGCGAAGTTCAAGGCTAAAGTAACAAATCACTGCTGTAGTTTGAACAGCTTATCGTTAGATTTGACAGCGCTCTGCTTGCTTCCTATACCTATCTGACTTCTGCTTCAGGTTATGCGGCTATGTCCGAAACTCCGGCGTTAAAATCTTTACTGGCGGTTATGACTGTCGCCATAGTGGCAGTCATAACAGCGGCACCGTTACAGGCGCAACAACCTGAAACAACGGAAACATTTTCGCATAGTTTCAACTGGCTTTCAGACCATAGTGTGTTGACCTCTGCTGCGGACAGGCCAGCAGTTGGAGCTGAAGCGCCAAGGCAAGCCCATCGGGTACTGCTGACCTACGACTTTGGCTTCAGTGTGGCTAGTCAGTGGAGTCTGCATGGCAACCTGAAAATGGCTCGTGGCGATAATGGCGAAGTGCTGACCCAAAATTTGCAGGGTATCTCCAATATTGATGCGGAACCTTTCAGCAAGCTGTACGAGTTCTATCTGCAGTATCAATTCAACCCACAAGCCCGATTGAAATGCGGTCAGGTCGACGCCAATCTGGAATTTGCTTTTGTTCCGGCCGCAGGTGGTTTTATTTCACCACCGCTTGGTATTACCCCGACCGCTATTGCACTGCCAACTTATTATGATCCGGCGCTGTCCTGCAGTGTGTTTTATGAGCCGGCACAAGGCTGGCAGTGGATGGGCGGTGTTTTTGCCGGGCGTGATCATCTAAATTTTGCCGAGCAGTTTTATCTCGCCGAAAGCCGCTATCTGACAGCGAACAGTCGCAGTACTGTGGGGTACTGGCGGCATAATGGCGATTGGGAAGATTTAGCTGACGGCCAGATTCAAGCGATTTCTGGCTGGTATCTGAATTATCAGTATCAATTATCCGCAGATTGGTCGCTGCTGGCGGTTTGGTCCGGGTTAAGGGACTATGTTGATGTCAGCCGGCAGCATCAGATGCTCGGGGTTGTGCGGCAGTTTGAGCAACATCAGTTGGGGCTGATGGCCAGTAAGGTGCTAGTGCCCCAGCAGCAAGCTGAGTGGCTGGCTGAAATCTACTGGCAGCATCAGTGGTTGGAGCAAGTCCAGTTACAACCAGTATTACAGTGGGTCCGGCACAGCGAGCCGGACTGGGGCAATAACCTGGTGGTCAGTCTCCGGCTGAACTGGACCTGGTTTTAACTGCCATTGCGGTTAAAACCATAATGGGATTGCTAAGTTCAGCCTAAACGCCTTGATTTGATCAACCGAGGTTTTATCGGCGGCCAGTTCCAGCAGCCAATCTTGAGACTGATAACGCAAGCCAGGCAGCCGCTGCACCGGATCCAGCCAAAATTGCCATTGTCCCTCACGCCATTGCTGGGCAAAACCCAGTTGCCAATGGTTGGTCTGGTACAATCGTTGCACTTGCCACAGCAATTGTTGACTCTGGTTCAGTTGCCAGCCAGTGGTGGCGGTGAATTGTTTGGGTAAACTGATTGTTCTGGCTGCAGCCAGTTCACGCCCCTGCAGCAGCGGAATAAACTCCAGGTAACCGGCGGCATTGATAAAACTATTTTGTGAGTTAATTTGGCCCTGGGTAAAACCAAGTTGGTCAAATTTCAACTCTGAATACAGATCCTGCAACTCCAGTTGCAACCACCAATGGCTGCTCAGTTGGCCGCGCAAGGACAAATCGGCGCTGTAACCCCGCCCCTCTTGTTGCCAATCCCCAGGCAGGTGAGGGCGTTTGAGAAAATTACTATGGCTGTAATATTCGGTAAAGTTCAGCAGTCCATTGATAGCGCCGTCTTTATTGCCGCGCACTGTGCCATCGACAGTGGATTCGCGATAGCGCTGTGCCGACCAGTGAGTCAGCCGCAACTGATAATGCCAATCAGCCTGTTGCCAGCCATAGGCCAGGCTAACACCTGTCGCTTCGATACTGCGAAAGTTCAGCTTAGCCGGAATATCCTGATTTGGGGTCAGCGGCAGTTCGTTGGCCAGTTGGTAGTAGGCGGCTGCTGTAGCGGCATCGGTGTTGGCGTGGCCAGTTAAACGTTTTGAGACTTGCAGTTGCCAGTGGTCATCGGCTTGCCAGCGGATCCCATAGTGCTGATGAACAAAACCCTGACTGGCATCTTTGCTTGGTTGCTCAGTCCATTCGTCTTTTAGCATGGATTGCAAAGCAGTAATGTCGGTCCTGCCGACGCTGTGGTGGAACAGTTGCACGCTGGCCTGACTAAGGCAAGGCAAGCCTAACAATGACAAAAACAGATACTTCATTCACGACTCTTTGATAAAATTTTGCCATGCAGTCCACTGCATATCATGTAAAGAGCCCGGTTGGCGAACAACCGGGCTGCGGTAAGCGCGAGCACAGGATACGCACCGCGCACCCTGGCTCGGGACTTGGTTACAACGATTCGATATTATTGTTGCTGTATTTAATCAGCACCACGCCACTGCGGTTGATGATATCGGCCATTTTAACACCACCAACCTTAATCTCACCCAGAGTAACCTGGCTATTGCCACTCTTGATACTGCGATCCAGGCTGACAGTGACACCTTCGTTGTTACTCAGCTCGACCAGATTGCTGTCGGTGGCTCCCATCACTTTAAAACTGCGCTGGGCAGAATCGTCCGGCAGTTTATACACCACATTCAGGCCTAATTTGGCATCATCAATGGCAGTGCGCGAAGCTTCCAGAGTGGCGGCTAAACTATAACCAGCAATCTTGGCCTGGACTGTTAAAGCGGCATCCACCTGAAGGAAGTTTTCACCTGACTCAAGGTTGTTGCTTGGGTTGGGCGATGGGGTGAAGAATGTCATAGAGACCTGTTTATCAGTAGCTGCAGTTAAGTTTTGGTAGAAATCTGTCATTGAGATATAACCAACCCCTTGTACTTCAGGCCTGAAATTATACAGTCCGTATTGACCGTGATAAGTTGCAGCCGGGACTGTCAGAGTACCAGCTAATGCAAGCCCGATGGAGCCATTTGGATCTGTCCCGCAATATTCCAGTAATTTGGTGCTGGAGTATCTGCTTTTGCCAGTATAAGTCAGTGAATTCACATGGCCTTCAGTGCCATCGCTATATTTGAAGCGGCCATCGCCGAGTAAAGTAATATTGGAGAGAACAGTATGTTGCAAGTAATCTACTGAATTTTCAGTTATTTTTCTTACAAAACTTACCACATTATAATTACCGCCTTGTGGAAAACGTTGACATGCCAGATCAGGGTAACCGGTATTCTGTTGCCGGTGTACATTAAACAGCGTGGTATCGCGCAGTCTGTCTTGTTCAAAACGTTCGATTTTATAACTTTGTAGTAAATCGCCATTTTGCTGTTGCAAAGTGGAGACAATCTGCTGGTCAAAAAATGCCAGTTTGACTTGAGTTAAATCGGCATTGGTGGTCAAGGTGGCGGTTTCATTTAGCTTAGGTGCTACCAGATAGCCATTCACTTTGATGGTTTTATCTTGTTTCAACTGATTAAAATTGACATCAAAGAATTGTAAGGCTGCTGCTCCCATTTCCTTGGTATCGATATCATTTTCGATATAGCCAGAAATGTCAGATGCTTTTAGCATATCTGACAGGTTTTCGAACTGCGATGTTGGATTGACAGGTAAGCCGGCACTACTGAGTAAACTGACAATACTATCAAAATAGCCTGAAGCATTGCCTGCAACTGCATCTAGCTCAACCAAGTTGCCCTGTGCATCTGTGGGCTGATAACTGTCTGAATAGCTGCCATTGCTAAATTTTCTAAAATAGAACCAAGTTTGGCCGTTTTGTACCACTGGATAGACCCGAACCCATCGCGTGATGATTTTTTCACCGTTAGATTCATAACCAGTGAGCACAGTGTAAATTGGGCCTGCGTCGCTGTTTTCTTTGGATACCTTAATCACAGTGGCTGCAGCTTCTGCACCTTGCGGATTCCAGTAGGCGCTTTCAGAACGGTAAAGATATTCACCTGCGCTGGGTCCTGGTCTGTAGTTGTAGCTGCGTTGTCCGGTTAAACCTGGCGCAGTGGCAGTTAGTGTGTTTAGATCTTCGCTCAGGTTCAGTTGGATGCCATTAGGTAACTTCTTGCCATAATATTGCAGGCCCGAAGCGACAAAAGTTTCCAGATTTTTAATCTTGGCGGTCAGCACCACGGACACTTCATCCTGCTGCTGATTTTTTAATGCGCCAGCCAATGAAAGTGCGCCCGGCAGCAATTGCAGCTCATCGTAAAACTCAGTACCACGGAAGGCCCCGGGTCTGCGGGTATTTTCATAAGTCGGTACTACGACAGCTTGTAAGGCTCCTTCTATGTTGCCAGTAAAGGACATTGGATTGGTGACAGTGGCGGATGCGATCTGACTCAGGCTGGCTTGTAATTTCAGTTTGCCTTTGACAGGTTGTGGACTTTCATCACTTGCTCCGCCAGCCAGCTGATAAGGCTGTGCCATCGTCAATTCAATCAGGCTACCCTCGGCAATGGTCAGGCTGGCGGCTTGGCTGCTCAGTTCACCTTGCAGGGCTAAAGTGTAAGTTTTTTCATCCGCGCTGGGGGTGAGTTTCAGCTCAAGCTTAACGGTTTCATCGCCGGTGCTGGCGACCACTTTCAAATGGAAGTCCGCCGGGTTGTAGATGGCGGTGCCGGTCAGGCCTGGTAAAGTTGAAAACTCTGCCAGATTAAATTCAGTGCCTGTCAGCTGGTTGTTTTTAAGCCCTGCATTAATTTCAGCCGCGATTTCAGCCAGTTCCGCCAGTAACACAAATTTATCTGCTTCTAATTCGACCATCTCAGACGCAGCTATTGTGAGCTTATCAAAATCGTTCACTTTGCCATAGAAGTCTTCGCCGTTGCGGCCTTTGCCTTCAATCAGATTGGCAAACACCCGCACATCTTTCACCATGGCGACGGCTTTGGCCATCGCATCGCCATTGGTCGGTTGGGTTGGTACTACGACCACCCGGCCATCGTCACCAGCATTTTCTTTGCGCACATCCAGTTCATGGCCAAAACCTGTCGCCAGGTTAGCTAAATCATCCACCAGGCCGGCGTTATCGATATTGGCATCTTCCAGCCGTTGCTGCACTTGCTGACTGGTTTGGGTTGCCGCTTGTAACACTTCATCCAGGGCCAGTTCAAAACCGGCATCATCATCCCGTTGCACCCGCAGTGCGCCATCATTGTTGGCAAAATCTGTCGCCGCTGCATTCAGACGGGAGGATAAAGTCGCCACTTCACCTGCTTTGGCCGTGCTGTTGAGCAAGGCATTGGCAATAGCGGCATTGATCAGCGCGTATTTGAGTTGTTTGCTGTCCGTGACCGCGGCAACAGCGGCAGTATCATCCATTGGTGTGGCCACCAACTGATCCATGTCGCCTTCCAAGCCAAAACTATTCATCACCATCGACTTGCTTTTGGCCAGCTCTTCCGGGCTGAACAAGGCTTTTTTCGTGATCAGTTCAGCAGCCAAATGCGTCAGAGTGGAAATATTGCCAGCGACAGTGCCACCGGCCGTGGCTGACGTGATGGTATTGAGTTGCAAAGAAGGATCTAACTCAGTCAATTTGACTTCTTCACCAAAGGCGGCCACTTGTTGATTGGTTTTTTTACAACCGGCGACTGCATCACAACGCATACTGGTACTGCCATCGGCTGCTGCCAGGGCGGTAATTTTCAGTGGGCCGGAATAATTCAACACATTAAAATTGTAATTGCCTTTGCTGTCGGTGCTCAAACTGCCGCTGATATCCTGCGCTGTTAGTTCAACCGGTTGATTATCAACATATTTAAATACTTGTAATGCGGCATTGGCCAGCACACCTTTCACCACCTGACCTGTCACTGCCGCCTGGGTTGTTGGACTGATCAGCACACTGATTGCTTTACTTGTTTGTCCACCCTGATTATCAGTGACCGTTAATGTCAGCACTAAGGTCTGCGCGGTAGCGCTGACTGGTGCAGTGAAACTCACAGTGGCGGTGTTCGCGCCTGTTAATACTACTTCAGGACCTGAAGTACGGACCCATTGGAAAGCCGCTATGCTGCCATCGGCATCGCTGGCCGTTGCGGTTACAGTGACCGCACTATTGCCAACCGCGCTGCTATCGCTAGCGCTAATCACTGGTAATTGATTGGCCTGGACTGTCACTTTGACATCCACTGCGGTTTTCGCGCCTTGATTATCGGTGACGGTAATTGTCAAAACGATGTCTGTATCGCTGGTGACCACTGGTGCTTTAAAGCTGACGGTATCAGCATTAGCGTTGGTCAGGGCAATACCGGTTGGACCTGATTTTTGTACCCAGCTGTATGTTGCGATTGTGCCGTCACTATCCGCAGCGGTCGCTTTAATGCTGACATCTGCACCACTTTTGGCGATTTGCGCCGCAGCTGTGACTGTGGGGGATTTATTGGTGGTTGGGACTGACGTCTCGTTGTTATTTCCACCACCACATCCGCTAAGTGCTGTGGCAATGAAGCCTGCAATGACTGTGTATTTAAATTGCATAACATTTCCTGTGTCGTACTTGTGGAGTTTTAGGCGTTTTTTATTGTTGTGATAAATACTGTCGCTGATAAAAAAGCGGCGATTGAGTATTGCCAAGCTGGTGAGGGAATGCAAACCGCATTTGCGGAATTTTATGCGTTAAATCAATCTGTTTCAGAAATCGGAAGGGGATAGGCAGCGGTCACAACGACTGCTGCCAGGGTCAGTTGAACGGATCTTAGTTGTAGCTGGTTTCAAAAGCTTTGATGACGCGGGACACGCCGTTGACATGGCGGGCTATTTCCACCGCTTTGTCCGCTTCGTTGCTGTTGACCAGTCCCATCAGGAAAACTTCACCACTTTCAGTCACGACTTTGATATTCAGTGCGCTGATTTGTTTATCGGCAATCAATAAGCTTTTTACCCGGGTGGTGATCCAACTATCACGACTACGGGTGGTAAAAGAAATCGGGTTGCCAATGCGGATTTGGTTTTGTACTTCCCGTACCCCTTGAATCGGTTGCACCAGTTGACTGGCCAGTTCAATCCATTGTTGATCAGGCGCTTGGCCAGTTAACAGCAACACACCATTGTAGCTGTTAACATTAATATGAGCGCGTTCGGTCAAGGTCTTGTTTGCTTCCAGGGCGCGCTCGGCTTTGACCACAATACTGTTGTCATCAATTTGCGAACCCAGGGTGCGGCGATCGGAGGCCGACGTGACGGCTTGAGCGCCACCAGCGACGACTGCAGCGGCACAGGCTTGCAATAACAACGTAAGACTGAGCACTGCAGCCAGTTTGATCACAGGTTTGATATCAGACATCGGATTCTCCTTGATTACAGATCGTCTTGTTGCGGAAATAAGGTGCTGTCGATCAGTTCACAGACACAATGTAATAAAAATACATAACACTCAAAGACTCTGGCAGCACGATGCGCCGGTACCCGCAGTTCAACATCGGTATTGCCGAGTAAACCAGACAGTTCGCCATTGTTGTCGACCGTCAAAGCCACCACCGTCATATCTTTGGTTAGCGCTGCCTCCACGGCTTTGATCAGACTGCTTTCATCACCTGTCAGTGACAACACCAGTAAAATATCGCCGTCTTGCCCTAAGGCTCTGACCTGACGGGCTAAATGTTCCTGCGGTTGCGCATGGGCATTTTGCAGACCGGATAATTCGGTTTGTAACGCCAGCGCCGGTAGGCAAGGGCGTTCAGTTTCAAACTGATCCAGCAGCAATTGCGAAAAATGACTGGCCAGTGCCTGGGCCGCGCCTTCGCCACAACATAGCACTTTTCGGTCATTGATCAGGGCATGCACTATGGTGAGGGCCGCGCTTTCAATCGGTGCAGCCAGCGCTTCGCCCGTTGCGATCATCGTTTGAATGTTTTCGGTAAACAGCTGCCGGATATGTTCTTGCATGCACCAAGTTCCTGATTAATTTATTAAAATGCGTTTTTGATCCACTCAATCCGGTATGGCGCTGCGCCGGAAATTGCGACGACATCAAACCGACAAGGCGCTTGACTGCGTTGCTGCTGTAAAAAGTAGCTGGCAGTTCTGGCCAATTTTTGTTGTTTTTGCAGTGTCACTGCAGCGACCGCGCCACCAAAGTGACTGTGCTGTCGGTACTTCACTTCAACAAAGACCCAGTGTTCAGCGCTGCGGCAAATTAAATCAATTTCACCATAACGGCAGCGGAAATTACGTAGCACCAAACCCAGACCTTGTTGCTGCAGATACTGCAGCGCCAGTGACTCAAATAGGGCTCCGGTTTCGGCTGGGCCTGTCATGCTCAGGGTGCCGACGGCTTTTGTAAAATATTCAGCTTACCCTGACGATACTGTGCCAACGTTAACTGACGCTGAATCACTTGTTGTTCGGTCAGACGTAAATGCCCCGTCAGACCATGAAAAACCAAGGCTGGGAATTGTTGTTGTTGTTTTAACCGACTGACCAGTTGCATCGCGTCATGGCCCATCGCAAACAGTCGTTGCTGAGTTTCATCCTGTTCGGCAAAGAGTTGTTCGTATTCAGCTCTCAAGGCAGGTTTGGGCTGGATTGGCAGCAACCAAGGCATTTCGGTGAGCGTCAGTCCACTCAAGTCGCGGATATCGGTGCGATCGATGGCCAAGCTATGACTACGTGAACTGGCATACACAGGTAACGCCGGTGCCGTAGGACTGACCGTGACATCAATAAATGGTTTAAACAACCGGGTTTGCGCCGGATCGGCCAGCAGGTAAATAGCATCCACATCAAGCCGACTGTGCATTTCAGCTTTGATCGTGCGCCCGCTCAATTTCTCCAGCTCTTTGACCCTGTCAGTACTGGCGGCAGTCTCTAAGAAAGTATTAATTAACTGACGCAGTTCATCTTGCGAACTGTAACTGTAGGCTTCAACCACTTTACCGGTTTGTTGTTGCCATTGTTCACGGAACTGTTGTGCCATGCGTTGACCAATTGGGTTCACGGCATGAATTAATACCGGATGCTGATACTGTTTCTGCCGGAACAACTGCACCATTTGTAAGGCTTCGTCTTCAGCACTTAAAGCAAAATAAAACTGTTCAGCGACTACGGTTTTATCCTGAGGTTTACTGTTTAAGAATAAAGTGGGCCAAGGCCAGTTTGGCAGTGCCTGGACTTTATCGACATCTTCCCGCAGTAATGGACCAATCACAAAATCCACGCTGGCTTGTTGTAAGGCTTGGTGAATGGCGGCGCCATCTTGTTGGCTGTCAATAAAAATCAGACTGCGATCGCTGCTAGCCGCCGCAGTAATTAAGCCAAGCTGTACCGACTCGCCCAATGTTTTAAAGGGGCCAGATAAAGGTAAAATCACGCCAATTTTTTTCGGCTGATAAGGCTGGATTTGGGCCAGTAAAGTAATGGCCTGCGGTAAATCAGTAAGCGCTGGCATGCCTGGGTGGCGACTCTGCCAGTCCTGCAACGCTTGTTGCATGGCAGGCTGATCGCCATTAAAAGCCAGAGCTGTTTGTAATAATTGAAGCCAGGCTTGGGCGCGTGGCCTGGCTTGTTGCGTTAACTGATTGATTTCTTCAGGACTTAACTGGATCAGATGCTGCCATAACAATTGTTGCATCGCTGGATCTGCGGCACTGTTGCCAGCCAGTTCATCTTGTGCCAGTAACCAACTGACGGCAGGCACCAGTTGTTGTTGCTGTTGATAATAACTTGCGGCGAGGGTGCTAAATTGTGCCTGATCAGCGGTGGGGACTTCGGTCAGCCTGGTTTGCTGCAGCAACTGGTCTACCGCCTGATATTGCTGGTTGAGTAAATAGCTATGCAGCAGCGGTAGTAAATTTTCACTGCGGATGTTCAGGTCGGTACTATGACGCAAATGGTAACTAATGGCTAAGGCCCTTGCCGGATTGCTGTTGTTTTGTAACAAGGTTCTGGCTTCAGTCAACAGTTGTCGTTGATGCTGTATCTGTGGATCCAACAGTGATGTCGGATCTACTGTGAGTGGCGTTAACTGAGTTGCAACCGGCTCCAACTCTAGTTTGAACACTTCGGTATCAGGCGCTGCCACCACTGCGGGTTGTGGCTGTGGGACCGTCACGACGGGTTGTACCGGTGCAGGCGTCTGGCTGCAACTGACTAAAAAAAATGCTGAACTCAGGCTCAGCCAAAGCGTTAATTTGCTGGATTTCACAATGCACAGTTACAATAGCCGACGAATGGCATCATCTTATACCATTTTCGGCACCGAATCATCCCGCGGTAACTTTGCTGCCGGCAGATTTGATGAACTTTTATTCGCAGATTTTCTACTTAACGCTGCTCTGGAGCCACATTATGCAAGCAACCTCCACTTCGAACCCTGCCGGTTCTTTATTTATCGTGGCCACGCCGATTGGCAATCTGGACGACATCAGTCAGCGCGCGTTGCAAGTGTTACGCTCTGTGCAGTGGGTGGCGGCAGAAGATACCCGCCACAGCGGTAAATTACTCAGTCATTTTCATATTTCGGCCCGTTTTATCTCATTGCACGATCACAATGAAAAACAACGCGCGGCCAGCTTATTGCAAAAACTGCATGCCGGCGAAGATGTGGCGTTAATTTCAGATGCCGGTACGCCACTAATTTCAGATCCTGGCTACAGTTTAGTCAGGTTGTGTCGGGATGCAGGCGTAAAAGTTGTGCCAATTCCAGGCCCTTGTGCCTTAATCGCTGCGCTGTGTGGCGCTGGGTTACCGACCGATAAATTTCATTTTATTGGCTTCCTGGCTGCTAAAAGTCAACAGCGGCAAAATCAACTTTCAGCCATTCCGGCCGGTGTCGGCACCTTAATCTGTTACGAAACGGCGCGACGGATTAAAGATACCCTGGCCGATCTGGTACTGGTCTTTGGTGCTGAGCGTGAGCTCGTGCTGGCGAAAGAACTGACCAAGACGTTTGAGCATTTTGTGCATGGCACCGCTGCAGAAATTACCGCTTGGCTGGAAGCTGATCCGCTGCGTTGTCAGGGCGAAATGGTGTTGATGATAGCGCCGAAAATGGCAGTAGAAGAACAAATCTCAGCCGCAGCACAACAAACGCTGAAGTTGTTAATGGCGGAATTACCGTTAAAAAAAGCGGCAGCTTTGACGGCTGAAATTCATGCTGAAAAGAAAAACGCTTTGTATAAATTAGCCCTGGGCTGGGCTGAAGATGCATCAGGCTAGCATGATGCCAGCCGGTGACTGCTGGTTATCTTTGTGCCCTTGTTAGGCAATTTTATGCGAAATCCCCACTATCACATCTTTGTTACATTGATATCATTTTTAAGCGCCGGATCCATCTAACATTAACCGCCAGTCCAGAGTTTGGGCTGGGGGCTGTCAGGGGGTTGCAAATGAAATGGATGGCGAAGGGCAAATTATTGTTGGCGGTTGCTGTTTTGTTAGTCCTGGTGGCGCGGCCTTGGTTACAACAGACCCGGCAATGTTTTATTTGTTGTCAGTGGCATATTTTTTATCTGATCAGCATTGAAGTTGAGCATTGCCAGCAACGTAATTGCCGTCAGTTTGAACTGGACAATTGGTAACATAACCCCTGATTTAACTTTAAGTTGGTGCTGGAGATTGCTTGATGAATGATTCTGCATCTGCACTACCTGCTGCACAGAAAGTTTGGGATTGGCTACTGACGCATGCAGGTCTCCTGTTATGCCTGATGTTATTGCAGGCTGCGGTATTGTACCGGCAGGAGCTGAAATTACATTTGGTCGATTGGTTGCGACTGGGAACTCAATGGCTGGCCAATCAGCAATTACATCGCACAGTGGCGGCTGATTTTATGATTAAACAGCGCTCTGGGCAGCATACGGTCAGTTTTGTCAGTTTGTTAAGGCGCGATACGCTGGTGCTGGTCTTCACACCGGGTTGCCGCGCTTGTGAACAGGCTATCCTGCAACTGAGTCGATTTGATCAGCACAAGCTGGCTGCCGCCAATATTGATGTGATGATTTTAACGCCAGCCGGACTGTCACCAGTGGCTGAGCTTGCTCGTTTGCCGCTGTACCAGGTCACTTCGGGTTTCCAGGCTGATTTATTTGATGCATGGCTGAAACCGACCTTACTTCGATTTAATTCCCAAGGTAAGTTGCTGGCAAAATCAGTCGGCTGGTCCAAGGCCGATTTTTTAACGCTGGCGGGACTGAACAGCGATCACGGCGCCGAGCCTTGAAAGGTCGTGCAGCTTTTACTGGCCTCAGCGTCGAATTGGCGTATAATGCGCGCCGTGAGTCGGCCAAGACAATCGCTGCCTGTGTAAACAGGGGGAGGAAAGTCCGGGCTCCACAGGGCAGGGTGCCAGGTAACGCCTGGGGGGCGCGAGCCTACGACCAGTGCAACAGAGAGCAAACCGCCGATGGCCCGCAAGGGATCAGGTAAGGGTGAAAGGGTGCGGTAAGAGCGCACCGCGCGACTGGTAACAGTTCGTGGCACGGTAAACTCCACCCGGAGCAAGACCAAATAGGCCCCCATTGGCGCGGCCCGCGTTGGGGGCGGGTAGGTTGCTTGAGGCATACGGCGACGTATGTCCTAGAGGAATGATTGTCGCTCTGGCAACAGAGAACAGAACCCGGCTTAACGGCTGGCTCACACCTTATTTTGACCCCGTCAGCCTGCTGGCGGGTTTTTTTGTTTGAGCCTCCCTGTCAATATCTTGGCAAAACAGCAAAACAGCAAAACAGCAAAACAGCAAAACAGCAAAACAGCAAAACCCGCAGGCCATTCTCACAGGCGACGCGGGTATGATTGCGATAGCGCTTTATTTTACTGCCGCTATTGGCGGTAGGTTAGTTTAGCCACTTGGGCTATTGTGGGGTCTCTGTCCGCTGGCGGTATGATACAGTGGTTGTTGATCAGTCACTGTTACTTTCCCCTCTGCTGCTGTCGATGTTGGTTGGCAAAAGTCTAGCTGTAGCGGCGATTGAGCTTGCACACAACAAGATAAAATTTCATCTGCTGCCACGTCAAACTCAGGCTGTAACACTGTTTGACATTGGCCCGACACCAGCTTTAACCGGCATTGACCACAAGATCCGCCGCGACAATCATAAGGCACTTGTATCCGTGCTGCCAGTAAAGCATCCAGCACTGAGCTATGACCAAGGCTATCGGCCTGAAGTTGACCCAATTGCAGCGCGAAGCTGCTTTTGCTATGAGCGGCGCTAAACAACTCATGGTAACAACGTTTTACCCCAGCTTGACGTAGTTCCTGTTCCAGACTATGCACCATATCGGCGTTGGCGCAAAGATAATAGTCGGCTTTCAGTCCCGCCAGTGCTATCAGTTGACGCGCCGTGACGCGGCCACGTCCACCTTGCCAATTCGCCGCTGCTTGACTCAGGATAGGCCGATAATGCAAACCAGGCAGTCGCTGTAAATAACGATGCCATAACAAGTCTTGCGCCGTTCTGGCTTGATAACATAACCAGACCGGGCGTTGTTGCCGTATCGCCTGCTGCGCCATCGCCAGCATCGGGGTAATGCCAATACCGCCACCGACCAGCACCAGCGGTCGGCTTTGCAGCCAGCGTGGTCGTAATAATGCCGGTAGCAACATCTTGCAACTGTGTCGCCAATCATGGCGTAGTAAAAAATGGCCTTTTGGATAACTGCTTTGCAGTTGATCACCCACCTGTAAGGTCTGGAACAAGGTCTGACTGAAGCGGCCATTGGTTTCGGCTTTAATCGCCAGTACATAATACTGCCGCTGCTGATTATCCTGTACCAATGAATAAGCCCGGCTGACGGCTTTGCCTTGTAAATCATGACCAAACAATAAAATATGTTGCCCGGCTTTGGCTTTGGGCAGTGCTTGACCCGCGGCATGATGTAACCAAATTTTCAACATATCTTGCTGGCGCCGGACCCGGCTGACGACCAGTGTCAGGCGTTGTTGTTGTCGGCGCTGCTGCCACCGACGGTGCAAACCGTCCAAGATGCCATAACCCAGATAAAGACTGAGTAACATCACCAATGTCAGAAGAATAGCTGTAGACGACATTTGATGTGCTCCGATTACCAAAAAGCGCTAGTTTAGCAAATCCGAGAACTAATACAATTGAGAATTGTTTTTGTTAATTTTGTTTGTGAGCACTCACTAACGCATTGAGCTGCAATAAATATGCTGATTGCTAGCTATTCCTGCGGTGAACCTGCCTAAGCACTGAGTCTGTGCCTACCAGCCTTGCGATGAGCTCTTGGGTCAGCGCTGTGATTGACAAAATGCTGGCTAAAGCAGCAGATCTTGCGCATATGATCAGCATTTTTCTGTTTGTCTTCGTCTGGATCTGAATTTTTTCGTCCGATCTAGCAGCGATAGTCAGCATCGGTTCAGCTTGGTTAAATAAGTTACGCATAACCTATTGTGATTAGGATTTGGCATCTCTCCCACTTTTTCCCACTTTTTTCAGTGATCTGGCGCTAAGCCGCGTCACTCTTGAGTTTTAAACAAGGTACTAAGTGGGGTTTTACCTTGACAAGGCGCTTTTATGCGCCCTAAACTGTACCATTGTGGAGATTCGTGGGTGAAAGTGGATCTTCAACGGATCAAATGCCAAACAGATGGGATCAACATGTTTCGTGGATCATTTGCTTTAAGCCTGGATGACAAAGGCCGGTTGACGCTGCCAACGCGTTACCGCGATAGCCTATTGTCTGAGGCTGGCGGTCAATTGATCTGCACCATTGACCATAAAGATCCCTGTCTGATGTTGTACCCGTTGGTCGAATGGGAAGAAATCGAACAGAAGCTGCAACAGCTTTCGAACTTTGTCCCGCAGGAACAACGGCTGAAACGCCTGTTGCTGGGCCATGCCACCGACTGCGAGATGGACAAAAACGGTCGCATCTTATTACCAGCGACCTTAAGAGAACATGCCCATCTGACGAAAAACCTGCGCTTGGTTGGCCAGCTGAATAAATTTGAGATCTGGGACGAACAGACCTGGCATCAGCGTGTTGCCGAGGATATGGCAGTTGAACAACAAATGGCCGCGACAGGCGATGCCGAACTTTCCGAACGTTTACAGGACCTTGCATTGTAATGACGTCACCAGCACATATTTCAGTCCTGTTGCAGGAAACCATTGAAGGTCTGAACATCAGACCAGACGGCATCTATCTAGACGGTACTTTTGGTCGCGGCGGCCACAGCCGGGTGATCCTCAGTCAGTTAAATGCCCAGGGCCGGTTATTTGCCATTGATCGCGATCCGCAGGCCATCGCCGCAGCAGCTGAATTTGCCGCTGATAGCCGTTTTCATATTAGTCATTGTGCTTTTGCCGAATTAGCCACAGTGGCGGCAGAGCAGCAGATCAATGGCCAGTTAGATGGCATCTTATTGGATTTAGGCGTGTCATCACCACAATTGGATGACGCCGAGCGTGGTTTTAGTTTTATGCGCGATGGTCCACTGGATATGCGGATGGACCCAACATCAGGTATTTCCGCCGCCGATTGGTTGGCCAAAGCCGATGTCGAACATATCACTTTTGTGCTGCGTGAATATGGTGAAGAAAAATTCGCCTGGAAAATTGCCAATGCGATCGTCGACAGTCGTGATGCTGCCCCATTGACCCGGACCAGTCAGTTGGCCGCGCTCATCGCAGCGACGGTACCAAAAAGTTTTAAAGAGAAAAAACATCCGGCCACCCGCAGTTTTCAGGCGATCCGGATTTATATCAACAGCGAACTGGAGCAGGTCAAAACAGCGCTGGATGCGGCGCTGTTGGCATTAAAGCCGGGTGGCCGACTGGCGGTGATCAGCTTCCATTCGCTGGAAGACCGGTTGGTGAAACAATTTATGCGTCAGCACAGCAAGCCACCGGCAGTGCCTAAAGGCTTGCCGCTGACGGAAGCGCAATTAAAAAGACATTTGCCGTTAAAGCTGATTGGCAAGGCTATCATGCCGTCTGAAGCAGAACTGGCACAGAATCCACGCTCGCGCAGTGCGGTGCTGCGGATTGCTGAGAAAAATAGCCATGAGTAGTATCAAGCTTAATCAGCTGATTTTAAAGGATATTACCAATCATAAGTTGGTGATCCTATTGCTGATTTTGTGTATTGGTTCGGCCTTGGCCGTGGTTGAATTTACCCATATGAACCGACAACTGACCATCAGTCAGGACAAATTATTTCAACAACGTGACGCGCTGGAAATGGAATGGCGCAATTTACTGGTAGAACAACGGGCTTTGTCTGAACACAGCCGGGTTGAGGAGATTGCACAGAAGCAACTCCAGATGGTTCGACCAACAGGTGAGCAGGATATAGTGGTGGATCAACCATGAAAAGACCGGTGAGAACAGTCAAGCAAGCCAAACAGCGTAAACACCCGACGGTGATTAGCTGGCGTTTTGCTTTTGTTGTACTGACCCTGTCGCTGATCTTTTTTGGTTTGGTGGCCAGAGCGGCTTATTTGCAGGTGGTTGAACCTGACATGTTGGTGGAACAGGGCGACTTACGCTCATTGCGGGTCAAATCTGACGAAGTGATGCGCGGCATGATCCTCGATCGGCACGGTGAAGAGCTGGCGGTCAGTGTGCCGGTTGAATCGATTTATGCTGATTCTAAAGTGGTGATGCAAGCCAATGCCAAGGACGATACCCGCCGCTGGCATGCGCTGGCAGAGATGTTGAGGATCAGCCCACAACAGTTGACGGATAAAATCGCCACAGATCCGAAAAAACGCTACGTGTATTTGCAGCGCCATGCCAGTCCGGCCACTGTCGATTACATCCGCAAATTAAAAGTCCCTGGCATTTATTTTAAGCATGAGTCACGTCGTTATTATCCGGCGGGTGAAGTCACAGCCCATATTCTTGGTTTTACCAATATCGATGATAAAGGTGTGGAAGGGGTGGAACGCCAGTTTAATGCCTTGCTCAAAGGTGAAGCGGGTCGCAAGCTGATCCGTAAAGATGCCAAGGGTCGTGAAATTGAAGTGCTGGAACAAACCGACGCCACCGCCTCGCGGAATTTACAGCTCAGTATTGATCAGCGCATTCAGGCGGTGGCTTATCGCGAGCTGAAAAAAGCCGTGCTGACCTTTGGCGCCGCTTCAGGGTCTGTGGTGTTGGTCGACGTGCATACCGGCGAAGTGTTAGCGATGGTCAATAGCCCCTCTTTTAACCCGAACAACCGCAAAGGCGTGGCGGTGCATCGTTTTCGCAACCGCGCTATTACCGATACCTTTGAGCCGGGGTCCACTATAAAACCACTGCCGGTGTTGGCAGCGCTGGAAAATGGCACTGCTGATATGAATACCATTATTCCGACCGGTTATGGCCCGATCCGGGTGGGCGGTGGCCGGGTCGCTGATGTGACCGGCAATGGTGATTTGGATTTAACCGGTATTATTCGTCGTTCCAGTAACATTGGGGTGACGAGGTTGGCGCTGAATATGCCACACGAAGATATGCTGAAAATGTATTACAACATGGGGCTGGGTGAAGACACTGGCTTAGGCTTACTCGGTGAAAGTGCTGGCCAGCTGCGGGAACGTGCCCGTTGGTCTGAATTCGAACGGGCCACCTTATCTTTTGGTTATGGTTTATCGGTGACTGCAGTGCAATTGGCACGGATTTATGCTGCTATTGGCAATGGCGGTACTGTGCGACCTTTGACCATTCTGAAAACTGACAACCCACCACCTGGGGTTCGGGTCATTGCCGAACATAACGCTGATGCCATGGTTGAAATGCTGGAAGCTGTGACCGAAAAACGCGGTACCGCCACCCGCGCTAAAGTGCCGGGTTACCGGGTAGGTGGTAAAACAGGTACGGCGAAGAAAGCTATTTCTGGCGGTTATGGCGACGACTATATCGGCTCATTTGCTGGTATTGGACCGATTTCGCAGCCACGACTGGCTTGTGTGGTGATCATCAATGAACCAAGCGGAGATTATTACGGCGGTGGTGAAGTGGCTGCACCTGTGTTTAGTGCAGTGATGGGGGCAGCCATGCAGTTGCTGAACTTACCACCGGATGGCAATGACAGTCGCATCTCAAAAGTGACCGGAGGTCCAGATGCAGGTTAACCGACTACAACAGTGGTTATCCCCGTTTAAAGCGACTGTCGAAGGGCAGTCGCTTTGTGCGTTAGAGAACCGCGCAGAAATTATGCCGGATGCGCAGTTATGCATCAGCACTAAACAATTGAATAAAGGCGATATTTTCTTAGCTTTGCCTGGAGTGTCCAGCCACGGCAATCAATATATCGCCGAGGCGTTGGCGCAAGGTGCGGCACTGGTATTGACCAATGAACTGACCGCGCAACAAGCTGATCTGGCGCGTGACCCAAGACTGTTGTTGTGGCCGGATCTAATGCCGCTACTGCCACAACTGCTCAGCACTTATTACCGGCAAGCGGACCGGCAAATGCAACTGGTTGGCATTACCGGTACCAATGGCAAGTCCAGCACCGCGATTTTTGTTAATCAGTTAACCCGGTTGTTAGATGAAGCCGGTGCTGTGATTGGCACTTTAGGTTATGGTGAATTTCCGGCTTTTAAACCGCTACAGAATACCACGCCGCATCTGGTGGACTTGCACCGCATTTTTGCCGAGTTGTTTCAGCGCGGTTGTCAGCGGGTGGCGATGGAAGTCTCGTCGCATGCCTTGATCCAGCAGCGGGTGGCCGGTCTGAATTTTGCGGTGGCGGTGTTTACCAATTTAACCCGGGATCATCTGGATTACCACGGCACTATGCAGGCGTATGGCGCCGCCAAGGCTTTGCTGTTTAGTAAAAACTATGCTGATGCCGCGGTGATTAATGTGTCGGATGATTTTGGCAAAAGTCTGGCAGGCCAGACCGAATTGCCGGTGCTGGCTTATGGTCGGCTCGCAGATTGTCAGGGTTTTAGCCGATTCCTCGGTTATGACAATCTGACCGCCGATGGTCATGGCTTCCGTTGCACTTTACACAGCCACCTGGGGCATTTCCAATTGCATATCCCCTTGCTGGCGGAATTTAATGTGCAAAATGTGCTGGCTGCGATGGGCGCTATGTTGCTGTGCGGTCATGACCTGTCCGCGCTGGTACAGACACTGCCGCGTTTACTGGCAGTTCCGGGCCGGATGGAGCAGTGGCAATTCCCGGATGAAGTGTCGGTAGTGGTGGATTATGCTCATACCCCGGATGCACTGGAACAAAGTTTAATCGCGCTACGGCAGCAATGCCGTGGCCATTTATGGTGTGTATTTGGCTGTGGTGGCGATCGTGATAAAGGTAAAAGACCGCTGATGGGCCGGGTGGCAGAGCAATATGCCGACCATGTCATTATCACGGCCGATAATCCACGCACAGAAGCAGTGCTGGATATCTGTCAGGACATCGTCAGTGGTTTTGCCAGTCACGACCATTTCCAGATCGAACCGGATCGTGAATCCGCCATCAAACTGGCGCTGATTGAAGCCCAGCCTGGCGATATGATTTTAGTGGCCGGCAAAGGCCATGAACCTTACCAGATCATCGGTCAGGTGGTGCGGGACTATGATGAACGTAAATTTATTGACAGCTTATTGGCGGAGATGTGCCGATGATCAGCCTCAGACTGAGTGAGATTGCGCTGGCGACTGCAGCCAGATTGGTGGGTCATGACCTGGAGATCCAAAGTGTCAGTACCGATAGCCGTGCTATCAAGCCCGGTGATTTATTTATTGCCCTGAAAGGGCCGAATTTTGATGCCCACCAGTTTGTGGCCGATGTAGTCGACAAAGGTGCTGTGGCAGTGATCACTGAGCAACTACTCGATGTAGCGGTGCCACAACTGGTGGTCGCCGATACCAAACTGGCATTAGGCCAGCTTGGCGCTCTGGTGAAACAGCGGTTACAAATACCGGCAGTCGCAGTGACCGGCAGCGTCGGTAAAACCACAGTCAAAGAAATGATGGCGGCCATTATGTCGCGCATTGGCAATGTACTGGCCACTGCTGGGAATTTTAACAATGAAATCGGTGTGCCGCTGACGCTGCTGAGGTTAACGCCGGAGCATCAGTTTGCCGTGATGGAATTGGGTGCCAACCATTTGGGGGAAATCGCGTATACCACTTCCCTGGTCAAACCCAAAGTAGCGATGATCACCAATGTGGCCGCTGCCCATCTGGAAGGTTTTGGCGATTTATTCGGTGTCGCGCGCGCCAAAGGTGAAATTTATACCGGCTTGGCTGCGGACGGCCTGGCGATAGTGCCGCTGGACAGTGAATTTCACAGCTACTGGTTGCAGCGGCTGACGCATCTGCAGGTACATACCTTCAGCATGACGCAACAAGCGGATTATTATGCCGAAGCTATTGCGTTGGATGACAGCGGTTGTGCCGGATTTACCATGTTCACCCCCTATGGGCAGCGTTTTATTCAACTGACGTTACCGGGTAAACATAATGTCGGTAATGCGCTGGCTGCTGCGGCAGCAACGCTGGCGATGGGGGCTAGTCTGGCGGATGTACAATTGGGATTGTCGCAGATGAAACCAGTGAAAGGTCGGATCAATGTGCATCAGCCAAAACCGTTATTGCGCATTATTGATGACACTTACAATGCCAATTCTGAATCGGCCAAAGCCGCCACTGATTTATTAGCCTCTTATGGCGGCATTCGTATTCTGGTGCTGGGGGATATGGGTGAATTAGGCCCGGATGCCCGTTTGTACCATGAAGAAGTCGGCCAGCACGCGCTGTCGCTTGGCATTAACCATTTGTTCACACTGGGCGTGTTATCGCAAAACGCCAGTGCGTTATTTCATGCCCAGGGCGCGCATTTCAGCTCCAGGCAACAATTGGTCGCAAAATTACTGCCCTTTTTACAGCTTGAGGCAGAGGTTTCCATTCTGGTGAAAGGTTCACGTAGTGCCCGGATGGAGTTGGTTGTACAGGACTTGCTAGAAAGATGTCAGCAGGAGACAGGTGCATGTTAGTCTGGTTAGCCGAGTTTTTAACTCAATACATCAATGCGTTTAACGTATTTAGTTACTTAACCTTCCGATCTATTCTCGGGATCCTGACGGCATTACTGCTGAGTCTGTACTTTGGGCCAAAGCTGATTGCTGCGCTGCAAAGGTTACAAATTGGTCAGACGGTGCGCAACGATGGCCCGGAAAGCCATTTCTCCAAAAAAGGCACTCCGACTATGGGTGGCTTGCTGATTTTAGGCTCTATTGCCATCAGCACACTGTTATGGGCTGATTTATCAAATAAATATGTTTGGGTGGTGCTGTTTGTGCTGGTCAGCTATGGCTGGATCGGCTTTATCGATGACTACCGCAAAGTGATCCGCAAAGATCCAAAAGGTTTGATTGCGCGCTGGAAATACTTCTGGCAATCGGTGTTTGCCATTATTACCGCCTTTTTCTTATATGCCACCTCTGACCGGCCAGCTGAAACCAGTCTGGTGCTGCCTTTTATCAAAGATGTGCTGCCGCAATTGGGGCTGTTTTTCCTGGTGACGACTTATTTTGTCATGGTGGGTTTTAGTAATGCCGTGAACCTGACTGACGGATTAGATGGTCTGGCGATAGTGCCGACCATTATGGTCGCTATGGCCTTTGCTGTGATTGCTTATGTCAGTGGCAACGTGGTGTTTGCCAATTATCTGCATATCCCGCATTTGCCGTTAACCTCAGAACTGGTGGTGGTCTGCGCCAGCATTGTTGGCGCTGGTTTGGGCTTTTTATGGTTTAACACTTATCCAGCGCAGGTCTTTATGGGCGATGTCGGCTCGTTAGCGCTGGGCGCCATTTTGGGCGTGATTGCAGTGCTGGTACGGCAGGAAATTGTCTTGATCATTATGGGCGGTATTTTTGTCATCGAAACCATGTCGGTGATCCTGCAGGTGGGTTCTTATAAATTACGCGGTCAGCGGATATTCCGGATGGCCCCAATCCACCATCACTACGAATTAAAAGGCTGGCCTGAACCACGGGTCATTGTCAGATTCTGGATTTTATCCATTATTTTTGTGCTGATTGGTCTAGCGACCCTGAAGCTGCGTTAGGACTGGAAAAGCGAACTGCATGATGACTAAATTGTTTCAGGGTAAAAAAGTAGCGGTATTGGGACTGGGCCTGTCGGGTCTGGCCACGGTGCGCTTTTTGCTGAAACAGGGCGTGAAGCCTACCCTGATGGATACCCGATTGAAAGTGAGTGGTCTGGAGCAGATTGCGCCGGAAAAAGTCGATGGTATTTATCTGGGTGAACTTGATGCCAACCGCTTGGCAAGAATGGATATTGTGTTGGTGAGCCCGGGTCTGGATACCCGGCACCCGGCGATCCGGTTTGCTGAAGCGCAAGGTACCCGGCTGATTGGTGATGTTGAGCTGTTTGCTCTGTGCAATCAGCGGCCTGCTGTCGGCATCACCGGTTCTAATGGTAAATCGACCGTCACCACCTTAGTCAGCCATATGCTCAGTTTTAGTGGTAGTAAAGCCTTAGCAGCTGGCAATATTGGTTTACCAGTGTTGGATGCGCTGGAGCAGACGGACACTGAGGTGTATGTGTTGGAGCTGTCCAGTTTTCAGTTGGAAACCACTTCTGAGCTGAAGTTAGTGGCGGCTTGTAATCTGAATGTGACCGAAGATCATTTGGATCGGCACGGCACTATGGCGGCTTATGCTGCGGCTAAACAGCGGATTTTTCAGCATGCAGCGCTAGCGGTGTATAACGCCAGCGATGCACTGACTCAGCCTGTGCAGTTAAGGCCGACTGATCTGGCCATCAGTTTGCAACAATTGACGGCAGCCAATGCAGAGCCGACACAATATGGTTTGCTTGAGCAAGACGGTGAAAGCTGGTTAGTAGTGGCTGGCGAGCCGTTGCTGCCTGTGACACAAATGAGCCTGGTCGGTCAGCATAACCAGTTTAATGCGCTGGCTGCTGCCGCTGTCGCGCTTGCTGCAGGTGCCACTCGGGCAGGTTTAGTGCAGGCGCTACAAAGTTATCAAAGTCTGCCACACCGCTGTGCGCTAGTCGCCAATAAAAACGGTGTGCGTTGGATCAATGATTCCAAGGCCACCAATGTTGGTGCAACTTTGGCTGCGATTGCTGGCTTACGTGGGGAAGTGCGCGGCAAGCTGATCCTCATTGCCGGTGGTGATGGCAAAGGCGCAGATTTTACTGAATTAGCCACCGTATTGCGCCAACAGGTCGATGTGCTGATTACGCTGGGCAAAGACGGTCCTGCGATTGCTGCTTTGGTGCCAGGCGCTATTGAAGTCGCCACCCTGGCGGCAGCAGTAACAGTGGCTGCGCAGCAAGCACAAAGCGGTGATTTGGTGTTGTTATCTCCGGCTTGTGCCAGCCTGGATATGTTTAAGAATTATGAGCAGCGTGGTGACTTGTTTGCGGCCGCTGTGCAGCAGGTGCATTTATGAAGCAACTGTGGCAAATACCGCAAAAATGGTGCCAGCAAATTGGCGAAGATCTGCAACATTGGTGGCAGGCCGAAGATGGCGTCAGTTATGACAGATTCTTTTTTTGTTTGATGGTGCTGCTGCTTTGTATCGGTTTTGTCATGGTGACCAGTGCTTCAGTGCCGGTGGCAGAGCGGTTATTTGGTAATCCGCTGCATTACAGCGTACGGCATTTGGTGTATGTGTTGATTGGCCTCAGTATCGCTTTTGCCGTGTTGAATGTGCCCATTCAGTGGTGGCATAACACCAATTTATTATTGTTGGTGTTCGGTTTACTGGGGTTATTAGCGGTGCTGGCTGTGGGTCGTAACGTCAATGGCAGTACCCGTTGGCTGTATCTGGGTCCCATCGGTATTCAAACAGCGGAACCAGCTAAGTTATTCTTTTTTGTCTATTTATCCAGTTATCTGGTGCGGCGGCATGATGAGGTGCGGGAAAATTTAAAAGGCTTTTTAAAGCCTTTGGTGATTCTGTTTGTGTTTGCGGTGTTACTGCTGATGCAGCCGGATTTGGGCACAGTGATCGTGATGTTCGGTACCAGCGTGGTGTTGTTATTTTTGGCCGGAGCCAAGTTATGGCAGTTTTTCGGCTTGATTTTTACTGGTCTGATGTCGATCGCCGTGCTGATTGTGTATAGCGAATACCGCTGGCGGCGGGTGACCTCCTTTTTGGATCCCTGGGCTGATCCTTTTGGCAGCGGTTATCAGCTGACGCAGTCGCTGATGGCGTTTGGCCGTGGTAGCTGGTTTGGCCAGGGGCTGGGGAATTCAGTGCAAAAACTGGAATATCTGCCGGAAGCGCATACCGACTTTATTCTGGCAGTGATTGCCGAAGAAGCCGGTTTATTTGGTGTTTGCGCTGTGATGGGCTTGTTGTTTTTGTTGCTGGTTCGCGCCTTGTGGATAGGTAAAAGAGCCTTGCAAAAAGGCTTAAGTTTTCATGGTTTCCTGGCTTATGCGCTGGCGATTTGGATCGGCTGCCAAACCTTCGTCAACGTTGGGGTGGCCACCGGCGTGTTACCGACCAAAGGTCTGACACTGCCTTTTATCAGCTCGGGCGGCAGTAGCCTGATCATCATGTTAATTGCCGCTGCCATAGTGCTGAGGATTGATTTTGAAGTGCGGCTCAAAGGTAAACATGCCATTCGTGGGAGTGCTGCCTGATGAGCAAAGCAACAAAAATTGCCTTAATTATGGCGGGTGGCACCGGCGGTCATATTTTCCCGGCACAGGCGGTGGCGACTTTACTGGCGGCTGAAGGCTGGACTATTCATTGGTTAGGCACCGCCGATCGGATGGAAGCGCGGTTAGTGCCAAGCTTTGGTTGGCAGTTTCATCCGATCCAGGTGGCAGGTTTGCGTGGCAAAGGCTTCAAATCTTTGTTGCAGGCGCCCTGGATGTTGTGGCGCTCGATTCGCCAAGCGCGACAAATTATCCGAAAGCTACAACCGCAGTTGGTGCTGGGTTTTGGCGGTTACGCCAGTGGTCCTGGTGGTTTTGCGGCTTGGCTGCAGAACATTCCGCTGCTAATCCATGAACAAAATGCGGTGGCTGGGACTACTAACAAATTGTTAGCAAAATTGGCACAGCGGGTGTTGGTGGCTTTTCCAACCGCCTTTGCCGGTGATGCAAAGCAGCAGGTGTTGGGAAATCCGGTACGCAGCAGCTTAATTGGGCTAAAAACTGAGAATAATTTCAGTAAAGGCTTAAATATTTTGATCGTCGGTGGTAGTTTAGGCGCTAAGGCGCTGAACGAGGTTTTACCAGCGCAACTGAAGCAGGTCGCGGCTTGCGGGCCTGTTCAGGTCAAGCATCAGACTGGCACGGCGATGTTAACACAAGTGCAACAAAATTATGTCGGCGCACCAGCTAGCTTAACCATTGAAGCCACAGCTTTTATTGATGATATGGCGGCAGCTTATCGCTGGGCCGATCTGGTGATTTGCCGTGCTGGCGCTTTGACTGTCAGTGAAATTGCCTGTGTTGGGGTGGCTGCCATCTTTGTGCCTTTACCTTCTGCCATTGATGATCACCAGACCGCCAATGCGAACTGGTTAGTACAGCAACAAGCGGCGCTGTTATGGCCGCAGGCGGATTTGAACAATTTAAATTTAGTGTCGCTACTGCAAAGCTGGCTGCTTGATAAAAAGCCACTGGCAGACATGGCACAACGGGCACGCGCTTGTGCCATCGACGACGCAGCTGAACAAGTTGTGGCAGTTTGTCGACAGATGACAGGGTTGAAATAACATGAATACAATAACCAGACCCCAGGAAAAAATCGCCATGCGCCGGGTGGAGCGGATCCACTTTGTCGGTATTGGCGGCGCTGGTATGGGTGGTATCGCCGAGGTACTGCTAAACGAAGGTTACAAAGTCTCCGGCTCTGATCTGGGGCCTAATCCGGTGGTGGATAGATTAACTGCGCTGGGTGCTGATATTTGTTTTGGTCATCAGGCTGACAATATCAAAGGTGCTAGTGTGGTGGTCGTGTCCAGTGCCATCAAAGCTGAAAACCCCGAAATTGCGGCGGCATTGGAACAACGTATTCCAGTGGTGCGGCGTGCCCAGATGCTGGCTGAACTGATGCGATTCCGGCATGGTATTGCCATTGCTGGCACCCATGGCAAAACCACCACCACCAGCCTGGTGGCTTCCATTTTTGCCGAAGCAGGCGCTGATCCAACTTTTGTCATTGGTGGTTTGCTGAATTCGGCCGGTACTAATGCCAAGTTAGGCGCCGGTCGTTACCTGATTGCCGAAGCAGATGAAAGTGATGCTTCTTTCCTGCATTTGCAGCCGATGGCCGCCATTATTACCAATATCGAACCTGATCATATGGAAACCTATCAGGGCGATTTTGAAAAAATGAAAAGTACCTATTTGGAATTCTGCCATAACCTGCCGTTTTATGGCGTGGTGGTGGTTTGTATTGATGATCCGGTGGTGCGCGAATTGATCCCCGCCATTGGCCGCACCGTGCTGACTTACGGTTTTAGTGCTGATGCCGATTATCGTATCAGCGATTTTAGTCAGGCTGGCACCCAAACCAAATTTGTCATTACAGATCCAGCGGGTCAGAGTCGTCCGGTGCAGTTGAATCTGGCTGGTCGGCATAATGCTTTAAATGCCACCGCTGCTTTTGCCATTGCCACAGATGAAGGCATCAGTGAAAGCGCTGTCCTTAGTGCTTTTGCCAAATTTGAAGGTATTGGCCGTCGTTTTCAGCAATATGGCGAGTTTGACACCGGTCGCGGCAAAGTGCTGCTGGTGGATGATTATGGCCACCACCCGACGGAAGTGGCAGCGACAGTGGCTGCGGCCCGTAACGCTTGGCCAGCAAGGCGCTTGGTGATGGCGTATCAGCCCCATCGTTACACCAGAACCCGGGATTTATACGAGGATTTTGCCCAGGTATTATCCTCGGTCGACACCTTGTTATTGCTGGAAGTCTACAGTGCTGGTGAAGCGCCTATTGCTGGTGCAGACAGCCGCAGCTTGTGCCGTAGCATCAGAGCCCGCGGCCAACTAGATCCGATTTATGTGGCGCAACCAACGGATTTAGCGCTGGCGCTGGCGGATGTATTACAAGATGGTGATGTGTTGCTGACCCAGGGCGCCGGTAATATTGGTGCGCTGGCCAAACAACTGGCAGCACAACAGTTACAAATAAGTCAGCTCAAAGCTGGCGTGACCGCGCAGTAACAGGAAGATAGCAACTGATGACGATAGTGCGCAGTAAACAGAAAACCCCATTTACACCGGCTTTTGTCGGTGGGGTGCTGTTTTTTTTGCTGTCACTCAGTCTGGTGGTCTGGTTTGGCAGCAAAGTGGTGCAATGGGTGCAGGATCAGCAAAATGCGCCAATCCGTCAGGTGCGGGTGTTTGGTGATTTTGGCCATATTCAACCGGCGCAATTGCATCAGCAGTTACAACAACAGTTTGTTGGCAATTTCTTTCATGTCAATGTGGATCAGGTGCAGCAGTACCTGCAACAACAACCCTGGGTGTATCAGGTCGCCGTGCGCAAACAATGGCCTGGAACCTTGGTGGTGGTGGTGACAGAGCATAGCCCGGTGGCCGTGTGGAACTCGGAATTCCTGTTGAATAACAAAGGCGAAGTATTTAAAGCGCCACTGACACAACTGAAGGAACCGTTACCGCAACTGGCAGGCCCCAGCGGCAGCGAGCAAGATGCGCTGACTATGTTCAGTCAGGTGCAGAGCTTATTGGCTTTGCACCAGTTTCAAGCCAGCAGTTTGTCGGTGTCGCCCCGTTTTGCCTGGCAATTGACACTGAGTAATGGCATTGAATTAAAACTCGGGCGGGAAGATACCTTAAAGCGGGTGCAGCGTTTTATCGATTTGTACCCTTCTATCAGTAAACATAAAGCCGAAGCGATCGAACAGGTCGACTTACGGTATGACACCGGGTTGGCGGTACGATTCGCGCCTGCTGCGGTGCAACCAGAAAAGAGAAAAGCATGACCAAGTCGTTGGATCGGGATCTAATTGTTGGTTTAGATATCGGTACGTCTCAGATTAAAGCGTTGGTAGGCGAAATTACCGCCGATGACCAACTAAGCATTGTTGGTGTTGGTACTCATATTGCCCGTGGCATGGATAAAGGTGGCGTCAACGACTTAAATCTGGTGGTGCAAGCGGTACAACGGGCCATTGATGAAGCTGAATTGATGGCAGATTGCCGGGTTTCTTCGGTCTACCTTGGCATTACCGGCAAACATATCCGTTGCCAGAATGAAAGTGGGATGGTGCCGATTAATGATACTGAGGTGACGGCGGAAGATGTCGCCAATGTGATCCATGCTGCTAAATCTGTGCCTATTTCGGCCGAACGCCGTTTGTTGCATGTGTTGCCACAGGAATTTTCGGTCGATATGCAAGAAGGCATTAAAAGCCCGATTGGCATGTCCGGCGTGCGGATGGAAGCCAAGGCGCACATCATCACCTGTGCCAATGATATGGCGAAGAACATTGAAAAATGTGTTGAGCGCTGTGGTTTACAGGTTGATCAGCTGATATTCAGCTCACTGGCGTCAAGCTATGCCGTACTGACCGAAGATGAAAAAGAATTGGGCGTCTGTGTGGTGGATATGGGCGGCGGTACTATTGATATTTCGATCTATACCAATGGTGCCTTGCGGCATACCGCAGTGATCCCGGTGGCTGGTAATCAGGTCACCAGCGATATTGCCAAAATCTTCCGCACGCCGATTGGCCATGCCGAAGAGATTAAAATTCAGTACGCCTGTGCGCTGCGCAGCATGGTCGGTAAAGAAGAAAATATTGAGGTGCCCAGTGTCGGTGGCCGGCCAGCTCGCAGTATGTCGCGGCATACGCTGGCAGAAGTGGTGGAACCTCGTTATCAGGAATTGTTTGAACTGGTACTGGAAGAAATCCGGGCCAGTGGGCTGGAAGAGCAGATCGCCGCAGGCGTGGTGCTGACCGGTGGTACCGCCAAAATGGAAGGGGCAATTGAGTTTGCTGAAGATATCTTCCAGATGCCGGTGCGGCTTGGTTATCCGGCCAAAGTAAAAGGTTTGTCGGAATACGTGCAGGACCCGGCCTATGCCAGCGTGGTCGGCCTGTTACTGTATGGCAAAGATGTGCGGCAGCAGCTGAAAAAAGCTGGCGCAGCACGGGAATCAGTGGGTGGCTTGTTACGCAAAGTTACCAGTTGGTTTAAAGGCGAGTTTTAAGCGTACCGAAACGGAGAGAGAGCTATGTTTGAATTAATGGAAAACCACAGCGAAGAAGCTGTCATTAAAGTGATTGGTGTGGGTGGTGGCGGTGGTAATGCCGTTGAGTTTATGGTGGCGAATAACATCGAAGGCGTCGAGTTTATCGCGGCCAATACCGATGCGCAGGCGCTGCGGAATTCTTCCGCCAATGTCACCTTACAGTTAGGTGCCAATGTCACCAAAGGTTTAGGTGCCGGTGCAAATCCGGAAGTCGGTCGTCGCTCTGCAGAGGAAGACCGTGACACCATCAAAAAAACCATTATGGGTGCTGATATGGTCTTTATCGCGGCCGGTATGGGCGGCGGTACTGGTACAGGTGCGGCGCCAATTGTGGCTCAGGTTGCCAGAGAGCTGGGCATTCTGACGGTGGCAGTGGTGACTAAACCATTCCCGTTTGAAGGCAAAAAGCGTTCAAATTATGCCGATGAAGGTATCGGTGAATTATCGAAGCATGTGGATTCTTTGATCACCATTCCAAACGATAAATTGTTAAAAGTATTAGGTAAAGGCACCAGCCTGTTGGATGCATTTAAAGCGGCTAACAACGTGTTGTTAGGGGCTGTGCAAGGTATTGCCGAACTGATTACACGTCCTGGTTTGATCAACGTCGACTTTGCTGACGTTCGTACTGTGATGTCAGAAATGGGCACTGCGATGATGGGTACAGGCCGTGCTTCTGGTCCAGACCGGGCAGAAGAAGCGGCAGAGCAAGCGATTTCTAGTCCGTTACTGGAAGATATCGATTTATCTGGTGCCAAAGGTATTCTGGTTAATATCACAGCAGGCCTGGATCTGACGATTGAAGAATTTGAAATTGTTGGTAATGCCGTTAAAGCTTTTGCTTCAGAAAACGCCACTGTCGTAGTAGGTGCTGTCATTGACCCTGACATGTCGGATGAACTGCGGGTGACTGTGGTCGCGACCGGTATTGGTTCTGAGCGCAAGCCAGATATCAGTCTGGTGCATGGTCATCACCGTGCTGCCGAGCCAGTGCGTGCTCAGTATCAAAGCCATTCAGCCAGCGTTTATGGGAATGCCGGTACTGTTTACGGTAATGCAGGCAATGCGGCCCGTGAAATGCGTGATGCGATGCCAGCGATGGCGCCAGCAGAAAGCGTGCAAACGAAACCGCAAGCGGATAATAAAGCTAATATTGATATCTTTGATATTCCGGCTTTTTTACGCAAACAAGCGGACTAATAGTCGGCGAGCGCCTGGCTTGATTGGGTGATGGGCAGGCGGAAGATTGGCATTTTGCTGAACATATGCTATGCTTCGCGGCCGTTTGGGTTTGTTCAGTTTTTGAACAGGACGAAAATGATGATTAAACAACGTACTATTGCAAAATCAATCAGCTCTGTCGGAGTTGGTCTGCACAAGGGCGAGAAGGTTACGCTGACTCTCCGGCCTGCGCCTGACAACACGGGGATTGTGTTCCGTCGTGTGGATCTGGATCCGATAGTTGATTTTAAAGTGTCACCTGAACTGGTCGGTGATACCGTGATGTGTACCTGTTTGATCAATCCGGCTGGCGTGCGTCTGTCGACGACAGAGCATTTGATGGCTGCAGTCGCGGGTCTTGGTATCGACAATCTGGTGGTTGAAGTTGATGCCGCTGAGATCCCGATTATGGACGGCAGTGCCAATCCATTTGTTTACCTGTTATTGGAAGCTGGTATCAGTGAGCAAAAACTGGCGAAAAAATTTATCCGCATCAAACAAAAAGTACGGGTAGAAGAGGGTGATAAGTGGGCTGAGTTTAAGCCACACCACGGTTTTCGCATTGATTTTGCCATTGATTTTGATCACCCGGTGATTTCTGAAACCAAGCAACGGATGAAACTTGATTTCTCTGCAGCTGGTTTTATCAAAGATATCAGCCGGGCCCGGACCTTCGGTTTCCTGCAGGATATCGAATATCTGCGGGCTAACAATTTGGCCTTGGGTGGTAGCTTCGACAATGCAGTGGTACTGGATGAGTTCCGTGTGCTGAATCAAGATGGTTTGCGCTACGACGACGAATTTATCAAGCATAAAATTCTGGATGCAATCGGCGATTTATATATGGCCGGTTACAGCATCCTGGGCGAATTTAAAGCGTACAAAACCGGTCATGCCCTGAATAACCAACTGCTGTGTGCAGTGCTGGCGAATCAGGAAAACTGGGAATTTGTCACCTTTGAACAACCAGCCCAACAACCGATCTCTTTTCTGGCTCCGCAACTGGCGTAACAGTTGGGCAGTCTGCTGTAGATCCGAAAAAAGCCTCACTTCGTGAGGCTTTTTTTTAGCTTTAAGTGGCGAATGTGCAGTCGGGTTGAGCAGTGTCGCGCATGATGCTCAAAACCACTTGTTGCTTAACCCGAGCTCCGGTTCGCTAATGCCGCCAGTCGCTTCAGAATGGCGGCTAATGCCGGATCTGAGCCTTCGGCGGCCGCCAGTAAATAGGCACCGGCTTGTTCTGAAATTTGTCGATTGGCTGGCGGGTTCGCCACTGGAGTGGCTTGCTGGTAACTTAGATCGGTGTTCGGACTGATCTCGATATCCAGCCCAGCTAAATCAGGCAAGATTTTTTGCCGGAAATTGGCTAGAATGGACTCTCTTTGCATTTTAATCCGGGTAGCCCAAGCGGCGGAGCTGCATAAAATTTGCGCCCGACCTGCCTGTAAACGCGCCACTCTGCAGAAATATGGTTTTTCCAGTTGCAGGATTTGGATTAATTCGGTATTAAGTTGACGCACTATTTCCGTTTGCTGCGGTCCTTGCAACAAAGTGTTCTGTTGCAGCAAGGCAGAAACGTCGACAGGTTTGCGTGAATAGCGGGCCATAACGAATAAAATCAGAAACTGAGGTCCCATGAGTTTAACAGTTTTTTTCCGCGATCAACATCGCCCGCATAGCTTTGGTGCTACGCCCCGGCAATGGCTGGTCAGTGCGGTGTTATTATTTTGTATTGCTATTGGTTTAGGGGCTGCCTTCGGTCGGTTATGGTCCGATGCCAAAGCAGAGATGGAGCCGCTGATGGCGGAACGCGCGGCCGAAGCGGCAGAGATTACTGCGATTCGACAAAAAGCTGAACATCAAATCGCCGCATTGACGGCCAAAGTCGCGTCGCTGCAGGCTCAGGTCAACCGCTTGAATATGGTTGGTGAACGGTTGATTGATGCAGCCAATTTGTCGGTGGACGAATTTAATTTACATGAGGTGCCGGCCATGGGCGGGCCGTCGCAAACTGCCACCGAAATTAGTCTGGCAGAACTCAATCATGTGTTGCTGCAACTGACCGATCTCGAACGCAACCTACAATCTGAACAAACCCGCTTTGCCCTCCTTGAATCTTTGGACCTGAATCACAATATCGGAAGCAACAGTCAGTTATCTGGCCGACCGGTCAGCACTGGTTACTTGTCGTCTGGTTTTGGCGTGCGCAATGACCCATTTTCTGGCCGGCCTGCTGTGCACCGCGGTGTCGATTTTGCCGGTAAAGAAGGCGATCCGGTGCTCGCAACCGCCGGTGGTATTGTGACTTGGGCCGGTGAGCGTTTTGGCTATGGTTTGATGGTCGAAATTGAACATGCCGATGGTTACCGTAGCCGCTACGCCCATGCCAAAGCAGTGAATACTGAAATTGGTCAGTTAGTGAGTAAAGGCCAGCAAGTTGCGACGCTGGGTAATACCGGTCGTTCGACCGGACCTCATGTGCATTACGAAGTATTAAAAGATGGTCAACAAATAGACCCGATGTTGTTTGTAAACCGTCGGACAACAAAATTAAATGGCTATGCCAGGACTGCACGCCAGTCTCAACAATAAAGTGGTATTTGGACAATGTTTGGAAAACTTTTTACCAAGTTGATTGGTAGTCGCAATGATCGTTACCTGAAAAAACTCCGCAAAACCGTTGAACAGATCAACAGCCTGGAAGATCAGTTTGCTGCGTTGACTGATCAGCAGTTGGCGGCCAAAACCGCTGAATTTAAGCAAAGGGTGCAAGACGGCGCCAGTTTAGATGATATCCTGCCGGAAGCTTTTGCCACTGCCCGTGAAGCCAGTAAGCGGGTGTTTGGCATGCGTCACTTTGATGTGCAATTGCTCGGCGGTATTGTCTTACACCAGGGCAAGATTTCTGAGATGCGTACCGGTGAAGGTAAAACCCTGACTGCAACCTTGCCAGCTTATTTAAATGCACTCAGCGGTAAAGCAGTGCATGTCATTACCGTTAACGACTACCTAGCGAAACGGGACGCCGCGACCAACGCGCCACTGTTTGCTTTCCTGGGTTTGACGGTCGGCGTCAACGTCCCAGGTATGGGACATGAAGAGAAACAGCAGGCTTATGCTGCTGATATCACGTACGGTACCAATAACGAGTTTGGCTTTGACTACCTGCGCGACAATATGGCGTTCAGCATGGCTGAGCGGGTGCAGCGTGATCTTGCTTTTGCCATTATCGATGAAGTTGACTCGATCCTGATTGATGAAGCCCGGACCCCGCTGATTATTTCTGGTCAGGCCGAGGACAGCTCAGAACTGTATCGTCAAATCAATACCGTCGTTCCTATGCTGCAACGGCAAGAAAAGGAAGATGAAGAAGGTGAAATGGGCGATGGCCATTTCACCATTGATGAAAAAGCCAAGCAGATTTATCTGACTGAACGTGGTCAAATCCGGGTCGAAGAAATTCTGCTGGAGCGTGGCATGATGCAAGCTGGCGAATCTTTGTTCTCCGCCACGAACATCACCTTATTGCACCACGTCTATGCGGCCCTGCGCGCACATAACCTGTTTAAGAAAGACGTTGATTATGTGATTAAAGATAATCAAATTGTCATCGTTGATGAGCATACCGGCCGGACTATGGAAGGCCGTCGTTGGTCTGAAGGTTTGCACCAGGCCATCGAAGCGAAAGAAGGTGTCCGTATCCAAAACGAAAACCAGACGCTGGCTTCTATCACTTTCCAAAACTATTTCCGGTTATATGAAAAACTGTCCGGTATGACCGGGACCGCAGACACTGAAGCTTTTGAATTCCAGCAAATTTATGCGCTGGAAACCATAGTGGTGCCAACCAACCGCCCTATGGTGCGTAAAGATATGCCGGATCTGGTGTATCTGACAGCCGAAGATAAGTATCAGGCGATTATTAAAGACATTGAAGCTACCCGCAATGCTGCCCGCCCTGTACTGGTCGGTACTGCTTCGATTGAAAGCTCCGAATATTTATCCAATTTATTGCATCAGGCAAAGATCCCGCATCAGGTGCTGAACGCCAAGTTCCACGCCAATGAAGCGCAGATTATTGCCGAAGCAGGTCGGCCTGGGACTGTCACCATTGCGACCAACATGGCTGGTCGTGGTACTGACATCGTATTAGGCGGTAATTGGCAGTCAGAAGTAGCCAAGCTGTCAGAACCAACCGAAGCGCAGTTGGAAGCCATTAAAGCTGAGTGGCAACAGCGGCATGATGCCGTCATCGCTGCCGGTGGTTTACATATCATTGGTACTGAACGGCATGAATCGCGCCGGATAGACAACCAGTTACGTGGTCGGGCAGGTCGGCAGGGCGATGCTGGTTCGAGCCGGTTTTATCTGGCGCTGGACGATGCGTTAATGCGGATTTTCGCTTCTGAGCGGATGGCTGGCATGATGCGCAAACTTGGCATGGAACCAGGGGAAGCCATTGAGCATCCGCTGGTGAGCCGCGCCATTGAAAACGCTCAGCGTAAAGTGGAAGCGCGTAACTTTGATATTCGTAAGCAACTACTTGAATTTGACGATGTTGCCAACGACCAACGTAAAGTGGTCTACGAGCAGCGTAACGAATTACTGGCCAGTGAAGATATTTCAGAAACCATCAATGCAGTGCGTCAGGATGTGGTCAGTGCGGTGTTGGATCAATATATTCCGCCACAATCGCTGGACGAAATGTGGGATATTCCAGGCCTTGAAGCGCGGATGCGGTCCGATTTTGCGATTGAGATGCCAATTGCCCAGTGGCTGGCTGATGACAAGAAACTGTTTGAAGAGAAACTGAAAGCGCAAATTCTGGACGTGGTGGAAAAAGCCTATCAGCTGAAAGAAGAAATGGTTGGTGCGCCTGTGCTGCGTCATTTCGAAAAAGCAGTGATGTTGCAAAGTCTGGATACCCACTGGAAAGAACATTTAGCGGCGATGGACCATTTGCGTCAGGGGATCAATTTGCGTGGTTATGCGCAGAAAAACCCGAAACAGGAATACAAGCGTGAAGCTTTTGAACTGTTCTCAAATATGCTGGATCAGTTAAAACTGGACGTGATTGGGGTGTTAAGCCGGGTGCAAATCCGTGCGCCTGAAGATGTTGAAGCTGTGGAAGAACAACGTCGTAAAGCCGATGCAGTAACCATGGAATTCCAGCACGAAGAAGCCGAACATATCGGTGGTGAAGTGCCGGAAAGACCCGCAGGTCCTGTGTTCCGTGAAACCGATAAGATTGGTCGGAACGATCCTTGTCCTTGTGGTTCTGGCAAAAAATACAAGCAATGCCACGGTAAGCTCAGTTAATAGCAGCCAAGGCAGAAAGCAAAAAAAGCAGAGTTCGCTCTGCTTTTTTTATGGCTGGTATGCTGGTATGGCACGTCGTGGTCTGGCGCAGGCAAGGCGCGCTCAGTAAACTTAACGGCTACGGCTTAGTCACGATGTAATCAACACAGAGGGTATCGCTGCAATGAACAAAAAGATAGTCCATGTCGCAGTCGGCGTGATCCGCCGTGGTGAAGAGATTTTTATCAGCAAAAGACCTGATGCATTACATCAGGGCGGAAAATGGGAATTCCCCGGCGGTAAAGTGGAATCAGGTGAGACGGTGTTACAGGCGCTGGATCGGGAACTGCAGGAAGAAGTGGGGTTGACGGTGTTAGCGGCCAGCCCTTTGTTGCAACTGGAATATGCCTATCCTGAGAAAACGGTGTTGCTGGATGTCTGGTGTGTGGACGAATTTAGTGGGGTCGCAGTCGGTCGCGAGGGGCAACAAGTGGCGTGGGTTCCTTACCAACAGTTGAGTCATTATCAGTTTCCAGACGCTAACCAACCGATTTTGCAGCAAGTGATCGCACTTTATCAGCAATAAAGTGCTCATTTGCTAAACTTCATGCCAGTTAAAATAGCTGGCTACAATTGAAAAACGAGTCTGGAGTGCTGATGTTAAAGTGGCGCGGTCTGCTGTTGAGTAGCGCCGGCTTGGCTTTGAGCTTAGCCGCTGCAGAACCACCTGGCGCTGGTTTGTATCAGCTCAGTCAGACTTTGCTCGCCAATCAGCCTGCGACCGTTAGTCAGCATTATCAACAACTGAGCGCCCAACTTAGCCAAACACCCGCCTGGTATCAGCGCGACTGGCATTTATTGGCGGCCCGTGCTTATGCTGCCCAGCGGCTCTGGTCAGAAGCCTGGCATAGTCTGAGCCTAGCCGATCAGTTGGTACCGCAGGGTATAGTGGCCGCAGACATCGCGATGACCGCAGGTTATGTTGCCTATCAACAGCAGTATCGCACGGCCGCCAGATATTGGTTTTTGTGTGCGGACCAATTTGCCAATCCGCCGTTAACCCGCTCCAAGTTATTATTGAATCTCGGAGCCATCGAATCCTTTCGTGGTGATTATGTTGCGGCTATGGCTTTTTACCAGCAAGGGCTGGCTTTGGCTGAACAGCATGAGTTTGTCACTTTATTACCGATGTTTAATAACAATATGGGGGCTTTATATTGGCGATTAGGTCAGTATGAACTGGCGATTGCCGCGCTTAGGCAAGCGTCCTTTCGTTATGCTCGTTTACAACAACTGCAGTCTCAAAGCCGGGCTGGTATCAACTTACTGAATGTACTGGTGACAATAGAAGACTGGGAGCGGTACCAACGCTTTTATCCTCGTATCGCGCAGCAAGTACAAAAGGCTGGCGCCAGCGAGTTTGGGCTGTTTTTGCAAGTACTGGAAGTGATTCGGCAGCGTTTAACCGGTCAGGGCAGCTCGATGACAGACGCGCAGTTACAGACAATACTAGCGCAATTGACAGTACTCAATGTGCAGCAGATGGCCCAGCAACAGGTCGCCAAGATTGGCTTGCACTGGCAAGCACCGCCGCCACCTCTGGCGGCTGAGCAATTCAGCAGCCAGTTACCCCATACCGCCCGGCTCTGTCCAGCGACGGTACTGTAAACAAGCTTGTTATTGTTTAAAAAAATCGTTTTCAGCGGCCATCAAGGCTTCGTCAATGGCAAGTAAATCAGCATCACCGATGCCCGCTTCCAGTGGTCTGGTATCCGGAATTCGGCGGCTTTCACTGGCCCATTCGCCCAAATCTATCAGGCGGCAGCGATCGCTGCAAAAAGGTCTGAAAGCAGATGCGGCATGCCAGATCACGTCAACACGGCAGGTTGGACACTGGACTTTTAATTGGCTCATGGCGGTCATTCCGATAAAGACGAAAAGCGCTATTATACGTCAATAGCCGCAGTGATGGGCAGCATAAACCGCAGGCTTAACAGCAGGCCAGTTCGAAACCTATAGTTTGCGCTGTGGTAGCGCGACCTTGGGTATCACACAATTGCATAAAGCGGATAGCGTAACGATATTTGTTGCCGCTGATGGTGGGATAACAGCCATAGTGCAGTGGATAGCGCAGTCTGAGCAATTCAAACTGCTCGGTATTACTCTGGAAATAGCCATTGTCGGCCAGCACAGGTTGAAATTGACCGCGCTCGCGAATAAAGGTCAGCACAAAAGCAATGGCTCTTTCTACCAGTTGTAATTGCCCAATCCACTCTTCAGCGGCCTTTTGTCTGACCTCAAGTGCTTGGGTGTACCAGAATTGCAGTTGTGGTAAATCGAAATAACAGGTGCCGCCCGGGATAAAAAATCTTTGTCGCAGTGGACCTAAAAACTTGTCTTCTTTGAGCACGTTGGCAAATTTCGAACCGCGGATCAACTCACTTTGTAACCTTACTGCCTGTTGCAGCATCTGCTGCAGACTGTCATCGGAGACCGAGGGGTGACGCGACCAATTGACCAACGCAGATTCACAACGTTCGACGTCTTTGATTAAATCTGGCCGGATATCATTGCGATCCAGCACTTCAATCAAAGCAAACAGGGAGGTGAAAAAACCCAGCTGTTGCGATTCATTCGCCAGTGCCAATTGGGTGTTTAATTGCGCAAACAGATACTCGACCCGCAGATAAGTCCGGACTTTTTCATTTAGCGGATGTTCGTAGATCAATTCTGTCATGCCAGGCTTCACCGGAAATGCGAGCGGCCTCACTTCGGGCCAACAGTTAACATAACCTTAAGTTGGCGATTTGGCTAGTTTTTCTGCCGCCATATCCAAATATAATTGGTGTAAGATGGCTACTTTGTCGGTTAAAGCAGCAACATCAGTTTCATTGCTGATGATTTGGTCAGCGCTTTGCAGTCGGAGCGAACGTTGACACTGGCTGGCCATGATGGCGACAACTTGATCGCGACTGACGTGATCGCGTTGTACTGTGCGTTGTAGTTGCAGATCCGGGTCGACATCAACCACCAGCACTTGGTCCACCACAGCAGTCAAGCCATTTTCAATCAACAGCGGGGCCACCAGCAAGACATAAGGCGATTGTGCCTGCTGCAGTTGTTGCAGCAACTGTTGTCGGATCTGCGGATGGAGTAATTGATTGAGCCAGGCTTTGGCGCTGGCATCACTGAAAACCAGCGAGCGCAGCGCAGCACGGTCTAACTGGCCGTCAGCGGTCAAAACCTGTTGGCCAAAATGGCTTTCAATCGCAGCAAGTGCCGGTTGGCCAGGGGCAACCACTTCGCGGGCCACGATATCAGCATCGACCAGGGCGATGCCAAGCGCCGCAAATAAATTGGCCACCGTGGTTTTACCACTGCCAATACCACCGGTTAAACCAACAATAAAAGCACTCATGCCATGACCATTGACAGATACCACTGGGTGATCTGCTGACCCCACAGCATGGCAATCCAGCCGGCAGCGGCGATATAAGGCCCAAACGGAATGGCGCTGGATTTGCTGCGACCTTGCAGCGTTAATAACACAGAACCAATCACAGCACCGACCAGGGAGGACAATAAAATGATCAGCGGTAACTGTTGCCAGCCGAGCAAAGCACCAAACAACGCCAATAATTTAAAATCGCCATACCCCATACCATCTTTACCGGTCAGCAGTTTAAAGCCCCAGAACACCGACCAGAGCGCTAGATAACCGCAAGCGGCACCAATCAGTGCCGTTTCGGCAGAGACTGAACTCATACCCGCCACAGCGGCCAGCAAAGCCAGCCAGAGCAGCGGCAAGGTGATTTGATCTGGCAGCAACATGGTATCAATATCAATGGCACTGAGCGCCACCAGTGCCCAGGTCACCAGCAGATACAATAAACCAAGCGCAGTGGCACCGGTTTGCCAGGCTACCAGCACCGATAACAGTGCAGTACCTAGCTCCACCATTGGATAACGCCGACTGATAGGCGCGGCGCAATAACGACATTTGCCAGCCAGACTCAGGTAGCTTAACAGCGGAATATTATCTGCCGCTGTCAGTTGCTGCTGGCAATGTGGGCAACGTGAGCGCGGCACTGCCAGATTAAAAGGTGCAGTTGCCGGCAAGACTGTATCGGGCTGAAAATATTGCTGATACTCCTGTTGCCAGCTACGTTCCATCATTTTGGGTAACCGATAAATCACCACATTGAGGAAACTGCCGACACAAAGGCTAAACACAAATACTAGTAGCAAATAAGCCACCAGCGACGACTGAAAATAGGCCACGATAAGTTCGCAGCTCTGGATAAACGCCTGCATTATTTGATCACCGACCCTAATTGGAAAATTGGCAGATACATCGCCACAATTAAACCCCCGATTAATACCCCAAGTACTGCCATAATGATGGGTTCAAGCAAAGCGGTCAGGCCATCCACTGCATCATCGACTTCTTGCTCATAAATACTGGCGACCCGCGCCAACATATCATCCAGTGAGCCTGACTCTTCGCCGATTGACACCATCTGCACCACCATTTCCGGAAATTGCCGGGTGGTTTTCATTGAGCTAAACATCTGACCGCCTGCGGCAACATCAGCCCGGACTTCTAAAATGGCATTTTTATAAATTTCGTTGCCGGCGGCACCGGCAGCAGATTCCAGCGCTTCAATTAACGGTACCCCGGCCGCAAAGGTGGTCGACAAGGTACGGGCATATCTTGCCACTGCCGCTTTGTTGATGATCATCCCCATCACCGGCAGTTTTAACGCCATGGCATCGGCAGCGGTTTTGAATTTTAAATTGCTGTGATAGGCCTTTTTAAAGCTGTAAACCGCGGCGATGATCGCGGCCAACACCAGCCACCAATATTGTTGCATCCACTCGGAAATATGGATGACTAATTGGGTAAAGGCCGGTAATTCGGCGCCAAAGCCAGCAAAAATTTCTGCAAAAGAGGGCACCACAAAAATCAGCAAAATTGATGTCACCACCAATGCGACCACGGTGACGGCAATCGGATAAAACATCGCTTTTTTGATTTTTGATTTGAGTGCTTCAGCTTTTTCTTTGTAAGTGGCAACCCGGTCAAAAATGCGGTCTAAGGCACCGGATTGTTCGCCAGATTTGACTAAATCACAATACAGCTCATCAAAATGTTTCGGATGCTCGCGCAGCACTTCAGACAAAGGAATACCACTTTGTACTTTCAGCGACACTTTTTGCATCAGGGTGCGCAGCGATTTTTTATCGGCGCCATTGGCAATTAGATCAATCGATTGTACCAAGGGGACGCCAGCAGATAACATGGTGGCTATTTGGCGTGTCAGCACCGCGATATCGGCCGCGGTAATTTTAGCATCACCACCAAATAAGGAATGGGCTTTGCGCTTGACCGAAGATGGCGTGATGCCTTGCTGGCGCAACAAAGCTTTGGCTTCATGAATCGAATTGGCGCGTAGTTCGCCTTCGGTTTTTTTGCCGCGTCGGTTCAGGCCCCGCCATTCATAGGTATCCAGTTCTTTTATTTTTGCCGGTGTTGCCATTATCGATCCCTGGTTAGTCTATGCTGGTCAGTCTTACAATAGACTCAGCCATTGGTGACCCGGTTCACTTCGGCCAGGCTGGTTAAGCCTGACGCCGCTTTTAATAAACCGGACTGCCGTAAATTATTGATATTTTCCTGCTGGGCCTGTTGGGCAATATCTAAAGAATTGGCGCCCTGCATGATTTTTTGCGCAATAGCCGCGGTAATTGGCATCACTTCATAAATACCAACCCGGCCTTTGTAGCCACCGGTGCAATAATCGCAACCTATCGGCTTAAAGAGAGTTAACCCGGCCAACTGGGCTGGCCGGAAGCCTTGTCGTAATAACTCTGCTTCAGGCAACAGTTCAGGTGCTTTACAGTGATGGCATAACCTTCTGGCCAGTCGCTGCGCGATGATCAGGCTGACTGAACTGGCAACGTTATAAGCCGGCACGCCCATATTCAACAACCGAGTCAATGTTTCCGGCGCTGAGTTGGTATGCAGGGTACTGAGCACCAAGTGACCGGTTTGGGCGGCTTTAATCGCAATTTCGGCGGTTTCCAAATCACGAATTTCACCGACCATGATCACATCCGGATCCTGCCGTAAAAAAGATTTCAGTGCCATTGGAAAGGTCAGACCGGCTTTGGGATTAACCTGCACCTGATTGATGCCGGGTAGGTTGATTTCCACCGGATCTTCCGCGGTGGAAATATTGGTTTGCTCTGTGTTGAGGATATTTAAGCCGGTATACAGTGACACGGTTTTACCGCTACCGGTGGGGCCTGTCACCAAAATCATGCCTTGTGGCTGGCCCAGCGCATTAAGATAAAGTTGTTTTTGCTCAGCTTCATAACCCAGGATATCGATACCGAGCATAGCGCTGTCGGAATCGAGGATCCGCATGACGATTTTCTCACCCCACAAAGTGGGTAAACTACTGACGCGAAAATCGATGGATTTTTTCTGCGATAACTTCAGTTTGATGCGGCCATCCTGTGGCACCCGTTTTTCGGCGATATCCAGCCTCGACATCACTTTCAACCGGGCCGATAGCCGACTGGATAAGGCCACGGGTGGGGAAGCCACCTCGTGTAAAATACCATCGATGCGAAAGCGGATGCGGTAGCTTTTTTCATAAGGTTCAAAATGCAAATCCGAAGCGCCTTTGCGGATAGCGTCGTGCAGCATTTTGTTAATAAAGGTGATAATTGGCTGATCTTCGGCTTCAGCACCAATGCCGTCTTCGTCTTCTGTATCCGTTAACCCCAGTGCCGACAGGTCCCAGTCAGTTTCACTGAAACTATCACCGGCTTTATGATCAAATACCTTGTCGATAAGTTTGTGCAGCTTATCAAACTCCACCACCACCAGCTCGGCATGCAAGCCGGTACTGAATTCAAAATCCTCCACCGGTTGCATATCGGTGGGATCCACCACCGCCAGAAACAAAGTGCGATGACGCTTAAAAATCGGCAATACATGATGCTTACGCACCAGCTTTTCATTTTTTTCCTGTTCAGGAATAAAATCGGCATCAAAATAATCCAGATCCAGCACGCTGTGCATGGTAAAAGCCCCAGCAGCCTGCGCCAAGGCTTGGGCTGTGATCAGTTTTTCGCTGATCAATAAGTCGGCAACGGTCTGGTACTGACTATTTTTCTGTGCCAGTAGTTTGCTTAAACGCTCAGCATCAACCAGCCCGGCTTGGGTAAGACGTCGAAGTAGAATTGATTGCAGATTTAAAGCCATAACTTCGATACATCCATCTATCGGAAATTAAACAGAAATTAACCGGATTTGATTATGACAGCGGGAAGGAAGAATTCAACAGTTATGTTATTCTGGGTTGTTCAGTAGCTGTCCCAGACACGCAGGGAAAGCATGAAATAAGGAATCCAGCCGCACAGGAGTATGAGCTGATGGTCAGACACATTTGTATAGTGACAACTTCCTATCCGGTGACCTCCGACGGACAAGAAGCAGCCGGTGCCTTTGTCGCTGATTTTGCACAAAAATTATCTGCACATTGTAAAGTCACAGTCGTAGCACCAGCTTTGCAGTCAGCGAGCCAGCAATTAAACGCAAATTTAACTGTGCGCTATTTTCAGGTGCCGAAGTTACCGTTGTCGCTATTAAAAGTGTCAAACCCTGCTTGCTGGCCAGCTATTGCTGTGACTTTAGCACGTGGTCAACGCTGTTTAGCTGCTGCCGTGGCAGAACAGGATATTGATTTCATTTTTTCTTTCTGGGTTTTACCTTCGGGTTACTGGGCCAGAGCTGTGGCTGCCAAACATCAGATCCGCTACGCGACCTGGGCGCTGGGGAGTGATATCTGGAGTCTGAGTCGTTTGCCTGTTGTCGGCCGGATATTGCGGCAGGTGTTGTTGGATGCCACAGTCAATTTTGCAGATGGTTATCAGCTAGCGCAAGATGTTAGTGCCATTTCAGCGCGGCAATGTCATTTTTTAGCCAGTACCCGTCAGTTAAATACAGATCAAACTAAAGTACTCAGCCGGCAACCACCCTATCAACTGGTGTTTCTCGGCCGCTGGCATCCAAACAAAGGCATAGATATTCTATTAACCAGTTTGGCGGCACTTGGGGAGGAAGATTGGCAACTGATCAAAGAAGTACGAATTGCCGGAGGTGGTCCTTTGGCTCCACTCGTCGAAGCAGCCTGTCGAACTTTACAAGCCGCTGGCCGACCAGTCGAATTATCTGGTTATTTAGATCAGTTGCAGGCGACAGCCTTTATCACAGCCGCAGATTTTATATTGCTCCCTTCCAGAATTGAAAGTATTCCGGTCATTTTTTCTGATGCTATGCAGTGCCGGACTCCCGTCATCACGATGCCCGTCGGCGACTTGCCTAGGTTACTACAGCAGTATCAGGTTGGTATTGTCGCCAAGCAGCTGGATGCTGCTGCGTTCACGCAGGCTATTCGTCAAGCATTACAACATGCTCCGAGCCAATTTGAGCCTGCTTTGACTGCGGCTGCACAGCAATTTAATCCGGCGCAGATTATTCAACGTTTTCTCGAACTGATTAACGCACCTGCTCGGTTTTTTTGAACAAATAGAAAACGTTATAATATTGATATTCCGGTCTGCTGTTACTTGCTGCCATCCGCCGCAACTCACTGCGGGCTATTGCGGGCAACAAGCTGCGTGGGATCAGACCATAACGGATCAGATAAATCATCCACCAGCGCGCGGCCCGGATGGGTATCCGCTTTTCCAACTGCAATTGCTGCTGGCTGAAGAGTTCAATGAGGCGATCCTCAGGCAGATACGCCTTATGACCATCGCGAATATTGTCAATCACCGCCAGATAACCGCCTGTTGCTAAGTAATTTCCGACCCTTTGCACAGCGACAATATTGTCCAATATGTACAAAGGGCGTAATAAATTTTGTAGCAGAATTAACTGAGCTGACTGAGGTGCGACGGGTAGATCCGGCAAGCTGCCGACAGCAAAGCTGGCCTGCTGATAATGGGCTTTGGCATAAGCAATCAGATGCGCTGACGGATCAAGGCCCTGTACTTGCCAGCCCAGTTCAGCCAGCACATCTGACATACGTCCAAAGCCACAGCCAATATCGAGTGCCAGGCCGTCAGCTGCCGGTAAATGCTGTTGCAACGCCAAGCTTTGTAACAAGGTAATGTACTGATTTTTAATGCCCAAGCTATCATTTGGGTCGGTAACATTAATACCAAAAGTATCAAATTTAGGTGGAGTTATATTCATGTTGTGCTCTGTTTACTGGCGAGTCGCCAAGCGAATAAACCAAGAATAAAATCAGCTAGCAGTAACCATAGCCGGATAAAAGCAGCCAAAAATACCATAACTTCAAAGCTGGCTTGGCCGGCACCAAGCAGAAAAAAACTGCCTTCGCGGATGCCAATGCCACTTGGTGATATCACACTGATAAAACCAATGAACCAGGCTAGGCTATACAAAGCACTCAGGAGCAACATATTGCTGTCGTTGAAGATGCTGAAGGCATCTGCCAGTGTCTGCCAGGCAAAAAAATAGCAACTCCAGCTGAAGATGCTTACCAGAATAATGCTGATATTGCGATGCGCTGGCAGTCGCAGATCAGAGAATGCAATTCGTGCCGTTAACCACTGAAATCCGCGGTCGGGCATCACAAGTTGCAGCAGATAAAATAACCAGCGAATACCGCGGGTTAGCAGCAGTAGCATCAGTATAAGGCCACAGAGCAGCAAGCTAGCCGCGACAGGAAGCGAAATCTTTTGATACCATCCCAAGATCAACAGTGCTGCAATCAGAGTACTTAGGAGAGTTAGCAGCATCAGCAATAAATTAGCATTGGTGAGCACTGCCCGCTGTTCTGCTGATTTGGCTTGTTCGAGTTGATAAGCAAAACCCCAGAATCGGCCAGGTAAATGCCGTAGGATTTGACCAAAATGGTGTAACACATACAACTGTCTCAGACTGAAGTTGCCTTTGGGGTCTGCTTTTACCAGTAAATAAAATATCAGACTGCTACTTAACATTGATAGCAACAACAGCAAAGTCGCCAGCGCAAAGTTCAACACATTCTGCGGCAAAAAAAACGCCAGACCATGGAGCTGTACACTTTGGGTCAGTAGTACTAACAGCCAAAGAAATCCGAGGTATCCGATTGATTTTTTTAAGTAAAAAATGATGTTAGCCAATTCTTTTCTGCTTCCCTGCAAGCTGGCGGCATAGCCGTTGCAGCCAGCGACGTTTGACGCCTGTTAGCTTGCTGCTGTAGATACTGTAGGTTTTGGCAGACAAGAAGGCTGACCACAGTTGCTGCCAGGTGCGCCAGCGCGATGATGAACTCAGTACTGCTTGCAGACAGCGTTCCGGACAGAGCCAACTGACCGGTGCCGCTTGCGGCAATGCAAATATAGTCTGACCCTGTAACAGTTGGTAGCTTGCGGTGAGTAGAGGTACACCTGCTGAGGTTGTGATGCCGACTTGTAACCAGGGCCTGGGATTCAGTTCAACGACTTTAAGCTTGCCTGCCTGATCCTGCATAAACTCGATTTCGCAGATACCGTGAAAATCGATGCATTCCAACAAGCTAGCTGCCTGAGCAAAAGCCGGATGTGCTGGGGCCTCTAGTATCTGCACCCAGCATCCGGTACCTGTATTGGCAGGGTAACGGCAGCGGACTTCCGCCAACATCGCGTAATAAAAGTGATTGCTGCGGATGGCATAGACCGCAATATCAGCAGTTGCCAGCGGTTGCAGTTCTTGTTGGACCAGCCAACGTTCGCTGAGGGACCAGCAGGCTGTTAACGCCTGGCATAATGCAGTTGTATCGACAAAATCCGCACTGCGAAAAGCTTTAGAAGGCATGCCTGTCAGTTGCATCGACAATGGCTTCAGCGCCGGTTTCACGATAGCGGGTCCAATGCTTGCAACTGCTGCCATCACTTCAGTAGGCTCAGTGATGATCAGCGTGGTAGGTATCTCATGCTGTCGCTGCTGAGCCTGCAAAAACTGGCAAAACTCGGCTTTGTCTAAACCTGCCATCATCAACTTTGGTGTGGAGGAAAAATGTGCCAGTGGCCTGAACCAGTGCTGGTAGTCTAGTAGCAACCTTAAACCACCATCTTCAGTCGGGAAAATGACCACAGGTTGTTGCGGGCTTGCTCCCCAGTGTACTAATTGTTGTCGTATTGCTTCAGCACAGTCGCTGGCTGACACTGGTGGCCAATCAATCACAGCATACCTTGCTTTGGGGCAAGCTGCCGCCAGCAATCCATGGTCGCTTAACGCTATGACTGCCACCTGTAACAGGTTTGCTGTTAATTCCTCAAAAATTGCCACAGCGGAAATTTCACTGCCAGCAGCCAGGATCACCACATCCACTGGCATTAGCTTAGTACCGTGCTGACTGCGCAGATAATTCGATCTAGCTCGTTGGCGCTGAGTTTTGCTGATAGTGGTAAGCTAATAATATTTCTACCGATTCGCATTGCATGCGGCCATTGTGCCGGCTGCCAGCCAAATTTCTTTTGATAAAATTCGTGTTCTGCCAAACTCAGGTAATGGACACCAACCCCAATGCCCAACTCGGTTAAAGCATCCAGCAACTGGTCGCGGCTGAGTGGACTGCGGGCAGGATCTAAAATAAGCGTATATAAATGATAGCCATGCTTGGTTCCTGTCGCTGGTTCGGCTGGTAATTGTACCGGCAGCTTAGCAAATGCTTGTTGGTATCGTTGCCAGATCTGCTGCCGTTTCAGCCAGCTTTGTTCGACCCTTGCCAGTTGTGGGATGCCGATAGCTGCTTGCAGATCCATCATATTGTATTTAAAACCGCATTCGACCACCTGATAATGTTTGTAACCCTGATCACTGAAACGCTTCCAGGCATCTTTGTTCATCCCATGCAACGCAAGTATTTTGATTCGGTTCAGGTCGTCGATGTTTTGACCAATCACCATGCCGCCTTCACCCGTAGTAATATTTTTGGTGACATAAAAACTGAAGCAGCCAAAGTCGCCAAAAGTACCTGCTTTCTGACCATGGTATTCAGTTTCAATGGCGTGCGCACAATCTTCGATCATTTTCAGGTTATGTTTGGCTGCTAGCTGGGTGATTTCATTCATTTCACAGGGCCGACCAGCAAAATGAACGGGAACCAGAGCTTTTGTTCTGGCAGTAATACAACGTGCAATTTCGGTAGGATCTATGTTTAGTGTGTTGGGATCGATATCAGCCAGTACTGGGGTCGCTCCGGCATGGATAATGGCGTTGACGGTTGCACAAAAGGTTAATGGGGTAGTGATCACTTCATCACCCGGACCAACATTGGCGGCGATTAAGCTGACATGCAATGCGGCGGTACAGGAATTTACAGCGGCCACCTGCTCCGTTGTCAGCCCCTTATATCTGGCAAAATCCTGTTCCAGCCTGGCCACTTTAGGTCCAGTACCAAGCCAACCACTTTGCAGGCTATCAAGCACTTCAGCAACGTCCTGCGACTGGATATCCGGTGCACCAAAGGTAATAAAAGGTTGATTCATCAAACTAATCCCTGCCAAGTACGGCGTTATTCGCTTTCTTTAAACATCAGAGCGGTAATTTGTTCCGATACCAGTCCAACCATAAAAATGATTAATGCAGTGGTAAACATCAGCGCACTCATGTTGGTAAAACGACCTTCGCTGACATAGGTAAATGCGTAATAACACAAGCCAGTGATAAAAATGCTCATGGAGATTGGCAAAAACAATTTTAATGGCGAATACAAAGTGCCGATTTTAAAAATAATTAATAAAAACCGGATGCCATCCTGCAACGGTTTAATGTGACTGCGCCCTTGACGCTGTGCTGTATGGATTGGTACATAAGCTACTGAAAATCCAGCACGGAAAAAGGCCATCGTCGATGTGGTTGGGTAAGAGAAACCGTTAGGCAATAAGCTAAGAAACTTAATAAATAAAGATCTTTTCACCAAGCGAAAACCTGAAGTCAGATCCTGTATCTGATGACCTGTCACATAGCTGGCGAGGCGATTATAGAATGCATTGGCCAGACTACGGCCAAAACTGGCTTGTGAACCTTGCTGACGGGCACCAATCACCATATCAAAGCCTTCAGTCATTTTTCCCAGTAGTTTTTCGATATCAGCCGGATCATGTTGGCCGTCCGCATCCATAAACAGTAATAGGTCGCCACTAGCATGACGGGCACCGGTTTTAATTGCTGCACCGTTCCCCTTACTGTAGGGATGATGGATGACAGTCACACCACAGAGACTAGCAAGTTGTGCTGTCTGATCCGTCGAGCCGTCGTCGATCAGTAAAATTTCGGCAACCGGATATAACTGCTGTATCTGAATTAATAACCGGCTGATGCTGGCCGCTTCATTTTTTGCTGGGATAATGATCGATAAAGAACCATTCCAAGCACTCATCCCAGCCTCCCTAGCTCAAACGTTTTTAGTTGGATCCGCATCAGTTCACAGCGCTCTGCCCATGTTGATCTGGCAAATATATTGTTTGGTGGTTTGTTACAGACTTTTTGCTGCATAAATTCAGCCGCGGCGGCATGCTTGCCAGAATTCAGTAAGTTATTGAACACAACTTCTCCAATATTGACATTCGGCAACAGCGAGTAAGCTTCTAGCAAAAACTGCTGACTTTGCTCAGGTTGCTGAGAAAATTCTGCCAGTTGATGCAAATTAAGCAACAGTTCCAGCCTTTTGAAGCTATTTATCTCTTTACTCTGTTGTTGTAGCAGCAATAGATTCAGCGATGTCAGTTCTTGCATCGTGATGTGTTTACATTCTTTGGTTTCAACGAATTTTTTTAAACTGCCTAAGGTTGTAGGTGCTCCACCAAGCATCTTTTCCGAAGCAGCCAAAGCTGTGACTTGTTGTAATGCCTGTCTAGTGGTGGTTTGATCGTCCATTAAGCAAGCAATCAACATATATTGCGCCTGCGAGCCGATACAACGGTCACATGCTTTCACTTGCGCCTGTAAGGTGAAATAAGCCTGAGGTGTATAACCTTCGCGTAAATAAATGGTCGCCAGGTGTTCTGCTGCCCTGGCCGAACCTGTTTGTTTGTCAAACCAGGCTTCGGCGGCTTTCATCGGAGTCCCCCAAAGTGTACAGACAAAACCGGTAATTAAGGCGATCAATCCCAGATAGCTTAGAGCTCCGGTGATAATTAATCTGGGATAAACACGGCCACATTGCATCAAATACCAGCCCAAAGCAAAGCATGGGCCCAGCAGGGCGATATAGTTACGATGTTCAAAATATAATTCCAGGCCAATCACCGTCGATTCCAGTAAGTGCGCGGCAAGAAACCATAAAATGGCAAAACTAAGCACTGGGAAGCGACTGCGGCTACGAATGGCCAGAGTAAACAGGCTCAGCATCAGCAGGATGGCGGCGACTGCATACCAGGGAAGTTCATCACTGCGAAATGGTCGAATTTGATCATGAAACGGCGTGTAAGCAAAAAGATCAGGAAAAAAACTGAGTTTCAGATACGTCAGTAATAAAAATGGCTGCGTCAGGACGCGCTCCAGCATATTAAAGTCGCGAAATGGGTAAATGCCGTTGGAAGTGATGATCACTATACCCAGATAGCTCATGATTGCGGCGAGGTAAATCCATAACAAGGTTTGTCGAAAGCGTTGATCCGGTTGGCAGATTGGCCGCAGGATGGTTTTTTCTAACACCAGAGCCAGCACAGGTAATAAAATGCCATTTTCTTTACTGAATGCAGCCACAAGCGTGCACAGACCAAGGCCTGTGATCTGCAGCAGCCGACCCAAGTTGCGTTGGTTGGCTGCATAAAGTAACCCGTGAACATACAGCAACAAGCCAGCCAACACAAAAAAGGCTGACAATCCAGTCATGCGTTGCACTGTGATCAAACTGGTAGAGATCTGCATCGGTGACAATAGCCAGATCGAAGTGATAAAAAATAGGGCAAATGTCTGTTGGGGAACTGTCGATTGCTGACCGTCTTGATGCATAACCTGCAAGCACAAACGGCAGAAAAAAAACACCAGAGCACCATTGCATAAATGCAGCAAGATATTAAACAGCAAAAAATGTTGCAGGCTGTCTGGCCAGGCATTTTTTTGGATGGCAAATGTCAGCATACTCACAGGTCGGCCGAGCGGACCAGAAATTTCCGATGTGATGTAAAGGGCCGCACTCTCCCAGTTATGGATCTGGCTGAGTTGTTGTAAAGGACGCACATCATCGTAATACAGCGTGCCTTGCAAACCAGGCAAATATAGCAGCAGCGTCAGGAACAATAACAAACTAAGAGGGAGTATCCGTTTTAGAAGATCAGTTGCCATCAGAACCAACATCAGTCAATTAAAGTGCAGATTGCATAGAAAAAAGGGCCTGTGATGGCCCTTTTTGCAGTAGCTATTAACCCTGACAGGTTTTTGGCGCGTATTTTGCCTTGTCACCACTAGCAAAATCAGTAGAACAGGCCCAAACGCCTGATGTTTCGTTACGAGTCCAAGTGATTTTTTTGCCATTGACCTGGGTTGGTGCATTGGCAATGGTACATACAATAGTTGAGGTTGTGGTTGTAATAATGCAGTTGCCTGTGGTGGTCTGTAAACCAATGGCAGCAGGGTTTGCGACAGAACCGCCATTGTTGAGCACAGTTTCAAATGCGGTTTTGCCGGCCGAAATTTCGGCTAAACCGGCAGACACTTTTGAGGTTGCCTGGTAGGTCGAATAAGCCGGTAATGCAACAGCAGCAAGAATACCGATGATCGCCACAACGATCATTAATTCAATTAAAGTAAAGCCTTGATTACGTTTCATGTTACTTCTCCATTTGTTTTATGAACCCTGGGGGCTGATTTCTATTCTGGCTATTTTTTTTCCAGACGCAAGAGAAATATACTGATTTGTAAATAATTATTTCTTTTTTAATTAAATGTTTGATTTTAATCAAGAATTTCACGTTTTCGCTTATTTTCAAATGATAGTTATCGAAAATGGCGACAACCTGGTCAAATAGCATATTAAAGAATAAAAATCATATATCTGTATGATATTGCTATCATTGTTCTGCTTTGTCTAATATATGAAACAACATAGCTACTTTTATGCTGCCCGGTGAGCGGATGAATTCGACTGGGACTGAGGCGCGGATATTTCATTCTGTTGGCAGCAGCTAAGGTCACTAGCCGCCAAGATGTCTGTTGATGTTTGGATATCGCTGTCAGCAGCGCGGCAACAGGCGATGGCGCAGTGCGGCGAGCAATAGCGATCTTTTTGCTGAGGTGGTTGTTTTGCCGCCAGCCGCATGCATCAAGCGAGTAACATATAAGCAGCCAGAGGGCAATAAAGCTAAAAAAAGCACCTACCAGCAGCATTTTTGTGGCAAATACATAGGCTCAGGGTCGCAACATGGCGCTTGCTAGTTTCGAAAGGAAGTGAAAGTTTAAGAGGCTGTGCTGATGCAGAGGCTGCAAACTGGCGAAAGCTGCTAAGCTAGTCAAACTGGCCAAAGTTTTGTGTTGGCAGCAGTCTGTCTTGGTAAAGCGCATGGCTTCGCGACAGATCGCGAAGCCAACCAATAACCGAATTTATAAAGTACGTAATCGCATCGACAAATCAATTGCCTGCACGTTTTTGGTTAAAGCACCACTGGAGATAAAGTCTACCCCGGTGCTACTAAGTGCTTTCAGCGCCTCGCTGGTGATATTGCCTGAGACTTCCAGTTTGGCTCGGCCCTGGTTTAATTGCACGGCTTGCTGAATATCGGCGATGTGGAAGTTATCCAACATAATAATGTCAGCCTGCGCACTCAGGGCTTGTTCCAGCTCGGTCAGATCTTCCACTTCCACTTCAACCGGTTTACCTGGAAAATTTTGCCGTGCCGCCAGCACCGCAGCTGTGATACCACCGGCGGCGGCAATATGATTTTCTTTAATCAAAAACGCATCGTACAGACCCATCCGATGATTTTTACCGCCACCACAACTGACGGCATACTTTTGCGCCAGACGCATACCCGGCAGGGTTTTACGGGTATCCAGTAAGCGGGTTTTGCTCCCAGCCAGCAAAGCGACATAACGGGCCGTGGTGGTCGCAGTGCCGCTTAAGGTTTGCAGAAAGTTCAGGGCTGTGCGTTCGCCGGTCAGTAAGATCCGCGCCGGTCCGCTGATTTCAACCAGCAGGGTATTGGCTTTGACTTCGTCACCGTCTTTGACATGCCATTGCAATACCACTTGTTCAGACAATTGCTGGAACACTTCTTCGACCCAATCGACGCCACAAATCACACAATCTTCCCGGGTGATAATAGTCGCGATCGCTTGTTGCTGTTCAGGGATTAAGGAGGCGGTGATATCGCCCTGTAACAGCGGCAGATAACCTAAGTCTTCCGCCAGCGCATGGCTAACGCCACGGCGAATTTCCTGTTGTAGACGTTCCTGCTGACTCAGCGGGATTTCAGAATGTTGAGCTGTCATCATGGATTCTTTTGTACCAGTTGCAGTTGATTCGCTTGTTGGGCGAATTCTAAATGTTTTAGCGCACTCATTCCTAGCAATATTTCCGAGCCTGGTAAATTGGGCACTATGCTGGCGGGTAAATTGTAAAACACAATATCGCCTAGCCTCAGCTCGCTGATTTCACTTTGATATGCTGTGGTGATGCCATTGGCGGTGGAGACCTGATGCGCCTGACCTTTGATCATGCCGGTGCGCTGGGCGACCTCGGCCGATACGGCGACCTGAGTCGCGCCGGTGTCGAGCAAAAACTGCACCGGCTGACCATTGAGCGCTAAGGTGCCAACATAATGACCTTTGGCATTGCGGGTCAGCGTGACCTTGGCATGCCCGCTGGCATCCCGGCTGCTCTGTAGCTGCTGATTCGGATTGAGTTTCTGCTCTATGGCTTCGGCAAAAAACAGATAGACCAGGGCCATCACTAACAGCCAGGCAATCAGCGCAAAACTTTTGCCCAGTTTTTTGCTTGGATCATTCACAGAAGGATCAGGTGCTTGCATTCATTTCACTCAGCGCTGACAATAGGGTCATAGCATAAACAGCGTGGCCATGAATTGCAAAAACAGTCTGAAGCTCATTTAAGCGCCGATCTGGCGGACCGCGCAACGCTGCTGATCACCAGCCGGCCATGCCAACATTGGGATGAACGACCTGATGGTTGTGAGATTGATTTATTGGTGATCCACAATATCAGTTTGCCGCCCGGTCAGTACGGCACACCTTATATTGATGATTTTTTTGCTGGCAAACTCGATTGCGCTGCCGACCCCTATTTTGCGCAATTAAAAGATGTGCGGGTGTCTGCCCATTGTGTCATCTTCCGCGATGGTCGGATTTGGCAATATGTGCCTTTTAGCGCCAGAGCCTGGCATGCTGGCCTCAGTCTGTGGCGTGGCCGCGATAAATGTAATGATTTTTCCATTGGGATTGAACTGGAAGGGACTGATGATGAACCTTATACCGAGGCACAATATCAGTCGCTGCTTGAACTCTGTCAGTTGTTGTATCGGCAGTTTCCAACCTTAGCGGCCGGTGATATCGCCGGTCATAGTGACATCGCGCCTGGACGCAAGACGGATCCTGGCCCGGCATTTGACTGGGTCGCGTTTCGCAGTGCCCTGGCCCAACGACTGAAGGCTGCCAGCCAAAGTAGCAACAAGGAGATAAACGGATGACCCTGATTTGTATGTTGATTGCATTGATCATTGAACGATTGGCGGTGCGCAGCCAGCCCTGGCAATGGTTAAGTTATATCCAGCCTTATCTGCGGTTGTCAGAGCGGGGCCTGTTGGCGACCTTGCAGCAACATGCCTATGGTGTGTTTTTATGGTTGTTTTTGCCTGCTTTACTGGTGACAGTGTTGCTGGCACTGGCTGATTTCTGGTTGTTGAGCTTGCTTGTCAATACGCTGGTGTTACTGGTTTGTATGGGGTGCTGGCATTACCGTCAACTGTATAAACAATATCTGAATGCCCAGGCGCGTGGTGATCAAGAAGCCGCTTTTCTGGTGATGCAACAAATCCGCCAGCAAGCTGGTATCAGATCCGCTGAGTTGACGCATGGTCAATTGTTGGTGTGGCTGAATTTTAAATATTATGCAGCAGTGTTGTTCTGGTTTGCCCTATTCGGTGTGTTTGGTGCTATTGCTTACGCCACCTTGCGGCAGTTGGCCGAACCTGTCAGTTATCTGGCAGAGACTGACGCGGCAACAGCGAACGAGCAAACGGCATCTGACCTTGCCACCGCAACTGACGACAGTGCTCCGCAGTCGGCATCAGCCGCAGCTGAAACCACAACGGCAGAGCCAGCGCCACAGATGACAGGCCCGTCGCAAGCTGAACAGTATTTACGTACTGTGGCAGAGGATTTATCTCATTTAGCCGATTGGCTACCGGCCCGGTTATTCGGGGTTGGTTTTGCCTTAGTCGGTCATTTCTCTAAAGCTTCTTCTACTTTACTCAGTTATGCCGCTGATCTGACTACGCCAGCAGAACAGGTGCTGACTGAGGTGGCGCAAGCCGCCGAACCTTTACCTGGTGAACAAGCCAATTGCAGTGATGAAAGTTGCAGTCTGGTACAGTTAGCCAAACGTAATATATTGTTTTTCCTAGCCTTAGTCGCAGTGCTGACCTTAAGCGGTTTATTGTCCTGAGCTGTCGTTCTACCGGTTTTGCTGATGGCTATCCAGCCAGCGGGCAAAGCCGGCTTGTCAACCCCAATGCTACCAATGGTCTGACCAATTGGGTGGTCTGTGTTTTTTCTGCTGATTTTAGAGCTAAAACTCTAGCTATTTGACACTGCGCTGCGCTATTCCTGTGCTGTTGAATTTACTTCAACTACGCTTTCTGTTACCTTATGGCCGCTTACTGTAAATTGGTCTTACCAATTTACCTAATGGTTGATGCCGGTGAAAGTGCAAAATGGCCAGTCTCTAACCACAAGCAGACTTAATTGCAGCTAGCGTGCATCTGGCATGTTACTGGGCTGAAGCAGCGGGACGCGGATGAATACACTGAAAATCAAACCTGCCAAATTATCGGATCGGATTGTCGAGCAGTTAGAACATATGCTGCTGGAAGGCACATTTGCACCCGGTCAGAAATTACCGACCGAGCGCGAGTTGGCGGAGCAGTTTGATGTATCCAGACCCAGTCTGCGCGAAGCTTTGCAAAAAATGGAAGCCAAAGGTTTGGTCAGCCGCAAACAAGGCGGCGGCACCTATGTCTGTGACAATTTGGTGGGTGGTCTCACTGATCCGCTGTTTGAGCTGATTGGTCGTCATCCGGAGTCACAATTTGATTTACTGGAGTTCCGGCACGCGCTGGAAGGTATTTGTGCTTATTATGCAGCGCTGCGCGGCACCAGTACTGATTTTGCGCAGATTAAGCAAAAGTATGACGATATCTGCGCCGCCCAACAGCAACAGGATCTGGATGCAGAAGCCCGGGCGGTCGGCAGTTTATATTTAGCAGTGGCAGCAGCTTCACATAATGTGGTGCTGCTGCACCTGGTACGCGGTTTAACACCGCTGGTGGAGCAGAACATCAAACTCAACCTTGAAGTTCTGCGGCAAAAAGACGGAATCGTGAGTCAGCTGAATTCACATCGGCAACGGTTAATGGAAGCGGTGATCAATGGCGAGCCGGAACAAGCCCGGCAAGCCAGTAACAGCCACTTAGCCTATATCGAAGAGGCTTTGCTGGAAGCCGACCGGGAACGCTCACGCCTTGCACGCTCGCTGCGTCGTTCACAAACGAACTGACTGGGGCTAGCTTACTTTTCATACAATAACAACCTGCTGCTGGCAGGTCCGGAATAAAGGAAACTTGATATGTCTGAAGTCAGTAAAATTGACATCGACGCGCTCGAAACCAAAGAATGGTTAGAAGCCCTTGAATCTGTGGTTCGTACTGAAGGCGTGGAACGTGCGCAGTTTCTGTTAGAACAGGTACTGGAACAAGCCCGGCTGGACGGTGTGGCCATGCCTACCGGCATCACCACCAACTATATCAATACTATTCCGCCACAGCAGGAACCGGCTTATCCGGGTGATGTGAATCTGGAAAAACGCATTCGTTCGATCATCCGCTGGAACGCTATTATGATCGTGCTGCGGGCGTCGAAAAAAGAACTGGAATTGGGCGGCCATATGGCGTCTTACCAGTCTTCAGCTGCATTTTATGAAACCTGTTTTAACCACTTCTTCCGCGCGCCGAACGAAAAAGACGGCGGCGATTTAGTCTATTACCAAGGTCACATTTCACCAGGTATTTATGCCCGTGCTTTTGTCGAAGGCCGGTTAACTGCCGATCAGCTCGATAATTTCCGTCAGGAAGTCGGTGGCGAAGGTTTATCTTCTTACCCGCATCCAAAACTGATGCCGGAATTCTGGCAATTCCCAACAGTGTCGATGGGTTTAGGCCCAATCACTTCGATTTACCAGGCCCGTTTCCTCAAGTACTTAAACGGCCGTGGTCTGAAAGATACCAGCCAACAACGGGTTTACGCTTTCCTCGGTGATGGCGAGATGGACGAGCCGGAAAGCCGTGGTTCGTTGTCGTTTGCGGCGCGGGAAAAGCTGGATAACCTGTGTTTCCTGGTCAACTGTAACCTGCAGCGGTTAGATGGCCCGGTGATGGGCAACGGCAAAATCATCCAGGAACTGGAAGGTTTATTCCGTGGCGCTGGCTGGAACGTGATTAAAGTGGTGTGGGGCAGTGGTTGGGACAAACTGCTGGCCAAAGATACCACTGGCAAACTGTTAGAGCTGATGAACGAAACCGTTGACGGTGACTATCAGACCTATAAAGCCAAAGATGGCGCTTATGTCCGTCAGCACTTCTTCGGTCGTTACCCAGAAACTGCGGCCCTGGTGGCCGATATGACCGATGAAGAGATTTTCGCGTTAAAACGCGGTGGTCATGAACCGTCAAAACTGTATGCAGCCTTTAAAGCAGCGCAAGAAACCAAAGGTCGCCCAACGGTGATCCTGGCGAAGACCATCAAAGGTTATGGCATGGGTGACGCCGCTGAAGGCAAAAACATTGCCCACCAAGTGAAGAAGATGGACATGACCCATGTGCTGCAAATTCGCAAGCGCCTGAGTCTGGAAGACTATATCAGCGAAGACGATGTGCAGTCGCTGCCGTATATTCAACTGCCGGAAGGTTCACTAGAGCATCAGTATCTGCATGCCCGTCGGGCGGCACTGAATGGTTATACGCCAGTGCGGTTACCGAATTTCAGCAAAGCCCTGACGCTGCCTGAGTTACCAGCCTTTGAAGGTTTGTTGGAAGAGCAAAAACGGGAAATTTCAACCACGATGGCTTTTGTGCGTGGTCTGAATATCCTGCTCAAAGACGCCAATATCGGCCAGCAAATTGTGCCTATTATTGCTGACGAAGCCCGTACCTTTGGTATGGAAGGTTTGTTCCGTCAAATTGGTATCTACAACCCGCACGGCCAGACTTATACACCGGAAGACCGCGCCATTGTTTCTTACTACAAAGAAGAAACCTCAGGTCAGGTGTTACAGGAAGGTATTAACGAACTGGGCGCGATGGCATCCTGGGTGGCGGCGGCAACGTCTTACAGCACCAACGATCTGCCGATGATCCCGTTCTACATCTATTATTCGATGTTTGGTTTCCAACGGGTCGGTGATATGGCCTGGTTGGCCGGTGATCAGCAAGCCCGTGGTTTCCTGTTAGGCGCTACGGCTGGCCGTACCACCTTAAACGGTGAAGGTTTACAGCACGAAGACGGTCACAGCCATATTCTGGCCGGTACTGTGCCGAACTGTATTTCGTACGACCCAACCTATGCTTATGAATTGGCTGTCATTATCCAGGACGGTATCCGTCGGATGTACGGCCCGGCGCAGGAAAACGTTTATTACTACATCACAGTGATGAACGAAAACTACCATCACCCAGCCATGCCACAAGGTGCCGAAGAAGGTATCCGCCGTGGTATTTATAAGCTGGAAACGCTGGTGGGCAGCAAAGCCAAAGTGCAATTACTGGGTTCAGGCACCATTTTGAATGAAGTACGCCGTGCTGCGGAAATCCTCAGCGAAGAATATGGTATTGGCTCTGATGTGTTCTCAGTGACTTCCTTTAATGAACTGGCGCGTGATGGTCAGGATTGTGAGCGTCACAATATGTTGCACCCGTTTGAAGCGGAAAAAGTGCCTTATATCGCCACAGTCTTAGGCCAGGCACCAGTGATTGCTGCCACCGATTACATTAAGAACTACGCTGAACAGGTGCGGGCTTTTGTCCCGGCAGTATCTTACAAAGTACTGGGTACCGATGGTTTCGGCCGCTCTGACAGCCGCGAAAATCTGCGTCGTCACTTCGAAGTCAACGCTGGTTATATCGTGCTGGCGTCGTTACGTGAGCTGGCGAAACAAGGTGAAATTGACAAACAGCTGGTGACCGATGCCATCGTCCGTTTTGGCATTGACACCAACAAGCCAAACCCGCTGTTCGCCTAAGAGGATTTGTAATGAGCATTGAAATTTTCGTACCAGATATTGGTGCAGATGAAGTTGAAGTGACTGAAGTTCTGGTCAAAGCCGGTGATACTGTGACGCTGGATCAGTCCTTATTAAGTGTTGAAGGCGACAAAGCCGCGATGGAAGTACCAGCGCCGCAGGCCGGTGTGGTGCAGGAAGTGCGGGTCAAAGCTGGTGATAAAGTGAAAACTGGCTCTTTGATTATGGTGTTCGCTGGTGCGGGTGCTGCTGCTCCGGTCGCCGCTGCAGCGCCTGTTGCTGCAGCTCCGGTCGCTGCGGCGTCTGCCGTCGCCTCTGCACAAGTCGCCACTTTGCAAGAAGTGAAAGTGCCGGATATCGGTGGTGATGCGGTTGAAGTGACTGAAATCATGGTCAAAGTGGGCGATGTGGTCAAAGCGGACCAATCGCTACTGAACGTCGAAGGCGATAAAGCTGCGATGGAAGTGCCAGCGCCATTTGCCGGCACTGTGGCCGAAATTAAAGTGAAAGTCGGCGATAAAGTGTCGACCGGTTCACTGGTGTTTGTGTTTAGTACTGGCGCTGCTGCACCTGTTGTTGCGGCTCCGGCTGCTTCAGCACCAGTAGCCCCAGCGCCTGCTGCGGCGACAGCTGCTCCAGTTGCCGTTGCTGCAACAGCACCAGCCGCTGCGTCAGCAAGCACAGGTTTTGTTGAGAATCAGGCTTATGCCCATGCATCACCAGTGGTTCGTCGGTTAGCGCGCGAATTTGGCGTTGACTTGTCAAAAGTGACAGGCACCGCTCGCAAAGGCCGGGTCCAGCGCGAAGACGTGCAAAACTACGTGAAAAACATTATTGCCCAAGTGGCTGCTGGTAAAGGCACCGTCACTGGCAGCGGTAACAGTGTTGGGTTTGATTTAATCCCATGGCCAAAAGTTGATTTCAGTAAGTTCGGTGCGGTGGAAGAAAAACCACTGTCTCGTATTCAGAAACTCTCTGGTGCCAATTTACACCGTAACTGGGTACGCATTCCGCATGTCACCCAGTTTGATGAAGCGGATATCACCACGCTGGAAGAATTCCGCAAAGAGCAAAATGCGCTGGCGGATAAAAAGAAAATGGGTGTGAAGTACACGCCACTGGTGTTTATCATGAAAGCGGTGGCGAAGGCGCTGGAAGAGTTCCCAACCTTCAATAGCTCATTGTCAGAAGATGGTGCCAGCTTAATTTTGAAAAAATACGTGCACTTAGGTATTGCGGTGGATACACCCAATGGTCTGGTGGTGCCGGTGGTCCGTGATGTCAACAAAAAAGGCATTATCGAACTGTCACGCGAGCTGCAGGAGATTTCTGTCAAAGCTCGCGAAGGCAAGTTAACCGCTGCCGATATGCAAGGTGGCTGTTTTACCATATCAAGCCTCGGTGGCATCGGCGGCACGGCTTTCACGCCGATCGTCAACGCGCCTGAAGTGGCTATTTTGGGCGTGTCAAAATCTGACATTAAACCAAAATGGAATGGCAAAGAGTTTGAACCACGGCTGATGGTGCCATTGTCAGTGTCTTATGATCACCGCGTGATCGATGGTGCACTGGCGGCACGCTTTACGGCCACCCTGGCATCTTATTTAGCGGATATCCGTCAAATCATTATGTGATTGGCTGCACTTTGCCTGTAGGCTGGCCGTTTTCATCGCCAGCCTGATGTTTGAGCTGAAAAGTTACGGGACATCTTTCAGGCAGGGTGATAAAATTCCGCCACTTTATTTCCTGGCCGTCTGTATTAGACGGCTATCTGAGCAAAAGATAAAAAGGTACAACGATGAGCAACGAAATCAAAACGCAAGTTGTGGTGTTGGGCGCAGGCCCTGGTGGATACTCTGCTGCCTTCCGTGCAGCTGACTTAGGTCTGGAAGTCACTTTAGTTGAAGCACGCAGCACACTTGGTGGTGTTTGTTTAAATGTTGGCTGTATCCCGTCCAAAGCTTTATTACATGTTGCCAAAGTCATTGATGACGCTCGCGACATGGCTTCTCACGGTGTGACTTTCGGTACGCCTGAGATCGACTTAGATAAAATTCGTGCCTGGAAAGACAAAGTCGTTGGTCAACTGACCAATGGTCTGGCTGGCATGTCAAAAATGCGTAAAGTCAAAGTGGTGAATGGCTACGGTAAATTCACCGGTGCCAATACCTTACAGGTTGGCGATACCACTATTACTTTTGACCAAGCCATTATCGCTGCCGGTTCAGAGCCAGTCGCGCTGCCATTCATGCCAAAAGATGACCCACGTGTCATTGATTCAACCGGCGCACTGGAATTAAAAGATATCCCAGCCGAAATGCTGGTATTAGGCGGTGGTATCATTGGTCTGGAAATGGGTACTGTGTACCGTGCTTTAGGTTCTAAAGTATCAGTAGTTGAATTTGCTGATCAGTTAGTGCCAGCAGCCGATACTGATCTGGTCAAGGTGTACACCAAGTACAACAAAGACAACTTCAACATCATGTTATCCACCAAAGTAGTGGCCGTTGAAGCCAAAGCTGATGGTTTGTATGTGACCTTTGAAGGTAAAAACGCACCAGCAGCACCAGTGCGTTTTGACAAAATTTTAGTAGCAGTGGGTCGTCGTCCAAACGGCAATCTGCTGGATGCAACTAAAGCTGGTGTCAATGTTGATGAGCGTGGTTTTATCAATGTCGATAAGCAATTACGTACCAACGCGCCACATATCTTCGCCATCGGTGATGTGATTGGTCAGCCAATGCTGGCACACAAAGCCGTGCATGAAGGTCATGTCGCGGCCGAAGTCATTTCTGGCCTGAAACACTTCTTCGACCCACGTTGCATTCCATCAGTGGCTTATACCGATCCGGAAATGGCTTGGGTAGGTCTGACTGAAAAAGAAGCCAAGGAAAAAGGTATTGCGATTGATACCGCCACTTTCCCATGGGCGGCTTCTGGTCGTGCTATCGCTTCAGCCCGGACTGAAGGTTTCACTAAACTGATTTTCGACAAAGAAACCCACCGTATTCTGGGTGGTGCTATTGTTGGTATCAACGCCGGTGAAATGCTGGGTGAAATCTGTTTAGCGGTTGAAATGGGTGCTGACGCTGAAGATATCGCGTTGACTATCCATGCTCACCCAACCTTAAATGAATCTATCGGCTTAGCGGCTGAAATTTATGAAGGTTCTATCACTGATTTACCAAATCCAAAAGCGAAAAAGAAATAAGCTGCTGATTTGACAGTGAACAAAGGCCGCATTGCGGCCTTTGTGTTTTTTGGATGGCAGCGCCCGCTGCCGGTTATTTTGCTTGACAGTGACGCGACCAGCAGTATGCGCTTTTGGTAAGCTGCTGCTATAGTTTCTGCGTATAAAGAACGCAGCTCAGTGTCACGGCGTTAGCATTTTGTAAAATTCTGACCCTGGCGGCACCGACTTGTGCCGGATCAAACAAAAGCCAAAAAAATACTCCTGAGAAGCCAAGAGAATCTGCCTAAATCCTTGTATCAGGCAGGGCTTTTCATTATGATCCGCCGTATTTTTCAACTTATAATAATCGCTGTAATTCAGCCGCTTAAATTGGTCACAAATTAAGCGTAAACGTGGAGATGAGTGGATGAGCAATGCGCCAGTTGATCATGGTCGCCGTCGCTTCCTCACTATCGCAACCTCAGTAGTAGGTGGCGTTGGTGCTGTTGGAGCTGCTGTTCCCTTTATTGCGTCCTGGAATCCGAGTGAGAAGGCCAAACAAGCTGGTGCAGCTGTGACCGCCAATATCAGCAAACTCGAGCCAGGTCAGTTAATTCGGGTAGAATGGCGTGGCAAACCGGTTTGGGTCGTAAAACGTACGCCTGAGATGTTAGAACAGCTTGCCAAAGTTGAAGGTCAATTGCGTGACCCGGCATCTGATGAAGAACAACAACCGGCTTACGCCAAAAATCAGCACCGGTCAATCAAGCCGGAGATTTTTGTGGCCGTGGGGATTTGTACTCACCTGGGATGTTCTCCAACTTACAAACTCAGTGATTTTGATGCCCATGTCGAAGGTTTACCTTCAGGTTTCTTCTGTCCATGCCATGGTTCAACCTATGATATGGCGGGTCGGGTGTTCTCTGGCGTGCCGGCACCGAAAAATCTGATGATCCCACCATATATGTTTACCGATAATGACACGATGTTATTGATCGGTGCTGACGAGGGGACTGCCTGATGTTTAAAAATCTGATGAGCTGGATTGAATACCGCATGCCGTTTATGGAGAAAATGAACCTCCACGTCATGCAGTACCCGGCGCCAAAAAACTTCAACTTCTGGTACTTCTTCGGCTCGCTGGCGATGTTGGTACTGGTTAACCAGATTGTTACAGGCATCTGGTTAACGATGAACTTCGAACCTTCTGCTGAGCGTGCTTTTGCTTCAGTTGAATACATTATGCGTGATGTCGATTACGGCTGGCTGTTGCGTTATATGCACAGTACCGGTGCTTCTGCCTTCTTCGTCGTTGTGTACCTGCATATGCTGCGCGGTATGATGTACGGTTCTTACCAGAAACCACGCGAACTGCTGTGGATTTTCGGTATGCTGATTTTCCTGGTGTTGATGGCTGAAGCTTTCATGGGGTATTTACTGCCATGGGGTCAAATGTCGTTCTGGGGTGCGCAGGTTATTATCTCGATTTTCGGCGTTATCCCGGGCATTGGTGATGATTTAACGCTGTGGATCCGTGGTGACTATGTAATTTCCGGCGCCACCTTAAACCGTTTCTTCGCGCTGCACGTGATTGCGCTGCCACTCGTGTTAGTGATTTTAGTGTTCCTGCACATCATTGCGCTGCACGAAGTGGGTTCCAACAACCCAGATGGGATTGATGTGAAACGGCCAAATGATGGCACGAAGATCGAAAATAACGTCTCTGATAAATTTACTTTCCACGAATATTTCACCAAAGGCGGTAAGAAAATTATCGTTGATGCAATTCCGTTTCACCCATACTACACGGTGAAGGATATTGTGGGTGTGGTTGGCTTCTTGTTGGTGTTCTGTGCGGTCATTTTCTTTGCGCCAGAAGGCGGTGGTTTCTTCCTGGAGCCGCCAAACTTTGAGCCAGCAAACCCGATGAAAACACCTGATCACATTGCGCCGGTTTGGTACTTCACCCCATTCTATGCCATTTTACGGGCTGTGCCTGATCAGTTGTTTGGCGCTATCTTTATGTTCCTGGCGATTATTTTCCTGGCGTTATTGCCATGGTTAGATCGTTGTCCGGTCCGTTCAGTGCGCTATCGCAGCACACTGCACAAATTGAATCTGGTGAATTTCTGTATCAGCTTCGTAGTGCTGGGTGTGCTGGGTGTACTCCCTGCGACGCCAACCTACACGCTACTGGCGCAAATTTTCTCTTTCACTTATTTCGCGTTCTTTGGTTTGCTGTGGTTATACAGTAAAAATGAAAAGACCAAGCCACTGCCTGTGAGGTTATCATAATGCTGAAACAGTTATTCTCAGTACTGGCTCTGGTTGCTTCTTCTGCTGCGTTCGCAGCAGGAGGACACGCTGTGCATTTGGATAAAGCACCGATTGACCTGCACGACAAAGAGTCGCTGCAACGTGGTGCCAAGATGTTCCAAAACTATTGTCTGGGTTGTCACCAGATGGAATACCAGCGTTATTCACGGACTTTCCGTGATTTGGGTATTCCGGATGAAGTGGGCATGCAAGAATTGGCTTTTACTGCCAATAAAGTCGGTGACTTTATTAAAAACGCGGCGCCTAAAGCTGATTTAGCGCGTTGGTTTGGCGCGCCACCACCGGATTTAACCAACGTGGCACGGGTACGGGGTCCAGATTGGCTTTATACCTATCTGCGTTCTTTCTACGTTGACCCAACTCGTCCTTTTGGTGTGAACAATGAAGTGTTTCCGCTGGTCGGGATGCCGCACGTGTTGCAAGAGCTGCAAGGTGTACCCAGCAAAAAGTATGAGACCCGCTTGGTTGATGGGGAATCAAAAGAAGTTTATGTTGGTATTGTGGCTGATGAATCAGGTGAGCTGAGCCCGGAAGAATATGACCGTGCTGTGGCAGATCTGGTCAATTACCTGGAATATACCGGTGAGCCTTCTAAACTGGAGTCCCGCAGTCTTGGGATTAAAGTGATGATTTTCTTATTGATTTTCTTCGTGTTGGCTTTCCTGCTGAAGAAAGAATACTGGAAAGACGTCCACTGAGTCAGTGACTGACTATGCGTGAAGGGGCCTTTGGGCCCCTTTGCCGTTTCAAATTATCCGGAGGAATTCATGGCAATATCTGCCAACAGACGTGCTGCGATGACGTTGTTTACGGCTGCCAACGATATGTACAGCCATCAGGTCAGAATGGTACTGGCAGAAAAAGGAATTAGTGCCGATATTCTGCTGGTCAGCCGGGATAATTTGCCGGAAGATGTGTACGAAGTAAATCCATATGGCTCTTTGCCAACCTTGCTCGATCGGGACTTGGCGTTATACCAGGCCGATATCATTATGGAATATCTAGACGAACGTTTCCCGCACCCACCGTTATTACCTGTTTATCCGGTTGAACGGGGTAAAACCCGCTTGATGTTGTATCGGATCAAACATGACTGGTACGGCATGGCGGAAAAAATTCTGCAGGATACTGATGATGCCGCTGAGGCCAGACGTGATTTACGCGAAAGTTTATTGTCGATAGCGCCGTTGTTTCAGGAAACCGCTTATTTTATGAGTGAAGAATATAGTTTCCTCGATTGTTATATGGCGGCGTTATTATGGCGTTTACCGCTGTTGGGTATTGAGTTGTCCGGCCCTGGTAGTAAAGAGCTGAAAAATTATATGATCCGGTTGTTTGAACGTGACGGCTTCCAACAGTCGCTGACCGAAGCCGAGCGGGATATCCGTCGCGGCAGCAGCTATAGCAGGTAACAGCATGATGAAAATGACCCCAAACCGGCCTTATCTGTTAAGAGCCTTTTATGAATGGATTGTTGATAACAATCTAACCCCTTATTTGGTGGTTGACGCCACTTTGCCAGGTGTGCGGGTGCCGCCACAACATGTACAGAATGGCCAGATAGTGCTGAATATTAACCCGTCCGCTGTGGGTAATTTAGTGCTGGGCAATGATGCGGTGACTTTTAATGCCCGCTTTGGTGGCAGCCCCTTTGCGTTGAATATTCCGCAACGCTCCGTACTAGCCATTTACGCTCGTGAAAACGGTGCTGGTACTATGTTTACCGCCGAAGAGGATGAAGAGCTGACCGCAGAAGAACTGGCGGAGTTAGAGCTTGAGGATGAGCCAGCAACGCCAGCACTGGGCTTGGTGGCTGATACTTCGGCCGCTGAGCAAACCGTAGCGGCAACTATCGAGACTGCCACCACCGATGAAGAGCCTACCCCAACCAAGCCAGCCAGTGGCAAGAAAACCTCACATTTACGTGTGATTAAATAATGCAGCTGGGGGTCAGTCTTGACCCCCGATCTTTTGTGCTTTGGTTGAACCCCGATTAGCCGGATGCCACTTGCCAGAAAGTGCGCATCAGTGGTTCGTGCAAGCGCTTGGACTGCATACAAATACCCAGTTCAAAAGGCTCAAACTGATAATTAAGCGGCAGCGGCCGCACTCTATCCCGTACTGGACTGTGCTGTACCACCGCATCTGGCGCTATCGCAATACCAGTGCCAAGCGCCACCATACTGACCATGGCTTCATGACCTTCAACTTTAGCTACGATACTTGGTGTGATCCCGGCATATTTCAGCCATTGATCAAACCGGCTGCGAGCCGGACCATGGTCTGGCACTATCATCGGGATTTCATGCCAAGGAATCGGGTGTTGTGCCAGTAAATCATTGGTTTTACAAGGGATCACCGGTGCTATTAATTGCAGTGGCAACTGGGCGATACGACTAAAAGCAATGTTGAGTGGTAAGTTCGGTGGATAGACTGCCAGCGCCACATCGGCTTCATCTTGCCGGACTTTTTCCAGCGCGGCGGCGGCATCACCGGTGGTTAGCAAAATTTCTGCCTTGGGGCACAACAGCCGGAATTTATCCAGGATGGCAGGTAAATGGCTGTAACTGGCGGTGACGGTACAAAACAGTCGCAACTGGCCTTGCAGTTCAGTGCTGGTCAGCGACAAATCCACCTGCAGCTGATGCCAGTCTGCCAGATATTTCTGTGCAAACTGCACAAAGCGACTGCCTGCAGGGGTCAGCCGTACTGAGCGATTATCCCGACTAAATAATTGCACAGCTAAATCTTCTTCCATCCGTTGAATGATCCGCGTCAAAGTCGAGGGGCTGACATATAACTGCTCGCTGGTTTTACTGAAATTTAAACTGCTGGCTAGATGCAAAAACAACTGGGCGCTACGAATATCCATTGGAAATCCTGTGTCAGGTGGTGATTTGGGGCCAGACTTGAGTCCAATGACAAAAGCTGTATTGCAAAAAATGAAATACTACATTGATAATATATCACTTCACGCAACATAAACACTGGCCTATGCTCTGTCCATCAAAACAACGCAGCCACACGCGTTGTTCGGCCCTTAGCTTCGACGGTCCCATGATGACCTCAGCCAGCGGCAACTAACTTAGTCAGGTACAGCATTATGGCAAATTATTTTAATACACTGAATCTGCGTCAGCAGTTAACCCAACTGGGCAAATGCCGTTTTATGCAAAAAGAAGAATTTGCTGACGGTTGTACCTTACTGCAAGGTTGGAAAGTTGTCATCGTTGGTTGTGGTGCGCAAGGTTTAAACCAAGGTTTGAATATGCGCGATTCAGGCTTAGATATTTCCTATGCGCTGCGTGCCGACGCCATTGCGCAGCAACGTAAATCTTTTGTCCAGGCCAGTCAAAATGGCTTTGTCGTTGGCACTTATGAACAGTTGATCCCAACCGCAGATCTAGTATTAAACCTGACGCCGGATAAACAACATACTTCGGTAGTCAAAGCTGTGATGCCGCTGATGAAACAAGGTGCGACTTTAGCTTATTCGCACGGCTTTAATATCGTCGAAGAAGGCACGCAAATTCGCCCTGACATCACTGTGATTATGGTGGCGCCAAAATGCCCAGGTACCGAAGTTCGGGAAGAATATAAACGTGGTTTTGGCGTGCCAACCCTGATTGCCGTGCATCCGGAAAATGATCCACAAGGCCGTGGTCTGGCAATTGCCAAAGCTTATGCTGCGGCGACAGGGGGCGACCGCGCTGGCGTGTTGGAATCGAGTTTTGTTGCCGAAGTGAAATCAGATTTAATGGGCGAGCAAACCATTTTATGTGGCATGTTACAAACTGGCGCTATCCTGGCTTATGACAAGCTGGTAGCCGATGGCTACGAAGCTGGTTTTGCTGCCAAACTGATCCAATACGGTTGGGAAACCATTACCGAAGCGCTGAAGCACGGTGGTATCACCAATATGATGGACCGGTTGTCGAATCCGGCCAAAATCAAAACTTTTGAGCTGGCCGAGCAGTTAAAAGGTTTATTAAGACCACTGTTTGCCAAGCATATGGATGACATTATTTCTGGTCACTTCTCGACCACCATGATGGCGGATTGGGCCAACGACGATCAGCAGCTGTTAGGCTGGCGGGAAGAAACCCGGCAAAGTGGCTTTGAAAATGCGCCGGTGTCGGCCGAGCAGATTGCCGAACAAGATTATTTTGACCGCGCCTTGTTGCTGGTCGCGATGGTGAAAGCTGGGGTTGAACTGGCGTTTGAAACCATGGTGGAAGCGGGGATTGTTGAAGAGTCGGCTTATTACGAGTCGCTGCATGAAACACCGTTAATTGCCAATACCATAGCGCGTAAACGCTTGTATGAAATGAACGTGGTGATCAGCGATACCGCGGAATATGGCAACTACCTGTTTGCCAATGCGGCAGTGCCGTTACTGCGCGATTTGGTCAATACCATCAACCCAGAATTACTTGGCCGGGGTATCAACGCGGCGAATACTGGGGTGGATAATATCCGCCTGATTGAAGTCAATGAGGCAATTCGCCAACATCCGGTGGAAATTGTCGGCAAAAAATTACGTGGTTACATGACGGCGATGAAACGCATCGTGAACCAATAACTGAGTTTTACGTGGACCTTGGTTGTTTGCCCGGCTTTGCCGGGCTTTTTTTACTTGTTGAAAAAGTGCAGGATTGCTACCTTCAACATATGTCGCCGACAAAACGGTCTTATCGCAGTAACATCAGCCAAAGAGAGATAATCAATGAAATCAATCGCACTGGTGGCCCATGATGGTAAAAAAGCCGAGCTGATCCAATGGGTAGAGCGACATGCCGGTTTTTTTCAGGATAAAACCCTATACGCCACTGGTACCACAGGCCGCTTACTCAGTAGTGCATTGGCGCAGCAGGTGCACTGTTTTGCCAGTGGCCCGCTGGGTGGCGATCAACAAATTGGCGCCCTGATCGCCGAGCAAAAAATTGATTGGTTGATTTTTTTCTGGGATCCATTGTCATCACAGCCACATGATCCGGATGTAAAAGCTCTGATCCGGCTGGCGGTGGTATGGAATATCCCGGTGGCCTGTAATAGCGCCACCGCAGATTTTATTGTCCATTCCACCTTATTGCAGCAGGGTTATCAGCGGGCCGTGCCAGACTTTAGTGCCCATCAACAACGTTTGGGTACTAAAGCTTAAACACTAATCGCTGACTGGCTGCTGTTTGGTTTTTGCATGTTCAATTCGTTCACTGGCGCTGGGGTGGGTGCTCAAATAGCGAGTCCAGCTTTTGATGGCCTCAGCATCCTGACCAACAGCCGCTTGTTGGATCGCCTGCATGGCTTCGACAAAACCTGTGGTGGCTTTACCAAGTTGCAGTAACTGACTGGTGGCAAAATCGTCAGCCTGGCTTTCCATTTGTCGCGAAAAGTTATTTTGCAACAAACTACTGCCGGTGCCGAGCAGGGTCTCAGTCAAGCCTTCTAAATCACTAAAGAGCAGCGCAAACATCACTGTGGTTGCCGTCGATTGGACCAGCAAGGTCAAGCCATGCTGGTGCCGGACATGACCGGCTTCATGCAGAAATACCGCCAGTAAAGCATCAGGTTTGTCGCGTAATAATTGCACTAACTGATCGGTAAACACCAAGGTTCCTGCGGGTAACGCAAAAGCATTCGGTCCGAGTCGGTCAGCATGCCGAAACTGGATGTTCAGCTTCACTCTGGCGCTGGCAGGCAAGTCTTGCATGGTTTGCAACCATTGTTGCCGCCATTGTTGTTGCTCTTGCTCTGACAGTTTGGATGGCTCTAACAGAGTTTTATCCAGCAGTTGCAGTGTTTGTTGATCAACTGCCTGCACTGCCGCCTGCGGTAGCCATGGCACCAGCGATACTGCCAGTTTTGGCATCCCCACCATGGTCAGCCACCACAACAACAGCGGCACCAACAGTACCGACAACAGAATCACGCCTTTATGCTGTTCCAGTCGCGTGGCCAAGCCGATGTTTTGGCCTGCAAGTAACTGGCGGTTCAGCCGGAATTTGATATCGGTTGGAATAAAATAACTGCCATCACTCAAGCGCAGTTCTTGTGCTAAGCCAGGTAAATCGGCTCCGTGACTGAACTCTGTGCCTTGCCATAACAGCTGGAGATCTGCGCTCTGATAAATCTGCAAGTCAGCAGTGCCGATGTGCAACTGCGCCGCGCAGCATTGACTGCTGGCGGCGAAATAAAAGGTTCCTGCCACGCGTTGCATATCAGGTTAACGAAAAGTCAGCGTCATACAAACCCGCAGCATCTTCGGCAAAAGCTGATGATTCTGCCGCCAGTTGATCTCTGAGGAGATCCAGGGCTGGGTAGACCGTCACTTCGGTGTGCGCAGCGAGCAGTCGGCTGATGCGAATTTTGGCAAAAGGGTAGGCCAAACCGCAGGAAACGGCAATCAATAACAGGTTGGTCAGGCTGACTTGAAATAATTTCAGCACCGGAATATCAGATTGAAAGGTGGCAAGCTCAGGTAAGGTTGTGTTGTTAAACAAGTGATTACGGATCATCGCTTGATACACTGCACCGGTCAGGGTTAATAATGCCAGATAAGCCAGCATTAAAGGCGCAAACAACCAAGGTGCCGTTTTGATATCTAGCGCATCATTATTGAACTGCAACGCTACGGCGATCACAATCCCCAGTCCGACCAAGCCAACGCAGACCAGCAGCGCCATCAATGCCGCCCGGTAATAACTGCTGGTGCTGGTATTGACCACAAAGCTTTTACCGCCATAAGTGATATTGCCAAATACATACTGATCCAACCGTTTTAACACCCAGGGTAAGGCCAGATATAAGGTGAAAATACTCAAAAATGGCAACAGCATAAAATTAATCATCGCATCGCCGTACCCGCCCTGAAAACCAAAGCGGACATTGCGATAACTGGTCATCCGCAGGTTAAAGCGCACACCCATAATCAGCAGCCACGGCATAATAAATAAAAAAGCGATGGCAGCAATAATCGCGATGAGTGGAAACAGGTTGGTCAGCAGTGAGATCACTAAAAACAGCCCGACCGCCATCAAGCGACCTTTCAGAATTTGCATTGGCGTGGCCAGATAACGGAAGGCATGGCCATCAATTTGGGTATGGCCATAGAAGTATTGCAAGGTTCTGACTTTTGCCCAGGCGCTGTAAATACCAAGCGTCAGGATACTGAGTAAAACATTCACAATCCAGATGCCAAAAAATTCGCTGCCGCGACCACTGAAATGAATCCGGCTGCTGCGAGCTTGCGCCGCATGCGTCATTTGCGTTTCCATGAAAATCCTTTTAGGGAATAATGTTAAATATTGTAACTAGTGTAACTTTGCTTTTACTGAATGTCGAGAGGGGTCTGTGGTGCCAGCACTCAGCTGTGCGATGGTCACTCATTGCCTTGGTGGAGGCTGAATCGGCGGGTTGGGGCTTTAGTGCCAATTGATAGCACTCAATACACGAGGGGAAAGCGGGCAGCAGTAGTTCAGCCTGCTGCCAGAATGCTGCAGGCTGATGGTGCGACTTAACGATAAAAAGCTTCGACTGTGCCTTTGATGGTGATTAACAGCGCCTGACCACGGCGATCAACCGCTTTACCGGCTGGTACTCTGACCCAGCCTTCGCTGATGCAATATTCTTCGACATCAAAACGTTCTTTGCCATTGAGACGGATGCCAATGTCAAATTCAAAAATTTCTGCTGCATAAAATGGGCTGCGTGGATGGACGCAAAGGCGATCCGGCAAGGTTGGGCGAGCGGTAGTATCGTTCATACTGTTGATCTGTGTTGAAGAAAAAAGAGCGCTATTGTAGGCAATGCCAGTCGCAGTCTCAAGCATTTTGGCGAGACGACAGACAGTCCAGCTGCCAGCTTTGCATCTCGTATAACCGCGATACTGTGCGTTCAAAAGCAAAACTCAGTTGGCTGGCTTGGTACAGCGCCGTCACTGGCACCTCTGCAGTCAGCAGCAATAAACAGCCACGGTCGTAACATTCATCCACTAAGGCGATAAAACGACGTGCTTCGTTATCAAGTTTACTGACAAACAAATCCTGCGCTTCGCGCTGATAATTCTCTTCCACGCCATGCAAAATGGCGGTGTCCGACACCCGGGTAAATTGCGGTACCTTGGCAACGGCAATCAGACGATAGTCGCTGGCCAGCGCCATATAATCGAGCTGACTGCGCGGGCCTGAGCACAAGGCCATAAAATCAAAACCTATGGCCGTTTGATTGCGCCATAAACAAGGTATCGATCTTTGTAACAGCGTCAGCTCCGTCATGGGCTCAAGTGCGCCGGTCAGTTGCTCAACTTGCTGCTGCAGCCAGTTGCTGTTGTCATTTGAAACGAGTTGATAATAACGAAAATCGGCGGCGCTTAAGCGGCGGTAATCCAACCCATGATCAAGCGGCAACACCTGACAATACTGCTGTAATAACTCGATAGTGGGTAAAAACCTGCTGCGTTGCAGGCCATTGCGGTACAGCTCATCCGGCGGTGCATTGGAGGTGGTGACCAGTACGACATCGAGCTTGAATAGCTCACGCCATAAGGTGCCCAGCAACATGGCATCGCCAATGTCCGTGACAAAAAACTCATCAAAACAAAGCACCTGATACTGCTGCGCCCAGTGGGCGGCAATCTGTCGCAGCGGTTCGGGCTGACCGCTGAGCTGATGTAATTCCTGATGCACGCGTGCCATAAAGTGATGAAAGTGCAGTCGAATTTTAGCGTCGGTCGCCAGATGTTGATAAAAGCTATCCATCAACATGGTTTTGCCGCGACCGACCGGGCCATAGAGGTAAATGCCCTTCGGTGCTGTTGCCTGGCTGGGTTGCGCCACAGCTGTCAACTGGGTCGCTAGCTGGTGTAATTGTTGTAAACAAAACCATTGCCTTGGATCGAACTGCAATTGTCCGCTCGCAACTTGCTGTTGATACTGCTGCAGCATGTGTTGTCCTGTAAAAATGCGGGCGCCGCAGCCTGGCGGCGCCTGCGATGAGCTGATTGGTTAAGCGTCCGGGCTGGCACCCAGGTGACGATTTAACCAACCGATAAATTCCTGATACCAGAAAATTGAATTGTTCGGCTTTAAAATCCAATGGTTTTCATCCGGAAAATACACCAAACGCGCTTCGATATCTTTGCCTTTAAGGACACCATAAAGTTCCAGCCCTTGCGTCACCGGCACCCGATAGTCCAGTTCGCCATGGGTCACCAGCATTGGGATACTGAAGTTTTCAGCAAACATCGCCGGATTGACCTGTTGTAATTTATCCTTGTGCTGCCAGGGCGAGCCACCATAAGCCGCCGGCCGGTGTAAGGTGCTATCGGAGGCAAACTGGCTGAGCAGGTTATAAACACCTGCATGTGAAATCAATGCTTTATATTTACTACTGTGACCGGCTATCCAGTTCACCAGATAACCACCATAACTGCCACCAGCGGCTGCGACCCGACTTTCATCTATAAAGCCGCGGGACACCATATAATCGACCGCAGCTTCAGAATCAAAGAAAGGTTTAGTCGCGTGATCGCCTTGAATAGAGGCGGTAAAAGCTTCACCAAAGCCGGTCGAACCATGAAAATTCGGCAAAATAGTGACATAACCGGCGGCAGCAAACACTTGCGGATTCCAGCGATAACTGAAACTGTCACCAAAATAACTGTGCGGGCCACCATGCAGCAGATTCAGCAATGGCCAGCGTTGGTTGGCATTAAAATTGGGCGGATAGACAATAAACATTTGGATCGGCTTGCCATCGGCGCCGGCAAATGAAGCTTCTTCGACCTTCCCCCATTGGATTTGTTGTTGCAGCGGCTGATTAAACTGACTGACTTGTTTCAGGGTACGGCTTTGATTATCCAGTAAAAACACTTCCGGCAACTGACTGATGCCATGTTGCACCAACACAAATTGTTGCGCATTGGCAACCTGAAATTGCTCGTTGCTGCCCTGGCGCAACACTTGTTTCACTGCGCCGCCTTGCACCGGGACTGAAAACACCGATTCGCGGGCTTTATCCGCTGCGGTGAAATACAACATTTTGCTGTCTTTGGAGAAATGCCATTGAGAAGCCGATAAATCGACATTAGCGGCTAGTGGGCTGGCGCTCTTTTTCGCCAGATTAAAGTTGAACAGCCGAACCGCATCTTCGGTAAAATCCAGCCGTTTTTGCGCACCATAGACCAGAGTTCTGCCATCAGGGCTGAACAAGGGTTTACTGTCATCAGCCTTATTGGCGGCGGTGATATTCACAAAATTGCCACTGCCATCGGTATCAACCAGTAAAATATCGCGGTTTAACTGCTGGTAAGGCGCTGGGCTGGTGACTGCACTGACGGCAATGGTTTTGTCATCCGGCGACAAATCGTATTCGGTAGCGCCATCCAGGCTAAACCAGCGTTGCCAATTAGGGGTCAAAGAGCGGATTTCGCCGCTTTCGATGTCAACGCTGAAAAACTGTGGAAACCAGTTGTCAGTTAACCATTGATCCCAAAAGCGGTAAACCCGGTTTTCACTGACTTTGGCGCTGATATTGGCACTACCTTTGGACTCTGCTTTTTGTTGTTGTGCCTGCGCCAGCGCCGCAAAATCCCCATTAAAGCCAGCCGGAACCTTGGCCACAAACAACAGTTTTTTGCCGTCATGGAACCAATGCGGGGCCGTAACCGCGACCGGTAATTTGGTGATGGCTTTGGCTTCGCCGCCAAACACCGGCATCACATACAACTGCGGATGTTGCTGATCCCGCTTGGATAAAAATGCGATCCGGCGGCCATCCGGACTCCAGATTGGTTGGGTATCGTTGGCACTATGACTGGTCAGGGTAATTTGTTTACCAGAGGCCAGTTCCAGCAGTTGAATGTCGGCATTGCCTTTATCGCTGTTCAGATCAAAATGGGTCAGACTGAAGACGGCACGTTGACCATCCGGCGACACCTGTAAACCACTGGGTCTGGCGATTTGCCAGAGCATTTCGGCTGTCAGTTTTTCAGCCGCCAGACTCAGCGGGGTGAAAAAAGCAGCTAACAAACTGATCGAAAACAGCAATTTCATGGTAAATCATCCAAAAACAAGCAAAACTGGCGTTAGCATAGGCCAAGCGCCGGTCAGCTGGCAACCTGCCGCCCGTTGCGGCCTGTCGATTTGTACTGAAGCGAGTAGTTTTGTTGAGAATTATTCTTGTTTATGTATACTTGCGGCAGAAAGGCACAGCCAACAGCACAGCTGTGGCCGTGACTGACATTTATTTCACTTTCAGCAAGAGGAAACTTTGATGATCCGTACTTTATTCAGCCGACCAGCAGTAGCGCTGCTGCTCGCTGGTTGCAGCACCCTGGCACAGGCCAGCGAAGTGAATGTGTATTCCGCTCGTCAGGAAGAACTGATTAAACCGGTGTTGGATAAATTTACCGCCAGTACGGGGATCAAAGTCAATCTCATCACAGGTAAACCGGATGAACTGATTAGCAGGATGGCAAGCGAAGGCCGCAACAGTCCGGCTGATGTGCTGATCAGCACCGATGTGGGCCGGCTCTACCGGGCACAGCAACAGGATTTATTACAACCAATCCAATCCAAACTGCTCAATGACAGCATTCCGGCGCATTTACGCGATCCTGCGGCGCATTGGTTTGGTTTAACAGTCCGGGCGCGGCCTATTGTGTATGTACCAGGTAAAGTAGACCCGGCCGAGTTATCCACCCTGGAAGCGCTGGCAGAGCCGAAATGGCGCGGTCGGATTTGTATCCGTTCTTCTGACAATATTTATAACCAGTCGATGATTGCCGCCATGATCGCCAGCATCGGCGAAGAAAAAACCTTGGCGTTTGCCAAAGGTTTAGTCGCCAATTTCGCCCAACCGCCGAAAGGCGGCGATCGGGATCAGATCAAAGCCGCAGCTGCGGGTGTTTGTGATATTGCCATTGCCAATACCTATTATTTAGCCGGTATGTTTGATGATGCCAAAGACGCCGCTGCCGCTAAGCAAGTGAAAGTGTTCTGGCCAAATCAGGCTGATCGCGGTGCACATATCAATATTTCTGGCGCTGCTGTCGCCAAATATGCCAAAAACAAAGCACAGGCACAGCAACTGATCGAATATATGGTGCAGCCGGAAGCACAAAATTGGTATGCCAGTACCAACCATGAATATCCAGTGTTAAACTCGGTCAGCCAAAGCGCTGTGCTCAAAAGCTTTGGTACATTTAAAGCTGAACAGCTGCCGCTGGTCAAATTAGGCGAATTAAACGCCCAAGCACTGCAATTGATGGATAAAGCCGGTTGGAAATAACAAAGCAGGGTCCACAGCTAAGGGTGGGCCCGGATTGAGAGTGATTGTTGTGGTCACAGGCCAGCTGATTGGTTGGCCTGTTGTGCTCTTATACAGCCGGAGTCGGCTGTGCTAAATCTGCAGAACTCAGTGCTATGGCGCGCTTTCCGCTGGCGCCTGTTGTTGCCGCAGTTGCCGCTGCTCAGTCTTGCCTTGCTATTGCTGATGCCGCTGCTGGTGGTCTTTAGTAGTTGGTTACAGCCTGATTGGCCGCTGTGGCAGCATCTGCGCAACACTGTGCTGGCCGATTATCTGCAAAATTCGTTATTGCTGGCGGCCGGAGTCGGCGCTGGCGCCTTGTTGATTGGCACCAGCTTGGCCTGGTTGCTGGTTTTTTATCGTTTTCCCGGGCGGGATCTACTGCAATGGTTGGTGTTGTTGCCGCTGGCAATGCCCGCTTATATCATTGCTTATACCTACACCGGTATGCTGGATTTTGCCGGTCCAGTGCAAACCCTGTTGCGCGATAGCTTTGGCTGGCGCTATGACGATTATTATTTCCCGCAAATTCGTTCTTTAGGCGGCGCTATCCTGCTGCTGTCACTGGTGTTGTACCCCTACGTCTATTTACTGGCCAGAACTGCTTTTGCCGCGCAGTCGGCGCGGTTGGCCGAAGCCAGTCTGAGCCTTGGTTTGTCGCGACGTCAGCATTTTTTCAAAGTTACTTTACCTATGGCCAGACCGGCACTGGTGACCGGTATGGCACTGGCCATGATGGAAGCTTTTGCCGATTACGGTACTGTGCAATATTTTGGCGTGCCGACCCTAACCACAGGCATTTTCCGCACCTGGTTTGGCATGGGTCAACAAAGTGGTGCGGCGCAATTAGCGGCGCTGCTCTGTTCTTTGGTGTTAGTGCTGATGTATCTGGAATTAGCTTCACGTCGCCAACTGCACTTTTTTTACCAGGGCCAGGCGCATCAGGCGTTAGCAGGACGGCCATTGCGCGGCGGCAAAGCCGCGCTGGCGTTGCTGCTAGCCTTGCTGCCGCTGACTTTAGGTTTCTTATTGCCTGCGACTGTGTTGCTGAGTTGGGCGTTGCAAGACTGGCAACAATTGCTTAGTCCAGGCTATTTGCAGTTGTTATGGCATAGTTTCAGTCTGGCGATGATGGCGGCCATGCTGGTCGTAACAGTGGCGCTGCTGTTGGCCTATGGTTTAAGACTGTATAAACAATGGCCTGCACAATTGCTGATCCGTCTCTCTGGCATGGGCTACGCGGTGCCAGGTACTGTGATTGCCATCGGCGTGATGTGGCCGCTTGGTTATTTAGATAATCAACTGGATCTGTGGCTGGAGCAGCAATTTGGTCTGCGCAGCGGTTTATTATTATCAGGTACTTTATTTGCCTTGTTGCTGGCCTATACAGTGCGATTTTTAGCTGTGGCGCTGCAAGGGATAGAAACGGGCCTGGGCCAGATTAAACCCAGCATGGATCAGGCCGCCCGCTCGCTTGGTTTATCGGGCCGCAAAGTATTATGGCGGGTGCATCTGCCGTTATTACGCGCTTCGGTGCTGACGGCGTTATTATTGGTTTTTGTCGATGTGCTAAAAGAATTACCTGCCACTTTACTGCTCAGACCTTTTAATTTTAATACGCTGGCGGTGCGCAGTTTTGAACTGGCCTCGGATGAGCGACTGGCAGATGCGGCATTACCGGCACTGACCATAGTGCTGATTAGTCTGGGGCCTGTGATGCTGTTGGCCCGTGCGCTAGACCGTTCAGATCGGAGAAATCACTGATGTTAACCCTGCACCAAATTGCTGTCGCTTATCAGTCTTGTCTGGTGGTGAAAGATGTCAGCTTTAGTCTGCAAAAAGGCGAAATTGGTTGCCTGGTCGGTCCGTCTGGTTCTGGCAAAACCAGTATCTTAAGGGCTATCGCTGGTTTTGAGGCTGTGGCAGCGGGTCAGGTGTTGCTGGATGGCAGTTTAGTCAGCCAGCCCGATTGGTTAGTACCGGCCGAACAACGGCAGGTGGGCGTGGTATTTCAGGATTATGCGCTATTTCCGCATTTAACAGTGGCAGAGAATATTGCGTTTGGCCTGTTCCGGCAATCGACAACCGAGCAACGGCAAAAAGTGCAGCAGATGTTACAACTGGTGGGTTTGGTTGGCATGGGCGATCGTTATATCCATCAGCTATCCGGTGGTCAGCAGCAACGGGTAGCTCTGGCCAGGGCCTTGGCACCGGCTCCCAGACTGTTGCTACTGGATGAGCCTTTCTCCGGTTTAGATGCCGATTTGCGCGATAGTTTGGCGCGCGATATCCGGGCCATTTTGCGCCAGTTACAGATCACTGCAGTGATGGTGACCCATGATCAGCATGAAGCTTTTGCCATGGCCGACTGGATTGGGGTGATGTCGCACGGTATGTTGCAGCAGTGGGGGAGTCCTTATCAGCTTTATCATCAGCCAGCGAACCGCTTTGTGGCTGACTTTATTGGTCAGGGTGATTTAGTGGCAGGCCAGGTGGTTGCCACAGGGCAGGTGAATACCTGTTTGGGTCTGTTCAGTACCGAGCTGCATAGTTTTACCGTGGGGACCTTGGTTGATGTGCTGATCCGGCCGGATGATATAGTGCCGGATCCGACCAGCCCTTTGCAGGCCAAGGTATTAAACCGGGCCTTTCGCGGTGCACATATGCTGTATCAGTTGGAATTAGCCGGTCAGCGACTCAGTTGTCTGGCGCCCAGTCATCATCAGCATCAATTGGGCGAAACCATTGGTATCAAGCCCGATCTGGCTGATCTGGTGCTGTTTGCTCGGCCAGGCGGTTAGCTATTCATGCGCCAGATAACGCAAATAAATATCTGTGCCTTTGTCCAAGGCTAGCTGTTGCCATAAAGCGCTGGCGATCTGGGGCTGACGCTGGTAAAACTGTTTGCTGAACACCAGATAACCGGTATTGCTGTAAAGTGGCGGTCGTAAAACTTTTAAGCCATTGGCGGTGATGCCTGCCGTGACAATTGGCTGACCAGCCACCTGGCATAAAGTGGTGACGGCATGAATGCGTCCTTTCGCCAGTAATGCCAAATCCATAGTGCCGGATAAAGTGTAATGCATGGTCATTTTTTGCTGGCTTGGACTTTTTAATGGCGCATAACCCAGCGGTCTGGCCACAATCAACTCATCTACCCCATAAAAACGCTGACCATCCCAATGCCAGCGCGCATCTTGCCGGCTGACCAGACAAGTTTGATGAGCGCCAAAACCCCGCTCTGGATCCGGCTCTTCACCTTGCATCGGATACTGTCCTATCGCTAATCGCTCAGGTTGAAAACTCGCGATCACGGCATCAACCTGACCCGCCTCTAACGCCGCCAGACAACGTTTCCAGGGTAATCGTGTCAACTGTAGTTGCACAGTGGGGATAGCGGCGCTGAGCCGGCGCAAATGTTCGATGCTGGCACCAGGTTGGCTGGCCGGTACAGTGGCATTATTACCCAAATAATAAGGCGGTAAACTTTTGTCCTCGTAGCAAAATTGCAACGGCGTGAGTGGGCTAGCCGCATTATGGGTGGCAGCTGCAACCACCCACGGCAGTGCGCACAGCAAGGTCAAAACCATTTTTAGCATAGATGGCAGGTGGGTCAAAACATGATGGAATGATTATGCCATAGCTTCGCTGGTGATACGAGTGGTGAAGCGGGCGTTGGCGGTTGTGCTCAGGGTGAAATAAAAACTGATCCAAGTTAGCTCGAGCCCTGTATTTATACCGAATATGCAGAGACCACGATGGACATTAACGGCAGTTAGACTAAGCTGGCTATAGCTGAAGTCGTCGCCAAGGCCATGACGTAGCTTGCTATTATCCTCAGAATTGAATCAAGCGCTTACCTGTGAATAAGGATCCGGAATGACGTTAATCAAAAAATTAGTTGCTGCTTTTGTGGTGATTGTCACGCTGGTGGTGATTTCAACGCTGATATCGCTCACTCAGATGCAAAATATGCAACAGGCAGTGGCACTGAATGACCATACTTTTAATGTGATCCGTACCGCCAATACGCTAGCGGAAGATTTATTAAATATTGAAACAGCTGAACGAGGTTTTATTGTCACCGGCAGTGAGGATTTTTTACAGCCATACCATGTTGGAAAAAAAGGTGCCGCTGAGGATCTGGCTAAACTACTGCAATTAACTCAGGATAATCCGGCGCAACAGGCCGTGCTGCGTAAGATTGAACAGCAGATGCAAAACTGGCTCAATCAGGTGATAGAACCGGAAATTGCCCAAATGCGGGCGGCGGCAGGCGAACAAGCCAAAATCAGCGAGGTGCTGGCATCAGTGCGGAGTGGGAAAGGCAAAGTGATTATGGATTCCATCCGAGTGGAATTGAGCCGATTTATTGAAACTGAGCGTACTTTATTGGTTCAGCGAACCGCTTCAGTGGAATCAGCCCGCACTATGGCTTTTGCCAGCTTGTTACTGGGCGGCTTAGCCGTGCTGGTGGTGTCGGTGGTGATGGCGATTTATCTGAAAAATACCTTACAAAACCGCCTGACCACGGCCAAAAATTTAGTCTCTGCGGTAGCATCTGGCCGGTTGAATAATCGGATTGACAGCAGTGGTGGTGATGAAATCAGTGAGTTACTGGCCGGTATTGATGTGATGCAAGATCAATTACGGCAGTTATTAGGGGATATCAAACAAGCTGCTGGTGAGCTAAGTAGTGCCAGTGCTGTAGTCGCCGCTACGGCCGAGCAACTTAATGCATCTGCTAACGAACAATCTCGGGCATCGTCATCTATTGCCGCGGCAGTGGAAGAGCTCAGTGTCAGCATCAATCATGTCTCAGGCAGTTCAGCAGAAGCGCGGCAAATTGCCAGTGATTCAGGCCGCCAAGCTGAGCAAAGTAGTCAGGTGATCAGTAACACTGTCAGCAGCATGGAGCGTATTGCCCAAGTCGTCAGATCGGCTTCCAATCGCATTGAAGAGCTGGGGAAACAGTCGGAACAAATTTCCAGTATCGTCAGTGTCATTAAAGGTATCGCTGATCAGACCAATCTACTAGCGCTGAATGCCGCCATTGAAGCAGCGCGGGCTGGCGAGCAAGGACGCGGTTTTGCGGTGGTCGCCGATGAAGTGCGGATGCTGGCACAAAGAACGACTCAATCGACCAGTGAAATTTCAACCATGATTGGGCTGATTTTATCCGGCACTTCAGATGCCGTCGGCCAAATGAGCAGTGGCGTGACCCAGGTCAACCAAGGGGTTGAGTTGGCGGCACAAGCAGGTACTGCCATTACTGAAATTCAGCGCAGCTTTCAGCAAGTGCTGACGGTGATTGAACAAATATCGCTGAATTTGAGTGAGCAGAATGCGGCCAGCCAGGAGGTTGCGGGTCATATTGAGCGCATTGCCACGATGTCAGCCCAAAATACTGAAGCGACCGGCCATAGCAGTAAAGTAGCACATGATCTGAAATCGTTATCAGGTCAGCTGAATCAGGCTGTAGGTCGCTTTACCCTATAGTCGAAACAGCCCAGCTAAACGCCGGTGACAGGTCAGCTGCACTGGCGTTTTTTTTATCTCAAACCTGCCAAAATATTCGCCAGCTGCGACAAAACTGGTATGCTGGCAAGGTAATTTGTCTTCAGTAAAACGCGCAGTCGTGATACTGGTCAACCTTGATAATGCAGTGATAGGTTTCTGCTGGTATGACAAAACAATCACCTTCACCCTTCGCCGGTACGCTGGGGCAGAATTTGGCGCAGTATCTGACGCTGGTGGCAACAGGTGGCTGGCGTCAGCAACTCGGTTTATTTTTACTTTGGTTAGCGGTGTGGCAAGCCGGTTACCTGGTTGAATATACCCACCATGCCAGTGTCTGGTTCCCCGCTGCGGGGTTAACTTTTGCCGCGCTGTTGTTGCTGGGTTTCGCGGCAGTGCCAGCCTTGGTGCTGGTCGCAGTAACTGTCACAGTCTGGACCGTGCAACATTATCAATTAGCGTTGAACTGGCAGCAAACCTTGCAAGCGGGCTTATTATTTGCGTTGGCGCATATCACGCCTTATGCCGTTGCAGCGTTATTGTTGCGCCGGTTGCTGCAACAACCCAAGTTACAGTTGCCCAAACTGACCATTGCATTTCTGCTGATTAGCTGTCTGACCTCGCTGGTTGCCGCCGTCGCTGTCATAGCACAGTTGGTGTATAGCCAGATGTTACCAGCGGACGATATCAGTCAAACCTGGTTACCGTTCTGGATTGGCGATATGGCCGGTGTGCTGGTGATGACCCCATTATGTTGCTTGATCGCCAGCCAGTTAAAACCTGACTTGTTGTATCGCCTGACAGAATTTGTCGGCCTGCAGCAACCCATCGGCCGCTCTAGTTGGCTGAAATTGTTATTGAACATCCTGTTGTTGACCCTGATGATGTGGCTGGCCGCAGTGACAGAGTCCAGATACAGTGCTTTTGTGGTGTTTTTTTTGGTGATCCCGCATATGTGGCTGGCTTGTACTGAGTCTGTGCTGGTCAATTTGCTGGGGCTGACACTCAGCAGTTTTTTTATTGCGTTATGGGTCCATGTGTTTGCGCTGATGGATTATGTGATGGTGTACCAGTTTGCTTTGAATGTGCTGGCGGCCAACACCTTGTTTGGTTTAGCTTTGCCGACGCTGATCGCGGATAACCAACGCTTGCAGCAGGTCGCCTTTACTGATGCTGTTACTCAGGTTGCCAATCGCGAATGGCTGGACCAGCAAGCCAGAATGGCGTTGCTACGCAGTCAGCATCAGCAATTACCTTTGTCACTGATGGTGTTTGATATTGATTTCCTGAAGAAAATCAACGACAGCTATGGTCATCAAACCGGTGATCGGGCACTACAGCAGTTATGCCTGGTTGCTCAGCAGTCGTTGCGGCCGAGCGATGTCCTGGCTCGTTATGGCGGGGATGAATTTGTCGTGTTATTGCCAGACACCCGGCTGGCCGAATGTCGTGCTATTGCCAGTCGGATCCTCACCCAGTTACAGACCCAACGCATTGCCGATGCGATGCCGTTAACTGCCAGTTTTGGGCTGGCAGAGTGGCAACCGGGTGAGGTATATAGCCAGTTATTCCAACGTGCCGATCAGGCCTTGTACCAAGCTAAACAACAAGGCCGCAATCAGTTAGTGGTGGCTGGATTAGCGTAACAGTTCAGGCAAAATTGGTCTGAATTCGTCGGCACTGTTGATCAGCGCATGTGCCGTTAACGCCGGTACGCCATAGACCAGGCTGCGACAAGTGGTTCTTTGGCGCACCGCATCCAGCAGCATCGCGAAATCGCCGTCACCGGACAGCAACACCAATTGGTCAACTTCGCTGGCCAATGTCAGCACATCAATGGTAATACCAACGTCCCAATCGGCTTTACTGCTGCCATCCCGGCGCTGAATATAAGGTTTTAATTTCACCTCAAAACCGATATGACGCAGTGCATCCTGAAACTTATGTTGCTGATCATCCACAGCTTCAATGGCATAAGCTGTGGCGTGTTTGATGTTGCCAAGGGTTGTCAGTTGTTGCCACAACAGCCGGTAATTAAATTGCCGGCCATAACTTTGCCGACAGGTGTAATAAATATTTTGCACATCGACAAACACGGCGATGGAGTTCACAGGCAGATCCAAGCAAGCTGAAAACCCGACTATAACACGGCGACGGTCAGCTGCGATTGCGGCTTTTTACCGCCAGATCTGCTAAAGTAGCCATTGTTTTGGGTTTAGTTGATTGACTGGCGGCAAACCGCCTGTAGGAATATGTTGTGACCAATAACCAGATTTTACGTCGCCTGCGGTACGCTTTTGATTTTAATGACAGCACTATGATCAAAATTTTTGCCCATAGTGGGCTTGAAGTGAGCCGGGCTGAGGTCAGTGACTGGCTGAAAAAAGATGAAGATGCCGCTTTTATTGCTATTTCTGATCTGGCGCTGGCGCAGTTTCTGAATGGCCTGATTATCGAAAAACGCGGTCGTAAAGAAGGTCCACAACCGGAAGCAGAGAGCAAACTGAATCACAATATTGTGTTTCGCAAGTTAAAAATTGCGCTGGATTTGAAAGATGATGACATTTTGGCTTTATTGCAACTGGCCGATTTCCGCTTGAGTAAGCATGAACTGAGTGCTTTTTTCCGTCGGCCGGATCATCATCATTACCGCGCCTGTCAGGATCAGGTATTGCGCAACTTTATTAAAGGCGTACAGCTCAAACTCCGCTCTGCCAGCGAAGAGTAACAGTGCTGTCAGCCGCTCACCTTTGCGCGCAGAGCTAAGCCTGTGGCGGTACTTGTTGCCGCCATGAGCGTTCCGGACCGGCGGCGGCAATGATTTCACCCGCCAGTTCTGGTCGTAATCCTAGTTTAAACGCCAGTTCGGCGACCACAAACAAAGGGCCAATCAGCAAACCTGAGATGTCATCGACAAAAGCTGGTTTACGCCCTTCAAAATAATGACCAATAAACTGCAGTAGCCAACCAAAAATGAACAGAGCGACGGACCAGCCCAGCCAGGCTGTGGTCGGCAGCTGTGCCAATTGCTGCGCCAGAGCCAGACAGATGCCGTGCAACAGTAACATTGTCAGACCAAAACGCCAGTCCAACAGCCAATAAAATACTGAGCTGGCCAACCAAAGCAGTAAGGCCGGCGTCAGCAGCGGCTGTTGCCACAGTGGCACTGATAATAAACTGAGTAAAGCAATCAGGATCAGCGGGATGCCGACAAAATGGGTCAGGATGTTCTGTTTCACTCTGTGATAATGGCTGTACTGAATTAAATGTTCGGCCAGAGTTTTCATAGCAAGCTCCACAACTGAGTGACTAAAAGCTTACTTTGCCGCTGATTGCAGCATAACTCTGTCAACTGGCTGACAGTTAGCCGGAATTATGCCGTGGACCGGGCAGCTGTTGGTAAGCCACTGGTTGTTTTAGTCGGCGCTAGCCAGTTGTTGTAGCAACTGTGGATCAATCACTTCAATACTGGCATAAGCCAGCCTGACCACGCCTTGTTGTGCCAATTGTTGTAACAATTGATTGGTAGTTTGGCGTGATAACGATAATAACTGCCCTAATTGCTCCTGCTGGATTGGAATTTGATACTGAGGTTGCTGGCCCTGTAGTCGGCATAACATCAATAACCGACGTGCCAACCGCACCTTCGCCGGTTGCAGGCTGATATCTTCCAGCGCCTGAAATACCAACCGGACTTTTTCGGTCAGCAACCGGCCAAATAACTGCCACCATAATGGCTGTTGCGTCAGCAGTGTTTGTAAAAAAGACGCCGGTAAATGAAATAAGGTACTGGCCGTGCTGGCGGTGGCATCATGCGTCCGGCTTTGTTGGTCGAATAACGCAATTTCACCAAACCAATCGCCACAGCTGACGATCGTCAGCAACGCTTCTTTGCCACCAGCATGTAAACCGGAAATGAGCACTGCGCCGCTGAGTACCACATAAATGCCATCGAAGTTATCGCCGCGCGCAAATAATCGGCTGCCCTGGGCGAGTTGGATCATGCTGGCACCAGCCAGCAGTTGTTGCTGCTGCGCCTTGGTTAAGGTGGCAAACCAAGAACTATGTTGCTGTAGTGTGTGATTCCAGGCGGACATCTGAACCCCCTTAGCGACCGGAATTGATACCTTAAAACAAAGTTGCATTAGAATAAACTGTTTTATTGAGAGGTTAAATCAGTTGCAATCAAGCTATTGCCGTTGTTGGAAAAAACAACACCAGGCAACTCAGATGGCAGGACGTCTGCAGTTTTTACTCGATTTAGCCTTGCTTTTTGCCAGTTAGCCGAAAAATAAAGCGCCAGATTGGCATTCTGCCGGCTTTGCATTTTCCAAAGCCAATAACTATGCTATTTTGCGAAAAATAGAAAAAACATCATCTTCGAATTCCACAGCATGGCGACTCAGGGAAGATTGTATGATTTGCCGGTTCGCGGAATAAAATCAGTTTAACTGAGCTGGATATCATAGTCGTGGTGATCACGCGCTTGACCAGTACGAAGATAACGTCAAACTTTTGGGGACTCTTAATGCAAGAATCTGCTGCTTTAATTACCAATGATGCGGTGGTGCTGGGTTTACTGGCGCTGATCCTTGGTTTTGTCTTTCATACCAGCCACAGCGCTCACCCTGGCTGGCAGAAATTCTATCGGTATGTGCCTTCGGTGTTGTTGTGTTATTTCTTGCCTTCGCTGCTCAATACTTTTGGTATTGTCGATGGAAGCAAATCTCAATTATATGGTATGGCCTCGAGCTATTTACTACCCGTCTGTCTGATTTTATTTACTCTGAGTATCGATTTCAAAGCTATCGTTGGCCTTGGCCCTAAAGCGTTGATTTTGTTTCTAACGGGTACGACCGGTGTGGTACTGGGTGGACCTATTGCGCTGGCTGTGGTCGGGTCATTCTTTCCGGAGCAAATGGGTGGTGAAGGTGCTGATGCAACCTGGCGTGGGATGGCGACTATCGCTGGCAGTTGGATTGGCGGTAGTGCTAACCAAGCTGCGATGAAAGAAGTCTTTCAGCCGAGTGGCAGTATTTTCTCAGTGATGATCACGGTTGATGTGTTGGTGGCAAACTGCTGGATGGCGATTTTATTATGGATGGCTGCGAATGCCAAACGTATTGATACGGCGAACGGCGCAGATACGACGGCATTGGAAAGTCTGAAAGACAAAATTGAAAAGTATCAGGCGGAGAACTCACGTAATCCATCCACAGCCGATTTAATCAAGTTACTTGCCGTTGGTTTTGGTCTGGCTGGTTTGGCTCATTGGTTGTCAGATTATATCGTGCCTTTTGTGAAGACCCATGCGCCGCAACTGGCGATGTATAGTCTGACCAGTAGTTTCTTCTGGATCGTGGTTCTGGCAACGACATTCGGTTTACTGTTGTCATTCACCAAAGCCCGGGAGTTAGAATCGGTCGGCGCCTCAAAACTGGGTTCAGTGCTGGTGTACGTGCTGGTGGCAACTATCGGTATGCACATGGATGTGACTGCAGTGATGGATTATCCGGTGATGTTTCTGGCAGGCCTGGTTTGGATTTCATTCCATGGTTTACTGATGTTTGGCATGCTTAAACTGTTAAAAGCGCCAGTGTTTTTTATGGCGGTCGGCAGCCAGGCCAATATTGGCGGTGCCGCTTCAGCGCCTGTGGTTGCAGCTGCGTTCCATCCGGCGTTAGCACCTGTTGGTGTCCTACTGGCCGTATTAGGGTATGCACTTGGCACTTATGGTGGTTATCTGGCTGCTATTTTAATGCAGGCTGTCGCTCCTTAGTCAGTGCTGTCAGATCACGAAAAAAAACGCCGCTTGATGCGGCGTTTTAGCTGACAAGCATGGCCAGATTAAGTTGGGCGACTACCGGTTGATTCCCGTACCAGTAACTCCGGAATAAACACCGGTTGCTGGTCATTGTGGGTGGTTCTGTTGCCGGGTCTGGCATGGCGGAATAATAATTCTGCTGCTTGCAACGCAATAGTACTGTTGGGTTGGTGTGCGGTGGTTAAGGGCGGCCAGGTCTGACGGGAAAACGGACTGTTTTCAAAGCCGACAATTGACAGTTGCTGTGGGATCTCAATATTTGCCAGTCTGGCGCTAAACAAGGCGCCAGCGGCTATTTCATCGTTACAGGCGAATATGGCTGTTGGTGGTTGCGGCAGATCTAATAAATATTTGGCGCCTTTCACGCCGGATTCAAAAGAATAGCTACCTGGTACAATAAATTTGCTATTGGCTTGAATATGTCGTTTGGTCAGGGCTGCCTGAAAACCTGCCAGTCGTTCGCCACTAGAGCTATGCTCCTCGTCACCGCATAAAAAGGCAATGTCAGTGTGGCCAAGCTCGAGCAGGTGATTGGTAATTTTAAAAGCCGCAGTAAAGTCATCGACCAACACACAATTGGTCAGTTTTGGCGAAGGTGTGGAGCCAGAAATAATTCGGACAAAATCGACACCAATGCCGTCCAGTGCTTCAGCAATTTCCGGCATTTCAGAAAAGGGCGGTGTCAGTACCAGCCCTGCCAGCCTGGCATGCTGCACCAGTTCAATCACTTCTTGCACTATATCCTTGGATTTGGCATTGGTTGGATGGATCAACAGTTCATAACCATGTTTGCGGCAAGCTTCCAATAAACCTTTTTGCATATCAATAACATAGTAGGCATTTGGGTTGTCATAGATATAACCAATGCTATAAGAACGTGCGCTGGCCAGATTACGTGCTGCGGCATTGGGCTGATAATTTAGCTGACTGATCGCAGCCGTCACCTTATCGAAAGTGGCTTTTTTGACTGAGGGTTCATTATTCATCACCCTGGAGACTGTCTTAATCGAAACGCCCGCCATTTCAGCGACGTCGTTAATGGTTACTTTCATGCTGTGACCCTAAAAATATGACAATTGTCCCGCGCATCACTGGCAGGATTTTTCTTGTTTTACTTGGCTTTTTGCATCAGCTGAGACAACAAATGACAGCGATGGTCAATTTGTAAGAAATTTTAAGATAAGGGATACATCTTTTTTGTCTAAACGGCAATTGTTTATTTATTAAAAAATTGCCAGTCAGTTCCATTTAAGGAAAATTGATAATAATTAATTCATCATTATCAATGAATTATGTGTGTTTTTTATTTTTTCAAAGCTAAAAATATATCAGAAAAATCTTAAGCATTAAAAAAAATTCCATATTCGGCACAAAGAAAACGGCTAAATTTTCAACTGTGGGTATTTGCAAATCAGAAATTTTTTGTGTATGTTGAATTTTAATGACAACGCTGTCATAGCAAGACGAAAACAACACACACAATATAAAAATAATCAGGAATGGGAGAAGCTTATGTCGCACAATAAAATGAATAAATGTGCACTGGCAGTAAAGTTAGGTTTAGTGGTTGGTGCTGCAGCTTTTGCGATGCCGGCACTGGCTTTGCAAACTGCTGTAGCATCAGGTGCTAAAGCACAGGATGCTGCTATCGAAGTGATTGAAGTTCGCGGTATTCGCCGTTCTTTAAATGATTCGGTGAATTCAAAACGTTTTGCCAATGCTGTAGTTGACTCTATTAGCGCAGAAGATATTGGTAAGTTACCGGATAATAACGTTGCCGAATCACTGGGCCGTATTCCTGGCGTTAGTGTTTCCCGTCAGTTTGGTGAGGGTGATGCAGTTTCTATTCGCGGTGCCTCCAATCAGTTGACTTTAACCACCTTGAATGGGCAAAACATTGCATCAGCTGGCTGGTACTCACAGCAAGCTATTGATCGGTCATTTAACTACTCAATGCTGGCGCCAGAAATGATTGGTAGCATTAACGTCTATAAAAGCTCTCAGGCCGATTTATTGGAAGGCGGCGTTGGTGGTACAGTGGTGGTCAATACCCGCAAACCGCTTGAGTTAGATAGTTTTACTGCTTTTGGTTCTTACAAGGCAACGCAATCTTCTGCCACAGATGACACCGATGGTTCAGCTTCAGGTTTGCTGAGCTGGAAAAATGATGCCGAAACTTTTGGTATCCTGGGCTCGCTGGCAAAATCCGACTTTACTTTGGAGCGCCGTGGCAATGAAGCCTTACCATCTTGGGGTGGCCGGATTGCGCCAACGCATTTCCGTCAGGAGCGTGAGCGTACTGCCTATGATGTTACTGCTCAATACGCACCATCTGAGGCGGTTGAATTTGGTGTCCATGCGTTAAAATTAGAGCTTGGCGCTGACAGTGTGAACACGCAAATCTGGATCCCGCAGGATTTTAAATCTTGTGCTTCAAAAAATGCACAAGATGTCCCTACAAAGTGTACTAACTCAGCGGCATGGTCAAAAGAAAATCATATTTATTACGACGTTCGTCCGCGTAATGCCACCATGGAAACTGAATCTGTCACCACCAACTTAATCTACAAAGGTGAAGGTTATAAACTAGAAGCAAAAGTTGGTAAATCCAGAGCCACGGGTGGTACCAATTTCGAGACTAACCTAGCGTATCTGTCTGGCATCGGCTCACCGGTAGGGACTATTGACGCGACTGGCAAAGTGGTCCAGTTTAACTTTGCCCCTTTCACGGTGAATCTGCCGGAAAAAGGCAACTATGCTGGTTGGGAAGGTCTGCAATCTGGTGCCGTTGTGAATCAACCGCGTTCTGATGAAGAGCAGTTTGCCCAGGTTGATTACGAATTTGACACTGATTTCTCAGTGGTGAATTCAATCAAAGTTGGCGCCCGTGTTACCGACCACGATGTCGCACAGGATGCCAACCGTCCTATCGCGGCTAACTATGATGGTGAAGCACAAGCGAAGCTGATTAATGGTGCTCAGTTTGTGCAAGGTACTGTGACCGGTGGTATGGATCACTTCAACATGCCAAAACCAAATGCCGGCGCTATTATTGATTACACCAAAGCTATGTTCCCAAGCTGGGTTTGGGCTCAGGACAGATCTGGTTATGGTACTGTCAACGAGAAGAACAATGCCTTATATGTGATGGCGAATCTGCAGGGTGAAAACTTCCGTGGTAATGTTGGTCTGCGTTATGTGCAAACTGATGCCAGCGCAACGGCGTATCAAACCGATGTGAATTATATCAATACCACAGGTCTGGCACAGAACAACATCTATACGCCGAATTTAGTGAAAACTGAAGGTGATTATTCGAAATTACTGCCAAGTCTGAACCTGGCCTATGATCTGAATGCAGATACCATAGTGCGTTTCAGTGCCTCTAAAGTCATGGCTCGTCCGAACTATGACGATATGTTCAGCATTAAAAAGCTGAATGGCTATAACGATGTGATCACGAATAACGAAACCATGGTGACGGGTAATCCAAATTTACAGCCGTTCAGTGCGACCCAGGCTGATGTCGGGGTTGAATGGTACTTCGCACCAAGCAGCATGGTGGCCGCTTCAGTATTCTGGAAAAAAATCGGTACTTTCACCACTTTCAGCAGTCTGGCGAATCAGAAAATTGGCGTGGTTTCACCAGACACTAAAGCCGATAACTGGTTGATCCAAACAAAGAAAGATGGTGACGGTGGTAAAGTTACCGGTCTGGAATTGCAAGCGATGCACGCCTTTGGTAATGGCTTTGGTGTGCAGGGTAACTATACTTTAGCCAATGCTTCAGCAGCGGAAATTAATTACCCGGATCGGAACGATACCTTCTCTGATTCATCCAAACATTCAGTCAACGCGGTAGCGTTTTACGAAAATGAATATTACTCAGCCAGAGCCGCTTATACCTGGCGTTCTGAGTATATGATTCGTGAAACAGGCTTCTATGGCGCCCGTGAACATCAGGACTACGGCAGTCTGGATCTGAGTTTCACCTATAAATTCAACGACAATCTGACCTTATTGGCAGATGTGACGAATTTACTGGAAGAGGACAGCGTCCAGATCGGTAAGGATCAGACCAAGGTACCAACCTTTTGGCGTACATCTAACGGCTATCCGGCTTACACCTATGAAGGTGAAGCACGTTACTCCGTTGGTGTGCAATATCGCTTCTAATGCAGTGATAAGCTAGCAAAAAGCCCGGCTGAAGTCGGGCTTTTTTATTAGCCTGTGGCAAAGATGGCATGGCCTGACCTGATGTAGTACCGGACTCTATGACTTGGCTGGATAACAGCAGTTGTGGCTCTGGCTAAGCGGTGGCAGGCACTGTATCTTCAGTGGATTGAGCAGTTCTGCTTGCTGTTGTGACAAAGTGGCTGCCAGTAATCTCAGCAGTGACGAGGTAACACGTGAATATAAAAAAAATTGTGGTTCTGGGTGGCGGCACCGCAGGTTGGTTAACGGCAAATCATCTTGGTAAAGCGCTGAGTCATCTGCCAGAAGTTGAGATCACTGTGGTGGAATCTCCTGATATTCCGACTATTGGTGTCGGTGAGGGCACGGTGCCGATGATCCGGCAAACATTGCAGCATTTTGGCATTGATGAAGTGGATTTCATCCGGCGCTGTGATGTGACTTTTAAACAATCGATTAAGTTTATCAATTGGATGGATAGCGCCAAACATGGCGAGATGAATCACTATCACCACTTATTCGATTATCCATATCCATTTCCACAAGATTTGACCCCATACTGGTTGGCAGGGCAACGAAGTCATCATTTCGCTGATACTGTCTCCATTCAGCGTTATATCTGCGAGTTGAACAAAGCGCCCAAGCAGATAAAACATGCTCCTTATGAAGGAGATACCACTTACGCATATCACCTGAATGCCAAGAAGTTTGCTGAGTTGCTATCCGAGCACGCTCAGAACAAGTTTGCAGTTCGTTATAAATCGGCCACTGTGCAGGATGTCACTTTTACCGCAGATGGAGCCCTGCAGAGCTTAATCACCCGCGAACATGGTGTGCTGAATTTCGATTTTTTTGTCGATTGCAGTGGTTTTAGCTCCTTGTTGTTGGGCGAAAAAATGCAGGTGCCATTTATTGATAAATCCAGTCAACTGATGATCAATGCTGCAATCGCCGTGCAGGTTCCGACGGCGGCAGATGCTGAAATTCCATCATACACTCTGGCGACTGCGCACCAGGCTGGCTGGATTTGGGATATAGCGCTGACCACCAGAAGGGGGGTCGGTTTGGTTTATGCAGATCAGTTTATTAACCAGGAGCAGGCGATGGTTAAACTGGATCGCTACCTGGCTGGTCGGTTAGCAGATTTGCAACCCAGAAAGGTGCCGATGCGGATTGGTTATCGGCAAGAATTCTGGCGGAAGAATTGTGTCGCAATTGGTTTATCCCAGGGCTTTGTCGAACCTTTAGAAGCAACGGCAATTTTGTTAACGGATTACAGCGCCAAACTGCTGGCGAATAATTTCCCGACTGATACCTCGACACTACCGGTATTAGCCCGTCAATTTAATCAGCGGATTGAAGCCTGTTGGCAAGGAGTGATGGATTTTATCAAATTACATTATTATCTGTCCGATCGGACTGATTCTGCTTTTTGGCTCGCCATGCGCGATCCCGGTTCCTTATCCGACAACTTGGCTGATTTGTTAGAAAAATGGCGTTTCCAGGTTCCTACCACGACTGATTTTTTCTCTAAATTCAGTGTATTTGATGCCGAGAATTATTTATACGTGCTGTACGGTATGAAATATCCAACACAGCCACCGCAGTTGCCAGCCGCTTATTATGCACAGGCAGAGCAACTGGCAAGCCGGGTTCAGCAGGTTGCCAAAAATGTAGCATCGCAGTTGCCCTCACACCGGCAGTTGCTGAACGAGATTGCCATTCGGCGCTAACAGCAGAGACTTGTGCTTGCTCCGGTATCAAACGGCTGGGCCTGCGTTTACGCTGCCCACTGCTTTGTTATTACCAACCGCGGATAACAAAAGACTGCTCGAAAATGCTGGAAAAAACTGCTTTTATCTGATGACAGCGTTGTCATTAGTTGTTAGTATTCTGTACAGGGTGTAAGCAACATATCAATATAGGCCTGGTAATCACCAAGCTTGGCTGTCGATTTGCTGCAACTGTGCATAAGGATTACTGGCTTTGTGTATGGTTTGCCCGCTCAGGCTCGGTGTATTGTAGTTGGTACCTGAGGCTGACCAGTTGACAGGGATGTTGTGTTTTATTTGCCAATCCTTAATCCAAGGGTCTTTGCAGGATACTGTTTTGTTACAGTGTCCTGTTTTTTTATCTGCGTTTGCTGCCTGGTATTGCGCTGCAGCGCAACCGGTTGATTGCAGCAATAAAACCGGACTGTGGCTCGATGAATCAGCTCGCTGCCTTTGTCGCTTGTTTTCTGTTATTTTCGGCAGCACGGGCTGGTCTGCCGGCTTAGCGTCAATTTTTGTGAACAAAGGAGCGAATATGCATGCTGTTCCCCTGATCCGCTGGGGCATTCTTGGCTGTGGTGCTGTTACTGAGGTCAAAAGCGGGCCGGCCTATCTGCAGACTGCAGGCTTTGCCGTTGAGATGGTGATGCGCCGCGATGCCGTCAAAGCCGCTGATTATGCTGCCCGCCATCAGATTGCCCGCTGGACCACTGATGCCCAGGCGCTGATTACGGATCCGGCCATCAATGCCATTTATATCGCAACCCCGCCCGACAGCCATCTGGCATACGCGTTAAAAGTTGCGGCTGCCGGTAAAATTTGCTGCGTAGAAAAACCGATGGCGCTGAATACTTTACAATGCCAGCAGATGATTGACGCCTTTCAGGCGGCGGATTTACCGTTATTTGTCGCTTATTACCGGCGCTCCTTACCCAGATTTCGTCAGGTGCAACAATGGTTGCAACAAGGGGAGATCGGTCCGGTACGGCATGTGCAGTGGAATTTTAGCCGGACGCTGAATCCGGCGGATGCGGCTGGTCAGCGAAATTGGCGCACTGATCCTACGCTGGCGGGCGGCGGTTATTTTATCGATTTAGCCAGCCATGGCCTGGATTTGCTGATGTACTTGTTAGGGGATATCACCGAAGTGCAAGGCATCGCAGTGAATCAGCAAGGACTTTATCCGGCGGAAGATGCAGTGACAGCGCATTGGTTATTTGCCGCCCAGGCCGATGGCAGTCAGGCGACTGGCGCTGGCTACTGGAATTTTGCCGCTTTTGAACGGCGCGACCAGGTGGAAATTATTGGGAAGCTTGGCAAGATTTGTTTTTCGGTGTTTGATGAACAACCGCTGCGTCTCATCACGGCCGATGGCGTCACTGAAGTCAGCATCGACAATCCAGCCCATATCCAACAATATCATGTAGCCAATATGGCCGCCCATTTGGCCGGACAGTTACAGCATCCGTCCACTGGGGCAACAGCCATTCGAGCCACCACTGTGATGGAACAAATTTTGGCGCAATACCAGCAGGGTCATTGAGCGAGCCACCCCGTCACCTTTATGATGAGGGGGGGCACGCGATGACTACGGTCTGGCGTTGCTTTAGTCGGTATGGGTGATCCGGCTGGTATTGCCGGCCGGACCTTTGGTCCGCAGCAGCACTTTGCCACCTGACAGACCCGACGTCTGCACTTTCACTCCCTCGGCCGGATAACTCAGCCAGCTTTGGCCTTGATCCAAACTATATTCGATACGTAAGCCCGGATAAGCCACATTGGCTGTTAATTCACCATCCTTTAACACTGCGCCCGGTGGCGGCAAATAGAATTGCACCCCGGCTTTGGCCAGTTTCGGTAATTCGCGCTGACTCAGCAGGCTGGCAAACTGCTGCCATTGGGCGTCCCGGCGATTGACATCAGGCTGGCCACCTTCCCAGTGCGCTTTATGCCAGGCGCGCTCCGCCAATGGCAGTAAACGTGGGTATACCATTTGCTCCAGTTGCTCGGCTGTGCGGATGGTTTCAGACCAAACCTGGCCCTGGATGCCGAGAATATTTTCCGGCTTTTCCAGCGTTGGCAAGGCACGACCGACCAAGGCTTCCAGGTCAGTGATCACTTCGCCAGTGCGGGTGGTATCGGCATTGGCATACACATCATCCGGCATATAACTGAAGACGCGACGGGCATCGGCGAAGCGGGTTGCCCAGTAATAACCACGCTCTTCCGGGTGGGTTTCATATGGATGATCAAAATACAGATGAGTGCCATGCGACAACACCACCTGGTAGCCGTTATTGGCTAGCCGGTAAGCCCGATCGGCCACGCCAAATTCCCAAATATTATCCCAGACATTGGCAATGACATTTTTATTGGCAAACTGACTGCGGTTAAAGGTGTTGACCGGATCGTACATCAGGCCGTCTTCCCAGCCAGCCAGCGATAGCTCGCGGCTGCTCAGCAGCGCGGACATTCGGCTGACGAAATAAGGTTTTAAATCGGCCACTCCTGCCAGCGCCGGTAAGCCTTTGGCAAACAGGGACTGACAGGCTGGCGAACCTGCCCAGGAACCAATGCCAACTTCATCGCCGCCCATATGGTAGGTGTTGAGCTTTAAGCCAGCCTGACGATACATTTGTTGTAGCTCGTACACCACTTTATCAATAAAGGCGTAACTGGAATCCAGACAAACGTTGACCGAGTTATCGGTGTAATTCTGCACTGTCATGTAGCGGGATTTATCGGCTGGATCACTGAGTAAATACTGCTTGGCTGCGGTTTCATTCCCTTGCTTTTTCAGTTTCTGATAACGGGCTTCCATCGATTTTATCGCGGCTCTGGCGTGGCCTGGCATATCAATTTCCGGGATCACTTCGATATGACGGGCAGCGGCAAATTTCAGAATTTCGACAAAATCATCTTTAGTGTAATAACCATTGCCCGAGCCGGATTTATGTGGACCTGTGCCCAGTTGCGTCAGCAAACATTGTTGCTCAGTTAAATCAAAGCAGCGCTGCGCACCAATTTCGGTCAGTTCAGGTAAACCCGGAATTTCTATACGCCAGCCTTCATCTTCACTGAGGTGCAGATGTAATTTATTCAGTTTATAGCGGCCCATTTGTTCAATGAGCCGTAATGTCACTGCTTTGCCGTGGAAGTTACGACCCATGTCATAATGCATACCACGCCAGCGAAAGCGTGGTTGGTCATCGACGGTTAAACGCGGCAAACTGACGGCAGCGCTCTGCAACTGGACCGGCAGTAAACTCAATAAGGACTGGAGGCCATAAAATACCCCAGCGTTGTCGGCGCCACGGATCAAAATACTGTCGGCATTAATATTCAACTGATAGCGCTCTGCAGTTTGCAGTGTGTTATCCACCAGCAGGATAATCTTTTGCTGATGTTGTTCAGTGACACCACTTTTGCTGGTGAGGGTCAGACCGGCTTGTTGCAGTTGTTGTTGCAAATAACTGGCCTCACTGGCCAGTCGCCCCTGATAAACAATGCCCCAGGTATTATTTATTTCGGTACGACCGCGACCATAACTCAGTTGTTTTGGCGTTGGAATGATTTGATCCTGCAGGTTGTCCGGGAGCGGATTTTTACTCAGCAGCAAATTGTCCTGATAACGACTGGCGGCTGTGGCAATTGGAAATAAGTCCGCTTTGGGCTGGTTATAACGCAATAATTGTTCAGGCTTGCTAAATGCACCGACAAACTGACTCAGCTGCTCGGTGTCGGTATTGCGGAATATTTCAGGTTGTAAATTACCGGCCACGATAAATGCTCTTGGCATAAAATCGCTATAACTGACCACCGCAGAAGATCCTGCAAAGCGCAGTTCCAATTGTTGTCCTTTGGCCAAACCGGCAAAAGCAGCCGTGGGGGTTAACCGGTGTAAATCGCCCTGCACATGTTCCAGTTTTAACCCGGCTTGTTCGGTTGGTTGCAACAAACGGATTGAATGCAGATAAATCTGCCAGTTACCTTTGCCAGCGGCCAGTGCCACAGTGGATTGATTCGACAATTTAAGCCGGCCCTGATAACCCATGGCGGGCAAAAAGTTGCTTTCCACGGCAAATTGCAGACTGCTGTCGGTAGCAAATGTCTGTAACTGGGTTTGTTGTTGGAAATTTTGTGCTAATACTGGTGCACTCTGCAGTACGGCCAGCGCCACACTGAGCTGAAGTAGTTTTTTATGCATAATGATGTCCCCTGTTGCGAAAGCGGGCGTCCATTGCTGTTGGCGACGATCTCATCAATCACAACAACCGCTGCCGTCAGCCGCAACCGGGATCCGAGTTGCTGACATACACCAGGCAGTGGCCAGTCGGTTGATGGGCTGCAACACCGCAAAACGCTGGTTATGCTGATTTCATCTTGTTTGACCAGCAACACTTTAAACAAATTGCCAGGCTAAACCACTGAAGTCAGTCGGTTATTTTTTTAATGCCGTTGTTTTATTACAAAATTGAGTTTGATTTTTAAACAAGGGTCTTGTTATTTGTCAAAATTATTATATGCTGAACTGAAAAAATGACAACGCTGTCAATTTCCTAATGTACATTTTTTCAGCGGGTCTTCGCAAGATAAAAATCATAACATTGAGTCGATAGTGCCGTTGATGCAACGAGGGTGGCGGATGAGTATTAGTTCAGGGCTGCAGGGGCCTTTATTTCTTGGGATTGACGGCGGCGGCAGCAAGTGCCGGGTCGTGTTGCTCACCGCAGATAATCGGCTGTTAGGTGAGGGCTTAGGTGGACCGGCCAATCCATTGCGGGGCATGTCGGTAGCAACCGAATCGATTTTGACTGCCACCAACCAGGCTTTACAGGCCGCGGGTTTGCCTGCAGCCGCCATCAGTCAATTGATTGTGGGCGCTGGTTTGGCAGGGGTCAACATGCCGCATTATTTCCAACTGTTTTCCAGTTGGCAGCATCCATTTGCCGAATTTCATTTAACCAGTGACTTGCATATCGCCTGTATCGGTGCCCATAACGGTGGCGAAGGTGCGGTCATTATTGCTGGTACTGGTTCTTGTGGGCTGGCTGATGTTAAAGGCAACATTCTCGACATCGGCGGCCATGGCTTTCCTTATGGCGATAATGGCAGCGGCGCCTGGTTTGGCATGCAACTGCTGCATCATGTGTTGTTGGCCAAAGATCATCTGGCGCCTGCTACCTGCATGACGGAGTTGCTGGCCGAGACTGTAGGCGTCAGTGCCACTTTAGATCTGGTGAACCATTTTATGCATGCCACCCCCACCATTTTTGCCCGTTACGCGCCGCTGGTATTTACTGCCGCTGAGCAAGGCGATGTGGTGGCGTTACAGATAGTGCAACAAGGTGCTGCTTTTATTAATCAAATCGCCCTTAAATTGTTTGAGTTACAACCGCCAAGATTTTCGATGATTGGCGGTTTGGCTTATAAGCTGGTGCCTTATTTAGATCCGCTGGTGCAACAACGGCTGACACCGGCATTGGCTGCGCCTGAATTTGGTGCCGTCTGGTATGCCAGACAACAGCATGCTTTCCATCATTCAGCCCAAGTGGCAACCGTTAACCAAGAAGTGAGTAACAGAACATGACTTCCACCATTATGGCGCAAGAAGCCGCTGAAGCACCGGCGCGTATCCGTGAACAATTAGCCGCCAACCGCGAAATCATTGCCACAATAGTGGCGCAAATCCAACAACGTGCGCCTAAATATGTCTATATGGTTGGCCGTGGTTCTTCCGACCATGCTGGCGTCTTCGCCAAATATCTGATTGAAATTGAAGTGGGGTTGCCGGTTGTCGCCGCAGCACCATCCATTGCCAGTGTTTACAATAAACAACTGCAACTTACCGACGCTCTGGTGCTGTGTATTTCACAATCAGGCCGTAGCCCAGATATTCTGGCGCAGGTTGAGATGGCGAAAAAAGCCGGCGCTATGGTCGTGGCACTGGTCAATGACACGACGTCACCGCTGGCGGCGCAGGCTGATTACGTGGTGCCATTATTTGTTGGACCGGAAAAAGCGGTGGCAGCGACGAAAAGTTATCTGGCAACGCTGAGTGCTTTATTACAATTGGTCTCGGTTTGGTCTGGCAATGTTGAATTAGAAGCGGCCGTGGCTGCATTACCGCAAGCCTTATTACAAGCACAGCAATTACCAGCCCAGCTGACCCCTGAATTGGTGGCCGATGTGAAACATGGCGTGGTTTTGGGCCGTGGCCCGGGTTATGCCATCGCCCGTGAAATTGCGCTGAAGTTAAAAGAAGTCTGTGGTATTCATGCGGAAGCTTTTTCCAGTGCCGAATTTTTACATGGCCCTGTGACGTTAGTGAAAGATCAGTTTGCCATTATCGATGTCAGTGTGGCTGATGAAGCATTTGCTGCCCACAAAGCGCAAATTCAGGAAGTGCATAGTCGGGGTGCCAGTCTGGTACATTTAAGTCACGGCGCACTGAGCAGTCATCCACGGGTATTACCTTTACTGCTGTTACAACGGTTTTATCTGGATGTAGAAGCTGTGGCGCGCAGCCGCGGGGTCAATCCGGATGCACCACCTGGCTTAAATAAAGTGACGAAAACAGTTTAAGACCGCCAGTTGACTTTTCAAACTCTTTTGAAAGGTGTAATTTGTGGTTTCGAACGCTTATTAATTTAGGCTTTTCTGCTCGTCAACTTTCAGGATTTTTGCGGATGCAACAACAAATTTCAGTCGCCCGGTTATTTGATGGCGAACATTGGCAGCACAATGTGCAATTGACGATAGCAGAGGGGCGGGTCCAGCAACTCAGCCCTGCTGAGCCGTCCACAGTGTTACCTTATAGTCTGGTGCCAGGCTTTATTGATGTGCAGGTGAATGGCGGTGGTGGTGCGCTATTTAATACTGCACCAAGCCTGCAAACATTGCGGACTATGGTCAAAGCGCATGCTGGCTTTGGTAGCACTGCTTTATTACCTACAGTGATCACTGATTCTATTGCCATTATGCAACAAACCGCCGATGTGATTGCCGCCGCCATTGCCGGGCAGGAGCCTGGCGTGTTGGGTGTGCATTTTGAAGGGCCGCATTTGTCGGTACCGAAAAAAGGCGTGCATCCGGTCCAGCATATCCGGCAGTTGTCAGCAGCAGAAATGGCAATTTATCGCCGGACAGATCTTGGCATAAAACTGGTGACAGTGGCGCCGGAAAATATCAGCCCAGAGCAAATCCGGGAGTTGGTAGCGGCTGGTGTCATTGTCTGTTTGGGCCATTCCAATGCCGATGGCGCCACTGTTGAAGCGGCGATTGCGGCCGGGGCCAGTGGATTTACCCATTTGTATAACGCCATGTCGCCGCTGACTTCACGCGAACCCGGCATGGTTGGGGTGGCATTAGCCGATACTTCAACCTGGTGTGGCATTATTCTGGATGGCCATCATGTGCACCCAACCGCAGCCCGCTTAGCCATTGCCGCTAAACCACGTGGCAAGATGCTGATTGTCACCGACGCGATGTCACCGGTTGGCACCAGCGAGACTGAGTTTGACTTTTTTGATGGCAAGGTGCGCCGCGACGGCAATAAACTGACCGCTGAAAGTGGTCAGTTAGCAGGTTCTGTGCTGGATATGGCAGGTGCTGTGCACTATGCCATCACGCAATTGGGCGTGTCGGAAGTAGAGGCGCTTCGGATGGCGTCTTTGTATCCGGCGCAATTTTTAGGCATCAGCCAGCAGCGCGGTCAGATTGCAGTGGGGGCCAGCGCTGATTTGGTACTGCTGGATCCGCAAGGACAAGTTGTACAGTGCTGGTTGGCTGGGCAAAGTTTTATTGAAGCCTGATTTAAACAAATGTTTTCGACACAATAATAATTAAATCAACAGGAAGGAATTATGGAAATGACAGTCGCAACCAGCAAGGTTAGCCGCAACACCATGCCAATGGTGATAGTGGCCATGCTGTTTTTTATTCTGGGTTTTGCTACCTGGCTCAATGGTTCATTGATGCCTTATCTGAAACAGATGTTACAGCTAAGCCCGTTTCAGGCGTCCTTGGTGCTGTTTTCTTTTTATATTGCCGTGACCTTTACTGCCTTACCTTCCGCCTGGCTGATCCGACGGGTTGGCTATAAAAATGGCATGGCGATTGGGATGGCTGTGATGATGCTGGCAGGCTTGCTGTATATTCCGGCGGCGCAGACTCAGACCTTTGTACTGTTTTTGTTGGCACAACTGGTGATAGGTGCAGGTCAGACGTTATTACAAACTGCGGTCAATCCTTATGTGGTTAAAATTGGTCCGGAAGAAACTGCGGCAGTGCGGATCAGTATCATGGGGATCCTGAATAAATCGGCCGGTGTGGTCGCGCCTATGGTATTTACCGCGTTAATCGTCAGTGGTTTCACAGCACCAGCAGATGCAGTACTGACTCAGGTGCAGATCGATGAAATGGCCGCCAGTCTGGTCTTTCCTTATTTGGGTCTGGCGGCATTTTTAGGTTTGCTGGCGCTGGCGGTGAAATTTTCCCCCTTACCTGAACTGGCCAAAGAAGACTCCAGTACCAGAGGTCGCGCCCAGTTAAAAGCGGTGTTGGCTAAACCTTCCTTAGTACTTGGCGTGGTGGCGTTGTTTGTTTATGTGGCGGTTGAAGTGATCGCTGGTGATACCATTGGCTTGTTTGCCTTATCACTTGGGGTCGAGAGATATACCGTCATGACCTCGTACACTATGAGTTGTATGGTACTGGGTTATATTCTGGGCATTGTGCTGATCCCGCGCTTTATTTCACAGCAACATGCGCTGGTGATGTCGGCAGTGCTTGGGCTGTTGTTGTCACTGGTGATTGCGTTTGGTGATACCCAATCTTATGCCATTGCCAATACGCTGCTGGTGCCTTTTGGTGGGGTTGCACTGCCGGATACCTTGTTATTGATTGCGCTGTTAGGTTTGGCCAATGCCATGGTGTGGCCTGCGGTCTGGCCATTGGCATTATCTGGCCTTGGTGCTTTAACCAGTATTGGTTCAGCGTTACTGATTATGGGGATCGCCGGTGGCGCTTTTGGTCCGCTGAGCTGGGGTTTACTCAGTGGGACTGCGCTGGGCCAACAAGGTGCTTACCTGGTGATGCTGCCTTGTTACGGCTTCATCCTGTTTTATGCGCTAAAGGGTCATAAAATGACCAAGTGGTAATTGAGCTATCCCTGCTAGCCAACGCCAGCCTCGTGCTGGCGTTGTGCTATGTCATGGCTTGATCAGCGCACTGCGTTGTGCAGTTGCGTTATTGCGGAGTTTGTATGTCAAAAGCTGTTCGTTTTCAGGCGCTCGACGCGCTACGGGGGTTGGCGATCGCGCTGATGATCCTGGTCAATACCCCAGGGTCATGGTCTGCCGTTTACAGCCCCTTGTTACATGCCCCCTGGCATGGTTTTACCTTTGCCGATCTAGTGTTCCCGGCGTTTCTGTTTGTGGTCGGTGCGGCCATGTTTTTTGCCCTGAAGCAGGCAACCCTGGATACGGCTTGGCTGCTGAAAATAGCCAAAAGAACACTACTGATGTTTTTGTGTGGCGTGTTGCTGAACTGGTTCTGGCTGCATGATTTAGCTACTTTACGCATTATGGGGGTGCTACAACGCATCGCTTTATGTTACGGCTTCGCGGCGCTACTTATTTTATGGATGGGCTCGTTCGGGCAGGGGCTTGAACCGGAGCAACGGCAGCGTCGGATCCGACGGCAACTGCCTGTGCTGGCGTTGTTATTGTTGTGTGTGTATTGGGGCTTATTACAACAAAGTCCAGATCCTTACAGTGTCGAGCATAATGTCGTCCGGCAACTGGATCTGCTGATTTTTGGTGCTGAGCATTTGTATCAGGGCTTTGGGATGCCATTTGACCCGGAAGGTTTACTCAGTACGCTGCCTGCGATGGTTAATTTGTTGCTGGGGTATTGGATTGCGGCAGAATTATCACTGCGAAAACCTGCAGCTGGCGTGCGCTGGTTGTGGGCAATAGGTGCTGTGCTGGTGGTGCTAGCGCTGTTGCTCAACCTGATCTGGCCAATCAATAAAGCCTTATGGACCGGTAGTTATGTGTTACTCAGTGGTGGCTTGCTGGTGTGGCTTCTGGCAGTGATGGTCTGGCTGATTGATATCCGTGGTGCCAGTCAGCTGGCAGAGCCGCTGCGGATCTATGGCAGCAATCCTTTATTTATCTACATGCTGTCCTGGATTTGGGCGGTGCTGCTTGGCACTTTGTGGGTCTGGCAACAGGAGGGGCAACTGATGTCAGCTTACCAATATAGCTTTGAATTGCTGGCCGCGCTGATGCCTGACAAGTTGGCGTCTTTGCTGTTTGCACTGGCGCATGTGCTGCTGTTCTGGTTGTTATCTTATTGGTTATACCGGCGGCAAATTTTTATTAAGCTTTAAGGTCTGACTGCCGGCTGAGTAAAATCAGCCGGCACAAACCAGTAGCGGCGATTCTGATAGTCAGTGTCGGCGGGTAATAATGGATTAGGTAGCTCAAACCAGCGGCTGGCATTTTCCCGAGCCAGTGGAAATACCTTAGCGGTAAATGGATGTTGCTGCATATAAGCCAATAATTCACCATCATCTATCATGGCTTCCAGCCCTTGTTCCAGCCATTGCGCTAACCCTTCCTGTTGTTTGGTGGTAAAAAAATACACCGCAAAGGGGTAATGCAGCATGATGTCCTGATAGCGACTCAGCGTGGGTTGTTGCGCAGTACGCAGTAGAATTTCAGCCTCGCCTTCATGTACGCCGCGCGGAAAATAATCACAACGTCCTGCTGCCAATTGTGGAAACAAATTTTCATAAACCGGCGATGCCATCACGGGCAGATGGGCAGCTTGCAATATCTGGGTATCTGGCCAGTGACTGCCCTGGCAAGCTGTGAGCCGCTGTAATTGCAGCAAGCTTTGTAGCCGGTCAAACTGATGTTGGCGGGCTTTGACGATAGTAAACTTACGAAATCCAGTCAGACCACGTTCCAGTGGGATGCGAATAGCTCTGAGTTGTTGCTCTTTTTCCAGTTCAGTACCGACCCAGAACAGGTCTATCAAATTGCCTTTTAATAGTTCCCGGTTGGCGCGGCCTTGCTCCATGATATGCACTGCAACAATTTTGGGGACAGTACGGCCACGTGCGCCCTTGTGCAGCGCTTTTTGCAATAAACCAACATAATAACTTTGTGGCACATCGTCAGCCGCAGGCGGGCGTTGAATGCGAATTTCAGTCAACATTGGCGCTGCAGTTTGTTGGGGAAGCGGCTCTGTCCGCGCTTCGGCATAGGCTGGTACCAGCGCCATGCCGAGAGTTCCTGCCAGGGCCCAATGCAGGACTGTTACCCAACGCCAAATCTGCATGCCAACTTCCTTCAGATAAAGTCACTGTTGTGCTGTGGTTGTTACTTTTTCAGTTGCAACTGGCTCGGCTGAGGCAGCATGCTAGGCTCGGCTGGGCTGCATGGCCAGTTTATGCAACAGCGCTGCTTCGACATGTGCTGGCACAAAACGCGATACATCACCACCATGTTTGGCGACTTCTTTTACCAAGGTTGATGAAATAAATGTATTTTTTTCAGACGGTGTCATAAACAGGCTATCCAGATCCGGATTCAGCTGCCGATTCATACTAGCGAGTTGGAATTCGTATTCAAAATCTGCCACGGCCCTGACGCCACGTAATAAAATTTGTGCCTGCTGCGCTTTGGCAAACTCTGCTAACAGTCCGGAAAAACCTTGCACCCGGACATTGTGATGTTCGCTAAATGCCTGGTTCGCCAGTTCAACCCGTTCTGATAGGCTGAACATTGGTTGTTTACTCGGGTTGGCAGCAACTGCGACTATGACTTGGTCAAAGATGCGAGCAGCCCGGATCACCAAATCGGCATGGCCATTGGTTAATGGGTCGAAAGTTCCGGGGTAAATTGCAATAGTTTTCATATGGTTATGTTTTTTCCTTGCTGCCTTGCCTGCGCTGCACTGGCAAACTCTAGAGTTTTTGATCTATTTGGCGTTACTATACCAAAATAACTCATCATAAGAATAAGCCCATGCTGGATATGGACAAAAAGCTCAGAACTAAAGATAAAATTTTACAAGCCAGTATAGAACTGTTTAATCAGCAAGGTGAACGTCAGATCACCACCAATCATATTGCAGCGCATCTGGGGATCAGTCCGGGTAATCTGTATTATCATTTTCGCAATAAAGAAGATATTGTCCGGCATATTTTTAAGGAATATGCCAAATTGCTCGATCAACGGATCCAGCCGCCGAGCCGGCCTTCTGAAGCCCTGGATACCTTGGCACAGTATCTGGATGTGGTGTTTGAGTTGATGTGGCGCTTTCATTTTTTCTATGCCAATTTACCAGATATCTTGGCGCGGGATGCCGCATTACAACAAGATTATCTGCTTGTGCAAAAAGGGGTGCAAAGTAAAGTTGTATCGGTGTTGCAAGCACTCAAAGCGGCCGAGGTGATCACGATTGACGAGCAAGACATCGCCACCTTTGCCCATACCATTAAACTAGTGGTGACTTTCTGGATCAGCTATTTAAAAACTCAGGCCCCACATACGGCAATTAATCAGCAACAGGCTTATCAAGGGGTGCTGAAAATCCTGTTATTATTTAAGCCTTATGCCACAGTGCAGGCCTTACCAAGGATTGATAAACTGCAGCAGCATTATCAGGCACTGGCTGGCCAACCTGTGCTGACTTAAGCAGGCTGGGCAGCTGCTCTGCAGCTCCGACCATTCGCTGAATTTGACTGTGGCAGCAAAAAAACGCTGCTTTCATAAGCTTTCACTATTACAATGGCGGCGCTTTTAACAAATAGCCTTAACCCCCTACAGGAGGGCTCATGCGTACTACCTCTTTCCTTACCCACATTCAGCAACAAATTGATGATGTTAAAGCTGAAGGTTTATACAAAGCCGAACGTGTTATCACGTCACAACAATATTCCAACGTGACAGTCGGCGGCCAACAGGTTTTAAATTTTTGTGCCAACAACTATTTAGGTTTGGCTAATTCGCCGGAACTGATCAAAGCGGCTCAGCAAGGACTGGACAGTCACGGTTTTGGTGTGGCGTCAGTCCGTTTTATTTGCGGCACTCAGGATATTCACCAACAACTCGAACAGAAAATCAGTGAATTCTTAGGCACCGAAGCCACCATTTTGTATTCCAGTTGTTTTGACGCCAATGGCGGGTTATTTGAAACCATTTTAGGTGCAGAAGATGCTGTGATTTCGGATGCACTGAACCATGCTTCTATTATCGATGGGGTGCGGTTATGTAAAGCCAAGCGTTACCGTTATGCCAACAACAATATGGCTGAGTTGGAAGCCCAGTTGCAGCAAGCGGACGCAGATGGCGCCCGCTATAAGTTGATTGCCACCGATGGGGTGTTTTCCATGGATGGCGTGATTGCTGATTTAAAAGCTATTTGTGATTTAGCCGATAAATACAACGCGCTGGTGATGGTCGATGACAGTCATGCTGTTGGTTTTGTTGGTAAAAATGGCCGTGGCACTCATGAATACTGTGACGTGTTAGAGCGGGTCGACATTATCACCGGAACTTTAGGTAAAGCCTTGGGTGGCGCTTCTGGCGGTTATACTTCAGGCAAAAAAGAGATCATTGAATGGCTCAGACAACGGTCACGGCCTTATCTGTTTTCCAATAGTTTGGCTCCATCAATTGTGACAGCTTCCATCAAGGTGCTGGAAATGCTGGCGCAAGGCGATGAATTACGGGCTAAGCTGTGGGACAACGCGGCCTATTTCCGCGCTCAAATGACTGCGGCCGGTTTCACGCTTGCAGGGAAAGACCACGCTATTATTCCGGTCATGCTGGGCGATGCCAAAGTAGCCTCTGAGTTTGCCCGCCGTATGTTAGAGCAGGGCATTTATGTGGTTGGTTTCTCGTTCCCGGTGGTGCCCAAAGGTCAGGCCCGGATCCGCACGCAGATTTCTGCCGCGCATAGCAAAGAACAACTGGATAAAGCTATTGCTGCCTTTATCCGTACCGGTAAAGACATGGGTGTAATTTCCTGAGGTAACCACATGAAAGCTTTAGCAAAATTAAAAGCAGAACCAGGTATTTGGCAAACAGAAGTGCCGATGCCGGAAGTCGGCCCCAATGATGTGCTGATTAAAATCAGAAAAACAGCCATCTGTGGTACTGACGTGCATATCTATAAATGGGATGAGTGGGCGCAAAATACCATTCCACACGGCATGGTCGTTGGCCACGAATATGTCGGCGAAGTGGTTGGCATGGGTTCGGAAGTGCGCGGTTTTGTGCTGGGTGACCGGGTATCGGGTGAAGGCCATTTAGTCTGTGGTCACTGCCGGAACTGCCGTGCGGGTCGGGTCCATTTATGCCGTAATACCATTGGCGTTGGTGTCAATCGCCAAGGTAGTTTCGCCGAATATCTGGTGATCCCGGCCTTTAACGTCTTTAAAATTCCAGACAATATTCCAGACAGTATCGCGGCAATTTTTGACCCCTTTGGTAACGCTGTGCATACCGCTTTGTCGTTTGATTTAGTCGGTGAAGACGTGCTGATTAGTGGTGCCGGTCCTATTGGGATTATGGCTGCTGCGGTGGCGCGTCATGTCGGTGCCCGCCATGTGGTGATCACGGATGTAAACCCATTCCGGCTGGAACTGGCGAAAAAAATGGGCGCCACCCGCGCTGTTGACGTCAGCAAAGAAGATTTAAAAACCGTGATGGGCGAGTTGGGCATGACGGAAGGCTTTGATGTCGGTCTGGAGATGTCCGGGGTGCCTTCGGCGTTTCGCTTAATGCTGGATACCATGAATCATGGTGGTAAAATTGCCATGCTTGGGATCCCGCCATCAGACATGGCAGTAGACTGGAACAAAGTGATTTTTAAAGGCCTGGTGATTAAAGGTATTTATGGCCGGGAAATGTTTGAGACCTGGTACAAAATGGCCAGTCTGATCCAATCTGGCCTCGATTTATCGCCGATCATCACGCATGAAATGCCAGTGGCTGATTTCCAGCAAGGCTTTGACATCATGTGTTCTGGGCAGTCAGGGAAGGTGGTGTTGAACTGGGACTAGTGTCTACGATGTTCAGCAACGGATAGTCTTCGTTGCGATAGTTTGGCAAGCCTCAAAGGTCTGCTGCAGTGTGCGGCGGACCTTTTAACTCAATAATATTGCCCGCCGGATCTGTGACATAACAGGACCAGCCATAACCATCAGCGCCAAAGCGCAATTCACTGGCGGATACCGGTACTGCCAAATCGTTAAAATAAGCCAATAACCATTCGGGCTGATAAGGCTCAATCCGTAAGCAAAAGTGCGCCATATTTTGTTGTTCAGCGGCAAGTTGATGGTCTATCTGCTGTAAATCAATCAGTTGCTGACCCGCTCTGAGTTGATACAAACCAAGTTCAGGCTGCACTTTTTCCAGTGAGCAGCCCAGTATTTGCTGATAAAAATGCAGTGCGGCCGCCATATCGCTGATCCGTAATACGATATGATCCAGCTGCAGTAAACGAAACATCATCTTGCTCCTGCGCTCGGCGGCTGTCGTGGTGGCGGCAACTATTCGGTCGATAGCTCATGGGATGCCGTCTTCAACAGTGCACACCACTGCTTGGGATTGGCCAGAATAAACTGATAACTGCTCTGGTCGGTCAGTGTGATACGAAGGCCTGACGCCCCTAACGGGATAAAACCACCACCTTTTAACTGACACAAGCTGGTATGGCTGATCGCCGAGCGCGGCCAATGGTAAGGTGCTGTCGCCAGCGCATGCTCAAAAGGCTCAAAACTCAGGGCTTGTTCCGTCAGGATCAAACGGCCATCAGTATGAATAGCACCACACTGGGCTGTAGCCAGTGCGCTAAAAACAGCGGCAGTGCTCATCTTTGATATCTCATCATGGCAAACTGTGGTTATCAGTATAGCGGGCTTTTTTACTGCCAAGCGCTGGCAGCTGTCTGTTGCTTCGCTCAACTGGTTGGGTTGCTTGCCGGGCCTTGTACCAACACCACCCCGACTTGGCCTTGCTCTATGGCCTGCGATAAATCTGTTTCCAGTTGCCGTGCCAAGACGGCATAAGGTTGATTGAGCTGGACCAAGCCATAACCACGATTACGGCCATGTACTTTACTCAGATAGAGTGCCATATCGGCCAGTTGCAAGGTTTTACTCCAACCTAAAGTTGCCTCATCCAGTCCGGCAAAAGGATAGGTTAAAAATCCGGCGGAAATAGTGACGTGGATCTGTTGATCGGCAAAAATCACCGGGCGGATGGCGATGTCATCGAGTACCCGCTGCGTGAATAATGTGGTGGCTGTGATATCGACCCGGCGTAGCATGATGAGAAATTCTTCACCGCCCCAGCGCAACACTAAATCTTCACTTCGGGTCAGGGCTTTCAAACGACTGGCAATGTCGACCAGCACGGCGTCACCGGCCGCATGGCCGTAATGATCGTTGACATGTTTAAAAAAATCGACATCCAGCAGGATAAACGCATCGGTCTGATCGCTCAGTGGGTTGCGTCTGTCCTGACTGAACTGGCGTTTCTCCATCAGTTCTAACAGACAGCGCCTATTCAATAGGCCGGTCAGCACATCATGTTGTGATTGATAGGCTAGTTGGTCATTCACTGCTTTGAGTTTTAAATTGGCCGACCTGACTTTGCGATACAACAGATAAAGTAATAAAGAGGCCAGGAGCACCACCACGCCAATCAGTTGCGTAACGTGTTGTTGTAACTGACGTTTTTGGATTTCGACTGCTTTGAGCTGGTTTTGCTGGGTCAGCGTCGCTATTTCACGATTTTTCTGTTTGGCGGAAAACTCTTCCTGTAACTGGTTCAGTTGTCTTTCCCGTTCAGTTTGAAACAGTTGTTTTGATAATTCATTATATTGGCGCAACAAATCCGCTTCAGACTGGAAATCTCCGGCAAAACGGCTGGCGTCGGCCATTTCTTCGAGATATCCAAGCACTTCTGACTGGGAAGCAATCTTTTTTTGTTCCTCCAGCATCTGGTGCATCTGCTGTAAGCCTTCATGGCTGTTGCCTTGTAATACTTTCACGTAACCTAAATTAAATTTGGCCATCGCCTGGCTCGGTAAATGCTGATGTTGTTCGCTCAGGCGCAGAAAATGCTGAAAATGCGGTTCCGCCAGATCGGGTTTGCGCTGCCTAAGGTAAATGTCGCCCAGGTTGTTGCGGATTGTCGCCTCAGTGTCATAGGCTTTGAATTTTGCGGCCCATTCCAAGCCTTTTTGGTTAGCGATAATAGCTTCATCCAGTTGTTTTTTTTCAACCAGAGTAAAGGCTTGTTGCATATAAAAGCCGGCTAAATAACTGTGCAAGGCAGGGTTTTCCTGCGCCCGGTCGATGCTACTGCCGATGGTGGCAAGGGCTGCATCGTAATTGCGTAAATTCCCCTGTAACTGGGCAATGGTGCTGGCTAAAAACATCTGTCGAAACGGCGTCCGCGGGCTTGGGTCCAGCCTGATACTTTCCTGCGCCTGATAAAACGAATTCAACGCTTCGGCAAAACGGCCTTGCCATAGCTGAAAACGCCCTGCGGTATGGTAGGCAAAATACCGCACCCGACTTTGACTGGCTTTGGCGGCATATTCTTCGGTGGGTGCCAAAAAGCTGATCGCTTTGCTGATGTCGCTGCGATCCCAATACTGCTGCAAATGCTCCGCCATCACTTCCGCTTTAATATCGGCATCTTCAGTGTTGTTAGCAATCTCCAGCAGTTGCGCCAGTTTTTGCTCGGCAGCACTAAACTGCTGTTGCAGTGCCAGTTCACTGGCGCGATAAATCATCAGCCGGACTTGTAGTTGCAGCGGGGTATCGGTACGGACTTGTTGTTCCAGTTGTTCTAACAATTGAGTTGCTTGCGCCGGTTGTTCTGTACTCAGTTGCAGATATTGTTCCAGGTGCTGTTCCAGGAACTGTTCCGGGTTATTCGCAGGCGTCTGGGCGCTGAGCGACTCAGTGCATAGCAGTAATATGGCCAGCACCGACCAATAAAAACCTGACCACAGCGGTGGTGGGAAACCTGCAGACATAACAATACCTGTAACTGAGAAAGTCGGCTTTGGTTACGGCAGCGAGCCAGAGTCTGCTGCTTGCTGTAATCACATCTTGGCCCAAGTGATTGGGCTTCATGAAAATAAACTACCTGAAGTTCAGCTTTCTTTCAAAAAAATCGCTAGCACTTTGTACTGAACACTGAGAGGGCGCTGCGCACTCATTCTGACTGATTCGATGAAAAGCTTGCTGCACAGCGGATGGCTTCTGGTAAGATAAGCTTTTAAACGATTTCGGAACTCAGGTTGTTATGCAGGCGGTGCATCATTTATTCCGGCAATTAATTACGTTACTGTTGGTGCTGGTCACAGTCTGTGGTCTGCTGTTGTGGTTGCTACTGGATACCCAGCCATTATTAACAGCCCAAGGCCAATTAAATGCTGAATCTGTCCGCCACAGTAAACAATTGTTGAGCAATCTGCATCAAAGTATTCGTGACCAAAGCAGCCCACAGTGGGTGTTCGCAGCCAATACCGATGAGTTAAATTCAGCGTTTCGACTGGCCAGTCGGACCTGGCCTGGTTTCCACGGTCGCTCAGAAGTCAGCCCCGCTGGCCTTACCACATTATTGACCATGCCACTGACCCCACCATTTGGCACTTATTATCTGAATGCCAGTATGCTGATCCTGCCGTCCAGCGGGCCCCTGCAAATTGAGCAAGTGCGGCTGGGGCGCCTCAGCTTGCCTGGTGGTATGGCGCTGATGGCTGTTGGCTGGGTGGCCGATCAGGTGTGGGGGAAAGGCCAGGGCGCGCAATTACTGGCGATGGTTCGTTCTGTGCAGTTTGAACAGGATGCGGTCAAAGTTGAACTGGCAAAACCACCAGGCTGGAATTTGCAGCAACTAAAAGAATCTGGTTTATCTGCTTACCGACAGTTATTCAGCTCGGAGCAGCAACGCGCAGATATCGAGTTTTATTATCGGATTGCCAGTGACTTTGCTGTCAGCAAACCAGATGCCAGTTTAGTGGACTATTTACAGTTGTTATTGCGACAAGCCAAGGATCGCACCGCCATTTATCCGGAACAGGCTAAACGGGCGCAGCAGGAAAATCAGGCAGTGTTACTGGCAATGGCGCAGTTACTTGGTGGTAAAAATTTACAGATGCTGGTGAATGAAGTGAAAAGGCCAGCAGGTGTCAAACCGCCACGCGTCACTTTGGCCAGAAGACCGGACTTGCAACAGCATTTTTTGTACTCAGCAGCGATCCAGTTACTCACCACTTCATCTGTCAGTGGGTCTGTCGGTGAGGCCAAAGAATTATTAGATTCAGTCAAAGGCGGTAGTGGTTTTAGTTTTGTCGATTTACTGGCTGACCGTGCCGGTATGCAGTTTGCCCGTATTGCGACAGCGACCCCGGCATCTGCTAAAGCACTACAGCAGTTTTTTGCGCAGGATCGCACTGAAGCTGAATTGTTTCCAAGTAAAGCCAGATTACCGGAAGGCATTCCACAGCAACTCTTTGAACAAACTTATCAGTCGATAGATTCAGCTATTTACCGTCAGATGGTGCAGGAAATCGATCGGCGACTGCAACAGTTACCTTTGTATCAAATCAGCGTGAATTGAGTAAGTCTGGCTTGGTCGCTGTCAGCGCATTCGTTGGTTCAAATGATCAATGGCATCAATCCAGTCTGCATCCTGCTGCAGGGCTTCGCGTAAAAACGCCGCCTGCGCCGGTTGCCAACAACTGGCCTGTGCTAGTGGCAGCTCAGCCGGAATTTTATGCCGGCTGATAAATTGCTCAATACTATGATCATCATAAGGTAATCCTAACTGGGCAAATAACTGACTCAGTGAATGATAACTGTTGTCCATCTTGCTGCTCCAGGGTTGTGTAGTCAGGCCAAAGTATAACAGTGATTTCATCCTCTGCCCGGCCGCAGCCGTTTGCGTGAAAAGCACAGCAGCACCACACCACTGATACTAAATAACAACGCCAACGCCGAACTTGCAATCAATAAGCCGTGGTTAAAGTCCTCGCGTTCTTGATAATCCATAATGTGTAACATCCAGACAAAATCGAATAACCGCCAGCGGTCAGTGCGAACTTTTAATAGCTGACCGGTATTGGCATGCAAATAAAACACAGTATTTTCCTGATCTTGAAAGCGTAATTGCCAGACTGGCGCCGTCAGGCCACGCGCTTCAGCTGGAATTTGCTGTAACAACTCTGCCTGCGGTAACTGCGCATCACCGCGGTAACGTTGTAATGCTAAATCGCTGGCTTCTGCCGCAGTCAGCGGGGCTAATAACTGACCGCTATTGGCATCCAGATAATAGCTATGTTGGCCGGACTGCCATTGGTACACTGGCTGCGAGCCACGCTGGGTCAGACTGAGCTGGGCTGGGTTGGCAGTGCTTACCGTTCTGGTTTCTGCGACTTCAGTGGGCAGCTTTGCCAGTGCCTGGGCCGGACTGAGCTGCACCTGTTGCCAATCGGCAGTGACGGCTTCGTTTAGAAGATGATTGCCACGGACCTGTTCAATCGGCAACCATGCCATTAATAATCCACTGCCGAACCAGGCGATGATTTGTAAAGATAACAACAGACTTAGCCACAGATGTAAGGTGCGCCAGAAGCGCTGGGAACGAAGTTGCTTTAACACAGACAAATTGCACCTAAGTAAGCTTAAATGGCCAAGAGTAATGCCGTCCACCCGGACATACCAGTGGCTGCGACAAAATGTCGCACTGGCCAGCATGATTTTTTGTGATGAATTGTTTGTTGCTATTGTGTAATTGAATAGGGTTGTCCAGACTGTTTGATAGGTGCAGTGATACAAGGATGTAACAATGAAGCTATCTACCAAACATCTGGTGGCAGTCATACTGTTTAATATCAGCCTGTATGGCTGCAGTGGGGGTGGGGATACCACGACCTCGCCGCCACCCCCCCCGCCGCCACCGCCAGTGGTTGGCTGGGATCAGCATGTATCCGCTTGGTTGCAACAACAGCAAAGTTGGCTGCAGTCGATCCAATGCCCTTCCAGCGATTGCGACGCCGTGACTCTGAGTTTTGCCGAAGGCAACTTTGAACCGGCTTACTTGTTAGCGCAACAGACAGTGTTAGTGCTGGATACCGATGGCATGGATTTACTCAGTACCCTGACTTATCGGCATCGGGTTAAATCAGTCTGGCACTGGAATGAGCAAGCACAACCTGTGGCTAAAGCCATCACTGTGACAGTGCCGAAATATCTGCCGACTTTGTATCAGCGTTTAAGGCAGTTACATCGGGAGAAAAATGGCCCTGGTTTTGTGCCGGCCCAGCAATTATCGCGACTGGAACAACGGATTGCACAGCTCAATCCCAATCTGGCACAGCCCTATACCGGGCATGGTTCGGTGGCCCTGAGTTACTTGGCTGAGCATAATCCGCAAGCCGAGTTGGTAGTTGCGCAAACCCCTGATTTTGCGATGTTATTTCGGGATGATTTTTGTAAGGGCGATGCAGAAACTTTCCGCCAGCGGATTGAGCAAGCCAGTCAGCAGTTTTATCAGCAAGTGATCCAGGCGCAGGATGTGGAATATCTCAACTGGTCGGGCGGGTTTGATTTACCGCGCACTGTGGCGGTATCGGCGCAACGGCTTTGTGCGCAGCCACTTAGCTCTGCCCAACAGTCAGCGTTATTGTTGGCTTACCAGCCGTTTTATCAGATGTTGTTTCACAGCCCAAAACTGTTGGGAGTCCAGGCAGCCACGGCTAATTTCCAGCCCGGTCAACAGCCGCTCGATGCACTGGCGCTACCGCACCGGTTAAGAGCAGGTTTTTTTAATACCGGCACTAGTCGCAGTGCGTTGGATCCGGCAGGCAAGCCGACGGGTGGGCTACCGGCAGTACCTGACTATCAGCAAAATTCATTGGCGGTGATTGATGTGCTGGTAAACTTTTCGTTCAGCGGCCTGGGTTCTTCTTGTCAGCCCGGTCAGTTTAGCTATAAAACCTCCTCCTTGCTCGGTCTGAGTTACGAGGCATTATGTAGCCAGCAAAGTTCCTGGGCGGCTCCCTTGGTGTTATCACGGCTGATCCACCTACAGCAGTCACGTTATGCGACGCAGGCCTGGTCAGATACTTTGATTGCCGATTTAAAAGCAGCGCTGACACCAACAGGCTGCAGTTATGACATGGCAGGGGCGGCAACTTTATGTAAATTGCAGGACCCACTGCAGCACCGCCAACTGGAAATAGTCCGGCTGGGGTATCTACCTTAACTATGGTGGCGGCGCTTGTGGCGCCGCCACCATCCGCTGTTACTGACCTGCCTGATCCCCAGCAAAGCCGAGCAGCGTGGCATTGGCCCAGTTGGCGCAGACCTTGTCGTTGCCTGCCACTGTGCGCAGACTCAACAGTTTGATCCCGCGAATATCCAATTCGGGTTTCACCACCGCCGGTGCCTGCAGCGTGCCGGAGTCAAACAACAACTGATCATCGCCATAAATTTGGAACTGCACGCTGCCATGCTGACGGCAACTGTCATCAATACCAACATCGGCGCGGAATAACTGCCAGTGGCCAGTTAAGGCATAATCCAACCGGCTGTGGCCCGCAACGCCTAAACCCTGACGGAATTTCAGCCCGTTCATTTGCAGCGGTGTACCATCTTTGGCGCTACGACCACCATTGGCGCTATTCATCTCAACCGGACCGCGACTGTTTTCACTGCGCCTGGCTTTGACGTCCGACAAATACAACTGTTGTCTGGGTTTATCCGGCAAGGGCTGTTGTAGCACGCGAAATTCGGAAATGGTGATGGGTGTCACCACTTTGGGTAATAACGCGTTAAAAGCTTTGGCTACTTTTGGTGTCTGGGCTGGATCGGCCGCTGTCACCATCGGATCCAGCGCTGTACCGTCAGCGGCTTGATCCTGGGTGCTTAACACCCGAAAACGGAACAAGGTACCGGCTTTGGCTGGAAACTCGACTTTTTGCAGCTGTTGTTTTTGTGCCAACTGGCCACGATACACAGGTGCGCCCCATTCGCCATTGTTATCGGCGATATAGACTTCAAAATCCCGCACCTGACCATATTTCCAATGCTGATCATTACGTGGGGCAATTTCAAAGCCGTTGACCATCCGCCGCTCACCAAGAGCCAGCGTAAACTCATGGGCACCAGTTTTCAGCGCTTGATCGCGTTTCGTTCTAAACCAGGTGGTTGGATTGCCGTCAAAAGCATTTTCCAGCACATGACCTGACTCTTCGGCTGGCCGGTTTAGCACCAATAAGCTGTCGGCGGCAATGGCGTTGCCCAAATCAGGTGCTGCTGGATAACCGGCCGTGCTGGCAAGAGCCAGTGCCGGATTGATTTGGACTGCAAATTGCAGTGGCTGCCGAATTGAAGTGTTGCCGCTCTTGGCATAAATCACACCGTATTTTTCGGTACTGAAATACCAGCCTGCTCCAGCTTTGGCAAAATCAGCAGCATCTTTGCGCATGGGCAGTGGACGCCCGTCCAGCGTCACCGCTTCTGGCTTGACTCTGCTGTGCAGTTGCAACTGATACACCCGTTGCTGCTCCTGGCCCTGATACTCCCCCTGCACCGGGGCAATACTGACGCTGATATCACCGGCACTGTCGGTGGGCGCTTGCACGCTAAATTGCTGGGTACTGAATTGACCCTGCTGGTATTGCCGGCTATTACCGTCATCTTCATACATGCTGTAACTGCTGTCGCCATAAGGATAAATATCCAGCGTCAGCACATCTTTGGGCTTTTCACCGTCATAAAGCGCCACCGGGTACATTGGGATAATAGCACCAGCCCGGACAAACAGCGGGAGGGTGGCTAAGTCCACCTGATAGTCCAGCAACTGACCATTGGCAGGGGCGTTCACCACCCGGCCATCCCAATAATCTATCCATTGCCCCTGTGGCAGATAAACATTCTTCCGCCAACCTTTACTGGCCGCCATCGACTGATACACAGGCGCGACCAGCAAGTCTTTGCCAAGTAAAAACTGATATTTATGTGTTTCGGTAAATGCGGTTGGATCTTGCGGATAATCCCACATTAAACCCCGCACTATCGGCGCACCGGTCTGTTCGGCCTGATAGGCTGTGGTATACATATAAGGCGTCAGCCGCATTTTCAGCTTCAGGTAATCGCGGTTGATGCTGCGGTAGGGTTCGTCGTACCACCACGGATGTTTGCGGGCGGCATTGGCCCAGCCCGACATGCCCATCAGCACCGGAGTAAAGGCTTTCCACTGTAAATCGCGGGTGAAGGTCTCTGCACTGCCACCAAAAATAGCGTCAACATCGCCGGTGGCGTAAGCCTGGCCAGATAACCCCGAGCCAATCAAGGTTGGAATATGCCAGCGGATATAATCCCAGCTGGCGGATTGATCGCCGGTCCAGGTCACGGCATAACGCTGGATCCCGGCCCAACCCATCACTGTCCATAAAAACGGCCTGGAATCTGAATTATTTAAAATACCGTCAGCGGCGGCTTTGTTAGCATCGAGCGCAAACTGATAACCCTGACCAGTCCAGGCGACATCGAGCTTTTGCGCGCGCGAACCGGCAGTGCCAACTTCCCAAGCTATTTTATCGACGCCATTTTCAGTCCAAAGCCCAGTACGGAAACCATATTTGGCCAAGCCAGCCACCACTTTTGGCAGGTCGGTATAACCACAACCATAACCATCATTGGGTAAAATCCAGCCACCAGGCATATCATGCTCGCGGTATTTTTTCGCCACGCTGTTTATCACATCCGGTGTGGTACCAGTTGGGCCATCGCTCCAACCTGGCGGCACTGTGCCGGGTTTTTTCACATTATCGCCATCGTTGTAGCAATCGGCATCGCCATACTCAAAAGCCCAGCGCGGGATGAGCCTGGCGCGGCCAGTCAGCTCGGTGTAACTGGCCAGCACTTGTTGCATACTGTCGCCGACAAAATAATAACTATCAAAACGCTGTTCCTGATGGCTCAGGCTGATGTAGTCGTTGGAGCGAAAATCATAACTGCCATTGGCCCAGCTGTTTCTGAGCACACCATAACCTTTGGATGACATAAAAAACGGTGCCGGACTTGGCCTGTCGCCTTCTTCCCAACCGCCGGAATAAGAAATTTCCATGGTTTTTCCTTTAAATTCAAAGGCTCCATTTTGTTGACCGCCGCCAAAAAAACGCTCCTGCGGGTCGCTGCTCAGCGTCTGGAAGCTATTGTTTTTCGAAATTTCGACCGGCTGTAATTCTTTAAATAACAGTGTTTTATTGTCAGCTTTATACAAAGCCAGCGTCAGTGGTTTTTTATAAATCCGCAGCGCCAGGGCGCTGGTTAGCAGCAATTGATGGTCGCCCTGATCGGTGAGCTGGTACTGCACAGCTGGATAGTTGTGTGGCAGCACAATAGCGGCGGCTTTATCACCGGCCGGGCTGAAGGTGCTGCTGTCGGATGCCTGCAGCCGGAATAAATCAGGTTTGAGCAGCTCGATTTGCAGTCGCATTTGATTGTCGGTCTGGATCTGCAGCTGGCTTTGACTGCTCTTGAGCTGTTGCAGATTGCCAACGGCCGCGGCATGACCCGGGCTGGAAAAAAGCTGGCTGATAGCCAGTGCCAACAGCGCTGGCGAAAAACGAACACCCATGTGAAACCCTCTGTTTACTGTAAAAAACCACCGGGCAACCTGGCAAGGTCCCGGTGGGGATGGTCTGAACGGACCTGATTGCGGCTAAGCCCTGCATCTAGCGCAGGCTGCCACTCAGCGGTTTAGAAAGTACCGCGGACGCCAAGCGCCAATTGGGTACCAAAACGCTCCAGCCAACTGACCTGATCCGGCTGTTTGATATAACCCCAGTATCTTTCATTACTCAGGTTCGAGGCCTCAGTAAAGAAGGTCAGATGTTCATTTAAATCATAACTCAGACTGGCATCGAGCTGACCATAGTCACTGATCCAACCAGCACCACCCCAGGCTTCCGGATCCTGCAAGAACTTACTGCGCCAGTTATAAGCCAGTCGTGCCTGTAAACCATCTTTCTCGTAATAGATGACCGCGTTGTAAGAGTTTTTCGACATATCTTTAAAGGGCAAAGACTTACGCTTCGGATCATCATATTCACTGTCCACATAGGTATAGTTCAGTTGGAAACCTAAACCATCAAAGGGGGCAGGCAGCCAGTGTTCCATCGATTGTTGCCAGGCGATTTCGGCGCCGCGCACCATAGCACCATATTTGCCGGAAGTTGGTGCTTCTACCAGATAGTTGCCGCCATAGGCTTGGCCTGGATTATTATTTTTTTCAATAAAAGACTGTATATCTTTTACAAACAGCCCTCCGCTTAGCTGACTGCTGTCCGCCAGATACCATTCCAGTGTGATATCAGCCTGATTGGCCAGCTCAGGTGGCAAGGCAGAATTGCCCATTGCCATGGTGGGGAGACCTTGTTTTAAGGTAGTGAAATTCACTGCAATCCAGGGTTTGAGGTAATCCAGCGCTGGTCGGCTCATTACTTTGGCGGCCGAGAAGCGGAAAATCAGATCATCCTGCAGATTCAGTTTAAAGTTCAGGCTCGGCAGCACTTTACTGTAATCGCCTTCAAAGGTGACAGGCCGGGTGACGCGCCAGGCGTTGCCGATCGGCTGGCCTTTGTCGTCCAGTTTAATCGACGCCAGATCCTGCAAAAAACCTAAGCTGGCAACTTCGGTTTTGCTACCGCGCAGGCCAAAATCCAGCATATAAGGTAGCCCGGCCAATTCTTGTTCAATCCGGAACTGGACAAAAGCTGAGGTGACGGCTTCTTCAATGGTAAAAGCACCGGCTTGCTGCACACTCGGTACTATGTATTTATTGGCAGCTTCGGCATTTAATGAACGGTAATAAGCCAGTAAAGCATCGTAGTCAAAATTCGGCCATGGCTGCGGATGCACGCCATTTTCACCATCGAGGAAGTTATCAAAGTTGGCTTGGCGGAATACATTCTGCGGGATTTTGAACAGTTCAAATTCACCTTGTTTAAACACAGTACTGTTGTCAAAGGCAAATTTATTGGTGGTTAGATAATGACCGCCACGGCTGAACATACTGGGATTGGTAGAGGCAAACTCAGTTTGAGATTTACTTTGTTTGACATAATGCACGCCGCCTTCAATCTGGCTGAACCAGGATTTTTCAGGGCTAAATTTAAACTGCAGTTTGGCATCATCAATTTTGTCTTCCACGCCGGTGCCGGTATTGCGGCTGTAGTGGGCGCCATAGTTTTGTGACTCGGTTAAACCAGGTGCCAGCACCACATCAGGCAGCTTATTGCCTTTACTGTAATCGATACTGATGGAATCGACAAAACCACGCGCTACGACAAATCTATTGTCGCCGCTATTCCCTTCTTTCGCGGCTGAATGGGCAACATCAAACATCAGTTGCCACTGGTCGTTGATTTGCCATTTAGCATTGGTGCCCAGCATCCAGGTATCGGTTTTGCGCGGGGCAGACAAGTTCAGCAGTTCAATCATCGGATTGTTGAGCTGTTGCATCGACACCACCCGACCATCTTCAGCAAACTTTGGATTGGTAAAGACCGGCGTGCCTGGCGTCCAGGATTCGTCATAGTTGACAAAACCTATCTGATATTTGGCGCCATCCGTGTTGTAACGGCTATATAAGGCGTCGGTTAACAGCTCAAAGCTATCATTCGGTTGCCATTGGACCGCCAATGTGGTGCCTAACCGCTGCCTGGTATCCTGCTCATTGGTGTAATACATATAACCGGGGATTTTTGATGGGAAGCGTTCTTGCTCGCTAATCACGCCATCCTTATTCTGATCAATAGCCACAGTGGCTTCATCAGTCACGCCTTCGGCTTTGTCGTAAAAACCAGCTGCAGAATATGTGTCATTGCGTAAGGTTTTTTTCGAGTAGGCGGCCGATAGCAGCACACCTAAACTGCCATCCTGAAACACATCGCCGACCAGCATGGAGGCGTGTGGGTGAACATCTTTGGTACGGGATTCATAAATGCCCTTGGCCGAGCCTGTCAGGGTAAAACCACCTAAGTCTAGTGGCTTGCGGGTTTGCACGTCGACCACGGCGCCAATGCCGCCTTCCAGTAAGCGGGCTTCCGGTGATTTATACACCGCCAGTACATTCACCAGCTCTGAAGCAATGGTGTCGTAGTTAAAATCACGACCAGAGTTTTCCGAGGCCAGTTTACGGCCATTTAAGGTGGTGACGTTGTAGCCTGATCCCATACCACGTACCAGAATGTTCTGACCTTCACCGCCATTGCGGGTGATGGTAATGCCAGGAATGCGCTGCAGGGCTTCCGCCAGGTTTTCATCCGGGAACTTGCCAATATCTTCCGCCACCACCACATCCACCACGCTGGTGGCATTTTGTTTTAAATATAAGGACTCTTTGATACTGCTGCGAATGCCTTTGACTTCCAGTTTTTCAACTTGCTCATCCGTCTTGGCTTGGTGGCTGCTGGCACTTTGTTGGGCAAAAGCGCTTTGCTGGCCACTGATCGCCAGCAGTACCAAGATCCCTAACTGGTGACGGTTAAATTTACGTTCTGACATGCTCCCCTCCGGTCTGTTATTTTTTCTTATGAAATTCCGGATTGCTGATATTGTAGTTACGCTTAGCTGGCGTAAACTGGCGGAATGAGGCCATGTTGGCCAGCTGTCGGTTATTTTTCAGCAATCAAAACCTTCGAAATTAAGTTATACCGCCTAAATGAAAGTTATCGCAAGTTTAATTTGCTTTTTGTTTAGATGTTTTTGCGATTTTTTTTGGCTTAAAGCAAACTGAAACTTATGAGAGAAATTGGGGTTAAATGTTAACATTGATTTTTTATCATTGTTTTTCATATGCTTGTAGTTTTGTTTTTTTGTTTTAACTGATTTGAGCACCACTAAAGATAAAATTTTCTTTTGATTTTAATGTTTCGAAAGCTATTGAAAGTTTCAGATTTACTGGTAAGGTACAACTCAAGATGCCCGGCAGGGCAGGGAGCAGAAGTGGAGAATTTAAATACCATCGAACGTCAGCAGGAGATAGTCCGGCTGACGCAGTTGCAGGGCAAAGTCTCGGTGGCTGAATTATCACAGCGCTTTGGCGTGTCTGAAGTGACGATCCGCAGTGATTTAGCCAGTCTGGATAGTAAAAGACTGGTGGTGCGCTCGCGCGGTGGCGCCATGGTCAATGATGAGCTGAGCCGGGAGTTGTCACTAAAAGAAAAACGGCAAAAGCATTCTGATTTAAAGCAGAAGCTGGGGCGGGCTGTGGCCAGTCTGATTAAAGATGATGAGCGCATCATTCTGGATTCGGGCACCACCACACAGGAAGTCGCAGCCAATCTGGCTGAGCATAAGAATCTGATTGTGATGACCAATGGTCTGAACATCGCGGCTGAGCTGGCGGCTTTTGAAAAAGTTGATGTGATGATGACCGGCGGTTTGTTGCGGAAGAAGTCGATGTCGTTTTACGGCTCGCAGGCAGAGCAAGCGCTGAAACATTATCAATTCGACAAAGTGATCCTCGGGGTGGATGGTTTTGACTTGCGGACCGGTTTATCCACTCATTTTGAAGCCGAGGCCACCCTGAACCGGCTGATGTGTGAAGTGGCGCACCAGATCATTGTGGTGACAGATTCATCCAAGTTTGAACGTCGGGGTTTTCACCTGATTTGCGCAGCTAATCAGGTACATACATTAGTAACAGATGCCGGGATCCCGGCCGGGTATGTCGATGAACTGACTCGGATGGGGGTGCAGGTGCATATCATCAGTTAAAGGAGACTTATGGAAGCTTTGCTCGCGTTAATCCGCGCCAATAAACAAGATAAAGGTTGTGGTATTTATTCAGTTTGTTCGGCGCATCCGCTGGTGTTAACTGCCGCACTGGCGCAGGCAAAGCAGGACCAGAGTCTGCTGCTGATTGAAGCCACCGCCAATCAGGTGAATCAATATGGCGGTTATACTGGCATGTTACCTGCTGATTTTATTCAATTTGTTGAAAAGCTAGCGACTGAAACCGGCGTCCATCGCAGCCAGTTGTTATTCGGTGGTGATCACTTAGGTCCGGTGTGCTGGAAACATCTGCCGGCCGCTGCCGCGATGGCTGAAGCTGAGCAATTGATCCGGACTTTTGTGGCGGCAGGGTTTCAAAAAATTCATTTAGATACCAGTATGGCCTGTGCCGATGACAGCCTACCGCTGTCGGATCTGTTGATCGCAGAGCGTGCCGCCCGTTTATGTCAGGTGGCAGAACAGACCGCCAGCGCCACCTTTGGTAAGACTGAACTTTGTTATGTGATTGGCACCGAAGTACCAGCGCCTGGTGGTGTGTCAGCGCTGGATGCTGAACTGACGGTCACCGCTGTGGCCGATGTGGCGCAAACCTTAACTGCCCATCAACAGGCATTTGCCAGCCTCGGCCTTAGCCCTGAGGTGTGGCAGCGGGTGATTGCCGTGGTGGTGCAGCCTGGCGTCGAATTCGACAACAGTCAGGTGCATTTGTATCAGCCAGCGCAAACGCAGCAACTTGCTCATTTTATTCGTGATTATCCAAATTTAGTCTATGAAGCCCACTCCACTGATTTTCAGCCTGCGGGTGTTTACCGACAATTGGTCCAGCAGCACTTTGCTATTTTAAAAGTGGGGCCGCAACTGACCTTTGCGCTGCGCGAAGCTTTGTTTGCGCTGAGTCTGATTGAAGATCAGCTTATTCCTGTCGAGCAGCGCTCGCATTTGCGGGCGGTGTCGGAGCGGCTGATGCTGCAACAACCGAACAATTGGCAAGGTTTTTATCCGGGCGATTTTTCGCAGCAACAGTTGCTGAGAAGTTTCAGTTACAGCGACCGGATCCGCTATTACTGGCAGCAGCCTGAGCTTGCGGCAGCGGTGGCCACTTTGTGTCAGAACCTGCAGCAAGTTTCGATCCCGCTGCCGTTATTAAGTCAGTTTTTGCCAGTGCAATATGAAGCCGTCCTGCGCGGAACGCTCAGCGCCGCACCTCTGATGCTGATCCAGCATAAAATAACTCAGGTGTTGCAGCGTTACGCTGCGGCATGCCAGTCGTAACTTGGGGTCGGATTTTTTGCAGGAGTTTCCAGTGTCAGCAACAGCTTTATCTATATCATTTCCAGCCCTTCATCAGTCACAGTTACAGCAACAAGGTGCGTTCTGGACCGCAACCGAAATAGCCCAGCAACCTGCGATTTGGCAACAATTAGCGGCCCAAGCGCAGCAACCGCAGTTGCGCTATTGGTTGCAGTCGTTACTGGCGATGCCCAATCTTCGGATCATTTTAACCGGTGCCGGGACCTCCGCTTATATTGGCCAAACCTTGTTGCCGCATCTGCTGCAACATAGCCGTGTCGCCAGCCAACGGATTGAAGCCATTAGCACCACGGATATTGTCAGTCATCCAGCACAATACCTAGCTGCGGCTTTGCCTACTTTATTCATCAGTTATGGTCGTTCCGGTAATAGTCCGGAAAGTGTGGCGGCAATCCAACTGGCTGAACAATTGATCCCAGAGTGTTATCATCTGGTGATCAGTTGCAATGCTCAGGGCCAGTTGGCGCAATTGGCGCAGCAACAAGCCAATAGTCAATTGTGGCTGTTACCGGAAGCTTGTCATGATCGTAGTTTTGCCATGACCAGCAGTTTTACCGGCATGTTGGTCAGTACTTTATTGTTGTTGACGCCAGATGAAACACAATTACAAGCCGCCATCGAAGCAGCGCAGGCGCTGTTAGCTGATGTGGGGGCGCTGCGACAGCTGGCGGAGCAACCTTGTCAACGGCTGGTGTTTTTAGGATCTGGGTGTCTCAAAGGCATTGCGCAGGAAGCGGCGCTGAAATATCTGGAGCTGACCGCAGGCCAGGTGCTGAGTTGTTTTGAAAGCCCATTAGGGTTTCGGCATGGCCCGAAATCACTGGTGGATGCCAGCACACAACTGTTCCTGTTACCGTCGGCCGATCCTTATACCCGGCGCTATGATATTGATCTTTATCATGAGTTGCAGCAGGACAATAAAGCATTACTGACCACGCTGCTGCAGTTACCCACAGCTGGACCGCAGCAGGATGTGTGGCTGGCGTTGCCTTATATCCTGTTTGCCCAGATGCTGGCCTTTTATAAAGCATTACAACTGGGCATCTCACCAGATAATCCTTGCCCAGGCGGTGAGGTGAATCGGGTGGTGCAGGGGGTCCATATCTATCCATTTGCGGCTGCTGCCAGTCAGTGGCAGCCAGACAGAGGTGACTGAGTATGTTGTACGGTCTGGATATTGGTGGCACCAAAATAGAAATTGCTGTGTTCACTGATGAGTTTGAGTTGTTGGAGCGCTGGCGTGTGGCGACACCGACTGCTGATTATGCGCAGTTTTTGCAGGCTGTGCAGCAACAGGTGTTGCTGGCGGATCAGCGTTTTGGTCAGCAGGCGCCTGTCGGTATTGCGTTACCCGGCGTGGTGGAAACGAAGGGCTTAGTGATTTCTTCCAATGTCGCTTGCCTGAATCGGCAACAAGTAGAAACCGATTTGATGGCATTGCTGGAAAGACCGGTGGCGATCGGCAATGACTGTCGGTTATTTGTGTTATCGGAAGCCATGTTAGGGGCGGGACGCGGTTTGCGCCGGGTGTTTGGCGTGATTCTTGGCACTGGTGCCGGTGGCGGTTTATGTGTGGATGGCCAGCTGTATCAGGGCTGTCAGCAACTGGCAGGGGAGTTTGGCCATCAGTGCATTGCTGGCCGGGTGATGCAACAGTATCAGTTGCCTTTATTTGCCTGCGGTTGTGGTTTGCTGGGTTGTGCTGAAACCTATATTTCCGGTACTGGACTGGCGAGGCTGTATCAGCATTTTAGTCAGCAACAGCACAGCACTTATCAGTGGTTAACCGCCTTGCGACAAGGTGACGTTACAGCGCAACAGACTTTTGACTGTTACATGGACGCGCTGGGATCAGCCATGGCAAATCAGGTACTAGCCTATGATCCGGATGTGCTGATCTTGGGCGGTGGTATGTCGGAGATTGATGAAATCGTACAAGCATTGCCAGCTGCCATTAGCCGGCATTTATTTAGTGGCACCAGAGTGCCGCCAGTCCGGCGCGCCGAATTCGGTGCCGCCAGTGGCGAGCGAGGTGCTGCGATCCTGGCTTGGCGCCAAGCCAGGCAGGACCGCAACATCTGAACCTGGTCACCGAAGGCTACTGACCGGATTGAGTCAGTGCTTGCACGGCCTGTAACACCAGTTCTGGCTGTTGCAACATCAGCAGATGTTGCGGTTGGCCAGTGGCGATGTACTGGCCGCCAGAGACGGCAGCGACCTGACGATGCCAGGCAGTACTTTGTTGCTGGAGTCGGCGTAATTTTTCCTGTTCCGCCGGCTCAGCCGCCGCTTCGGCCGTTTCAAAATCGCTCTCAATCACTGTCACCGGTAAGCTGGTGATCAGCGGTTGTTGCAGATAAAGTTGTAAATCCGCGGCATAAGCTGCAATCTCGCGGGCTCTGGCTTGTTGTCGTTGCACTGACTGTCGTTGCGCTAACACGGCCGTGAAATAATCCCAGTCCATCAATGTCTGATAGTGCGCTGGTACTAAGGCTTGTACTTGTTGTCGTTCAGCTGCCAGTTTCTCAGCGGTGCGCTGTTGCCAAACACCGGTGGCCAGTTTTGGCAATAAAGCCGCTAGGTTTTGCTGATACCAGTCAACCGGATAACCTTGATACCAAGCGACGGTTTCGGCGGTGGCCACATCTGGATCCAGCCAAATCATCGCTTTGAGATTCAGTTGCTGGCGGTGGCGCTGATACAACAATTGACTGCTGATACTGCCGCTGGCAAAACTGATGATGATCATCGGCTGTGGCGTGAGTTTGGGCAGCAAATGGGCTAAATCATCGGCAAAACGACGATAAGATAAGTCTTCGTTATCATCACTCCAGCCATTGCCCAGCCGGTCGATGGCATGAACCTGATAATGTTGGGCCAGCAAAGGTTGCAATAAAGCAAACCAGGCACTGTCGGCATGATAATTCTGGTTAGGGCCGGATAGCAGGATCAGCACCGGTTGGCTGGGGGCTTGTTCTGCTAAAGCGGGTTGCATTGTGCGCACATGAAAAAACTGCCCCAGGCTTTCCACCCGGCGACTAAAAAGTGGCAAGCTGCTGCTGGTCGTTGCAGAGGCGCTCGGCTCGATGGCGCTACTCGCCGCGGCGGCATGCCCCAGGCTGCAACTGAGTAAACAGCTACCAGCCAGCAGCAGTGCTTTGAAGTTGAATCTATTTACGGTCACTGGTCCTGTTATCCTGTTGTTGCTGTGATCAAGAGCATGCTAGGCTGCAGCAACAAAATTAGCAGCGCATTATGGCTGATTATTTCCTGATGAAATGCTGAGGCCGGTTCTCACCGGCTGCAAAGACGGCACAATAGTCGCTTTTAAGCACAACTGGCACATCAGGTAACAGCACAGGATCAAGATCACATGACGACTGAAACAGGCTGGCAGCTCGGAGCTGTGGTGTTTTTACCGCAACAGCGACTGTTATGTCGGGCTGAGCAGCAGGTCTATCTGGAACCAAAAGTTTTTCTGCTGTTACAGGCTTTGTTGGCAGCTGAGCATCAGTTGCTAGATCACCAGCAAATGTTGCAACAAGTCTGGCAAGGCCGGGTAGTGAGTGACAGTGCTATCCATCGTGCCAGTTCGTTGCTGCGCAAAGCTTTTGCCGAGTTGGATCCAAGCCAGCCTTATCTGGAAACTCTGGCCAAAGTGGGTTATCGGCTGGTGGTGGCGGTACAGCCGCTTACCGCCGCTGACTCTGGCATGGCCCAGGCCACTGCAGTGGACGATCCGTGCCAGTTGCCAACGCCAGGCCTAGAGCAATCCCGCAGGACCTTTGGCTGGCTGGTCGGGTTTATCTGCCTGGCCTTAATGCTGCTCGGCTGGCTCACAACTGAACATGCCGAACCACCGGTCGCTGAAACTGCGCTGATGCCTGCTTTACAATCGATGACGGCCGAAGATGGGCTGGAGTATCAGCTCAGTGTCAGTGCCGATGGCAAGCAGTTTTTGTATCTGCAACGCGGTCAAACGTCATCGGGTTGGTGGTTACAGCAAGAGAGCGGTCAGCGCCAGCCACTACAGTTTCATCAGCCGCAGGTGCCGCAGGCCGTGTTGAGTCCGGATGGTCAGCAGATTGTGTATCAGGGCTGTCAACCAGACCCAGCGAAACCATCCTGTCAGTTATGGCTGCGGCCAGTCATGGCCGATGCTAAGGCCGCGCAGGCGTTGCTGGCTTATCCAGTTGATAGTCAATTACAGCTGCAGTGGCAGCCGGATGGTCAGGCGGTATTTTTCCGGATGCGGCAGGATAAAAGCCAACCTTATCAGATTTATCGTTATCAACTCGCCACCGGCCAACGACAACAACTGACCTTACCTGAGACAGGACAGAGTGATATTGCACTGGCGTTGTCAGCCGACGGTCGGCAATTAGCCGTGCTGCGTTACCAGCAACAGCAACAACGCCAAATCCTTTGGTATCAATTGCCGCAGTTGACGCTTGCCAGGCAACAAACATTAGCGGTGGCTGCGACCAGTTTGGTGTTTGATAGCAAGCAGACTTTGTGGTTTGACTGTCCGGATGGTGTCAGCCAGTGGTTATGCCGGTGGCCAGCGCACAGTGACCATTATCATCAGGTTTTGGCGGTGCCTGGTTCAGTGCTGGGACTGGTCGCAGCTGGCACTGAATTGTGGCTCAGTAGTGCGCAGCAACGCAGTCAAATTTGGCGCCAGTCATTGCCTGTCTCTGCCACGGCCAAAGCCGAACTACAGATCAGCAGCGCCAGACTGGAGCTGATGCCGCGTGTCTGGCAACAAGATCTGGTGTTTTTGTCGACCCGGCATGGTCGGCATCAAATTTGGCGCCGGCAGGGTGATGCAGCTCCGACCTTGTTGGCAGAATTACCAGCCCCGGCTGGCTTTGTCCGGCTCAGTCGCTCGGATGATGGCCGCTATCTGGCTTTTAGTCAGCAAGGCGCGTTATATCTGTTAGAAATCAACACCGCCAGTTGCTGGCAACTGCTGGGTCCTGAGTATCAGGTCGGCGTCGTCAATTGGCAGCAACAACAGCTTATTTTCAGCAGCGAGTACAGCGGCGATTGGCAACTGTGGCGTTATCCATTACCGCAACCACTGCAGCCACCAGCAAACGCTGCGACGACACAATGTCCGGCAGTGACCAGCGCGATGATGGCCCAGCCCTCGCTAGAACAAGCCGAACAGCTGGCAGCGCTGACGCAGTTGACCAGGCAAGGCGGTTACAGTGGTTATGTGTATCAGGATCACTTGCTATACACGAAATATCATCAAGATGGCCTCTTTCTATTGGATTTAACCGAACCGGCCGCCGCAGAACAACTGCTGCTGGCGACGTTTGACCGGATTAACTGGTTGAACTGGCAACTGTCGGCTGCCGACATCAGTTATTTCCAGCCTGGGCAGGGCATTATGCAAGCGAGCTTGCGCCCGTCCTCTGAAAAGGCTGGGTTTGAGCTCAGTGCCAGCAAATTATTGCTGCCGGTCAGCAGTGGTTTTATCCATCAATATCAATACACACCCACGGCGCTGTGGTGGGTGGCTGCCAGTGAGCAACAAGGGGATATTTACCGTTGGTCATGGCCTGACGCCACCACAGGCGCAGCCAGCGGGCCAACTCAGCTCATTCACCAGCAATAAACCAAAGACCGGACAGATCCGGGCTGTGCTGACAGACGTTTAACAGCGGTGGTTGTTGCAGAGGACATCAGCATGTTGACAGTGTTATACGATGGCGGTTGTCCGCTGTGCCGGCGTGAAATTGCTTATTATCGTGGTTTAACCGCGCTGGAGCCGATCTGCTGGTTGGATCTGACGACTGAGCAAGCCTTACCGGCGCAGATTAATCGTTGTGATGCCCTGCAGCGTTTTCATCTGGTTGATGCACAGCAGCAAATCTGGCACGGTGCCAGAGCTTTTATCCGGTTATGGCAAGCTTTACCCGGTTGGCGCTGGCTGGGCCATTGCGGTCGGATCCCGGGCTTTGCCAGCGTGCTGGAGTTCGGATATCGGCTGGCACTGCGGCTAAGACCGCGCTTGGCGGCGTTATTTGGCTGACAGTCGCAGTCGGTACGGCGTTTGCACAAAAATAGCCTATGCTAAGCAGATATAAATATGCGCAGTAACAAGGTAAAATCTTTGGTGCAGGCTGGCCAGCTCAAAGTGGTTGTGGTCGAAGACGAAGTCGGCAGCAGACACATTCTGAAAAATTTGTTTCGTCATGCCGGTGTCAGACAGGTGGACTGTCTGGCCAATGGTCAGGCCTTGTTAAAACAATACCCACTGCTGGATGCCGGTTTGCTGATTTTGGGTTATGACCTGGGCGATCAGCTGCGTGGGCCTGATTTATTAAGGCATTTAATGCGGCAACAACGACTGACGCCCTGGACACAAGTGGTGTTTATTACCAATCAGGTGCAAGCGGCGCAAGCCGAATTACCTGGCAGGCTGTTACCAACCCGGGTCATTGCCAAGCCAGTTTCGCTGAAAATACTGCTGCAACAACTGCGCGAAACCTTGTTATTACAGGAACATGTCAAACCTTTATTGCAAGCATTGGCGGAAAAACCCTGTTGGTTAAAGCTACGGCAGTTATTGCGGTTACAGGCTGGTCAAATGCCCAAAGCCAGTCGGGATACCATTCGGATCGTGCAAAGCCGGATTTTACTGGATTGGGGTTATGCGCAGGAAGCCTGGCAATTGTCAGGCAGAATTAAAGCGGAGCTGACGGCGCTGGAAATCCGGCTCGAGCTGGCCTATTTGCTGGGTAAAACCAGCAAAGTACAACAATTGCTGCAACAAATGCAGGATAAACAGTGGTTACCGCGCCAGCTTGATCTGTATCGCTGGCGGATGCAAGCGGATGCAGAACAAGGCCAGGTGCCGCAGCAGCTGTTTTTTGCCCCCAAAGGGGCTGAACTGACGCCGCATGAAATGAATTTGTCGGCCATTTTAATGTTTCAACATCAAGGTTATCAAAGCGCAGCGGCCTATCTGCAAGATAAACTGAATCGCGCCCGAGGTGATCATTATCAGCAGAATTTATTGTTGATCACCTGGATTGGCTTGGCGTTAGTGCAGACGCTACTGCCGGCAGATCCTGAGTCAATGCTCCCATCACGGCCACAATTAGCGACAACGGCGCGCGAGCTGGCTAATAAATTAGCCTGGCAACAGGGGGCGGTCGATTTTAAACGTTTTGCCAGCTTGGTGGATATCGCTATCGTGGTGACCATGGTGCCACAACAGCACGATTGGACGGCGGATTTAACGTTGATGCAGCAAAATAGCGAACAGTTAGATGTGTTTCAGTCTGTGTTGCTGGCTTATATTTTTCTACAGTTGCAGCAGTCTGAATCCGCAAATCAACTGTTGTGGCAGGCTGATCTGCGGATTATGCAAATGCCGATGGCGCCAGAGCGGCTGGGGGTTGGTTTTTTTCATCAGCAACTATTTCGCCTGGCGAATCCGCACGCTGACATGATGGCCGCTACTTATATGCAGTGGGCAAGTCAGTATCAGCAGCAGAAGTTGTGGTATCGGGCGCTAAAAATGGCTTATTTGGCGTTACAAATTCAGCCATCCGCTGCGGCAGCGCTGCTGTTAGCCGAACTAATGACGCAGTTAAAACTCAGCAGCTACCGAGAACTGGACTTGGGTCAGCTCTGGCAACAACTGGCAGTATTCTCTGAGCAAGGCAAGTTGAGCGGAACGCAGCGCTTACAACTGGAATTACTGCAGCAATAATGCTGCAGTTAGCGGTTCGCTTGGGCTGCTGGTTGCGCTAAGGGGCCAGTAATTGTCTGAGCCAGGGTTGCAGCATGCGCAATAACTGCGCTTGATCGAGCTTTGGGTGTAACACCGCCCGCACCAGAAAACCATTAAAAACGGCACATAATAACTCAATGCGGGCAGCGACTTCGTCAGCCGCTAAATGCCGCATACTGCCTTGTTCTCCGGTCAGTAAGGCACTGAGCTGGCTGCGTGCACTGGCATCAACATGGCGTAACAGAGCTGCTACTTTATCGTTGCGGGCGGCTTCGGATAACATTTCCAATTGCAGCGCGGCATAGGCTGGTGCCAGATTTTTATCAATGCCATGCGCTGCGCCTTCAACCATGGCATCGACTACCTGGCCTTCGGCATTGGCAAAACCTTCGATCAGCGAAAACATTTCCGCCATGTTCTGGGCGATGATCGCTTCAATAATGGCTTCTTTACTGGCGAAATAATTATAAATATGTCCCGGGCTCATGCCGGCGGTTTTGGATATTTCCGCCATGCCGGCGCCATGGTAACCACGGCGACGAAAACAATCGGCCGCAGCTTGCAACACTTGTTGCCGTCGTGCTTCTGCCTGGATTGGATCCTGATGTTTTTTTGCTTTAAGTATTGTCATCACAAACTCCGTCGCCGGCAGCTCCATTGCCAGCTGATGTTTCGGGAACTACCTTGAGTGCTTGCCACCAGTAGGATTGGCCTGGACAAATACCTTGCCAATCAACACATAAAATAACGGTACAAATAGCACCGCCAGCACAGCGGACGCGATCATACCGCCAATTACGCTGCTGCCAAGTGCATTTTGGGCGCCTGAACCTGCACCAGAAGCAATGGCCAGCGGTAACACACCAAAAATAAAGGCCAAGGATGTCATTAAAATCGGTCTTAACCGCAGCCGGACCGCTTCAATGGCAGCATCTGCCAGGTTCATGCCTTGTTCCAGCCGGCCTTTGGCAAATTCGACAATTAAAATGGCATTTTTCGCTGCTAATCCCATGGTGGTTAATAAACCGACCTGGAAGTAGATGTCATTGGATAACCCCAGTAAGGTTGACGCCACCAGGGCGCCAAAAATACCCAGCGGCACCACAGCCATCACGGCGGCAGGCACTGACCAGCTTTCATATAAGGCCGCCAGACAAAGGAACACCACCAACAACGACAGGGCATACAGCATAGGTGCCTGATCACCCGTCATCCGTTCTTGATAAGACATCCCAGTCCATTCAAAACCGACGCCGGCAGGTAACTGTTTGATCAGTTGTTCCATAATGACCATGGCTTCGCCGGTGCTAAATCCCGGAGCCGCCATGCCTTGGATCTCCATAGCTGGCATGCCGTTATAGCGTTCCAGTCGCGGTGAGGCATAACTCCAATGCGCGCTGGCAAAAGCGGAGAAAGGAACCATTTCACCTTGCTGATTGCGCACATACCATTGTTGTAAATCTTCCGGTACCATCCGACTGCTGGCATCGCCTTGCACAAAGACTTTCTTCACCCGGCCTTTATCGATAAAGTCATTGACATAACTGGCACCCCAGCCGGTTTGTACTGTCTGGTTGATGTCAGTCTGGCTGACGCCTAATGCACCAGCTTTAGCCAAATCAATATTCAGTTTCAACTCAGGTGTATCTTCCTGACCGTTCGGCCGGACTGCCATCAGGCGTTTATCCTGCGCAGCCATGCCCAGCAGTTGATTGCGGGCTGCCAGCAGGCCTTCATGGCCTAAGTTACTGCGGTCTTGTAAAAACAAGTTAAAGCCATTGGCGGTGCCAAGTTCAACCACTGCTGGCGGCGCAAACGCGAATACCATGGCATCTTTAATCTGACTAAAACGAGCCATGGCTTTACCGCTGACGGCTTTAACGGTCAGATCCGGTCTTTGCCGTTCATCCCAGTGTTTCAAATTAACAAAACCGATAGCCGCATTCTGGCCACGCCCAGCAAAACTGAAGCCTGACACTGAGAACACAGATTTCACCGCTTCTTTTTGATCTTCCAGGAAGTGTTGTTCTACCTGTTTCACCACTTCTAAGGTGCGCTCGCTGGTGGCACCGGCTGGTAATACAATCTGGTTAAACAAAATGCCCTGGTCTTCGTCCGGTAAGAAGGCGGAAGGTAATCGCAGCATCAGCAGCACCAGCCCACCGACAATTAAGCTGTAGACCAGTAAATAACGTTTGGGCTGTTGCACCATGCGTCTGGCCATCGACTGGGTGGCGTTGTTGCTGCGATCAAAACCGCGGTTAAAGCCGCTGAAGAATCGTCCCAGCATGCCGCCGCCCTGATGACCAGAAGGCTTTAATAAGGTCGCACATAAAGCTGGCGTCAGAATTAATGCCACTAACACCGACAGCGCCATGGCAGAGACCAATGTGATGGAGAATTGGCGATAAATAACCCCGGTAGAGCCACCAAAAAACGCCATTGGCACAAACACGGCGGATAACACCAGTGCGATACCAACCAAGGCTCCGGTGATTTCGTCCATCGATTTACGGGTGGCCTCTTTGGGCGATAAGCCTTCTTCGGTCATGACCCGTTCAACGTTTTCGACCACCACAATAGCATCATCCACTAACAAGCCAATGGCCAACACCATGGCAAACATCGTCAGGGTATTAATGGAGTAACCAAAGGCGGATAACACCGCAAAAGTGCCGAGCAAGACCACGGGAACGGCAATGGTTGGGATCAGCGTGGCGCGGAAGTTTTGTAAAAACAGATACATCACCAGGAACACCAGCAGCACGGCTTCAAGCAGGGTTTTGACGACTTTTTCAATCGAAATTTTTACAAAAGGCGTGGTATCAAAAGGCACCACAGCCTGTAAACCGGCTGGGAAATAAGGCTGCATCTCGGCAATTGCGGCTTTCACGCCATCGGCTGTTGCTAATGCGTTGGCGCCACTGGCGAGTTTGATGCCAAGACCAATGGCCGGTTTGCCATTGTAGCGGGCTGACACTTCATAGGTTTCGCCACCAAGTTCAATCCGCGCGACATCGGCCAACCGAACCACAGAGCCATCACTATTGATCCGCAGTAAAATATTGCCAAACTGTTCTGGGGTTTGTAACCGGCTTTGCGCTGTGACCGAAGCATTCAGCTGCTGGCCACTGATGGCTGGTAAACCACCTAGCTGACCGGCCGAAATTTGGGCATTTTGCGCCAGGATGGCGTTGTTGACATCAACAGGTTGCAATTTATAGTTGGCAAGTCTGGCTGGATCCAACCAAATCCGCATCGCATATTGAGTACCAAACATCTGGACTTCGCCGACACCATCGACCCGAGCCAGCACATCCTGCACATTGGCCGTGACATAATCGCCGATATCGATATTGTTCATGCTGCCATCTTCAGACACGAAGCCCATTACCAGTAAAAAGTTACGAGCAGACTTGGCGACTTGTACGCCCTGACGCTGCACTTCCTGTGGTAATAATGGGGTCGCCAGCGCCAGTTTGTTCTGCACCTGAACCTGAGCAATATCCGGATTGGTATCTGCACTGAAAGTCAGTGTTAAAGTGGCACTGCCACTGGATTCGCTGGTGGATGACATATAAAGCAGGCCATCTAAACCTTTCATCTTCTGCTCAATGACTTGGGTCACACTATCTTCCAGCGTCCGGGCTGAAGCGCCAGGATAACTGGCGGTGATACTAATAGCTGGCGGCGCTATTGAAGGATACTGCGCTACGGGCAAGGCGGAAATGGCCAGTACGCCTGCCAGCATGATCACCAGGGCAATAACCCAGGCAAAGATAGGCCTGTCGATAAAAAATCGGCTCATCAGTTAAGCTCCGTTTTGGCTGGCAACTTGGGTTGCAGGGGTCGTGGCCGGTTGAAAAGGCACAGCCTTGACCGGGCTGCCTGGACGGATTTTTTGTAAGCCTTCAACAATTAACTGTTCACCGGCGCTCAGGCCAGTTTCAATCAACCACTGATCACCGATAGTCCGGCTGGCATTAACCAAGCGTAATTCAGCAATACCTTCTTTATTGACCACCATAGCTGTCGCTTCACCTTTGGCGTTGCGGCTGATACCACGTTGAGGTGCTAATACGGCTGCAGATTTTACTGCGCTATCAATAGTGGCGCGAACATACATGCCCGGTAGCAATAATTGTTGTGGGTTGGCAAATTCAGCTCGCAACACGACGGATCCGGTACTGGCATCGACTGTGACTTCAGCAAACTGCAACTTGCCTTGCAGTGGATATAGACTGCCATCTTCCAGTTTAAGGCTGACGTTGGTACTGCCTTGGCCTAAAGCGCCACTGGCGAATGATTTCTTCAATTTCAGCAATTCAGCACTGGATTGGGTCACTTCGACATAAATCGGGTCAAGCTGCGCAATAGTAGCCAGCGCTGTGGCTTGACCGGCACTGACCAGCGCACCGGCGGTGACACTGGATTTGCTGATCTGGCCGCTGATTGGCGCTTTGATACTGCTGTAATTCAGTTGAATTTGAGCACTGCTCAGCTGAGCTTTAGCAGCAGCAACTTCCGCCTGACGTTGCTGGAAGTTGGCTTGTATTTCGTCATAGTCCTGCTGACTCACCAGCCGCTGTTTAATTAACTGCTGATAACGGCTTGCTTTGGCTTTGGCTTGTTGTAAGTCAGCTTCTGCTTTGGCCACGCTGGCCTTGGCACTTTGCACTGTCGCAGCAAAGCTGGCCGGGTCAATTTGATACAAGGCATCCCCAGCAGTGACAGCGCCGCCTTCGGTAAACTGGCGTTGAAGTATGATGCCGCCGACTTGTGGCCGGATTTCCGCTGTCTGAAAGGCCACTGTCCGTCCTGGTAATTCGGTCTGCAGTTTGACATCTTGTGTGGTCAGTGTCACAACCCCAACTTCGACAGCCGTAGCGGCTGGCGCTGTTTGTGCGTTCGGCTGGCCACAAGCGGTCAACACGACGAATGAGGATAACAGGGTTGGCAGTAAAGCGTACCGACGCAGGCTTTGAACCAGGCTGTAACGAGGTGCTTGTTGCAGCATAATAAACTCCAAATATAGAATGAACGATCATTCTAAGTTTCTGTTGGTGAATTTTCAAGCTATTTCATTGCGATTCATCTTTGTCGCTAGGGGAATGAACGCAAAGTCAGGTGAAAGTCGCATCTATATAGATGCGGCAGAGCCTTGTGACGGAATTTTGTACCGGAAAACCTTAAGAGCCTGAGACTGCTCTGCTATAGTCAAGTTCGGATGGAGCTGGTGAGAGGAGAGTCAGGGTTTGACTTGGTGGCAACTTGAACGTCATTTCTTTGGTGGTATCTGCGTGCTGTTGCTACTGTGGTGGCCGCCAGTGGCGATCGCGGCTGAGCCGGTCCGGCTGATCTATGGTCAATCCATTCAATCGGATGATCCAACCCAACAATATCCACTGGAATTATTAACTGCAGCTTTTGCCAAAGTCGGGGTGCAGGTTGATCTACAGCGTGCGAGTACTGGCATGGTGCAACAACGTTCATTAAAAGCTATTGCAGCAGCACAAGAAGTCGATGTGTTCTGGAGCATGACCAGCATAGAGCGCGAGCAACAATTATTACCGGTGCGGATCCCGATTGATAAAGGTTTATATGGTTGGCGGTTATTATTAATCGCCAAAGACAGACCTTTACCCCTACCTAAATTGTCTGACCTGCGCAGTTTGCAGCATCTAACCCTGTTGCAGGGACATGATTGGCCTGATACCACTATTTTGCAAAAGAACGAGCTGAAAGTGCTGACCTCAAGTCAATATCAGTCATTGTTTGCCATGCTGGCCAAGCATCGCGGTGATGCATTCCCACGTTCAGTACTTGAGGTTTGGCAGGAACAGTCAAAACAACCTCAGCTGTTTCAGGTCGAGCCCGAGGTGGTATTGCATTACCCAACCGCTTTATATTTCTTTTTGCATAAAAAGAATCAGCAGTTGGCGGCACAATTAGAGGCTGGTTTAAATGCGCTGATTCAGAGTGGTGAGTTTGAATTGTTGTTCCAGCGCTATTTTGCGGACGCACTGGCTCAGTCTTGTTTAGGCCAGCGCCAAATCATCACCTTACATAATCCATTATTACCTGTTGCGACCCCGCTGAGCAGAGCAGAACTGTGGTTTAAACCAAATAGTGCAGCTGTGTGTCAGATCCAAAACGCGGCAAAACCGCATCGACCAGATTAAAACCAGCTTTATCCATTGATTTTTGCTGATTAATTCAGCAAAAAGACGTGTTTTGTGCAAAATATGTCCGAACGATCATCT